>NZ_JBQLZN010000020.1:0-52218 GCF_052168295.1 Parasphingopyxis sp. | reverse complement strand
CAACCGTCGGCGGCGAACCCTGCGCCGTACGAACCTCCTGCGGCGCTCGCGCCGGCAATCGAAGCGATCGTCGCGCGGCCCAATGTCGCCGGGCTCGGCCTTGCGGTCATCGAGGACGGAGCGGTCGTCTGGACCGGATATTATGGCGAACAGGCGCCGGGCGTCCCGGTGAGCGAAGAAACGGTGTTCAACACGGCATCGGTGGCCAAAACGATGATCGCCGAAACCGTGCTGCGGCTGGTGGAGCAGGGCCGCATGTCGCTCGACGATCCGATCGCGGATCATTTTCGCCATCCCGATCTTGCCGACGACCCGCGCTATGACGAGCTGACTCCGCGCATCATCCTGTCGCATCAGACCGGGCTGCTCAACTGGCCCTATCTCTATGACGATGGCCGTCTCGCCTTTGTCAGCGATCCGGGCGCGGGCACCATAACCTATTCGGGCGCCGGCATACGTATCCTCGCGCTCTATCTCGAACGGCGTTTCGATACGCGCTATCCGGATCTTGTCCGCGAGGTACTGTTCACGCCGCTCGGCATCGAGGGGATGGATGTCGCGCGCCGCCCCTGGATGGAAGGGCGGACGATCGCGCCGCGCGACGGCGAAGGGCAGAGCTATCCGCCCTTTACCCGGCAGGCGAGCGGCGCGATGATCGAGCCCGGCGAATGGAGCGCGGCCGACAATCTATTCTCCACCGTGCCCGCCTACGCCCATTTCCTCACCCGGTTGATCGCGGGCGATAACGTCGGTCCCGATCTGACGGCGGAACGCAGGCGGCTGCATTCCGCGTCCGGCGATCCGGAACTCGGTTATGATTGCCTGATGCCGGAAGCCGAATGCCCCGATCCGCTCGGTTACGGGCTCGGCTGGACGCTGTTCGGCGAGCCCGGTCGCATGGTCCTCAACCATGGCGGCAATGATTTCGGCGAACATGCGCAGGTCTATTTTGCGCCGGAAACCGGGGACGGGCTCGTCCTGTTCATGTCCGGTGGCAATGCGTTCCGGCATGGCCTGGAAATATTGGAGATTATCGATCCGGACCTGCGGATGGCGCATCATTATCGCGCGCTCTTCGATCATCTGACCAGCCAGCAGGACTGACCTGCATTATCGTCCGTGCCGATCGGCGATGACGGCGGACGCACAAGCGGCTAAGGCCGCACGCATGACACCCATCGATTTTCCCATCGGTCCCGTGCTTTCGACGCTCGATCTCGCGGGTATCGGCCTGTTCGCGGCGACCGGCGCGGTGGCCGCGGCGCGGGCGAAACAGACGCTCGTGACCTTCGCCTTTTTTGCGCTGGCTACCGGTGTCGGCGGCGGCACGGTGCGGGATCTGCTGATCGGCGCGCCCGTCTTTTGGATAGAGGATACGCGCCCGCTCACCGCCTGCCTCGTCATCGCGCTCGTCATCTGGATCACGCCCGAGAGACTGTGGCGCGGCAGGGCGCTGGACTGGCTCGATGCGATCGGCATGGCCGCCTATGCCGTGTTCGGCGCGGCGAAGGCGTTGAGCTTCGGCGTCCCGCCGGTCGCGGCGGTAATGATGGGCATCTTCACCGCCTGTCTCGGCGGCATCATCCGCGACGTGCTCGCGGGCGAGCCATCGATCATATTGCGGCCAGAGCTGTATGTGACGGCGGCCGCGCTGGCCGCCGCGCTGTTCGTCGGGCTGAGCGCGGCGGGCGTAATGCTGCCTGTCGCGGCGGGGGTGTCGGCATTGGCAGGCTTTGCGCTCAGGGCGCTGGCGATCTGGAAAGGCCTGTCGCTGCCCGTGTATCGGGGCGGCTAGCGGGCCGGGGCGGAGCCTCGTCCGCTCGCCGGCCCGCACCATCATCCGTCAGACCAGGCCGTATACGAACACCGTCGCGATCCCGAGCGGCGCGACATAACGCAGCAGCCCACGCAGCACCGCATATCCGCGCGGCCCGATCCCGGCCAGTTCCGCCTGAACCGCGCGCTCCGGCAGCACATAACCGACATAGAGCGCGATCAGCAGGCCGCCCAGCGGCAGCAATATCGCGGACGTCGTAAAGTCCAGCAGGTCGAACAGATTGCGGTCCCACAAGCGCATATCGCCAGCGATGTTGAAGGAGAGCGCGCAGCCGATGCCGAGTAGCCAAATCGCGCCGCCCGATGCGACGGCCGCGCCCTTGCGCGTCAGCGGAGTCCGCTCCTCGATATATTCGACGACCGGCTCGAGCACCGAGATGGTCGAGGACAGTGCCGCCACGGCGAGGAACAGGAAGAAGAGGGTCGCGACGATCATGCCGCCCGGAATATCCGCAAAGGCGATCGGCAGTGTCACGAAGACCAGCCCGGGTCCGGCGGCCGGTTCCAGCCCGGCGGCGAACACGATCGGGAATATGGCGAGCCCGGCCATCAGCGCGACCAAGGTGTCGAGACCGGCGATCGCGACCGCCGACGAGCCGAGCGGCGCGTCCTTCTGCAGATGCGCGCCATAGGCCATCATGGCGGTCATGCCGATGCTCAGCGTGAAGAAGGCATGGCCGAGTGCGACGAGCACTGCGTCCCAGCTCAGGGCCGAAAAGTCGGGCGCGAACATGAAATGCGCGGCGCGGCCGAACTCGCCGCTAGCCATCGCCGCATAGATGACGAGGCCGGCCAGAATGGCGAATATGCCGGGCACCATCCAGCGGATCGCCTTTTCCAGGCCGCCGCGTACGCCAGACGCCACGATAAGGATCGTGATCGCCATCACGACGGTATGGCCGCCGACAAGCGCCGCCGGACTGGCCAGCAGCGTTTCGAACAGCGTGCCCATCGCCGCCCCGACGTCGTCGGCGCCACCGGCCGCGGACAGATCGCCGCCGACCGCATAGCCGAGATAGGCGAGCGCCCAGCCGGCGACCACGCTATAGAAGGAGAGGATGAGGAAGGCGCACAGGCCGCCCAGCCAGCCGATCACCTGCCAGTTGGGCGAATGGCCGTCGCGCTCCGCCATGATCCCGAAGCTGCGGATCGGGCTCGCGCCGCCCCGCCGCCCGGCGAGGATCTCGGCGGTCAGCACCGGCACGCCGATAAGCGCGATGCACAGAAGATAGACGAGGACGAACGCCCCGCCGCCATTCTCGCCGACGATGTAGGGGAACTTCCAGACATTGCCGAGGCCGACCGCCGAACCGACCGCGGCGAGGATGAAAGTCAGCCTCGACGACCATTGATTGCCGGAAGTGTCCGATGCCTGCGATGCGCCGATGCCGGGCGCCTTGATATTGGTTGCCATTGTCCGATCCTGATCGGGGTGCCGGAACTCCCGGCGCCCGTGTTCTCTGTCGATGAGGGTGAAAGCCGCTCATGGACGAGGATCGTGTGAACCAGCGTTGAAACTAGCGTTGAAATCGTATCCGCATCGGGCCGCGAGAAAAGGCGGGCGATGTATTGGTCGTGGCTAACCCCGCAGCCACTCCATCACCAGCGCGCGCAAGCCGGCATCTTCCGCGCCGCTCGCCCGCCCCGGCAGGACCTCCACCGGGCATTCGAGGCACCGGAGCTGCATCGCCGGGCCGTTCAGCAGGAGCTGCATCTCGGCCGTTACCGTCGCGATGATCGCGCGTGGATCGGGGGCGAGCATCGTCCAGATGTCGCGCGGGGCGTTGGCCTGTTCGGCATCGTCATCCTCGCGCGTCCAGTTACGGATGAATTCGGCGAACGGGTCGGGCGGCTGTTCGATCCACAGGATGCGGACATCGTCGGCCTCGACTTCGGCGCGGCTTGCGGCTTCGGCAATCGCCTCGTCCATCGTGCCGAACGCGTCGACCAGGCCGAGCTGGCGCGCCGTGCCGCCGGCCCAGACGCGGCCCTCGGCGATTTCGGCGACGCGCTCGACCGGCATCGACCGGTTTTCGCTGACGAGGCTCAGGAAGCGGCGGTAAATGTCTTCGGTGCCCGACTGAAAGAGCCGCGCGGCTTCGGGCGAGAGGCCGCCGAACAGATCGGGCTCGCCGGACAGCGGCGTCGTCGTCACGCCGTCCGCGCCGATATCGAGCTGGTCGAGCGTGCCTTCGAAGGTCGGGATGATACCGAACACGCCGATCGAACCGGTGATCGTGCCCGGCTCGGCCATGATGTGATCGCCGGCCATCGCGACCCAGTAACCGCCCGATGCGGCGAGATCGCCCATGGAGACGACGACCGGGATATCGCCCTCGGCCTCGGAGAAATCGAGGATGGCCCGCCGCATCCGCTCCGATGCAAGCGCCGAACCGCCCGGGGAATCGACGCGCACGACGAGCGCCGAGAAATCGTGGTTTTGCGACGCTTCGCGCAGCAGTTCGGCGATGGTCTCACCGCCGGCTGTGCCCGGGGGCGCTTCGCCGTCGACGATCGTGCCGGCGACGGTCACCACGCCGATATTGGTGCCGCCGCCGGTGCGCGGATTGGCCGCGATCCAGCTGGCGAGGCGGATGGCCTGGAAGCCCGTATCCGCGTCTTCGCCGGACACTTCCGCCACGCGGGCCTGCCAATCGACGCGCGTGCCGATTTCGTCGACCATACCGGCTTCGCGTGCGGCGGTCGCGAGGTCGTTGTTCGCGGCTTCGACCAGATCGGCCGGCGTTGCGATGATCGCGTCGAGATCCGCGCCTGGCCGGGCGCGCGCGACATCCTCGCGCCACGCTTCGAACAGGGCGTCGGCAAGCGCCTGATTGGCCTCGCGCGCTTCGGGCGATTGCTCGGATTCGCTGAAGGGTTCGACCGCGGATTTATACTCGCCGACGCGGAACACGTTCACATTCACGCCGAAGCGTTCGAGCATATCGCCATAGTAAAGGCGGGTGCCGCCCGGTCCCAGGACCAGCGCGCCGCCCATCGGATGGACCCAGATTTCGCTCGCATGCGCGGCCAGCGCATAGGCGTCGTCGCCATAGCCGGTCGCATAGGCGATCACCGGCTTGTCGGCGTCGCGGACGGTCTGGATCGCGTCTGCAACCCGGGCGATCGAGGTCTGGCCGCCGCCGAGAAAGCCGTCGAGATCGAGCGCGACGGCCGTCACGCGGTCGTCGGTCGCGGCGGTTTCGAGCGCCTGCACGATATCGCGGAGCCGGTGCTGGGTGACGGTTTCGGCGCCGGTCAGCGCATCGAACGGATTGATGTTTTCGGGCTGCTCGACGATCACGCCATCGAGATCGAGATGGAGCGCGCCCTCGCCGGGCACCGCCGGGTTGGGGCTGGATGTGAGCACGGCATAGAGAAGGCCGAAGAACAAGAGCAGCAGGAGCAGGACGAGCGCGTCCTTGATCCCCACCAAAACCTTCCAGGCACCGCGCAACAGCCGCATCACAAGCTCCTCGATCGTCAGATAGACGCTATTTAGGTGGGCGCGCGGCCAGAAACAAATGCGTATCTACGGACAGTATGCGCGCATCTGCAGGCGCAGCAGCGTTACCAGCGCACGAGACGGGGAATGACGAGGCGGCCGGCGACGGTCGTCGCGGCGATGGCGAGCGTGTACCACAGGCCGATATAGACGATATCGTTGTGCGGGCAGTGCATCGAATAGGCGAGCGCGCCGAGGCTGCCCGCGGCAAGACCCGTGACGGTCCCCGCGCGTTCGGGGGAGGTCGGTGCGCCGCGCTTGAGCCACCAGGTCAGCACGGCTCCGAGCACGAGGCCGATGCCGATCGAATAGGTCAGGCATTCGACGCCGTTCACCGGATGCAGCCGCTCGGCGATCGGCGTCTGGCCGACGAGCGCCGCGACCGCGGCCGCGATCGGGACGGTCAGCGCAGCGAGCGCCGCCCAGCGCCAGCCCGACCGGCTGGTGCCGACCGCGGGCCGGGCCATGCTCGTCGCCGCCGTCAAGCTGGCCGCGCCCAATACGACCAGGAGGCCGGTGCGGATCAGGAACATCGGATCGGTCGCCGTCGCGTCCAGAAAACGGTCGCGGAAACCGAGCGTCGAGACGACGAATACGGCGCTTACGGCGGTCAGCAGGACCACGCCGCCGATGACGCCGCCGGACTTGAGCGGCTTTACCGGCTCCAGCTCTTCGGCGAGGCTATCGAGATCAAAACCCTTCGACATTATTGCTCATTCTTCCTCGATCGCCGCGGCCATGCGTTTCATGCCGCGGTGAATATTGACTTTGACCAGCGATTCCGACTGGCCGGTTTTCTGCGAGGCTTCGGCGATGCTCAGCCCCTCTATCTTGACGAGTTTGATCGCGAGCGCCTGTTTCTCCGGGATCACGCCCAACAGCCGTTCGAGCCCGATCTTGGCCTCGACGGCCGGGTCGGAGGGATCGGCGGTCAGCTCTTCGTTCAGCTCGACTTCCTTCGCGCGATAGGCTTTGCGCAGATGGTCGATCCAGCGATAGCGCGCGATCGCGGCCAGCCAGGGCAGGAAGGCCCGGGCCGGATCCCAGGACGCGCGCTTGCGGTGGAGGGAGATCAGCGTGTCCTGCACGAGATCGTCCAGTACATGCGGCCCGATCTTGCGGGCATAATAGCGTTTGAGCCAGGTCTCGCACTCGCCGAGCAACGTGCGATAGGCCTTTTTGTCCCCCTTCTGGGCGAGCGCCATGAGGCGCGCCAAGGTCTCGTCGTCGGCAACCACGTCACTGGTTTAGCACGCAAATCCGCGCTGTGTAGCCCGGAATCGCCGGCGCCGCCGAAAAGGGCCAGAGCGAAAAGGGGTGGGGAGCCATCCGGCAGTGTGCGACCCGTGCAAGGCGGCCGCCGGATAGCTCCCCGGCCCTCGATCGCCCGCGCGCGCAGGGAGGCATCGTTTGCGCGCACGGTTCCCGGCTGCTCGCTCGGGGGCAACGTGCAAGCGGTTGGGAGTGATGCGATTCGAGGGGAAAACTGGCATTTCATCCTATCGGGACCCGGTTATTCACCTGCCGGTTCGCAGCTATTCGCGGGGCGGTTACACCGGACCGGCGGAAATTTTGCCGAATCCGCGAATTTTTCCTTGAAACGCGCGGCCAGAGGCCTAGATGAGCCTCTGTTAGCACTCACCTGTTGAGAGTGCTAAAAACTGTTTTCGCACGATTGGCGATTGGCCGGGCGTTCCGCGATGGAAAGGCCGTTCCGATCACCTTGGATTTGGGAATTGAGGAAAGGAATTACAATGGGATTTCGTCCGCTGCACGATCGCGTGCTCGTACGCCGCGTAGAGGCCGACACCAAGACGGCCGGTGGTATCATCATTCCGGATAGCGCTCAGGAAAAGCCGCAGGAAGGCGAAGTGGTCGCTGCCGGTGCAGGCCTGAAGGCCGATGACGGCAAGGTCACGCCGCTCGACGTAAAGAAAGGTGATCGCATCTTGTTTGGCAAATGGTCGGGTACTGAGGTCAAGCTCGACGGCGAAGATCTGATTATCATGAAGGAAAGCGATATTCTCGGCGTTGTCGCCTGAGGATCTCGCTCTTTTTCTTTCACGCACACGAAAAAAACAGAGGTAAGCTATCATGGCAGGTAAAGACGTAAAATTCGGCCGCGACGCGCGCGAGCGCATCATGAGCGGCGTCGACATTCTCGCCGATGCAGTCAAAGTCACGCTCGGCCCGAAAGGCCGCAATGTCGTGCTCGACAAGAGCTTCGGCGCCCCGCGCATCACCAAGGACGGCGTTACCGTCGCCAAGGACATCGAACTGAAGGACAAGTTCGAGAATATGGGTGCGCAGATGGTCAAGGAAGTGGCTTCCAAGACCAATGACATTGCCGGCGACGGCACGACAACCGCAACGGTTCTCGCTCAGGCGATCGTGCGCGAAGGCATGAAATCGGTTGCAGCTGGCATGAACCCGATGGACCTGAAGCGCGGCATCGATCTCGCCGTCGGCAAGGTCGTTGAGGACATCCAGAAGCGTTCCAAGAACGTGAAAAGCTCCGACGAAGTTGCCCAGGTCGGCGTGATTTCCGCCAATGGTGACAAGGAAGTCGGCGAGAAGATTGCCGAAGCCATGGATCGTGTCGGCAAGGAAGGCGTGATTACCGTGGAAGAGGCCAAGGGTCTCGAATTCGAGCTCGATGTCGTTGAAGGCATGCAGTTCGATCGCGGTTACCTCAGCCCGTACTTCGTCACCAACCCTGAAAAGATGAATGTCGAGCTGGAAAACCCGTACATCCTGATCCACGAGAAGAAGCTTTCGAACCTGCAGGACATGCTGCCGATCCTCGAAGCTGTGGTGCAGTCGGGTCGTCCGCTCCTCATCATTGCCGAGGACATCGAAGGCGAAGCGCTGGCGACGCTGGTCGTCAACAAGCTGCGCGGCGGCCTCAAGGTTGCCGCCGTTAAGGCGCCGGGCTTCGGCGATCGTCGCAAGGCGATGCTCGAAGACATTGCGATCCTGACCAAGGGCGAGATGATCTCCGAAGATCTCGGCATCAAGCTGGAATCGGTTACGCTCGGCATGCTCGGCGAAGCCAAGCGCGTCACCATCGACAAGGACAACACGACCATTGTCGATGGCGCTGGCCAGAAGAAGGCGATTGCCGGTCGCGTCGAAGCGATCCGTCAGCAGATCGAAACCACGACCAGCGACTATGACCGCGAGAAGCTGCAGGAGCGTCTTGCGAAGCTCGCCGGCGGCGTGGCTGTCATCAAGGTTGGCGGTGCGACCGAAGTCGAAGTGAAAGAGAAGAAGGATCGTGTCGATGATGCGCTCCACGCAACCCGCGCTGCTGTCGAAGAAGGCATTGTGCCGGGCGGCGGAACTGCGCTTCTCTACGCCACCAAGGCGCTCAAGGGTCTCGAAGGCGAGAATGCCGACCAGACCCGCGGTGTCGATATCGTCCGCAAGGCGCTTTACGCACCGGTGCGGCAGATTGCCGAGAACGCTGGCCATGACGGTGCGGTCGTTTCGGGCAAGCTGCTCGACGGCAACGACACGAAGCTCGGCTTCAACGCCCAGACCGATACGTACGAAGATCTGGTCAAGGCCGGCGTGATCGACCCGACCAAGGTCGTGCGTGCCGCGCTGCAGGACGCTGCGTCTGTCGCCGGTCTGCTCATCACCACCGAAGCGACGGTGGCCGAGCTTCCGGAAGACAAGAATGCGGCTGCGCCCGCGATGCCCGATATGGGCGGCATGGGCGGTGGCATGGGCTTCTAGAGCCTGTCCTGAGCCCGGCAAAGGGCCCAGGCGCTACCAACGCAAAAACAAGGCCCCGGCGGAGCGATCCGCCGGGGCTTTTTTGCGAGTCGGATAATCCTCGAGCGATACATTTACCCCCGGTCCTCAGAGACCCTGCCCGCCCGAGATTTCGATCCGCTCGCCGGACATCCAGCGCAGGTCTTGCGACAGGATCGCCGCGACAGCATCGCCGATTTCCTCCGGCAAGCCCGGGCGACCGAGCGCCGTCATGGACGACACGATCGCGTTGACCTCAGCGTTGTCGCGCACTGCGCCGCCTCCGAAATCGGTCTCGATCGCGCCGGGCGCGATAGTGTTGACCCGAATGCCACGTTCGCCCAATTCGTTGGCGGCATAGCGCCCGAGCACTTCGACGGCGCCTTTCATGGCTGCGTAGGCCCCGTATCCGGGAAGCGCGAACCGCGCGAGCCCGGAGGAGACGAACAGCACGCGGCTGTCTTCGTCCATCATGCCGATCGCCGCCTGCGTCAGGGCGAGCGGCGCGCGCACATGCAGCCGGTACATCGCATCGAGCGCATCCATCTCGGTTTCGGCGAGCGGCGCATGATGGGCCGCGCCTGCATTGTTGACCAACGCATCGATGCGCACGCTTCCGAGGTCGCTCAAAACGCCCCTTACCGTCTCGATGAAGGCGCCGGGATCCGTTTCCTCCGCATCATAAGGCAGCATGATCGCATGCCCGCCCGCCGCGCCGGCCTCTGCCGCGACTGCTTCCGCTTCTGCGGACGCGCTGCGATAGGTTCCGATCACGGTCCATCCGCGCCCTGCCAGGGCCAGGGTCATGGCCCGGCCGAGCCCGCGGCTCGCTCCGGTGATGAGTGCGATTTTCGTCTTGGTCGTCATGGTCAATCTCCTTTCCTCATGGGCCAGTCATGCTGGCGACGAGAAGGAGATGGCATGCCCGATAGAGTGGCAGTAGACACAAATTCTGCATATGCTAATTGCATTTTATGCATGAAGTTGATCAGATCGACCAGATGTTCACGCGTGTCGTGGAAGCGGGAAGTCTGCGCGCTGTCGCACTGGAGTTGGGAGTCGACCCATCCTCGGTGAGCAGAAAGATCTCGGCGCTCGAAGATCGCTTGCAGGTCAAGCTGCTCCGTCGTTCGACCAAGCGCAGCGAGCCG
This sequence comes from Parasphingopyxis sp., assembly GCF_052168295.1. GTDB lineage: Bacteria > Pseudomonadota > Alphaproteobacteria > Sphingomonadales > Sphingomonadaceae > Parasphingopyxis. The sequence goes on along the minus strand of NZ_JBQLZN010000020.1, from coordinate 41,967 downwards.
ACCGAAGCGGGCGTTCGCTACTATGAGGGCGTTCGCCGCCTGCTCGACGAACGCGCCGCACTGGAGGCCGAAGTCGCGGGTTTGGTGGACGAGCCGCGCGGACGATTGCGCATCGGTGCTCCGGTCGATTTTGGTGCGCGCTTCGTCGCGCCGGTCGTTGCGCAATTCATGCGTGATGCGCCGGGCCTTGACGTGGAGCTGGTGCTTGGCAGCGGGTTCGATGACCTGACGGAAGCCGGCCTTGATGCCGTTGTCCGCATCGGGCGACTCTCCGATTCAAGTCTCATCGCCAAAAAGATCGGAATAGTGCCGCGCGTCGTCGTCGCATCGGCAGACTATGCCCGTGAATATCCGGTGCCGCGGTCCCCTGGGGATCTGTCAGCGCACCCCTTCGTCTTTTATCTTGGCGGGCAACGACGCGCTTCCATCAGTTTCTCCAAGGGACGTACACGCGTCGATGCCGAGGTGACAGGCCGCACAGCCGCAAATAGCGTTTCGGCGATCCGCCAACTGGTCCTCGGCGGCGCGGGTCTTCATTACGGCCCGCTATGGGCTTTCGACGAAGATATCGAAAGCGGTAAAATGGTCGCCGTGCTGCCCGACTGGGAATGCGTCGCCTATCCTTGCCATGTCCTTTGGCCTGCATCGGAATTTCTGCCGGTGAAGGTACGCGAATTTGCCGAAAGGTTCGCCAAGGCGGCTGCCGGAGAACGCTCGCTCCAGGACCAAGCCAAGACAGGCTGACGGCTGCCCTTAAGCCGGGCGCGCGCGTTCTTCCCTATAGGTCTAGCTCCCGCTGCGGCTCGCCTCCGCCTCCTCGATCGCGGCTTGCGGCCAGGTGACCTGCGTCTGGGTCTGCGGATTGAACAGGCCGCCCTCATAGACGGCCGCCTCCGCCGCGGCGATCTCGGCTGCCGAGAGATGTTCGCTCGGCTCCAGCGCAAACACATCGAGGCCGCGGACCATGTCGGTCGCGTAGATTCGGCCGTTATACCAATAGGCCGACCAATAGCCGCCGGTCAGGAGCTGGTCCGCATCGACCGGCCCGCGGTCGAAATAGGCGATCTCGAACGGGTTGGCGGGGTCGGTAAAATCGATCACCGATATGCCGCCCTGATACCAGGCCTGGACGAAGATATCGCGGCCCGGCACCGGAATGATCGAGCCGTTATGCGCGACGCAATTCTCGGTCTCACCCTGCGGGGCGGGCAGCTTGTAGGTGCCGCGATATTCCAGTTCCCCGTCGACGATCGCGTAAAAGGCGTTGGCGCCCCATGCGCGCGGGTCGGCGGCCTGGCAGCGCGGACGGCTGCCGCCGCCCCATTCGTCCGTGAAGAGGACCGTGGTGCCGTCATTGTTGAAGGTGGCCGAATGCCAATAGGCAAAGCCTTCATCGACCACCTCGTCGATCCGTTGCGGGTTCATGGGATCGGAAATGTCGAAGATGATCCCGTTACCCGAACAGGCTCCGGCGGCGATATTGAGCGCCGGGAACACCGTGATGTCGTGGCACTGGTCGGTCCGGCTCGTCTCCTGTGTATCATCGCCATGATCGCCGCCCTGCCACAGGCCGCCCAGGCGTCCCGTCTCCGGATCGGCGAAAACGGCCGGGCTTGAGACGATCCGCGCCGCGCCCGGATTGGCCAGCGGAATCTCGATCACGTCGATGCGGAACAGCGCCGTGCGGGCATCGCCGGGTACGTCGCCGATGCAGCCGGGCAGTTCTTCCTCGTCGCGCACCGAGGACGTGCCCGAATTATAGACGATCAGGCTCTCCTCCGTTTGCGCGACCAGCGAATGGGTGTGCGAGCCCCGGCAGGTCTGCACCTGCCCGACCTGACGCGGCCTGGCGATGTCGGAAATGTCGAAGATACGCAGCCCGCGAAAACGCTCGTCGCTGATCTGCGTGTTCACCCCCTGGCGCCCGCAATCGACGCGCGCGCGGGTATCCTGCACGCTCATCAGGAGGAGATTGCCGGCGATGGACACATCGCCCTGGCCACCGGGGCAGACGGTCGAACTCAGCAATTCGGGCACACCGTCTTCGCCGAGCCGATAGGCGTTGAACCCGTGATAATTGCCGACGATCATCAGATCGCCGGAAAAGGCGATGTCGGTGTTGACGAACGACAGCAAACTGCCGCGCTCGGCAAATTCCGGTTCCTCCTCTTCGGCCGGGTCCGCTTGGTCATTCTCCGCCTGATCGGCGCCTTCGGTCTCGTCCTCGGGAATCTCCGGCCGCAACCCAGCGGGATTCGCCGGATCGAAAAAGCCGTCGGGTTTGCGCAGAAAGGCGACATGGCGCAGGCCGCTGATCGCCTCGCCGGCATCGAACAATCCCGCCGAGAGCACCGCACGGGGATCCTCGGACAGGCTGGCGTGCAGCGCGTTCATGCGATCGATCTCGGCCTGCTGATCCGTCACGATGTCGGTCGTGAACCGATGCATGACAGGGTCGGCGGCGGTGCCGGGCAGTTCGAGCAACTCTTCGACCATGGTCAGCGCACCCTGGTGATGCAGGGTCATCAGTTCGAGGAACAGCCGGTCGAAACCGGTACCGCGCAGGGTTTCGAGCTGCGCCATCTGTTCGGGCGTCGCCATGCCGGCCATCCCCGCATGGTGCATATGGCCCATGCCCGCCATCTCCATCGGTTCGCCCCGTTCGCGCAGCCAGGTGCGCATGAAGCTGATTTCGTCCGCCTGTGATGCGTCGATGCGACCCGCCAGCGCGACGATCGCTTCGTTGTTGGTGCGATCCGCCACCAGCGCGGACATCTCGACCGCCTGACGGTGATGGACGATCATATTCTGCATGAAAGCCACGTCGGCCGGTGCGAAGTCGTTGCGCGCCAGCGTGCGCGCTTCCTCGGCCGTCAGCGTGCGGGAGGGTTCGCCGGGGGCTCCGGGTTGTACGATTGTCGGATCCTGTGCCCCGACGGCGGCGGTGCTGCAGAGCAATATCGCCAGAAGAGAGGCGCGCATGGTTCGCTCGATAATCACAACGATCTTCCTGTATCCGGATGGAAAGACCGAGAAACACACGCCAGGGCGGCGTCGTCAAGTGGTCGCGGCCGCGCGGCCGCTGGCGGACCCTTTTCTTGCACCCATGCTCTGATAGTCTGGTTTGCGGATTGCGGGGGGATCGACGGTGGCGAAGCGCGGAAAATGGTTTGCAGCGCTGCTGTTCGCTGCGGCCCTTGCCGCTGGCGGTATTTGGCTGTTTCAGGCGCAAATCGGTGCCTGGATGTTCGACCGGGGCGTCGCGGCCGCGCTGGAGCGGGACGAGATCGCCGCGTTACCCGAAGGTTTGCACGTCGCGATGTGCGGCACCGGCTCTCCGCTGCCCGACCCGAGCCGCGCCGGTCCCTGCACCGCGGTGATTGCCGGAGATCGGCTTTTCGTCGTCGATATCGGCGCGGGCGCGGTGCGCAATTTCGGCCCGATGGGCCTGCCGGTCGGCGATGTTGAGGGCGTCTTCCTCACCCATTTTCACTCCGATCATATCGACGGGCTGGGAGAGCTGCTGCTCCTGCGCTGGACGGGCGGGGGTCATACCGATCCGCTCCCGGTGATCGGGCCGACCGGCGTCGCACGAGTGCTGGACGGGCTTGCGGCCGCCTACACCATCGACAGCCGGCACCGTGTCGACCATCACGGCGAAACGGTTGTGCCGCCGTCGGGCAGCGGCGGCCAGCCGCGCGCGTTCGCGGTGCCGCAGCCCGGCGAGATGCGAACAGTCTATGACGAAGGCGGGCTGCGCGTGCAGGCGTTTCGCGTCGATCACGGCCCGGTGCGCCCGGCGGTCGGCTATCGGTTCGACTATGCGGGGCGTTCGGTCGTCATCAGCGGCGATACCGCGCGCGAAGAGACCGTCGCCGCGGCGTGCGGCGGATGCGATCTGATGGTCCATGAGGCGCTCAACGCCGGGATGGTCCGGACGATGGAGCGGGCCGTCGCGGCCTCGGGCGATGGGAGGCTCGCGCAGATACTCGAAGATATTCTCAACTATCACACGACCCCGGTCGAAGCCGAGGCGATTGCCGCGCAAGGCGAGGCGGGCATGCTCGTGCTGACCCATATCGTCCCCGCCGTTCCCAACCGGTTCGTCGAGGCGGCTTTCCTGGCCGGGACCGGCGATCGCTATTCGGGCGACATCGTCCTTGCGCGCGACGGCATGCTGTTCAGCCTGCCGGCCGATAGCGACAGGATCGACCGGGATATGCTGATGTAAGCTCCTGCCGTCCGATCGCTCTGGCTAAAGTTTAAGCCGTTCCGATCACGTACAGCAGATAGCCGGCGAGGAAGAGGCCCGCGGCGAAGGTGCCGAAGGCGCCGACGACCCGGGCTGCGACGAAAATCTTGTTGCCCTCTTCGCCATGGGAGCCGGTGAGCGAGCCGAAGGCGAAGGCGTGCGACAGCCGCGCCACGACAAAGGCACCGGCAACGATGGTCAGGACCTGGGCCGATCCGCCGACCAGCTCGGCAAGCGCCAGTACGACCAGAAAAAGCGCTGCATTCTCGGCGAGATTGCCGTGACGGCGAACCTTGCGCTCCAGATCCTTGTCGTCGCCCATGCCGACGCCCGTATTGGTCTGTACGCGATGCATGCCGACGAGGATCATGAGGATGAGCTGCAGGGCGAGGATGATGGCGGCGGTGGTGCCGGATATGACGGGGAGGGGCATAATCATCCTTTCGGGCCGAGATTGACGGGCAATCGCACGAGACTTACTGGTGTTATTTTACAACGTCGAAACGTAAAAATGCATCTTGTCGGTGCGAATATTAGCCAATGAGGCGAAGGGACGCAAATCTGTGGCGCGTATCGCGGATCCCGACTGGGAAGACATCAAGACCTTCAGGGCGGTGATGGCGGCGGGCACGGTGCGCAAGGCGGCGAGCGAACTCGGCGTCCATCACTCGACTGTCAGCCGGCGCATCGAAGCGCTCGAACGCTGCCTCAAGGTCCGGCTGTTCGACCGCCGGCCGGAGGGTTACGCGCCGACCCAGGCGGGCGAAGAGCTGGCAGGTATCGCCCGGGAGTTCGGCGATGCCGTCGATGGCATCATCCGCCGTATGGCGGGGCAGGACGATCTGCTGCCGGGCAAGCTGGCGGTGACGATGGTCGAGCCGCTGGCGACCGGCATTTTCGCGCCGCGCCTCGCCGAGTTCAACGATCGCTATCCAGGTCTCGAGCTCGATATCATCGTCAGCTATGCCGAGCTGGACGTCGCGCGGCGGGAAGCGGATGTCGCGATCCGGATGAGCAACGATCCGCCCGAGGCGCTGGTCGGCCGGCGCTTCTTCCCCTATTTCTCGACCGTCTATGCTTCGCCCGCCTATCTGGACGCGCACGATCTCGCCGCGGAACCGGAAAAGGCGCGCTGGCTCGGCTGGGGCGAGACGGACGACCGCTATCCTGAATGGACGCAGACGACCGAATTTTCGCGTGTGCCTGTATGGGGCACGTTCGATACGCCGGCGCTGCAGATCGCGGCCGCGCAGGCGGGGTTGGGGATCGCGATGCTGCCCTGCATGATGGGTGACGCCGCTGACGGGCTGGTCCGCGCGACCGAGCGCAAGCCGGTGCCCGGGCGCGACATCTGGGTGCTCACGCACAACGATCTGCGGCGCACGGCCCGGGTACGCGCGTTCATGGATTTCGCCGGGGAAGTGATCCGCGACAACAAGGCGCTGCTGACGGGCGAACGGCCGGGCTAGCGCGCCTGCCGCTATTCTTCCGTGTCCGGCGCGGCTTCCTCCGGAACGGGCTCGGCGCTCTGGATCGCCGCTTCATATTCGGCCTGGGCCGCATCGAGCGCGGCCGCGGCCTCGTCCAGTTCGCGTTCTTCGGCGCGGGTCAGCCCTTCGGCGTCCCCGTCCGCGGCCGAACAGGCGGAGAGGCCGATCATCGCCGCCCCGCATGCGCCCATGATCGCCATCGACACTCGTCTCATGGATCTTCCCCCCGGTTTGATCATGCGCACGGCCTATAGCCGCAGATCCGTTGCGTGCAAAAGAAAAGGCCGCGCTCCGATCCCGGGCGCGGCCTTCGCTTCGTATCGAATGCGGTTTCGCCTTACTGGGCGTCTTCGCCCTCGACTTCGGCTTCCATTTCGCTGGCCATTTCGTCCATTTCGGCCATCGCGTCGTCCGCGGCGGCATCGATGTCGGACGCCATTTCGTCGGCGGCCGCTTCCATGTCGGACGCCGCTTCGTCGGCAGCGGCTTCGACGTCGGCAGCGGTTTCTTCCGCGTCCGCTTCGGCAGCTTCCTGTTCGGCCGGCGTGCAGGCGGCGAGGCCAAGCGCAACGGCGAAGGCCAACGGCAATGCAAAAGTCTTCTTCATGGGTCTACTCTCCCAGTTGGTTACGTATTGAATGCGATTGTGACTGAGCCCCCGAGGGTTTCGCCCCCGAAACCGGTCGCGGATTTTTACCGTTCCTCGCCCGCTAAAGCAATATTGGGCGATAAAAACCCGGTTATACGCTTATTCCTGCGGTTCCGGGACCGGCTCTTCCATCTCCTCGAGCTCTTCCATCTCCTCGATCGCCGCTTCGAAGGCCGCGTCCTCGCTTTCGCTCAGATCGTCGCCGTCGCCCGCAAGGCCGGCCGTGTCGTAGTTCAGGATCGCGGCTTCGCGTTGCTGGAAGAAGGCGGCGCGCGAGGCCGCATAGGGGTCCGCGCTGCTGTCGAGAAAATCGTCGACGCCCGCATCGATAAGATCCGATCGCGTGCTGATGATGCCCATCCCGCGGATCGCCCATTGTTCGGTATTGGTGAGGTTGAGCGCGCGGTCGAAGAAGATGGTCACGGGGTTGACGACGAAATCGACGATCGTGCCGAACGTGTCGCGCTGGGTGGACGGCCCGAGGAACGGGTTCATCACATAGCCGCCATCGCCGACGCCCCACACCGCGAGGGTCTGCCCGAAATCCTCGTCCGCCGGTGCGATGCCGAGATCAGTCGCATGATCGGCGAGACCGCCGACCCCGATGGTCGAGTTGATGATGAACCGCCCCAGATTGCGGATCGCCCGGTCCGGCCGGCCCTGGAGCAGGTTGTTGATGAACGACCAGGGCTCGGTCAGATTGCGGAAGACGTTGGAGATGCCGCGCCGCGCGGGCTGGGGCGTAATAAAGCGATAGACTTCGGTGACCGGGCGGATCGCGACGGTGTCGATCCCCTGATTGACGGCCCACATATCGCGGTTGAAGCCTTCGTGCGGGTCGCGGTCGGCCTTGCGCTATGTGCGGCGGCGCTATGGCTCTGTCATCTAACGGTTTAGTCGCGCTTTCGCTGATCTTCGCTGCAGTTTCGCCCCTATCAGTTGCGATGGCGCAGGAGACTCAGTCAGCGGAAGCGGAAGTTGGTTCCGCGATTCCGGAGGAAATCCCAACCAGCGCATTCGGTGCCCGCTCGGAACTAAGCGGTGCGCAACTATCCCCCGATGGCAGCAAATTTGCCCTGGTCGTGACCCGGGATGACGCGACCTATATCAGCGTAATCGATTCCGACACGCACGAGCTTGCCGGGGGCCTGAATCTCGGCAGCACGGCGGACTTCAATTGGTTCCGCTGGGCCGGTAACGATCATATTCTCTTTTCAATGACGAGCAGCGATTTCTTCGGCTTTTTCAGCTATTCGCGGCTCTACGCGCTTAACGTCGAATCCGATGTCATGCACCCGCTTGTCGGCGAGGATATGGAGCCGGACGGGGACAACATCGTACATATTGATCCCCATGGCCGCTATGTCCTCGTCAGTTTCGCTACACGTTGGGGCCGGGCTCCGGCAGTATGGCGGTTTGACCTTAACGGCGAAGGACAGCCTGAGCCTGTGCTCATTCAGGAGGCGCAGCGTTCGATTGACCAATATATTGCCGACGATAGCGGCGATCTTCGCATTGCTTTGAGCGTCTCGCGTGGAGGCCAGGTTCGCATCCGCTATCGCAGCGACGGTACGGGGGAATTTGAAACCGTCGCCCGGGCGCGGCTTGACGATCCCGATGCGCTGGATCTGTGGGACTTTATGGGCTTGCGGGCGGGTAGCAACCAAGGCTTCTCGATCGGCGTTCCTGAGGACGGAGAACGCCGGGTTTTGATGGAGTTCGACTTCACCACCGGAGAGGCTGGCGAGATCGTCTTTCAATCGTCCGAGGAAGATGTCGCTACGGTCCTGTTCGATCGCCAGCGGAACCCGATCGCAATCGGCTATGAAGGCGAGACTTTCCGGCGCGAATGGCTCGATCCCGAAATCGAGCAATGGCACCGCCAACTGAGTGATGCGCTGCCGCGGAGCCGGGTATGGATTCTCGATATTTCCGACGATCGCAACCGCATGCTCGTGCTGCAGGAAGGCCCAGCCGATCCCGGGGCGCTTTATGTGTTTACGCCAAGCGAGAGGCGCCTCGATCTGTTTGCCGAGTATCGCCCGGGAGTGCCGCGTACATTATTGGCTGAGCCGCGTGCGGTCCGATACGATGCTCGCGACGGCACATCAATTCACGGCTATCTGACCCTGCCTGTCGGTCGCCCGGCTGAAGATTTGCCGCTGATCGTCCATCCGCATGGCGGCCCCTATGGTTTGCGCGACAGGGACGAATATAATGATATGGTCCAGCTTCTCGCCAATCGCGGCTATGCCGTGATCCAGCCCAATTTTCGCGGATCGGGCGGCTATGGTGAAAGCTTCGAGCTGCTCGGCCACGGACAGATTGGCCGCGCGATGCAAGACGATCTCGACGATGCCGTCTCGCATCTTGTCGAAGAAGGGATCGTCGATCCCGACCGCGTCTGCATCATCGGATCCAGCTATGGCGGGTTTGCGGCGGTTTGGGGTGCGATCCGCAATCCCGAAATTTATCGCTGCGCGGTCAGCTTTGCCGGTGTGATGCATTATGAGCGCCAGTTACAGCACGACCGCAACTTCCTGTTCCGCCGCAATCGCGGACGACATTGGGACCGGATCGATGGGGACCAGACCGATTTCGACCTGGATGACATTTCTCCCGCCGTGCAGGTCGCCCGGCTCACCCGTCCCGTGCTGCTGGTTCACGGCGAGGTCGATAACCGGGTTCCGTTCAGCCAGTATGAATTGATGGTCGACCGGGCGGATGATGCGGATATCGAGCTCGAGACCCTGACCTTCCCGGAATCAGGACATGGATTTAACAGCGCTGCCGATGAAACCGCCTATTATGATGCGGTGGTCGATTTCCTCGCGCGCCACAATCCGGCCGACTGACCAGCAATTCCCAGTTTCCCGCGCTGGGACCGGCATGTTCAAGGGGTTTTGAACATTAAATTTGACCACATATAAAGATATCTTTATGTCTTTATGGATGCGGGCTGAATTGGAAATCTTCCGGGCATTGGCCGACCCTACGCGGTTGCGGATCGTCGCATTGCTGCGCGCGATGGAATTGTCCGTGGGCGAACTGGCGCAGGTGCTCGGCCAGAGTCAACCGCGCGTCTCGCGTCATGTCAAAATCCTCGTCGATGCCGGGCTCGCCGAGCGGCGCAAGGAAGGCAGCTGGGTCTTTCTCGGGCTCGGCGATCCGGCGCGCGTGCGGCCGCTGCTCAGCGCTATCGACGGTTGGTCCGAAGAGGGCGAGGATCACTGGATGCGCGCCGATATCGCGCGGCTCGAAGCGGTGCGCGCCGATCGCCAGGCCGCAGCGCAAGCCTATTTCGCCGCCCATGCCGATGAATGGGACGCGATCCGCTCGCTCCATGTCGCCGAAAGCGAGGTCGAGGCCGCCATGACCCGCGCGCTCTCCAAGGACGAGATCGGCCGGCTTGTCGATATCGGCACGGGGACGGGCCGGATGCTCGAACTGTTCGCCGGCCGCGCCGAAAGCGCCATCGGGATCGACCGTAGCCCCGAAATGCTGCGGCTCGCGCGCGCCAAGCTTGCCGAGGCCGATCTCGACACGGTCGAAATCCGCCAGGGCGATATGTATGCGCTCGCGCTGCCCGGCGGCGGAGCCGATACGGTGATCCTGCACCAGGTGCTGCACTATGCGCAGCAGCCGGCGGCCGCGATCGCCGAGGCCGCGCGGTTGCTCGACGCGGACGGTCGACTGCTGATCGTCGATTTCGCCGCGCATGAACGCGAGGATCTGCGCAGCGAGGCCGCCCATGCGCGGCTCGGTTTTTCCGACGCGCAGATCGCCCGATGGTTTGCCGATGCGGGGATCGACGGCGGCCTGTTCGAGGAACTCGGGGGCGGCGAACTGACGGTGAAATTATGGCTGGGGCGGCGCAAGGCCGGCCGGCGGCTGAAAGTGGTGGCGGCATGATCCTGACGGTCGATCAATTGCACGAAGCGCGCCGCGCGACCGACGATCCGCTTTTCGCGGACCTGGCCGGCGACGCGCAGGTCTCGTTCGAATTCTTCCCGCCCAAGACGGAGAAGATGGAAAAGACGCTGTGGGAATCGGTGAAGATGCTGGAGCCGCTGGGCCCGCGCTTCGTTTCGGTCACCTATGGCGCGGGCGGTTCGACGCGCGAGCGCACCCATGCGACGGTCCGCCGGATCGTACAGGAGACGCCGATCCAGGCGGCCGCGCACCTGACCTGCGTCGATGCGAGCAAGGCCGAGATCGAGGAAGTCATCAGCGACTATTGGGACGCGGGCGTGCGCCATATCGTCGCGCTACGCGGCGATCCGCCGCGCAAGGGCGATACGTTCGAACCGTTCGAGCCGCATCCGGAGGGCTATAGGAGCGCGGCCGAACTGGTCGCCGGGATCAAGGCGTTCAAGCCGTTCGAAGTATCGGTCGCGGCGTATCCCGAAGTCCATCCGGAGGCCGATTGCCCGCAGGCCGATCTCGATAATCTGAAGCGCAAGCTGGATGCCGGGGCGAACCGCGCGATCACGCAATTCTTCTTCTCTGCGGAAAATTTCTTCCGCTTCCGCGACGAAGCGGCCGCTGCCGGGATCGATGCCGAGATCGTGCCCGGCATATTGCCTGTGTCCAACGTCGCGACGACGAAGCGGATCGCGGGGATGTGCGGCGCCTCGATCCCGCCCTGGATGGATCGGCTCTTCGACGGCCTCGACGAGCTGCCCGCCGCGCGGCAACTGATCGCCGCGACCGTCGCCGCCGAGCTGTGCCGCAAACTCTATGCGGGCGGCGTCCGCGAATTCCATTTCTACACGCTCAACCGGGCGGAGCTGAGCTATGCGATCTGCCATCTGCTCGGCATCCGGCCCGAAGCCGAGAAGGACGACGGCGCATGACCGATATTGCCGAGCGCATCCGCGAGATCGCGGCCGACCGCATTCTCGTATTCGACGGGGCCTGGGGCACGGCCATCCAGAATTACGGGCTCGACGAAGCCGGCTATCGCGGCGACCGCACGTTCGAGATGGACCAGAAGGGCAATAACGACCTGCTCTGCCTGACTCAGCCGGAGATTATCGAGGAGATCAGCGCCGCCTATCTGGAGGCAGGCGCCGATATCATCTCGACCAACACGTTCAGCGGCACGACGATCAGCCAGGCCGATTATGGCGACGAGGCGCTGGTGCATGAACTGAACGTTGCGGCCGCGAAGCTCGCCCGGCATGCGGCGGACACTATCGCGACCGAAGAGAAGCCGCGCTTTGTCGCGGGCTCGATCGGGCCGACGAACAAGACGCTGTCCATTTCGCCGGACGTCGAGGACCCCGGTTTCCGTGAGGTCGATTTCGACCAGATGAAGGCGGTCTATGCCGATCAGATCGACGGGCTGATCGAGGGCGGCGTGGACATGCTGCTCGTCGAGACGATCTTCGACACGCTCAATGCAAAGGCGGCGATCATGGCCGCGCAGGAATCGGGCGAGCGGCACGGCAGGACGCTACCGCTGATCCTCTCGATGACGATCACCGACATGTCGGGCCGCAACCTCTCCGGCCATTCGATCGAGGCTTTCTGGGCGTCGGTCCGCCATGCCGAGCCGCTCGCCGTGGGGCTCAACTGCTCGTTCGGCGCGGATCGTCTGCGCCCGCATATCCAGGCGATTTCCGAGATCGCGGACACGCTCGTGATCGGCTATCCCAATGCGGGCCTGCCCAACGAACTCGGCGAATATGACGAAGACGCCGCCCATACGCGCGACAAGATCAGCCAATGGGTCGATCAGGGATTGGTCAATATCGTCGGCGGTTGCTGCGGCACCACGCCCGACCATATCCGCGCCATCGCCGAAATGGTCGACGGCAAGCCGCCGCGCGCGATCCCCGAACGCATGACGCAGACCTTCCTCGCCGGTCTAGAACCGATGACGCTCGCCGCCTGAAAGCCGACATGACCGACAGATCCGCAACCTTCGTCAATATCGGCGAGCGCACGAACGTCACCGGCTCGGCCCGGTTCAAGAAGCTCATCCTCGCCGATGACTATGAGACGGCGGTCGAGGTCGCACGCCAGCAGGTGGAGAATGGCGCGCAGATCATCGATGTGAATATGGACGAAGGTCTGCTCGACGCCGAAAAGGCGATGACGACCTTCCTCAAGCTGATCGCCGCCGAGCCCGATATCGCGCGTGTGCCGATCATGATCGATTCCTCCAAATGGTCGGTCATAGAAGCGGGCCTCAAATGCGTGTCGGGCAAGCCGATCGTGAACTCGATCTCGATGAAGGAAGGCGAAGCGGAGTTTCTCGAACATGCCGCCAAATGCCGGGCCTATGGCGCGGCCGTCGTCGTCATGGCGTTCGACGAGACGGGGCAGGCGGATACGAAGGAGCGCAAGGTCGAAATCTGCCAGCGTGCCTATAAACTGCTCACGGAAAACGGTTTTCCGCCCGAGGATATCATTTTCGATCCCAATATCTTCGCCGTCGCGACCGGGATCGACGAGCATCGGCGCTATGGGCTCGACTTCATCGAGGCCGCGCGCGAAATCCGCGACACCTGCCCGGGCGTCCATATCTCGGGCGGGCTCTCCAACCTCTCCTTCAGCTTCCGCGGCAACGAACCCGTGCGCCGCGCGATGCACAGCGTGTTCCTCTATCATGCGATCCCTGCCGGTATGGATATGGGCATCGTCAATGCCGGCCAGCTCGACGTGTACGACCAGATCGATCCGGAACTGCGCGAGGCGTGCGAAAATGTGATCCTCGACCGGCATGACGATGCGACCGAGAATCTGATCGCGCTCGCCGAAAAATACCGCGGCACGGACAAGAGGGCCGAGAAAGAAGCCGAGGAATGGCGGAGCTGGGAGGTCGTCAAGCGGCTCGAATATGCGCTCGTCAAAGGCATCGACGCGCATGTCGTGGACGATACCGAGGAAGCGCGGCAAGCGATCTTCGAGCGTGGCGGCAAGCCGATCGAGGTGATCGAGGGGCCGCTGATGGACGGGATGAACGTCGTCGGCGATCTCTTCGGCAGCGGGAAAATGTTCCTGCCCCAGGTCGTGAAATCGGCGCGCGTGATGAAGAAGGCCGTCGCGCATCTCCTGCCCTTTATCGAGGCCGAAAAGGACGAGAATGCCAAGGGCAAAGGCACGATCATCATGGCGACCGTGAAGGGCGATGTGCACGATATCGGCAAGAATATCGTCGGCGTCGTCCTACAGTGCAACGGCTTCGAAGTCGTCGATCTCGGCGTGATGGTGCCGTGGAACGATATTCTCGATGCCGCGAACGAGAATGACGCCGATATGATCGGCCTGTCCGGCCTGATCACCCCCTCGCTCGACGAGATGGTGACGGTGGCCGAGGAGATGGACCGGGCGAATATGCAGGTGCCGTTGCTGATCGGCGGCGCGACGACGAGCCGCGTGCACACGGCGCTCCGCATCGAACCCGCCTATGCCGGGCCGACGATCCATGTGCTCGACGCAAGCCGCGCGGTCGGCGTCGCCTCGACGCTCGTGTCGCAGACCCAGCGCGACCCGTTCGTCGAGCAGGTCGCCAATGACTATGACGAGATCCGCACGGCGCGCGAGGGCAGGGGCGCGAGCAAGCTGGTTTCGCTGGAGGATGCGCGCGGCAATGCGTTTGAAACCGATCTGTCGTTGAAAGCACCGGCGCCCGCGAAGCCCGGATTGCATGTGTTCGACGACTGGCCGCTCGACGATCTTCGCGACTATATCGACTGGACGCCCTTCTTCCGCGCCTGGGAGCTTGCCGGTTCCTATCCGGCGATCCTCGACGACGAAGTGGTCGGCGAAAGCGCGCGCGATCTGTTCCGCGATGGGCAGGCGATGCTCGATACGATAATCGCGGAAGGCTGGCTCAAGCCGCGCGCAGTGGCAGGCTTGTGGGAATGCCGCCGCGACGGGGACGATATCGTCGTGATCGACGAGGGCCGCGAGCATCGACTGCCCATGCTGCGCCAACAGGTGCTCAAACGCTCGGGCCGCCCCAATATGTGCCTGGCCGATTTCATCGATCCGGCCGGCGACTGGATTGGCGGCTTCGCGGTCTGTGCCGGCCACGGCATCGACGCGCATATCGAACGCTTCAAGGCGGAGACCGACGATTATTCGGATATCCTGCTCAAGGCGCTCGCGGACCGGCTGGCCGAGGCCTTTGCCGAGCGGATGCATGCGCATGTCCGCAAGGAGCTATGGGGGTATGCGGCGGACGAGGATTTCACGAACGAAGAGCTGATCCGCGAAAAATATACGGGCATCCGCCCGGCGCCCGGCTATCCGGCATGCCCGGACCACAGTCTCAAACCGCTGTTGTTCGAGCTGCTCGGCGGCGGATCGGGGCATAACGGCCCGGCCGGGATCGAGCTGACCGAGAGCTTCGCCATGTGGCCGACCGCGGCCGTCTCGGGTTTCTATTTCGGCCATCCGCAGTCGCAATATTTCGGCGTCGCCAAGATCGGGCAGGATCAGCTCGAGGAATATGCGGAGCGCCGCGCCGTCGATCTCGATACGGCGACGCGCTGGCTGCGCCCCAACCTCGAAGTCTGAGCGTCGCGGCAGCAGCCGCGCTCAAATTGACAAGCCCGGATCGATCCCCGACACTTTTTCCATGGGGGGTAAAGGTCTGGCGCGCCTAATGGCGATTATCGCGATGCTGTTCGCGGCACCGGCGCATGCGCAACCTGCCGAACGGCCTGCACAGCGCCCCAATATCGTGCTGATCGTCGCCGACGATGTCGCCTTCACCGATCTCGGCGCCTATGGCAGCGAAATTCGCACGCCGAACATCGATGCGCTGGCCCGGCGCGGGACGATCTTCTCGAACTTCCATGCGACCCCGATGTGCGCGCCCTCGCGCGCCATGCTGATGACCGGGGTCAGCAGCCACCGCGCGGGCATCGGCAACCTGCCCGAAACGACGCCGGAAGAGCATCGCGGCGCGCCGGCCTATCGCGGGCTGCTGGCCGAAGGACTGCCGACCATCGCGACCCGGCTGCGCGCACGCGGCTATCGCACATATATGACCGGCAAATGGCATCTCGGCCATACGCGGGAGACGCTACCCAGCGCGCGCGGCTTCGATCGGACTTTCATCCTCGACTCCACCGGCGCGGACAATTGGGAGCACCGGCCCTATCTCCCCTATTATGATCGCGCCGAATGGTTCGCTGATGGCGAGCCCGTCGATACGCTGCCCGACGATTTCTATTCCTCCGAATTCCTCGTCGACCGGATGATCGATTTCGTCGGCACGGCGGAGGGCGACGACCCTTTCTTCGCCTATATCGGCTTTCTCGCGATCCATATCCCGGTCCAGGCGCCGCGCGAGTACACGATGCGCTATGCGGACATGTACCGCGACGGCTGGCGGGCGCATCGCGAGCGCCGCCATGCTGCCGCTATCGAAGCGGGCTTGATTCCCGTCAATGCGCCACTGGGCACGATCCATCCCGACCTGCGCGATTGGGACGATCTGAGCGCCGAGGAACAGGCCTGGTATGCGCGGGCGATGGCGGTAAACGCCGGGATGCTCGAAGCGATGGACGATCATCTCGGCCGGCTGATCGCGCATCTGCGCGAGATCGGCGAATATGAGAATACGATCTTCATCGTCACGTCCGACAATGGCCCGGAAGGGAACTCGCCGGGCGGCAATGCGATCATGCAGGCCTGGATGTGGATGGTCGGCTATTCGACCGATATCGACACGATGGGGGAGCGCGGGAGCTTCGGCTATATCGGCCCCGAATGGGCGAGCGCCAACGCGTCTCCGCACAGCCTGTTCAAATTTTACGCGAACGAGGGCGGCACGCGCGTGCCGCTGATCGTCGCGGGGCCAGGCGTGGCGGAGGGCGCGATGGCCGATCAGCTCAGCCTGATCAGCGATATCCCGGCGACGATCGCGGCGCTCGCCGATGCCGATGGCGGGGGGATGACGGGCCGTAGCCTGATGCCGGCACTGACGGGCGAGGAGTCGGCAATCTACGGACCCGATGACAGTTTCGGCATCGAGACGGCCGGGCGCATGGCGTTTTACCGGGGCCGCTACAAGATCGTGCGCAACGGCCCGCCTCTGGGCGACAATGTCTGGCGGCTCTACGATCTCGAGGCCGATCCCGGAGAAACGCGCGATCTGTCGGCAAGCGAGCCGGAGCTATTTGCCGAAATGCAGGCAGGCTATGCGCGCTGGGCGGAGGAGAATGGCGTGCTGGACATGCCCGAGGGCTACGACCCTATCCAGACATTAATGGAGCATAGCCGCGGCCCGCTGCTCCACCGCTACTGGTGGGTGCTCCTGCTGCTGGGCGGGATTATTCTGGCGCCGATCGGGCTGTTGATCTGGCGTCGCCGCAGTCGGCGCACCGCCTAGGGGCAATTGCTCTCGGCGACGCCCGGCATCAGGTCGAGGCACCGTCCGTCGATTTCCACGTCCGAAATATCGAGGCCGATCAGCGAGGCCAGCGTCGGCATGATATCGACTGTCATCACCCCCAGCGGCTGTTCGAACTGCTCGACGCCCGGCCACCAGAAGAGGATCGGCACGCGCCGGTCATAGTCCCAGACGCTGCCATGCGTCGCGACATAGGCGCCGGGAAAGGGCTGGGGGATCGGCGTAACGCGCGGCTGCAGCACCACGATGAAATCGCCCGAACGGTCGGGATGGAAATTGGCGCGGACGCGGTCGAGTACCGTCCAGTGCTCGGGCGGCGCATCGGTGACCGACTGCGCCATGATCTCGTCGCGCGCGAAGACGCGATAGACCTGCGGATGGGCGGAGATCAGTGCGATCGCCCGGTCGATGACTTCGGCGCGGCGGTCTTCGGGCACCGAACGGTCGACATAGAAATCGCCGAACGGGCTGTCGGCGCGCAGGACCGGCGCTTCGAGGCCGGTTTCCGCCGCGAGCCGCTCGTCGAGCGTGTCGAAGCCGGGCAGCAGGCGCGCGGCGCGCGGGGCCGCTTGCCCGGTCTGGCGCTCGGGCAGATCGAGCCCGCCATGGTCGGCGGTCAGCATCACGACGTAATCGATGTTCCGCGCATCGAGCCGGGCGAAGAAGTCGCCGAGCATCGTATCGAGCGCGCTGAGCTGCACGCACATCTCGACGCCATGGGTGCCATAGGCATGGCCGATATAATCGGTCGAAGAGAGGCCGATGGCGAGCAGGTCGGTGTGGCCGCGCTGGCCGAGTTCCAGTTCCGAAACGAGATCGGCGGCGAGCACGAGTGTCAGCAGATCGCCTTCGGGCGAAGCGAGAATCGCGCGGCCGTCGGTGGTTGGCTCGCGCGAAAACACATGCGTGCCGACCGTGTTTTCGCCGCCGATCGGGATCGCGCGATTATAGGCGGCGCAATGCTGCGGGACGGGCAGCGGCTCGCGGCTCGACACTGCCGCCTGCATCGCCGTCTCGTTGACCCGCATGAGCGCTTCGGGCGTCTCGCGGTCCGCGAAGGTCGTGAAGCCTGCGTCGCCGGGCCAGTACATATGATCGGCTTCGGCGCCGCCCAGCATCACGGCCGCCCGGTCCTTGCCCGCGACCGACACGACGCGGCTGGCATCGTTCACCTGTTGCAGCAAGTCGCCGAGCGTCGGGACGAGCAGGTGCGCGGTGGAGACCGTGTATTCGTCCGAAGACGATCCTTCGACATTCGGGTCTTCCGAGCAGTAGATGCGCGTGTCCGCGCGCGCGACGC
This sequence comes from Parasphingopyxis sp., assembly GCF_052168295.1. Classification (GTDB taxonomy): domain Bacteria; phylum Pseudomonadota; class Alphaproteobacteria; order Sphingomonadales; family Sphingomonadaceae; genus Parasphingopyxis. The sequence goes on along the minus strand of NZ_JBQLZN010000020.1, from coordinate 23,901 downwards.
TCATGTCGAACCAGCGATTGGCGACGACGCCCGCGCGCCCCGGATGCGCGCCGGTCAGGATCGTCGCATGGCCGGGGCAGGTTTCGGTCGCGGCATGCGCCTGATAGCCGGACGGGAAGACGACGCCGTCGAGCAGCCGCGCGAATCCGCCGTCGAAATGCTCCCGGTGCTGGGCGAAGATATCGGCGCTGAGCTGGTCTACCGCGATTGCGACGATCAGTTGCGGTGAACCCGATTCGCCGCTCCCGGGGCTCTCCCCGTCCTGCGCAAAGGCCGCGAAAGGCAGGGACAGGGCTGTAACCAGCGTGGCAATGCGAGCGAATTTCATCGGACGACCTCTTGATAGTGCATGGCACGTTTAGCGTTGCTATAGCGCGCTCGCGAAGGAGCAAACAGGTGCGATTTTCCGCTTTGCAGAGCATATACGGCCTTGTTGCCGCATTTTTCTGCCTGCTGCCCGCGGCCGCGCCTGCGCAGGTGCCGCGCGAGAACGCGATACAGGCCGATCTGCTGGCTGAAACCGATGCGCCCGCACCCGGCCAGATCTTCACCATCGCCATCCGCATGCGGCCCGACGAAGGCTGGCACGGCTATTGGCTGAATCCGGGCGAGGCGGGGCTCCCGAACCGCTTCGAATGGACCTTGCCCGAAGGCGTGAGCATCGGCGAACTGCGCTATCCGGTGCCCGAGCGGCTCTCGATTAGCGGCATCATGAATTACATCTATTATGGCGAATATGCGATGCTGGCCGAAGTGACGCTGGACGAGAGCGTTGCGCCGGGCACCGCGCTGCCGCTGCGCGCCGAGGGCCAGTGGCTGGCCTGCACCGACGAGATTTGTGTGCCCGAGGACGGACCGCTGGCGATCGATCTCGTTGCCGGTTCGGGCGGGGTGACCGATGCCGGCATGTTCGACGGCTATCGCGCGACCATGCCGCGGCCGCTGGGCAGCGAAGCGGTGTTCGAGCTGGCCGGCGACACGCTGCGCATCGGCATTCCCTTTCCGGCATCTGCGTCCGTCTCCGCACCCTATTTCTTCTCCGAGACCGACCGGGTTCTCGATTACAGCGCCGAACAGAGCATATCGCGCAACGGCGACATGCTGATCGTCGAGGTTGCGGCCGCAAGCGATGCCGGCGCGGCGGATCGGATCGCGGGATTGATCAAGATCGGCGAAAATGACGGCCTGATGCTCGCGGCCGTGCCCGGTGCCGTGCCGCCGGCTGGCGAGCCGATATCGGGCGAGCCCTCTGTCGCGTCGACCATGAGCGCCGATATCGGGACGGTCCTGCTGGCACTTGGCGGTGCGATCTTGGGCGGCCTGCTGCTCAATATCATGCCCTGCGTCTTCCCGATCCTTAGTCTCAAGGCGCTGAGTCTCGCCAAGGCGGGCGGGGAGGAGCGCGCTGTCCGGCGGGATGCGCTGGCCTATGCGGCCGGCGTCATCATCGTCTGCCTCGCGCTCGGCGCGGTGCTGCTCGGGCTGCGCGCGGGCGGCGCGGCGGCGGGCTGGGCGTTCCAGCTGCAAGACCCGCGCATGATCCTGTTCCTGTTCCTGCTGGTCACCGCGATCGCGCTCAATCTCGCCGGGCTGTTCGAAGTACCAGGCTTTGCGGGCGGCGGACGGTTTGCAGACAAGGGCGGCGCGACCGGTTCCTTCTTCACTGGCGCGCTCGCGGCTTTCGTGGCGACGCCCTGCACGGGTCCCTTCATGGCCGCCGCCTTGGGCGCGGCGTTGATCGTGCCGACCGCCGTCGCGCTGGCGATATTCGCGGGGTTGGGTCTCGGCCTCGCCCTGCCGTTCCTGGTCCTTGCCTATGTGCCTGCCTTGCGGGCGAAGCTGCCCAAGCCCGGCCCGTGGATGGAGCGGTTCCGCCATATCATGGCGGTGCCGATGTTCCTGACCGCGCTGGCGCTCGGCTGGATTCTCGGCCGTCAGACCGGCGTCGACGGGATGACACTGGGTATCGCGGCAGCGCTTGGCGTCGCGCTGATGCTCTGGTGGATCGGCCGGCGACAGGCGGCCGGCAAGCGGGCCTGGCTGCCCGTCATGCCCGCATTGGCCGTCACCCTCGCCGCGCTGGTTCTCATCCCGACATCGACGCCCGCAGAGGCCGGTGCCTATGAAGGCGGGGCGCTCGCCGCCGAGAGCTTCAGCGAGGACAGGCTGGCCGAACTGCGGTCCGAAGGCCGACCGGTCTTCGTCTATTTCACGGCCGACTGGTGCATCACCTGCAAGGCCAATGAGGCTGGCGCCATGAATCGCCAGGCCGTGGCCGATCATTTTGCGGCGGAGAATATCGCCGTACTCGTCGGCGACTGGACGAGCGGCGATCCCGTTATCGGCCGCTTTATCGAGAGCCATGGCCGCTCGGGCGTGCCGCTCTATCTCTTCTATAGTGCCGAAGGCGAGCCGGAGATCCTGCCGCAGATACTGACCGTCGGCATGCTGACGGAGTTATCGGCCTAGCGTCCGATATCCTCATCCTCGCTGATCATCGGGCCGACAGGCGCGTCCATGGGTGGCGCATCGGCCGCGCCGCGCACCCAGGTCCGCTCGCCGCCGATCCATGTCTCCGCGACTTGCGTGGCCCGGATTTCCGCGGGCGTCGCATCGAAAATATCGCGATCGAGGATCAGGAAGTCGGCAAAGAGGCCTTCGCCGAGCCGCCCGACATGGTCCTCGGCGAACCCGGCAAACGCGGCATCCGTCGTGAAGGCGGCGAAGGCCTGTTGCAGCGAGACGCGCTCATGCGCCTGCCATCCGCCAGGCGGCTGGCCGCTCGCATCCTCGCGGCTGATCGCGACGGCAAGGCCCGGAAAGGGGTTGGGGCTCTCGACCGGGAAATCGCTGCCGAACGCCAGCCGCGATCCGACGCGGAGCATCGAATTCCAGGCATAGGCGCCGGTCAGGCGATTGGGCCCGAGCCGCGCTTCGGCCATCAGCCGGTCGGACGTCTGGTGTACGGGTTGCATCGAGGCGATGATGCCGTGCCTGCCGAAGCGGGGCAGGTCGGCCGGGTCGACGACCTGCGCATGTTCGATCCGCCAGCGCCGGTCGTCGGTATAGCGCGTCGCCAGTTCCTCGACCGCGGCCAGCGCCTCGCGGTTCGCGCCGTCGCCGATCGCGTGGATTGCAGCCTGGAACCTGTCCAGTGAGAGCCGACTCAGCCGGTTGCGGAGCGCTATCCCGTCGATCAGCGCGAGTCCGGTTTCGCCCGGCGCGTCGGCATAGGGCGCGTTGAGCAGCGCGCCGCGCGAGCCGAGCGCGCCGTCGCCATAAATCTTCAAGCCCACCATGCGCAGCCGCCCGTCATAAAGCCAGGGCGTCTTCGCGTCCCCGGCAATGTCCAGCAGCGTCTCCAGCGCATTGGCGTAGGAGATCACGCGGATCTGCAGCCGGTCCCGGTCGCCGGCGCGGCGCAGCACATCCCAGTCGTCGGCGCTGGTGCCCATGTCGTGCATCGTGGTGATGCCGTAGCTGAGCAGCAGCTCCTGCGCCTCGCGCAGCGCCATGTCGCGCACCGGCGGTTCGGGTGTGGGTATTGCGTCCTCGACCAGCGCCATGGCGGCGTCGATAAAGACGCCGTTCGGCTGGCCGCCGTCGCGCTCGATCCGCCCGCCCGCGGGCGATTGCGACGATGCCGTGATACCCGCTTGTGCCATGGCCATGCTGTTCGCGACCCCGGCATGCCCGTCGACGCGTACCAGCCAGACCGGGCGATCGGCGACGGCGGCATCGAGATCGGCGGCGGTCGGGAAACGGCCAAGGCCCCAGCGTTCCTGGTTCCAGCCGCTCCCGACCACCCAGCGTAGCGTCGGGTTTTCGGCGCTGTACTGGGCCAGCCGCGCCATCGCCTCTTCGAGGCTCGTCGTATCGGAAAGGTCGAGCTGGATCGCGCTAAAGCCGAGCCCCATCAGGTGCCCATGCGCGTCGATCAGGCCGGGAATGACGGTGCGGCCCTGCGCGTCGTGCCGGAAATCGACTTCGCGCGGGCGGTCGTCGTTGCGGCGCAGGAGCTGCGTGACCCGCCCCGTGTCGACGTCGAACAGCAGGCCGGTGAAGCGGACCAAATTGCCGTCTTCGTCGAGCGTATAGCCATTGGCGTTGTCGATCAGCGCATCGGCCTGGGCCGGGGCGGGCAGGATGAGGGCGGCTAACGCCGCGAAAAAAGCCGCCATCCATCCCGTCAGCCCTGAGCTTGTCGAAGGGCGCTTGTCAGCCGGAGAAACGGGCTTCGACAGGCTCAGCCCTGACGGTATTGTGGCTCCGCTATTCACTCTTCCAGTCTCCTTACCAGCGAACTCGTATCCTGCCGCGCGCCGCCCATCGCCTGCACCTCGGCATAATAGTCATCGACGAGCTTCGCGAGTTCCAGCGTCGCGCCCTTCGCCTCACCCTCTTCGAGCGCAAGGCCCAGGTCCTTGCGCATCCAGTCGACGGCAAAGCCGAAATCGAATTCACCCTTGGCCATGGTCTTCCAGCGATTGTCCATCTGCCAGCTCTGCGCCGCGCCGCCCGAGATCGCGTCGAATACGCGGTCGAGATCGAGCTCCGAGCGTTTGGCGAGGTGGAGCGCTTCTGAAAGCCCCTGCAGCACGCCGGCGATCGCGAGCTGGTTGCACATCTTGGTCTGCTGGCCCGCGCCCGCCTCGCCGCAATGGACGATGCGCGCCGCATAGGCCTGCATGATCGGCTCGGCGAGCGTCATCGCACGGCGGCTGCCGCCGCACATGATCGCGAGCGCGCCGTTTTCGGCTCCGGCCTGACCGCCCGATACCGGCGCGTCGACGCAATGAATGCCCTGCGGCTCCCCGGTTTCCGCCAATTCCCGCGCGAGCTTCGCCGACACGGTCGTATGGTCGATCCACAGCGTGCCTTCGTGCATCGCGCCGAACGCGCCGTCCGGGCCGAGCGTCACCGCTTCGACATCGGCGTCCGCGCCGACACAGGCGATGACGGCATCGACGCCGTCGGCCGCTTTCGCCGGGCTGTCCGCGCTGCTGCCGCCATGTTTCGCGACCCAGTCGGCCGCCTTGGAGGCCGTGCGATTATATACCGTTACGTCGTGACCAGCCTTGAGCAGGTGCCCCGCCATCGGCGCGCCCATTACGCCAAGCCCCAGAAATGCGATCTTTGCCATGAGTTGCCGCCTGCCGTTCGTGCCGTAGCGCGACCCATAGGATGTGTTTGCGGTGGACGCCAGATAGGCTAGGGCGGGGCCCGTTATGGCTACCGCACCGGAAACCGGACCCGATTCGACCGTCACGCTGGAGAGCGTGCGCGCCGCGCATGAACGCATCGCGGACGCCATCGTGCGTACGCCGACCATGCTCAGCAAGACGCTGTCCGAGATGACCGGCGCCAATGTCTGGCTGAAGTTCGAGAACCTGCAATTCACGGCCGCGTTCAAGGAACGCGGTGCGCTCAACAAGCTGTTGCAACTGTCGGACGCCGAGCAGAAACGCGGCGTGATCGCAGCCTCGGCCGGCAATCATGCCCAAGGCGTCGCCTATCATGGCGCGCGGCTCGGCATCCCGGTCACGATCGTGATGCCGCAGCACACGCCCACGGTGAAAGTCCAGCAGACCGAAGGGCATGGTGCGACCGTCGTGCTCCATGGCGAGCGGTTCGACGATGCGCAGGCCCGGGCCTGCGAGATCGCCGAGGAACGCGGGCTCGTCTTCGTCCACCCCTTCGACGATGCCGATATCGCTGCGGGTCAGGGCACGATTGCGATCGAGATGCTCGAAGACGTGCCGGATATCGATCTGCTGTGCGTGCCGATCGGCGGCGGCGGTCTGATCGCCGGTGTCGGCGTCGCTGCCAAGGCGATGAAGCCGGATATCGAGCTGATCGGCGTCGAAGCGGAACTCTATCCGTCCACCTATTCGAAGATGCGCGGGCTGAAGCTGCCCTGCGAAGGCGATACGCTGGCCGAGGGCATCGCGGTCAAGGAGCCCGGCGGGCTCACGCTCGAAATCATCCGCGAAGTGGTCGACGATATCCTGCTCGTCGGGGAACGGGATCTCGAGCGCGCCGTGGCCCTGCTGCTGCAGATCGAGAAGACGGTAGTGGAAGGCGCCGGCGCGGCGGGCCTCGCGGCGATGCTCGATCATCCGGCCAAGTTCAAGGACAGGAATGTCGGCCTGATTCTGTGCGGCGGTAATATCGATACGCGGCTGCTCGCCAATGTCCTGCTGCGCGATCTCGCGCGGGATGGCCGGCTTGCGCGGCTGCGCATCCGGCTCAAGGACCGCCCCGGCGCGCTCTATCATGTCGCCAAGGTGTTCGACGAGCAGCAGGTCAACATCATCGAAGTCTATCACCAACGCGTCTTCACGACGCTGCCCGCCAAGGGCCTCATCACCGATATCGAATGCGAAACGCGCGACCGCGCGCATCTCGAACGGCTGATCGACGCCCTCGAACGCGACGGATACGAGGTATCGCCGGTGGAGTTGGCATGACAATCCTCCCTACCGCGTAGCGGTGGGGAGGGGGACCATTCGCAGAATGGTGGAGGGGCATTGCGATGCTGTTTCCGTTGCTCTTCGGGGCATTGTCGTGCTCCTGCCCCTCCACCGCGCAAGCGCGGTCCCCCTCCCCAAGCCTTCGGCTCAGGGAGGATTTTCTATCTGATATCGGGATACCAGCGGTCGAGGCCCGTCTTGCGCCCGAAGGCCCAGCTCATCCCGCATTTCATGTAGATCCAGTTGGCCTTGAGCGCGCCCCATTCGGCGATGCGCCGGTCGGACGTTTTCACGATCCGCGGAACGAGCTTCACGCTGCCGATCCGGCAGAGCCGGAGGCACAGATCGACATCCTCCATGATGTTCATGTCCGGATCGCACCCGCCGACGGCGAGAAAATCCGCGCGGCGGAAGAACATCGCATGGTCACCGAACAGCAGGCGCAGCCCGCGCACGAACAGATGCGGCCGCAGCAGGATCGGGCCGTAATAAGTCTTCGCCCAATTGTGAAAGCTCGTACCCCAGCGGGTTTTCGTGCCGGTGAGGAGGGGCGTGAAACCGCCCAGCGCGCGTTTCGGATTGGCGAGCGTGCGTTCGACGAGCGCGAGCGCATCGCTGGGTAATTCCGTGTCGGCATGAAGCACGCAGACCAGCGGCGCGCTGGCCTCTTCGACGCCGCGATTGACCTGAACGGCACGGCCTTTCCGACCATGTTCGATGACGTGGAAACCGGCTGCGCGCGCGATCTCGACCGACCGGTCCGCGCTGCCGCCGTCGACGGCGATCACCTCGGCCGGTTGCGGGTCGAGCGCGGCGATATTGGCGATGACGGCGGGCAGCGCGGTCCCCTCGTCGAGCATCGGGATCACGATGGCGACCTCGCTGCGTATGGGCTCGGTCACGCGGTCAGCCATGGCCAGCGGTCGAGGTCTTCGGGCCGGTCGCAATCGGCCAGCGTTTCGAGCAGGACGGGTTCGATACCCCGATCCGCGAGTCGCCTGAGCGTCTCCGGCAGCACGGCCTCAGTGCCCCAGTCCATGTCCGTGAACAGCCAGTCGTAACGCTTGGCGATACCGATCAGCCAATAACCGCCATCCTCTGCCGGGCCTATGACGACATCGTTGTCTGCGAGCGCCTCGGCCGCCTGTTCGAGATGGTGGACGGCCAGATCGGGACAATCGGCGCCGACAAAGATGACCGGCAGCGGGGCGATGGCCGCGCGCAACCGGTCGCCGAGGTCGCCATTGGCTTGCTCTTCATAGTGTGGATCATCGCCAAGCCAGTCTGCGAACTCGCTGCGATCCGCGCCGGTGAAACGGATTTCCATCGGGAGCCCGCTATCGCGCATCACGGCCACCGTGCGTTCGGCGAGCTTTCGGTGGATCGCCGCCGCCCCGGCTTCGCCCAGCGCTGGGATCAGGCGCGTCTTGGCCTTGCCCGGAACGGGGTAGCGGGTGAAGAGCACAAGGCGCGGTTGCGGCATGCCGCCCTCATAGCGGCTCGGCACGTGCCGCCAATAGCCATCCGCAGGAGCAGGATCGGGATGGCCGGGCCGTTCGCAACCGGCTAATGCGGCTCGGCAATATCGGGAACGCGCCAATCATGCTGTCTGTTCTGGACCTTTTTCGCATCGGTATCGGACCGTCGAGCTCGCACACTGTGGGGCCGATGCGGATCGGGCGACGCTTCGTGACCGGCCTGAAACGGCGCGGCCATCTCGAACAAACCGCAAAGATCACCGTTGAGCTGCAAGGGTCTCTGGCGCTGACTGGGGCGGGCCATGCGACGCCGAAGGCCGTGATTCTCGGACTGATGGGCCTGAAGCCCGAAACGCTCGATCCCGAGGCCGCCGACCCGGCGGTCGCTGCGGTACACCAAGAGAAGCGGCTGACGCTGTGCGAAGGCGTTATCATCGATTTCGATCCCGAGACCGATATCGTCTTCGCCTATGACGTGATTCCCGATCTGCATCCGAACGGCATGCGGCTCTCGGCCCGTGATCGCGATGGCGCGATACTGGCCGAGCGCACCTATTATTCGACCGGCGGTGGGTTCATCGCCTCGCGCCGTCAGCTCGAACGGCCCGCCAAAAACGATATCATCCGCGCCGGACAGCCCGTCCCGTACGCCTTCGGCTCCGCGCAGGATGTGCTCGACTGGTGCGAGCGCGAGGACATGGCGATTCACGAGCTGATCTACGCCAACGAAGATGCGCGCCGGCCGCGCGCAGCGACGGACCAGGCGCTCGACCGGATCGCGAAGGTCATGATGGCCTGCATCGATCGCGGGTTGAACCGCGAAGGCATGCTGCCCGGCGAACTTAAGGTCACACGACGTGCGCCGGGCCTCTGGGCGAAGCTCAGCGCATCGCCGCAATCGAACGAGCAGGAACAGCTGTTCGACTGGCTCAACGTTTATGCGATGGCCGTGAACGAGGAAAATGCGGCGGGCGGTCAGGTCGTCACCGCGCCGACGAACGGGGCGGCAGGCATCATCCCCGCCGTCATCCGCCATTATTGCGCGCGCGACGAGATGGATGCGGTCGCCGTCCGTAAATTCCTGCTAACGGCGGGCGGGATCGGGCTGCTCTACAAGCAGCGCGCGTCGATATCGGGCGCGGAAATGGGGTGTCAGGGCGAAGTCGGCGTCGCCTGTTCGATGGCGGCTGGCGGTCTGGCGGCGGTCTGGGGCGGCACGCCGACCCAAGTCGCGAGCGCGGCGGAAATCGGCATGGAGCACAATCTCGGCCTGACCTGCGATCCGGTGGGCGGGCTCGTCCAGATCCCCTGCATCGAGCGCAATGCGATCGGCGCGGTCAAGGCGGTGAACGCGGCGCGGCTGGCGCTGCACGCGCATGAGCGGATGCGGGTCAGCCTCGATCAGGTGATCGAAACGATGCGCCAGACCGGGCTCGATATGTCGTCCAAATACAAGGAAACGAGCCAGGGCGGGCTCGCCGTCAATGTCGTCGAATGCTGACTAGCTCTTGGCGTTTCGCGCGGAGAATGGCGCGTTGAGCCTGACGATCGTCCAGTTCAGCAGGATCGCGAAACTGACCCAGGCCAGATAGGGCGCGACCAGCCAGCTCGCCAAGGTCGAATAGGGCGCGAGGCCGACGATCAGCGAGAGTACCGACGCCCAGAGGAAAAAGGCCTCGATCAGCGACCAGTCTGGCCGCCGCGCCATGAAGAATAGCGGGCTCCAGAGCAGGTGCAGCAGGAAATTGATGCCAAACAGGAGCAGTATCAGCTGCCGGTCCGCCGCAGTTGTCGCCGCCTCCCAGGCGATGACGCCGGCCCAGCCCGCAAGGCCGAGGATGATCGTCCAGGCCGGGCCGAACAGCCAGTCGGGCGGATTCCAGCTCGGCTTCTTCAGGTTGCGATACCAAGGGCCGATTTTCGTCAGCGCCGCGCCGGCCGCCAGCAGGATGATGACGGCTGCGGCTGCTACTATGACGGTCATGCTCATCGACCGACCATAGCAGCTTTTCTCGCCGCATGGCCAAATCCGCTATTGGGCTGGCGCGACCGGCAGCTCGGTGAAGACCTCCGCGCCCGGACCGAGCGGTATGCCGAACGCGACCCAGCCGAATACGAGGATGATCCCCGCGATCATCATCCATACCGAATAGGGAAGCATCGTCGCGGCGAGACTGCCGAGCCCGAAATCGGGCACCCAGCGCTGGCAGAAGATCAGGATCAGCGGGAAATAGACCATCAGCGGCGTGATGATGTTGGTCGCGCTGTCGCCGACGCGATAAGCGGCCGTCGTCATTTCGGGGCTGATCCCGAGCAGCATGAGCATCGGCACGAGCACCGGCGCGACGAGCGCCCATTTGGCGCTGGCCGAGCCGACGAACAGGTTGAGCAGGCCGACGAAGATCACGATCAGCGCGAGGAGCAGCGGCGCGGGCAGGGCGAGCGCCTGCAGCCCGTCCGCGCCCTTCACCGCGAGGATCAGGCCCATGTTCGACCAGGCGAACATCGCGACGAAATGCGCGGCCGCAAAGGCGAGCACGAGATAATAAGCGAGATCGGCCATCGATTCCGACATCATCTTCACCAGATCGCGATGGTCGCCGATGGTGCCCGCTGCCCGGCCATAGGCCCAGCCGCAGGCGAGGAAGAGGATGAAGAAGGCGGCGACGAGCGAGCGGTAGAAAGGCGAGAGCTGCGCTTCGGCCGGCGCGCTCTCGTCGATCAGCGGCGTGCCCGGGCCGAGCGTGAAGAACAGCCAGAGGCCGATCACCGCGAGCGCGGCAAGCCCGGCATTGCGCAGACCCTTTTTCTGGTCGGGAGCGATCGGCGCATCGGGATCGGGCATCGCGTCGACATCGGGTTCGCCGCCGCCGAGCATGGCGGGATCGCCATCGGTCTGAGCAGTTGCGCCGCCGCCCGCGGCGACGGCCGCGCTGCCCTGCGGCGTATATGATCCGAGACGCGGCTCGATCATCCGGTCGGTGACGAACCAGATGACCGGCAGGAAGACGATCGTCATCACCATGATGAAATACCAGTTGCCCGCGATATTGGCTTCCCAGCCGGGAAACACGGTCTCGACCGCGGCCTGGGTGATACCGAAGAGCAGGGCATCGAGTTGTCCGGGCAACAGGTTTGCCGAAAAACCGCCGGACACCCCGGCAAAGGCGGCGGCGATACCCGCGATCGGATGTCGGCCCGCTGCGGCGTAGATGACGCCCGCAAGCGGAATCAGCACGACATAGGCGGCATCGGCGGCGAGGTTGCCCAGCATCGCGACAAGCGCGACGATCGGGGTGAGCAGGAAGGTCGGCGCGTTGCGCACGCCGGCGCGCATCGCCGTGCCGAACAGCCCTGAGCGTTCGGCGACGCCCGCGCCGAGCATAACGACGAGTACATAGCCGAGCGGGTGGAAATGGGTGAAGGTCGTCGGCATTTCGACCCAGAGCCGTTGGATATTGTTCGCCGATAGCAGGCTTTCGGCGGTGATGATCCGCGCCGCGCCCGTCGCCTCGTCGATCTCGGTCGGATGCGCGGCGGACCAGCTGGTGAGCGCGGCCAGTACGCTGAGCGCGATGAGGATGGCGATCAGGTAGAAGAAGATGAAAACGGGGTCGGGCAGCCGGTTTCCGGTCCGTTCGATCCAGGCCAATATGCCGCGGCGCTCTTCGTTTGCCGCTGTTCCGTCACTCATGATTTCCCACCCTTACGCACAACAAAGCGCGCCTTATCAGCGAGAAACGGGCCGAGTGCAATCGCCGTCGCGATTGGCGATGCCTATCGAAACGGGTCTACGCGATACTCTGATTAGGAAAAATGCTGGTGACCCCTACGGGAATCGAACCCGTGTTTCAGCCGTGAAAGGGCCGCGTCCTAACCGCTAGACGAAGGGGCCGTCCCAGCGGGAGCGCAAATAGGCGAGGGGGCGGGGCGGGTCAAGCATTGTGTTGCACCGCATCATCCCTTCGCGCTGTGGCAGACGGCCTGCAGCTTGTTGCCGTCCGGATCGCGGACATAGGCGCCGTAATAATTGGCGTGATAATGCGGGCGCAGGCCGGGCGGCCCTTCGTCCGATCCGCCATGCGCCAGGGCGGCGGCATGGAAGGCGTCAACGGTCGCGCGGTCCTTGACGAGATAGGCGATATGCACGCCGTTGCCGGGTGCGGCAGGCTCTCCGTTGAACGCCGGGCCGATAAAGGTCTTCTGGCCGGTCGCTTCCCCGAACGCGGCCCCGGCCTCGGTCTCCATGAAGAGCGGATGGCCGAGCACGTCCATGACGGCCAGCCAGAAGGGCTTGGCACGTTCCCAATTGTCGCAACCCAGCGTGATGTGACCGAACATGGCTGCCTCCCAGACTTGCCGAGCGACCATAGGTTCTGCGCGCGATTCGAGGCCAGCGAAGGATCACGAAAATACGGTTTGAAATTAAAAAATTAAAGTAATACTTTAATTTTAGTGTCGATGATGGAGTGATTCGCCGTGACCCAGTCCCCCGCCCAACGCCGATTTGCCGGCCTTCTCGCCCTTGCAACGCTGGCTGGTGCCGTGGCTTTGCCGGTACTGAGCGCGCTCGTCTGGCTGTTCTGGGACTATTTCGCGCCGGCGGCGTCCGCCAATCTCGGCGGCGCGTTCGATCTGTCGTCGCTCGGCACCGGCGCGCGCCTCGCCGGTTTCGCCGTGTCGATGGCCGGTGCGGCGATCTGGTCCTACGGCCTGTTGTCACTGCGCCGGACCTTCGTCGAGGCGGCGGCGGGGCGGCCCCTGTCGAAAGCCGCCGTGCACGGCTTTCGCCGCTTCGCCTGGGTCGCCTTCCTGATGGTTTTCGTCGGGATCGTGCAGAACGCGCTCTATGTGGTAATCTATTCGATCAGCGATCCCAACACGGACGGGCAACTCTCCATCCAGTTCGGTTCGAACGAGCTTGGCGCGCTGTTCATCGGGCTGCTGTTCGTTTTCGTCGCGCATGTCTTCGCGACCGGCCAGCAGGCCGTGGACGAGAATGCGGCCTTTCTCTGAGGGCGGCGCCGATGCGGATCGTCATCAACCTCGATGTGATGCTGGCGCGGCGCAAGATGCGGCTGAAGGAACTCGCCGCGCGTATCGATCTCACCGAGCAGGCGCTGTCGATGATCAAGACGAACAAGGTACGCGGCGTGCGGTTCGATACGCTGATGAAGATTTGCGATGTGCTCGACTGTCAGCCGGGCGATATTTTGGAGTTTGTGCGCGATGAAGCGGATTAGGGTTTTCGGGCTTTCGGCCCTTGCGGCACTTTGCTGTTCGGCCTGCGCGACGCTCGATCTACGGAGCGATGGCGAGCAATGGCGCGAGAGCCAGTGCCGCGCGAAATATGGCGCGCCGTGCGCCGAGCTGGACCGGCAGCGGATCGAACATGACCTGCGCGATGTCGTGGACGGAGTGGAATAGACGGACGTCAATCCGCCCAGGCGGCGTCCTCGAGATGCAGCTCGGCGGCGGGGCGCGGGCCCCAATCGTCGATCTTGGCCCGTCCGGCGACCCATAATTTGCGCGTCGTCCCTGCGCTCAGCATCGCCTGGCCGACTGGCGTATCGGCGGCGCGGAAGGCGATGGTCTTGAGGCTGCGTCCGTCCTCGCCCGCGACGATCGCGCGGACATGGTCGGTCCCGACGATATCGGCCTTGATGACCCGCACCGGGCCGGTCGCGATGCGCGGTGCGGGCCAGCCCATCCCATAGGGCCCGCCCTCTTCCAGCGCCTCGACGAGCGCGGGCGTCACGCCGCCGGGCGCGACGACGGCATCGAGCTGCAACGCCCGCTCGCCGCGCGCGCGCGTCACATCGTCGGCCATGCGGGCGTCCAGAAACTCGGCCAGCGCGTCGATCTTGTCTTCGGCCACCGTCAGCCCGGCTGCCATCGGATGGCCGCCGCCCGCCATCAGCAGGCCGGTGTCTTTCGCCGCCAGCACCGCGCTGCCGAGATCCGCGCCCGCGACCGAACGGCCCGATCCCTTGCCGATGCCGTCCGCGTCGAGCGCGATCACGATTGCCGGACGGTGCAGCTTTTCCTTCAGCCGGCTGGCGACGATACCGATCACGCCCGGGTGCCAGCCCTTGCCGGAGACGAGCGCAACCGAGCGATTGTCCTGCCCCTTGCCCAGTTCGAGCGCCTGCTCGGTGACGGCCGCTTCGATGGCGCGGCGTTCCTCGTTGAAATGTTCGAGTTCGGCGGCGATGGCTTTCGCCTCTTCGGGGTCCTCGGTCGTCAGCAGCCGGACGCCGAGGTCGGATTTCCCGACCCGCCCGCCCGCATTGATCCGCGGGCCGAGCCGGAAGCCGAGATCCGACGCGATCGGCGCCCGGTCCAGCCGCGAAGCTTCGAGCAGCGCATTGATCCCGATATTGCGCTGCGCCGCCATCACCTTGAGGCCCTGGGCTACAAAGGCCCGGTTGAGCCCGTGCAGCGCCGCGACATCGGCGACCGTACCCAAAGCCACGATATCGAGCAGTTCGATGAGCTTCGGTTCGGCGCGGCTGTCAAAATAGCCAGTGTCGCGCAGCCGCCGGACGATCGCCGCGCCGAGGAGAAAGGCGACACCGACAGCGGCCAGATGCCCATGCGCCGCGCCGTCTTCCTCGTCCAGCCGGTTCGGATTGACGAGGCTGTGGGCGACCGGCAGTTCGGCCGCGCATTTGTGATGGTCGACGACGATCACATCGACGCCGGCATCCTTCGCCTGTTGCAGCGCTTCGAACGCCTGCGCGCCGCAATCGACCGTCACGATCAGCGACGAGCCTTGTTCTGCCAGCTTCACCAGCGCCTCACCCGATGGGCCATAGCCCTCCATCAGCCGGTCCGGGATATAATAGCCGGCGTCCAGGCCGAGACCGCGGAGCAGGCGGATCAGCAGCGCGGCCGAGGTCGCCCCGTCGACATCGTAATCGCCGAAGATCGTGACCTTTTCCTGCGCGCGGATGGCCGCAACGATGCGCTCGGCGGCCTGGTCCATATCGCGGAAGATGGAAGGGTCCGGCATGAAGCTGCGGATCGTCGGCGTGCGATAGGCGTCGATCTCGTCCCGCGCGCAGCCGCGCGACAGCAGCAGGCCGGTCACGAGATCGTCGGGCTGGAAACTGCCGCTCAACCCGTCGATCACGCCGCCGCGCCAGTGCCAGGGCTGGCCGGAAACCGAATGGGCGATGTCGAGCGCGGGCGTCATGGCTCGTATGTAGCGGGCATGGCGGGTTCCCGCTATCGGCCCGTTGCGCATTGCTGTGGGCATAGATGCGCGCCTTGGCGCTTGAACCCGCGCGACGGCACGTGCAGAGAGCCGCGATGCAGCCGATCATCTCCATCTCCAATCTTTCCAAGACCTATGATGGCGGGGTGAAGGCGCTCGACGATGTCAGCCTGGAGATCCGCAAGGGCGAGATATTCGCGCTGCTCGGACCAAACGGGGCGGGCAAAACGACGCTGATCAGCGCGGTATGCGGCATCGTGACGCCGACATCGGGCACGATGATGGCAGGCGGGCACGATGTGCTCCGCGAGTACAAGAAGGCGCGCAAGATGATCGGGCTCGTGCCGCAGGAAATCAGCACCGATACGTTTGAGACGGTGTGGGCGACGGTCAATTTCAGCCGCGGCCTGTTCGGCAAGCCGCGCAACACGGCCTATATCGAGCAGCTCCTGAAAGACCTGTCGCTCTGGGACAAGCGCGATGCAAAAATCATGGAGTTGTCGGGCGGCATGAAGCGCCGCGTGATGATCGCCAAGGCGCTGAGCCATGAGCCCGAGATCCTGTTTCTCGACGAGCCAACGGCCGGCGTGGACGTCGAGCTCCGGCGCAATATGTGGAACCTCGTCCGCGGCCTGCGCGAACGCGGCGTGACGATCATCCTGACGACGCACTATATAGAGGAGGCCGAGGAGATGGCCGACCGGGTCGGCGTGATCCGCAAGGGCGAGATCATCGTCGTCGAGGAGACGGCTACGATCATGCGCAAGCTCGGCAAGCGGCAACTGACGCTGACGCTGTCGGAACCGATGGAGACGGTGCCCGGTGCGCTGGCCGAGTGGGAGCTGGAGCTGGCCGATGAGGGGCATCGGCTGATCTATACGTTCGACGCCAATGACGAGAGCACGGGCATCCCGTCGCTGCTCAAAAAGATGAGCGATCTCGGTATCGGCTTCGCCGATCTCGACACTTCGAAAAGCTCGCTCGAGGATATCTTCGTCGGTCTCGTCCATGAGGAACCCGCCACCGAAGCGGAGCCGGCGGCATGAATGTGCGCGGCGTCTGGGCGCTCTATGTCTTCGAAATGCGGCGCGCCTGGCGTACGCTGTGGCAGAGCATCGTCGCCCCGGTGATCACGACGATGCTCTATTTCGTCGTGTTCGGCAGTGCCATCGGATCGCGGATCGAGGACATCGGCGGCGTCGATTATGGCGCGTTCATCGTGCCGGGGCTGATGATGCTCTCGCTGCTCACGCAGAGCATCTCCAACGCATCCTTCGCGATCTACTTCCCCAAATTCACCGGCACTGTCTACGAGATGCTGTCCGCGCCCATGTCGCCGGTCGAGCTGGTGATGGGCTATGTCGGCGCGGCCGCGACCAAGTCGATTATCCTCGGACTGATCATCCTCGCGACGGCGACCTTCTTTGTCGACGTGCGGATCGAGCATCCGCTCGCGATGATCGCCTTTCTCGTGCTCACCGCCGTCACCTTCAGTCTGTTCGGTTTCATCATCGGCATCTGGGCGGACGGGTTCGAACAGCTTTCCTTCATCCCGATGCTGATCGTGACGCCGCTCACCTTTCTCGGCGGCGCTTTCTATTCGATCAACATGCTGCCGGAGCTGTGGCGGACGATCAGCCTGTTCAACCCGGTCGTCTATCTGGTGAGCGGCTTCCGCTGGAGCTTCTATGGCGAAGGCGATGTCAGCATCGGGCTGAGCCTCGGGATCACCGGTGTCTTCCTGCTGCTTTGCTTGGGTACGGTGATCTGGATCTTCCGCACCGGCTATCGGCTCAAGGAGTAACGATGGCCCGCCTGCTGATCGTCTATCACAGCATGACCGGCGGGACGCGGCAGATGGCCGAGGCAGCGGCGCGGGCCGCGCGCGAGGCGGACGGCGCGGAGGTGATCGTGATGGAAGCGCAGGATGCCGAGCCCGAAGACCTGCTCGCCGCCGACGGCTATCTGTTCGCAACGCCCGAAAACCTCGCCGCCATCGCCGGCGTGATGAAGGCCTTTTTCGACCGGTGCTACTATCCGGTGCTCGGCAAGCTCGAGGGACGTCCCTATGCCGCCATGATCTGCGCGGGCTCTGACGGCGAAAATGCGCGGGCGCAGCTCGAGCGGATCGCGACCGGCTGGCGGCTGAAGAAAGTCGCCGACACGCCGATCATCTGCACCCATGCACAGACCAAGCAAGAGATACTGGCGGAGAAGACGATCCCCGAAGACGATCTCGATCGATGCCGCGAGATCGGCGCGGCGCTGGCGGCCGGGCTGGAACTCGGCGTGTTCTGACGGCCCTTATTCGGTCAGCACGCCGAGATAGGTCGTATTGACGGCGGCCGGTATCCGCACCTCGCCGCGTTCGGCCAGCGCGTCCGTGACGCGAGAATAATAGAGGTGATACCACCAGATGAAATATTCCTCGAAACTCACGCCATGCGCGGCGTACGGGGATCGCTCGTAATGGGCGCGCAATTCCGGCAGGTGCGCGCGCAGCAGGGCGGCCAGCTCCGGGCGAAACGCACTGGCCATGTCTGACAGTGCGTCATAGGTCGCCATACCGAAAACCGGAATCAGAACGCGGTTCTCCCCGTCGATGAGGCCGAATTCGCGGAGCAGGACGATCTCTCCAGCAGCCGCTTGGTGGGCCGGATCGCGATGCAGCGCGTGCAGCGTCTCGGCGAGCCGCTGGCGCACGGCCGCGGGCGAGACATCGGCATCGCTGCCGAGCCTGGCGGCGAGCGTTTCGGCATCGGGAAGGGTGATGATATTCGGGGGGCCTGAATAGCGGCGATTGCCGTACAGACCGACCGCGAGCCCGTCGAGAAGAGTGAAGTGGTTCCCGTAAATGCCGAAAGCTTCTTCCTCGGGCCCGCTTTTTTCCATCAGGGCTAGATAATAATTGCCCCCGCCGCGGCCCGGCCGTTCCGCGCCCAGGATATCCGCTTCGATGCCGTTGATCTGCCAGTTGTCGAGCAGGACGTTGCTGAGGATCAGCAGCGACGATTCTGCGAACGGCACGTGACCGAATCCCGCCAGCTCCGCATAGCTGGCGCGAACCTCTGGCAGATGGGCGACGATCAACGCGACGCTCTCGTCGATGAGCGCGGGCGATACCGGCATCGCGTCCGGCGTTTCGGCGAGCGTCATGACGGGAAAGCCGAGCGCGAAACTGCCGTCCGGTCGCTCGGTGAGCAAGCCTTCCTCGACAAGGGCGGCGGCGCGCGCCGCGATATCCGCGGGATCATGCGGGCCGGTGGCGGTCAGGTCAGCCGGCGTGCCGCCGGATCGGACGGCGAGCACGATGTCGCGGGTCAGGTCGTCCAGGCTGACGCCGGGCCGGTTCGCGCCCGCCGAGATTTGCTTGAATTCGAAATTCTCCGGGGAAAGCTCGGCAGAAGCCGCGGTGGACAGAAAAATCCCGCACAGGAAAGCGATGAACGGTCTGACGATTGTCGCAATGCTATCAGCCATAGTGAATTAATACGATAATACACTAGATCGGTCAACGGCGGTGAGCCGTGAAAAGGATATCGTCCGCGACGAGACGGTAATGCCACTTTCAACGGCGGTTCCAACGCTCGCTCCAACGATCGGCTGACATTAGGACCCTCATTGACCCGCTGATGAGGAGTATTCGATATGTGCAATTCCATGACGCTGGCGCAGGATCTTCCGGCGCAGCCTGACCTGACGCCTGCGCAGCAGGCCTTTTCCGAAGAGCTGCTCGCCACGATCAACCATGCGGCCGCCGCACTGATGATTTCGGTCGGCTACCGGACGGGCCTGTTCGACGCGATGCAGGATGGCCGTGCAGTGACGAGCGCAGAGCTCGCCGCCAAGGCCGGGCTCGACGAGCGCTATGTCCGGGAATGGCTGGGCGCGATGACGACGGCGCGGATCGTGCAGACCGACCGATCGAGCGAGCGCTTCACATTGCCGGCCGATCACGGGGCGTTTCTTGGAAAGGAGGCGACGATCGAGAACATGGCGGGGATGTTCCAGTTCATCGCCGTGCTCGGCGGCGTCGAAGACAAGATCGTCGACTGTTTCCGCAACGGCGGCGGCGTTCCCTACGAGGCATATGACCGCTTTCACGAGTGCATGGCCGAAGATAGCGACGGCACGGTCGTCGCAGCGCTCGAAGACGCCATCCTGCCGCTGGCGCCGGGACTGGTTGAACGGCTCGAGGCCGGAATCGACGTCGCCGATATCGGGTGCGGCGCCGGGCGCGCGCTCAATCATATGGCCGCCCTTTTCCCGAACAGTCGCTTCACCGGTTTCGACCTGTGCGAGGAAACGGTGGTCCGGGCCTTGGCGGAAGCCGAAGCGCAGGGCCTCGATAATGTGCATTTCGAGAAGAAGGACGCGACCCTGCTGGAGGGCGAAGGGCTCTTCGACCTGATCTGCACGTTCGACGCCGTGCACGATCAGGCGCATCCGGCTGTCGTCCTGTCCCATATCCGCCGCCTGCTCCGTGAGGACGGCGTGTATCTCGTCCAGGAAGTCGACGCGCAGACTGCGGTAGCGGACAATCTCGACAATCCGCTGGGCACCTTCACCTACACGATCTCCTGCATGCATTGCATGACCGTCTCGCTCGCACAGGGCGGCGTCGGTCTCGGCGCGGCCTGGGGCGAACAGCTCGCCACCGCGATGCTCAAGGATGCGGGTTTCGGCAGCATCGAAACCCATCGCCTGCCGCACGACATCATGAACATGTTCTTCGTCTGCCGCCCCTGAACCCGGCGCAGGCCGCGAAAAGCCCCGGGGAATTTGCGACCGTCCCCGGGGCTTTTCCAACGCCGGTCAGTCGTCCCGCCTGAAGCGTCAGCGTGCGAAAGAGCGGATCGCCTCCAGCGCCGCGCGCTCGCCGGTTTTCATCGCGCCATGCACGGTCGCGCTTTCGCCGTCGGAATGGGCGGCTTCGCCGGCGAAGAAAAGTCTGTCAGCGACTGGTTCGGCGAGCGTTTCGCGGGCATCCCCCATGCCGACGGTCGGATAGGAATAGCCGCCGCGAACGTACGGCTCGGTGGTCCAGTCCTGCACGATCGTCTCGCCGGTAAACGTTTCCGAGGCGCGGCTGCCGAAGATGCGGTCGAGATCGTCGATGACAGCGGCGATCGAACCCTCGCGGCCCATATCGCTCATCGCCTGGGCGCGCTCGCCCGTCGTGAACACGCCGATGGTCGGGCGATCGCTGCTCTTGCCGATCCGGGCGTCGTAATAGAGATTGCCGATTGCGCCGCCGATCACTTCTTGCGATCCAAAAAAGTCCGCGGTGAAGGCCAGGAACATCTTGTGGCCGGCCTCCATCCCGATCTTGCCGATCGCCTCGATTTTGGGCGCGGGCAGGGCGGGTTCGAAGGCGATAATGCCCGATTTGAGGATGTTGACGGACGATGTGATGATCGCCCGGTCGAACCGATGCTCTGCGCCGGCGATTGTCAGCGTGACGCCCGTCTCGTCATAGGCGATCTTTTCGACTGGCGCGTCCGTTTCGATGCGATCCGCGATCGGCGCCGCGACCAGCTTCTCGACCAGGTCGAAATAGGTCCAGTCGCGCACTTTGTAGTCGTCGTCGCCCGATCGGCTCCGGCTTTCTTCGCGGATCGCGGCATAGACCGACATGCGGTCCGCCGATCCCCCGCTATCGTTGGCGAGCGCCGGCAGCAGCGGCATCTGCTCCTCCGGCAAACCTTCGGCAACGGCCCACTCGGTGAGCGTCAGGTCCTTGTCCGGTCCGCGGCATTTCATGGCCTTGGCGTAGAGCGACCGGAACGCCTTCGGCATATCGCGCTCGTCGGATAGCCGGTTATCGAACCAGAGCGCGAGTTCGCTCTCGTCTTCCAGGATCTCGGCCCCGGCTTTCTTCGCCAATTTGTAGGTCAGCGTCCGATGTCCATGGATCCATTCGGCGCCGAGATCGACCGGCATGTGGGGCAGCGCCGTGCTCTTGCCGAGCCTGCCGCCGATCCGGTTCGAGGCTTCGAATATCGTGCAATCGACATTGCGGTCATGCAGCGTCTTGCCCGCATAGAGACCGGCAGCCCCCGCGCCGATTATCGCGACGCGCGCGCCTTCGGGCATCGTATTGGCAGCATCGGAACCGTAACCGCGCGACAGGCCGAACTCCGAAAGCCAGCGGGAGAGGCGGAACCGGGTCTGGGCCATGTCTGCGTACTAGCTATCCTTTGTAATGTTCGCCCTTCACCCAGCGGACGGTGCCCGATGAGGCGCGCATGACGACGCTTTCGGTGGTCATGCAGCCCTTGCGCAGCCGCTTCACGCCGTCGAGCATCGAACCGTCGGTAACGCCGGTTGCAGCGAAGATCACATCGCCCTTGGCGAGCTCCTTGAGGCTGTAGATCCGGTCGAATTCTTCATCGGGTATGCCCCATTTGCGGGCGCGCGCCTTTTCGTCGTCATTGCGGAAGACGAGCCGGCCCTGGAATTGGCCGCCTACGCAGCGCAGCGCCGCCGCGGCGAGCACGCCCTCGGGTGCGCCGCCCTGGCCCATATAGACGTCGATCGTCGTGTCCTCGTCGGTCGTCGCGATTACCCCGGCGACATCGCCGTCGGGAATAAGCTGCACGCCGCAACCGATTTCGCGCAGCTCCGCGATCAGCGCTTCGTGACGCGGGCGATCGAGGACGCAGGCGATGATCTCGTTCGGTTTCACGCCCTTCGCCTTGGCGATGCGCTCGATATTCCAGGTGACGCCCTTCGACAGGTCGATCGTGTCCTTGGGATAGCCGGGGCCGATGGCGAGCTTGTCCATATAGGTGTCGGGCGCATTGAGCAGGCAGCCCTTTTCGGCAATCGCCAGCACGGCGAGCGCGTTGGGGCCCGCCTTCGCCGTGATCGTCGTGCCTTCGAGCGGATCGAGCGCGATATCGACCTTGGGCGCGCCCTTGGACGCCTTGCCGACCTTTTCGCCGATATAGAGCATCGGCGCTTCGTCGCGCTCGCCTTCGCCGATCACCACCGTGCCGTCGAAATCGAGCCCGTTGAACGCTTCCCGCATCGCCTCGACCGCCGCGGCATCGGCCGCCTTTTCGTTGCCGCGCCCGATCAGTCCCGATGCGGCGATCGCGGCGGCTTCGGTCACGCGGACCATTTCGAGAACGAGTACGCGGTCCAGTACCTCGCTGGCTTTCGGCATTATCCGGTCATCCTTTGTTACTTTTCGCGCGCGATAGGCCAGAGCCATGACATTGTCGAGAATCGGGCAAGCCGATTGCGAGCCTCAGTCGACGAACCGCCCCCCGGCCCGATCCTTCCGCGCGGTCGCGGGATCGAAAATCCGCCCGTTCATCGCGACATAGACGCCCGGCGGCAGGGACTGCGCGGCCGCCAGCGCGAACCCGATATTGAATTCGGCATCGCTATGCTTGAGCGTTGCGGGTTGCAGCGCGCCCGTCAGTACGATCGTCTTCCCGTCGATGCCGTCGAGCGTGCGGGCGGTCTCGACCATCGTATCGGTACCAT
The DNA here is from genome assembly GCF_052168295.1 of Parasphingopyxis sp. GTDB lineage: Bacteria > Pseudomonadota > Alphaproteobacteria > Sphingomonadales > Sphingomonadaceae > Parasphingopyxis. The sequence continues at coordinate 1,234 of NZ_JBQLZN010000020.1, read as the reverse complement.
GTGTGATCAGGATGCGTTGTGCATCGCTGCTTTCGACCGCCTGGCGGATCGCCGCGCGGTCCTCGTCCGTCATGTCGAGGCTGTCCTTGCGCAGCAACTGCGTGACGCGATGCTCGCACTGGACGTTGTTCTGCCGGAGCATGTCGGCGACGGCCGTGGGGCCGACCTGATATTCCGACAGCGCGTCGAAATAGACTTTGTCGATCGTCCCGCCGGTCGTGAAAATGTCGATCATGGCGCCAATGGAGTCCTACAGATCGAGAATATGCATGAGCATCGGCTCGCCCGCGAGGCTTTGCGCGCCGCGCAGCCGGTCCAGCGCATCGGTGACGCAGCGTTCCGGCCCTTCATGCGTGACCATAATGAGGCTGACGACATCGTCGCTATCTTCGCTGGGGTCGGAGCCGCCCCGCTGGATCATGCTTTCGATCGAGACATTTGCGTCGCGCATCGCGGCCGTAATCTCCGCCAATACGCCGGGCCGGTCATGCACGGCGAAGCGCAGATAGGCCCGGCCGCGCCGATCGCCGGCATCCATCGGCCCGGTTTCGCTGAGCCGGGCGAACGGCATGGCGAAGGCCGGCCCATATTCGCCGCGCGCCACGTCGATCAGGTCGGCGACCACGGCGCTCGCGGTCGGTCCTTCGCCCGCGCCCGCGCCTTCGAAGAATAGCCGCCCGACGAAATTGCCCTGGGCCACCACCGCGTTGAGCGAGCCGGTAACATGAGCGAGCGGATGAGTGCGCGGCACGAGGCAGCAATGGACGCGCTGGAACAGCTTGCCGCCGCTCGTCTCCGCCGTCCCGACCAGCCGCACCTTGAAACCCAGCGCCCTGGCCTCGACGATATCTTCGGCGATCACCTCGCGGATGCCGCTTATCGCGACCGAATCGAAGTCCAGCTCCGTACCGAAGGCGAGGCTCGCCAATATGGCGAGCTTGTGCGCGGCATCCACGCCGTCGATGTCGAAGGTCGGATCGGCCTCGGCATAGCCGAGCGCCTGCGCATCGGCGAGCACTTCGGCGAAGTCACTGCCTTTCGCCTCCATCTCGGTCAGGATGTAATTGCAGGTGCCGTTGAGGATGCCATAGACCGAAGTGATGGCGTTCGCCGCCGCGCCTTCGCGCAGACCCTTGATGACCGGAATGCCCCCGGCGACCGCCGCCTCGTATTTCAGCGCCACCTTCGCCTTTTCCGCAATCGCCGCCAGTTCGAGTCCGTGATGGGCGATCAT
>NZ_JBQLZN010000019.1:0-32257 GCF_052168295.1 Parasphingopyxis sp. | reverse complement strand
TCTCACCTTTTCTCTTGGCTTAGCGGTACCAGCGGCAGTGGCCCTGCCTCCCGCACTTTCCGGACCATCCGGAAACTCGTAAAATTCCTATTTGACCAGTTCGACCTGCTCGAATTCCAGTTCGACCGGCGTGGCGCGGCCGAAGATCGATACCGATACCTTCACGCGGGCCCGGTCGAAATCCAGTTCCTCGACCACGCCGTTGAAGCTCGCGAATGGGCCGTCGAGCACCTTGATCTGATCGCCGATTTCGTAATCGACATTGATCTTCTGCTTCGGCGCCGCGGCGGCTTCCTCCTTCGTATTGAGGATACGCGCGGCTTCGGCTTCGCTGATCGGCTGCGGCTTGCCGCTCGATCCGAGGAAACCGGTTACCTTCGGCGTGTTCTTGACGAGGTGATAAACATCGTCGGTCATGTTCAGCTTGGCGAGCACATAGCCGGGGAAGAATTTGCGCTCGGTCTGCACCTTTTTGCCGCGCTTGACCTCGGTGACTTCTTCGGTAGGCACCTCGACTTCCTCGACGAGCTGCTCGAGGCCCATGCGCGTGGCTTCGGCCATGATGGCGTCCCGAACCTTGTTCTCGAAGCCCGAATAGGCGTGAATGATGTACCAGCGCGACATGGATGCAAATACCTTAGCTCTAATCTTCTGCCTGAAACTGCTAGCCGAAACCGTTTAGCTGACGAGACCGATGAGGAAGCGAACGATCATGTTGAAGAACGAATCGACGCCCAGAAAGAACATGGCCAGGATGAAGGTCATGATCATGACCATGATACCCGTCTGAATCGTTTCCTGGCGCGTCGGCCAAACGACTTTCGACGTCTCGGCGCGTACCTGCCGAACGAACTCGCCTGGGCTAGTCTTTGCCACGGTTCTGCTCACCCCGTTCCAAATCGAACACTCGAAACCACAAAAGCACACACGCCGCCATCGGCCCTTCCGGCCGACATTGGCGTGAGTGTTACACTCTATCTCGGACCCGCAGGCTTGCCTTTCAAGACGTGCCTGCCGGACTAGTCGAAGACCGGATGGCAGGAGCGGAGGGGCTCGAACCCACGACCCTCGGTTTTGGAGACCGATGCTCTACCAACTGAGCTACGCTCCTCCGAGTCCAAGAATGGCGCGTTTAACGGGGCGCAGAGGGGGATGCAAGGGCATTCTGGCCGTCGCGGCCCGCCAGAACGCCGGGTTCAGGCGACCGCCCGGCCGTCCTCGCCGCCGACCCGCGCCTCGACCTCTTCGGCATGCATCGGGGCATCGAGGAAATAACCCTGGACCTGTGCGACGCCGAGCCGTTCGGCGATCGCATATTGCTGATCATTCTCGATACCCTCGGCAATCGTTGCGATCCCGAGGCTGTCGGCCATGGCAATGACCGCGCGAATGATCGCGATGCTCGATTTCGAACCCTTCTGCGCGTCCCGAATGAAGCGGCTGTCGATCTTGATCGAATTGAAGCTCGCCTTGCCGATAAAGCCGAGCGTCGAATAGCCCGAGCCGAAATCGTCGAGCGCCATCGTCACGCCAAGCGCGCGCAGCTGTTCGAACGTCTTGATCGCCTGCTCATTGTCCTTGCCCAGGATCGCCTCGGTGGTCTCCAGCTCGAGCCGGTTGGGCGCGAGCCCGGACTGGGAGAGCGCGGAGATGATCGCCGCGCTGAGACGCGGATTGCGCAGCTGGCCGGCCGACAGGTTGATCGCAAGCCGATATTGCTCGGGCCAGGCCACAGCGTCGGTGCAGGCCTTGCGGAACACCCATTCGCCGATCGGGTCGATAAGGCGCGTTTCCTCGGCGATCGGGATGAACTTGTCGGGCGAAATATCGCCCAGTTCCGGATGCGTCCAGCGCAGCAGTGCCTCGAAACCGGCCACCTCGCCGGTCGCAAGCGTCACCACCGGCTGATAGGCGAGATGCAGCTCCTCATTCTTCAGTGCGTCGCGCAGCGCGGTTTCGATGGCGCGGCGTTCTTCAGCTTTCTGCAGCAACGCGGGCTCGAACGGGGAATGCGTGCCGCGGCCGCTGCCCTTGGCGCGATAGAGCGCAAGATCGGCCTTGCGCAGCAACGAGCCGGCCGATCCGCCGTCCTTGGGATATACGGCCGAACCGACACTCGCGCCGATATGCAGTATTTGCTCGTCCACCTCATAGGGCGCTGACAAGGCGATAATGATCTCGCGCGCACGGCGGTCGAGATCCTGGGACGACTGGATATCGGCGACGACCATCGCGAATTCGTCGCCGCCCAGCCGGCCGCAGCAATCGCCGGGTTGCGTGAGCTCTTTCAATCGCTGCGCGACTTGCTCCAGCAACTGGTCGCCGACCGGGTGACCTGCCGTGTCGTTGATCGCCTTGAAGCGATCGAGATCAATCATGAGAAATGCGCAATAGTGATTGCCCGACGCGGCTTTGGCGATCCGGTCGCGCAGGAGTTCGTTGGTATGGGCGCGGTTGGGCAGTCCGGTCAGCGCGTCGAAATGCGCCATGTGATGGATTTTCCGTTCGATTGCTTCGCGGTCTGTCACGTCGGCGATAACGCCGCGGTAGCCGACGACATGCCGGTTTTCGCTGAGCCGCGGCGTTCCGGAAATCTTCCACCAGCGTTCTGCATCGCCGATCTGCAAGGGCACCAGATGGTCGCTGAACGTCTGTCCGGCGCGCATCTTCTCGAGCAGGTCGGCCGCTTCCTCGCGCAACTCGCCATTTTCCCAATCCGCCCCCGCGATCAGGCGCATCAGCGGCATACCCTCAAGTTCCGTGACACCAAGGCCGGTGGCGGCGGTGAAACGCGGGGAGGGATCGACGATGCCTTTTCGTGCGTCCACCTGCCACAGCCAGTCGCTTTCGGCGGAGTTCTCCTGCCGCAACATCAGCCTCACGACGTCGCGCTGCTCCGCCAGAGCAAGGTCGTTGCGCATACGGGCGATGGCAGCCCTGCCGTTGATGAGCAGGGTAAAGGTCAGGCACAGCATGTAGGAAAAGGTAAGACCGGCCAGCAGGTTCAGGCCGAATTTGTAGAGCATCACGCTGAGGCTGATCCCGACCAGTCCGTTGAGCATGATACCGGCAAGCGGTACGACGCTGAGCATCAGCGCCGTCGCGCCCATGATCGCCAGACTGAACGCGGCGATCGTTACGATCTGCTCGAGATCGCCATATTCGGCGAAAAAGAGCGGCGGAATGGACCAGAACAGGCCGAGGATCGCGCAATTGCCCGCTGCGCGCATGATATCGACGCGGCGTGCCCCGCCGGTCCGCCTCAAATTCGCGGCGCGCGCCGTTGCGACTGAGACCAGCCCGATGCCGAGGATTATCAGCCATAGCGTCATGATTTCCGACGGCACCGATCCCCAGAACAGGGTGGCGGACGAGATGGTCGCGAGTATGACCGCCGCCATCGGGAGCAGGGAGTTTTTGCTAAGTTCGCGGAGCTGGGCGGCGCGCACGAGCTTCCACTCACCGTCGCGCGGTTCGCGAAAGCCTAGAATTTCCAGCCAGCCAAGCTGGTTGGTGTCCTGTGTCGCCATTACCGTCCCTTTGACTGTCGGATAGGGAAAAACCCTTTCCGAAAGCCGGAACAGGACGGTTAAGAGCGGCTTTACCGCAAATTGGTTAGCGCCGGTTCAGGCTGCAATATCATAAGGTTGGATTTCGCCGGACAGGTACAGGTTGCGCGCTTTCGCCCGGCTGAGCTTGCCCGAACTCGTGCGCGGCAGGGTGCGCGGCGGGACCAGCTCGATCACGCAGTTCATGCCGGTGATCGCGCGCACCTTGTCGCGGATCAGGCCGTGCAGTCTTGCGCGTTCGTTAAGATCGGACGTGCGGCACTGCACAAGAACCGCCGGCGTTTCCTCGCCACCCGCTGCGGTGATCGCGAAGGCGGCGATGTCGCCGGACTTGAATCCGGGCAGTTGTTCGACCGCCCATTCGATGTCCTGCGGCCAATGATTCTTGCCGTTGATGATGATCATGTCCTTGGCGCGGCCGACGACATAGAGATAGCCGTCCGACAGATAGCCCATATCACCGGTGTCCAGCCAACCGTCCCTCATGCAGGCATCGGTCGCTTCCTGATCGCGGAAATAGCCGTCCATCACGGCGGGGCCGTCGACCCATACCTGGCCGATCGATTTTTCGGGGAGCACGGAACCGTCTTCGTCGCGGATCTCGATCATGGTGTCGCGCACCGGCTTGCCGCAATTGACGATCGCGCGATAGCGTTTCGGTTCGTCATTATCGGCCTCGGGCACACCGGAAAGCGCGCTCTCCTCGACGAGATCGACGACGATCCCTTCGCCGGCCGGCATCAGCGTGACGGCGAGCGTCGCTTCGGCAAGGCCGTAGCTCGGTACGAAGCATTTGGGATCGAAGCCTGCATCGGCGAAGGCGTCGGTGAAATGCTGCATCACGTCGGGCCGGATCATGTCGGCGCCATTGCCGGCGAGCCGCCAGCGCGACAGGTCGAACCGTTCCTTCACATTGGACTGGCTGCCGATCCGGCGGGCGCAGATATCGTAGCCGAAGGTCGGCGAATAGCTGCACGACGTGCCGGGATTGCGGCTGATCAGGTCGAGCCAGGCGAGCGGGCGGCGGGCGAAATCCGCGGTCTTCAGATAGTCGGTGGAGACCTGGTTCGCGACCATCGAGAGCATGCAGCCGACCAGGCCCATATCGTGATAGAAGGGCAGCCAGGAAATGCACCGGTCCTTCTCGCCGATCAGCATGCCGTTGGCGTGTGAACCCAGATTATGGAGCAGCGCCTTGTGGCTGATGATCACGCCATGGGGAAAGCGGGTCGAGCCGCTCGAATATTGGAGATAGGCGACGTCATCGGGGCTCGCCTTCGGAAATTCCGCATCCGGCGCGTCACGCTCGGCGAAACTTTCCCAGGCTTCTCCCGGCACAGAACAGGCATCGGCGGCCGCCTGCGATATCTCGGCGATTTCCGCTGGATACAGCAGCAGCTTGGGCTCTGAACTACGCAACTGCACCGCGAGCTGATCGATATAGCCGTCCTTGCCGCCAAAGGATGTCGGCAGCGGCAGCGGCACGGGCAGGGCGCCCGCATAGATCGAACCGAAGAAGAGCGCGCAAAAATCGGGCTCCGTATCGGCGATCAGCGCGACCCGGTCGCCCGGTTCGATGCCGAAGGCGATCAGGCGTTTCGCGGCCGCAACCGCGTCTTCGCGCAATTCGGAATAGGGATAGGTCCGGATCAGCTTGCCGCGCGCATCGTGAAAATTGAAGCCGCGTTTGCCCTGCGCCGCATAGTCGAGCGCTTCGCCCATCGTGTCGAAATCCGCAAAGCGCCGCGGTAGATCGTCGAAGATCGGTGTCGGTTCGAGAGAATCTGCCATGATGTCCTTCAAATGCTGCCCGTGAGGCGATCGGGAAGGCCGCTTTCGTGCGGTTTCTCGTTCGGCCGAACGCCGTCGCAATTGTGTCGATGATCGATTTAGCCGATCAGCCGCGTTCAAAATCCGGCCCCACTATGGCACAAAGATGGCGCATGAACGGACGAACCCGCAAAAAACCCCGTCCACCGCTGGATCGCGAGAGCCTGGAGCAGCTCGCGCTCTTCTATGTCGGGCGATATGCGACGACGCGCGCCAAGCTGCGCAACTATCTCGGCCGCAAGATACGCGAGCGCGGCTGGGCGGACGAGCGGCAACCGCCGATCGAGGATCTGGCCGAAAAATTCGCGGAACTCGGCTATGTCGACGATGCGGCTTTTGCGAGCGCCAAGGCGGCGTCCCTGCTGCGGCGCGGCTATGGCGAAAGGCGGGTGGAGCAGGCGCTCTATGTCGCCGGCATCGAAGACGAAGATGCGCATGATGCCCGGGAACAGGCGGAGGCACAGGCATGGGAGGCCGCGCTAGCCTTTGCGCGGAAGAGGCGCGTCGGACCGTTCGCGCGTGAGGCGCTCGATCCGGACCGCAAGCGCAAGGCGCTCGCCGCCATGATGCGGGCCGGACATCCGTACGAGCTCGCCCGCAAGCTTATCGAGGCTGCCCCCGGCGATGTGCCGGAACATGAGCACGGATTATAGCGTCTCGAAATGGGCCTTAAGGCCCTTTCAACAGTGCCGAAAACTGTGTTAGTCATAGTGTTGACAGGGGACGATGGATGGCATCCGAGCGGAACGTAGCCGTATTCGATGCTGCGTCGGAAGACGTGGCGCACGACGCTGCGTACCCGGAATCCGCGCCCCAGTCCGCCTCGCGCGCGACCGGCCGCGTCAAGTGGTTCGACAGCACGCGCGGCTACGGCTTTCTCGTGCCGGATGACGAAGGCGGCGATATCCTGATCCACTTCTCGGTTCTGCGCGATCATGGCCGGCGGACGCTGCCCGAGGGGGCGCTGATCGAGTGCGTTTTCACGCAAGGCGATCGCGGACGCCAGGCGACCGAAATACTCTCCATCGATCTCGACGAATGCGAAGATGTCGCGGCGCCATCCGAACGGCCGTCCAGTGCCGTCGACGAAGCGCTGGAGGAGTCGGCAGGCGATTTCGAACCGGTCACAGTCAAATGGTTCAACCGTCTGAAAGGCTATGGTTTTCTGATTCGCGAAGACGCCGATCGCGACGTCTTCGTGCATATGGAAATCGTACGCCGGTCGGGGCTCGGCGAGATCGACACGGGAGACCGATTGCAGGCGCGGATCGCGGACGGAGGGAAGGGGCCTCTTGCCGTCGCGCTCGCACATTGCGAATAGCCTGACATGACCCGATTATTTCGTACCGCGCTGCTCGGCGCGCCCTTGGCGCTGGCCGTGCTCGGCTGCCGCGCCGAATCGCAGCTTCCGGCCAACCCGCCCGCCGCGTCGGACGTGGCGCAAGAGGCCGAGACGGAAGATGCGGTCGAGACCATTCCCGTCACCGTGCGGTCGGCCACCGGCGACCATGTATTCGACGTCGAGACCGCCATCACGCCGGACGAACAGCGGCGCGGACTGATGTTCCGCGAATCGCTGCCCGAAAATGGCGGGATGATCTTCCCGTTCGAGTTTCCGCGTCTCGCGAGTTTCTGGATGCGCAACACGATGATCCCGCTCGACATGATCTTCATCCGCGCGGACGGGGTGATCACGAATATCGCGCGCGAGACGGAGCCCTACACGCTCGATTCCTACTATTCGACCGAGCCCGTGATCGCCGTGCTCGAGATTGACGGCGGACGGGCGGCCGAGCTCGGGATCGAGGCCGGCGACCGGGTCGGCTGGCCGGGCGGACCGGCTTTGCCCGAATAACCGGCCATTGAGCGCAAGAAGAGTTGGCGCGCCCGCCAAGAGGCGCTAAACGCCGAACCGCTATGCGATTTTTGAAGAAGATTTTCACCTGGTGGGACGGCGCCACGATCGGCACCGCGCTCTATTCGGCGCGCAAGGGCCGCTTCGTCGCCGAGGACGGCGCCGGCAACCGCTATTATGAAAGCAAGAAAGGCCCGCGCCGCCGCTGGGTCATCTATGCCGGCGGCAACGATGCGAGCAACGTGCCGGCCGAATGGCATGGCTGGCTGCACCAGACGGTCGAGGATATTCCCGATCAGAGCCTCCCGCCCGCGCGCGTCTGGGAAGCGCCTTATACGCCCAATCTGACCGGCACCGGTGGTGCCTATCGCCCGGCAGGCGCGCTCGAAAAGGGGCGTAACCGCGCGCGCGCCAGCGGCGATTACGAAGCCTGGAGCCCAAGTTGAGCAGCATCCGCAATCATCTGCTCGAAGCGCTGGTCGGCCTTGCGGTCGTCCTCGTCGCGGCGTGGCTGGTCTATGTCTTTGTCGGCCGGACGGCTGGCGGAGCGGGCAGCGATGCGATCGAAGTTACCGCGCTGTTCCCGAATGTCGGCGGTATCGATGTCGGGACGGACGTTCGCGTTGCGGGCCTGTCGATCGGCAAGGTGACGGACATCTCGCTCAATCCCGACGATTATCAGGCGGAAGTCACGATGGCGATCGATCCGTCCGCCAATATCCCTAACGACAGCAGCGCCGCGATCACCAGCGAAAGCCTGCTGGGCGGCAGCTATATCGCGTTGCTGCCCGGCGCGTCGCCCGATCCGCTGGCCGAGGATGACGTCATTCTCGACACGCAGGGCGCGATCGACATGACCGGCCTGATCGGTTCGATGATCAACGATTCGGGTGGCTCGGACGGCATGGGCGACACGATGAGCGATGACTTCGGCGACACCATGAGTGACGATTTCGGTGAGGAAGAATTCGGGGCGGAGGAAACGTCTCCGTGATCCGCGCCGTGCCCCTGGCCGCGCTGCTCGCGCTCGCCGCTTGCGGCTCGGGCGGCGAGGCCGAGGACGACGCACCGCCGCCGGAACTGACGCTCGATCAGACGCGTACCGGCGATGCAGACGCGGCGGACACGATCGACAATATCGAAGAGATCGGCGATCTCCCGGTCGACCTCGCGGGCGTGACTCCGATGGAAGAGCGCGTCGCCGTGCTCGGGCTGCTCAACAAGCGCAACGGCACGTCGCGCGAAATTCGCCTTCAGCCGGGCGAATCGACGCGGGTCGGCGATGTGCTCATCCGGCTGCGCGCGTGCGAACGCACGGCCCCATGGGAGCCCCAGCGCCTGACCGGTGCCTTCGTGCAGCTATTCGTTCGCGAGACCGATCTGCGCGGCAACGATGAACGCTGGGAGCGGGTCTTCTCCGGCTGGCTGTTCAAGGAACGGCCGGCGCTCAACGTCGTCGAGCATCGGCTCTACGATGTCTGGCCGAGAGCCTGCGAAATGACATATCCTGATACCGCTCCGTCCGGACCGGAATCCGTGCCCTCCAACGCCGAAAGCGAAACGCCCGTCACCGACGTGACGGAAGCGCCGAGCGACGACAGCGCCGAATCGAGCAACGAGGCGTAGTCGGCCTTCGAAATCTCGATCGCGCCGAGCGATGCGAGATGATCTGTCATGAACTGGCAATCGAGCAGGGTGAACCCGCCATGGCGCATGCGCGCGACGAGATGCGCGAGCGCGACCTTCGACGCGTTCGATACCCGCGAAAACATGCTTTCGCCGAAAAAGGCGCGCCCGAGCCGTACGCCGTATAGCCCGCCGACCAGCTTGTCCTCCTGCCAGCATTCGATGGAATGCGCGTGGCCGCGCCGATGCAGCGCGCCATAGGCTTTCTTGATCTGCGGATTGATCCAGGTATCGGGCCGGTCGGGCTGGGGTTCGGCGCAACAGGCGACGATGCGGTCGAAGGCCGTATCGCGGGTGACGCGGAACCGGTCCGACCGGATCGTCTTCGCGAGCGAGCGGGAGACGCGAAAACCGTCGAGCGGCAATATCGCCCGCATCTTGGGCTCGACCCAGAAAACCTCGTCGGCATGGCGGCTGTTCGCCATCGGAAAGACGCCGACCGCATAGGCGCGCAGCAGCATGTTGGGATCGAGCAGATTCACGCCGCCATGATACCGCGCTGCGCGCCCTGCGTCATCGGTGCTGCGCCGGGACGGTGTTAGAGTTTCGCGATCTTGCGCTCTACGCCGCGCCAGAGCTTCGCGAAGGCCTGGCCGGCCGGCGAATGTGGCGCGAAAGCGCCGACCGGCGCGCGATGGCTCGCCATCTGTTCGACCGCGCTCGCATAGGGGATGACCGGCCAGCTGCTTTGCCTTTCCAGCGCCTCCTTGTGGAGGTTCCGCCGCCGGTCGACCATCGTATAGACCGGCAGTATGGCCGTGCGGCCCTTGTGGTGGCGTTTGACATGGTCGACGACCGCATCGAACGCGCGCTGCGACAGCGGCGATGGGATCACCGGCGCGATCACGAGATCGGCGGCGCGCAATATCTGGTCGCTGGTTTCCGAAAGGCCCGGCGGGCAATCGAGAATGATCCGGTCATAATCTTTCGAAACGGTGTCGATGATTTTCGCGAGCCGCTTCTTTTTGCCGAAGGTGAAGAACATGCGATCGAGTTCGCGCAGCGATGCGTCGGCGGCGAGCAGGTCCAGCCGTTCGACCGCCGTCGAGCGGATCAGTTTGCGCGGCTTGACCTCCTGATCGTAGACACCGTCCGCGCGGCGCTTGGGTTTCTTCCCGTCCTGCAGCAGGAAGGTCGCCGCCGCCTGCTGATCGAGATCCCAGAGCAATGTCCGGCGCGAGGACAGCATCGCCGCGCACCAGGCGAGATTGACCGCGAGCGTGGTTTTACCGACGCCGCCTTTCATGCTGTAAATCGCGATGGTGCACATGGCGGTTTTCTAGCGGCCCCCGGCCTCCGCGCCAAATCGAAATGGTCCTATGCATCCCATTTTGGGACGCTATTCAGCGGCCTGTTCGACGGGCTCGATTGCGTCTTGCGCGTAGAGCGTTTCCAGCCATGCGCGGACGTCCGCGGCGCTGCGATCGGGCGCTTCTTCCATCGGGATATGGCCAATGTCCGGATAGGCGATGAGGCTGCTTTCGGGGATATGTTCGTCGAACCATTCGCCCGCTGACAGTGGCACGAGCGTGTCTTCCGCGCCCCACATCAGCAAGGTCGGGGCAGTGATCGTCGCCATGGTTTCGGGGCTCGCTATGGTGCGATCCGCGCGTCCCCGGGCCAGCGTCGCCGCGCGATTGCCGGGATAGCGGATCAGGTCGTAATAGCGGTCGACCATCGCATCGTCGATCATGTCCTGATTGCTGACGCTCTGGCGGAGCGAGCGCTCGACCATCGATCGCGGCGTGATCTTCTGCATGAGCGATGAGATGACCGGCATCCGCGCGATGCGGAAACCGATCGGCACTTTCTGAGGCCGGGCATCGGGCGCGCCGGAGGCATCGACCAGCAGCAGTCCGTCGATCCGGTCCGGATGGGCGAGGGCATAATTCCAGGACGTCCAGCCGCCCATCGAATTGCCGCCGACAACGAACCGCGTCAGCCCGAGATTGTCCGCGACACCGGCCAGCGTGTCGACGAAGCTCTCCGTGGAATAGTCGCCATCGGGGTGTGGGCCGGTCAGCCCATGGCCGGGCTGGTCGTAGGTAACCACGCGATACTCGTCGGAGAGACGCTCGACCCACGGCTCCCAAGTATGCAGCGAAGCGCTTGATCCGTGAACGAGGATAATGGCCGGCGCATCGCGCGGGCCCTGATCGCGGACATGGACGGTCAGCCCGTTGTCCAGCTCGATGAATTGCGACGCCTCATTGGCATATTGCGCGCGCAGTTCGTCGGCATCGCGGTCGGGTGTCCAGAACCAGGCGACTGCGCCGACAATGACGATGAGCAGGGTGAGCGCGGTCCATTTGAGAAATTTCTTCATGGCCGCGCTTTACCCCCTCTAATGCGGTTCAGATAATCTCTTTGACCAGGTCCTGCGGCCGGCACAGGCGGACGCCATTCTTCGTTTCGACGATCGGCCGGTTGATGAGAATCGGGTTCTTCACCATCGCATCGAGGATCTGATCGTCGGTTACGTCCGGATCGTTCAGACCCAGCTCCTTGGCGATCGGTTCCTTGGCCCGCATGCCCTCGCGCGGGGTGATGCCGGCTTTCTTGTACAGCTCTTTCAGCTTCTTCTTCGTCGGCGGCTCTTTGAGATACTCGATCACGCGGACCGCAATGGCCGGCGCTTTTTCCAGAATCTCCAGCGTCTTGCGCGACGTGCCGCACCGCGGGTTGTGGTAGATAATGGCCTGCATCGAACGAATTACTCCTGTGCCTTCGACAAGTCTTCCAGAACCGCCATCGCCTCGTCACGCCGCGCCCAGGGCACGAACACATGATCGTGATGATAAGCCGCAACTATATTGGAACTGATCCCCTTTTCGGCAAGCGCGGCGGCGATTCTCGCCGTCAAGCCGACGGCGTCGAGCGCGCTGTTAGCGCCGATCGTGATTTTTGCCCAGCCCCCTTCATGCGCCAGACCGATACCCTCCATGATGGAGGTAAGCGCGATCACGCTCGCCCCTTCCGCTTCGGCGAACGTTGCGATGGGCACTAGCCCCTGCGGCCAGCCTTCGCCCATCGGGATCGTCGCGAAGCCGTGTTCCTCCTCGGCGAGCATGGGTTTGAGGTCGCGCAACAGCGCGTCGAGATCCGTCTCGCCGGGCATCAGCTGGCGTCGGCTGCAGCCGCTTTGCGCTCCAGCCATTCCTCCAGCCATTTTATCGTGTAATTGCCGGCCAGGACGTCCGGGTCTTCGAGCAGCGCCTGATGGAGCGGCAGGGTCGTGTCCACGCCGTCGATCACCATCTCCTCGAGCGCCCGGCGCAGGCGGCGGATGCACTTGTTCCGGCTCTTGCCGTAGACGATCAGCTTGGCGACCATGGAATCGTAATGAGGCGGGATCGTATATCCCGAATAGAGCCCGCTATCGACACGCACATGCATGCCGCCGGCCGCATGATAATTGACGACCTTGCCCGGCGAGGGCGCGAAGGTGTCGGGATTTTCCGCATTGATCCGGCATTCGATGGCATGGCCGGTGAACGTCACCTCGTCCTGCGTCACCGATAGCGGCTGGCCGGCGGCGACCAGTATCTGTTCGCGCACCAGGTCGATCCCGGTGATCATCTCGGTCACCGGATGTTCGACCTGCAGGCGCGTGTTCATCTCGATGAAGTAGAACCCGCCATCCTCGTAGAGGAATTCGATCGTGCCCGCGCCGCGATAGCCCATATCGGCCATCGCCTTCGCGCAGATATCGCCCATCCGCGTCCGCTCTTCTTCGGTGATGGTGGGGCCCGGCGCCTCTTCGAGAACCTTCTGGTGCCGCCGTTGCAGCGAGCAGTCGCGCTCGCCGAGATGGATCGCATTGCCCTTGCCGTCGCCGAAAATCTGGAACTCGATATGGCGCGGATTGCCGAGATATTTCTCCAGATAGACGGTGTCGTCGCCAAAGGCCGATTTCGCCTCGGAGCCGGCCTGTTTCATTAGCGATTCGAGCTTGCTCGCCTCGGGCACGACCTTCATGCCGCGTCCGCCGCCGCCCGATGCGGCTTTCACGATCAGCGGATAGCCGATCTCTTCGCCGATCTTCTTCGCCTCGGCGATGTCGCGCACGGCCCCGTCAGAGCCGGGCACGAGCGGCAGGCCGAGCTTGCCGGCCGTCTTCTTCGCCTCGACCTTGTCGCCCATGACGCGGATATGTTCGGGCTTCGGCCCGATCCAGATGACGTCATGCTCTTCGACGATCGACGCGAACTTCTCATTCTCCGAGAGAAAGCCGTAACCGGGATGGATCGCGTCGGCATGGCTGATCTCGGCGGCCGAGATGATGTTCGGGATGTTGAGATAGCTGTCCGTGGCAGGCGGCGGGCCGATGCACACGGCTTCGTCGGCCAGCTTCACATGCTTGGCCTCGGCATCCGCCGTCGAATGCACGGCCACCGTCTTGATATCCATTTCGTGGCAGGCGCGATGGATGCGCAGCGCTATCTCGCCGCGATTGGCAATCAGGACCTTCTTGATCATCGGATCGCCCGCCTACTCGATGACGACGAGCGGCTGGTTGAATTCCACCGGCTCCGCATCCTCGACGAGCATGGCGCTGACCGTGCCCGACTTGTCGGCGGCGATCGGGTTCATCACCTTCATCGCCTCGATGATCAGCAGCGTATCGCCCTTGGACACCGTATCGCCGACCTTGACGAACGGGTCGGCGCCGGGCTCGGGCGCCATATAGGCAGTGCCGACCATCGGCGATTTGAGCGCGCCGGGATGCTCGTCGACAGCCGCGGCGGGCGCGCTTTCCACCGGCGCGGACGGGCTGGGCGCCGCCGGGGCAGGTGCGGGGGCCGCGACAGGGGCCGGGGCCGCCATGGACACGCTGCCGGGCTCGCGCGCGACGCGGATGCTCCGTTCACCGTCTTCGACTTCGATTTCGGTGAGATTGACGTCGTCCAGCAGCTCGGCGAGCTGGCGCACCAGTTCGGTGTCGACATTCATGGTGCCCTTGGCGGCGCCTTTGTCCGTGGTCATTGCAAACCCTTTATCCCTGTTGCCGGCCGTCGCCAGCGTACAAGCCAGCGCTTGTACTCAAAGCTGAAGGGCCGCGTCCAGCGCCAGCAGATAGGAAAGTGCGCCGAAGCCCGAAATCGTGCCGTGCGCCGCTTCGCCGACCAGGCTTTTCCGCCGAAACGGCTCGCGCGCATGCGGGTTCGACAGGTGCACCTCGATCACGGGGACCGACACGGCCTTTATCGCATCGTGCAGCGCCACCGATGTATGTGTGAAACCCGCGGCATTCAGCACGATGGCCTTCGCCCCGTCCGCCTGTGCCTCATGGATCCAGTCGACCAGATGGCCTTCATGGTTGGACTGGCGGACTTCGATATCGACGCCGGCCTCCTGCGCCCGGTCTTCGAGCCGTCCGGCGATGTCGTCCAGCGTGTCGGAGCCGTAGATTTCCGGCTCGCGCATGCCGAGCAGGTTCAGATTGGGCCCGTTAAGGACGTAGATCACGGCTTTGTCGGCCATTGGCGCTGCCTTCCGGTTGCGGCGATGCGGGGCGGACACCTATATGCGGCTCGTCTCGTAACGCAAAGGCAGGATGCACGCATGACCAGCGATGGCACGGTTTCCATTCGGATCAACGGCGAGCATCGCCGCGTCCACAAGGGCCTGACGCTCGCCGCGCTGGCGAGCGAGGAATTGGGCCTCGATCCGGCGAAAGTGGCCGTCGAGCGCAATCTCGAAATCGTGCCCCGTTCCACGCTCGGCGATGTACTGGTCGAGGATGGCGACGAGCTTGAGATCGTCCATTTCGTCGGCGGCGGCGATTCTGCCGAAGATGGCTGGAGCGTGGCCGGGCAGAGCTTCACCTCCCGCCTGATCGTCGGCACGGGCAAGTACAAGGATTTCGAGGAGAATGCCGCGGCGCTCGAAGCCTCGGGGGCGGAAATCATTACCGTCGCCGTGCGCCGGGTGAACGTCTCCGATCCCAAAGCGCCGATGCTGACCGATTTCATCGATCCCAAACAATACACCTATCTCCCCAATACGGCGGGTTGCTTTACCGCCGAGGAGGCGATCCGGACGCTGCGGCTGGCGCGCGAAGCGGGCGGCTGGGATCTCGTGAAGCTCGAGGTGCTGGGCGAGGCGAAGACGCTCTATCCCGATATGCGCGAGACGCTGCGCGCGACCGAGACGCTGGCGAACGAAGGCTTCAAGCCGATGGTCTATTGCGTCGACGATCCGATCGCCGCGAAACAGCTCGAGGAAGCGGGCGCGGTCGCCGTGATGCCGCTCGGCGCGCCGATCGGTTCGGGCCTCGGCATCCAGAACCGCGTGACGATCCGGCTGATCGTCGAGGGCGCGAGCGTGCCCGTGCTCGTCGATGCGGGTGTCGGTACGGCGTCGGATGCGGCGGTGGCGATGGAACTGGGATGCGATGGCGTGCTGATGAACACGGCGATCGCCGAGGCGAAGGCGCCCGTCCGCATGGCCCGCGCGATGAAGCTTGCCGTGGAAGCGGGCCGAGAGGCCTATCTCGCCGGCCGTATGGCGACGCGCAAATATGCCGATCCGTCCAGCCCGTTGGCCGGCCTGATTTAACCCCGTGCCGGCGGAACGATCGCGCTGCTCCGTTGTTGGGTGAGGAAGAGGGGACCGTCTTTCTCACACCCACAGGAGCTTCTAATGGCACGATTTTCCGACAAGCGCATTCTGATCACCGGCGGTACCAGCGGTATGGGCCTCGCTGCGGCCAAGCGGATCGCCGGGGAAGGCGGGCGCGTCGCCGTTACCGGCCAGAGCGAGAACCATCTCGACGAAACGCGCGAGGCCCTGCCGGACGATGCGCTGGTCCTCCAGAACGATGCCGGCGACCCCGATGCCGCGAAAGCGCTTGCCGAAACCGTGAAGTCCGAAATGGGCGGCCTGGACGGGCTCTGGCTGAACGCCGGGTTCGGGATATTCGAGCCGAACGACCAGGTCGACGCGGAAGGCTTCGACAAGCAGAGCGATGTGAATGTGCGCGGTCCAGTGCTGCAGATGGCGAGCCTGATCCCGCATCTGTCCGATGGCGGATCGGTTGTCGTGACGGCGTCGGTGTCGCCCTATCTCGGCCAGGCCCAGGGTGCGGTCTATGCCGCGACAAAAGGGGCGGTGACGGCGCTGACCCGTTCCTGGGCGGCCGATCTCGCGGGGCGCAACATCCGCGTGAACTCGATCGCGCCGGGCCCCATCGACACCAATTTCATGAACGGGATGGGCCTCGACGAGGACCAGAAGGAAGAATTTCTCGACATGATCAAGGAGCAAGTGCCGCTCGGCCGGTTGGGCACGTCCGACGAGGTCGCCGCGGTCGCCCTGTTCCTGCTCTCCGACGATGCGTCCTACGTGACCGGCTCGCAATATATGGTCGATGGCGGGATGACGTTCCGCTAGTCGGCCGGCGCCCGGATTTTTTGCGGCGAGCTGCGGAACATCGCGCCCGTTTCCATCGTTAAGTCTTTGGGAAGTCGATCCAATTCCGGATTGGCAGACGAGAGGAGAATGACGATGGGCGAACTGAAGGACAAGGCGAAAGGCGGCGCGAACAAGGCCGCCGGGCTCGCCAAGGAAGCCGCCGGCGAAGTGACCGGCGACAAGAAACTCGAAGCCAAGGGCGAGAAGCAGCAGGCCAAGGGCCAGGCGCAGAAAGCCAAGGGCGAAGTGAAGGGTGCGCTCGGCGACAAGATCTGAACGCGGAACCTTTGCACACGGATACGGGCCGCTCCGGGAAACCGGGGCGGCCCGTTTCGCATCTGCAGCGGATTGGCGCCGTTGCAGGCCGGCGGATGGCAAGTTGATCTATGCCAGCCAACCGTTCGTCGAAATTGGCGCTCCGGCCGCTTTACATGCGCCCGGATTTCGGGCCTTACGACAGGCGTCGGAGTTACCTGGTTTCTACTGCCCCTGTAGCTAAACCGGGTCGCATCGGGCCATCGCCGACCCCTCGGCGATGGCCCTTTCCGGCTCTACCCAGCATCCGCCATTCGCGATCAGCGTCGCCACAGCCATAACAGGATCGCGGCATTGACGGCCGGGGCGAGTAAGGCGGCCGCCATGCCGCCAATCCCGATCCGATCCGCCAGAAGGTTCCATGGAAGCCCGAGCGGCATCAGGAAAACGCCGGACAGGGGATCCCTGTCCTGTCCGAACCAGCCGAACGTCCCGACCAGATAAAGCAGCACCGCACCCGCATACAGCGCGAGAAAAATCGCGAAAATCCATTTCATGGCATGCTCCTTATCGGCCATCGCCAATCCAAACCATTGCTTTCTTTGCCATTTGGAGCAAAAGTGCTTTGGGGAGACAGACTCGCTGAGGGTGGTGGAACGCACGAATCAGGGAGACTGCACGATGCGACTTTCAACACTCCGGAATCTGGCGGCGGGCGTTGCCGCCACCGCCTGTCTTGCCGCCCCGGCTCATGCCGACGGCGCCGACGACCTTCAGGACTTGGTCGGTGCGCGCGGCGGACAGGCCGAAATGAGCCTTCAGCGGCGCGGCTATGAACATGTCGAAACGCATCAGGCCGGCAATGTCCTCGCGGCGCATTGGTGGAACGAGGAAGCGGACGACTGCGTCCTCGTCCGCACATATGACGGCCGCTACCAGTCTATCACCGATGCCTCGGATCAGGATTGCGGGCACCATGAAGGCGCTGGCACGGCGGCGGCGATCGGCGTGATCGGCATCGGTGCCGCGCTGATCGCGGCGCTGGCCAGCAACCATCACAATAATGACGATCACGGCGACAATGACAGCAATAGCCGCGACTATCGCGCCCAGTATGACCGCGGTTTCAGCGACGGGCTGCACAACGCCACCTATCACAATTACGATCGATCGGACGGCTATGCGAACGGGTATGAGGCCGGCGTTCAGCAACGCGACCATAATCTGCGTCATCGCCGCCATCATCGCGGCGGCGGGTATCAGCCCTCTGTCGATGTCAGCGATCTCAACGGTGCGCGCGCGGCCGGCGCGATGAGCGAACTCGACCGGCGCGGTTTCCGGCAGGTCGACAACTTCACGTCAGGCAATACGCGCTACAGCATCCAGTGGCGCCCGGATACGCGCCAATGCTTGCAGGCGACCGTCGCGGACGGCCGGATTTACGACATCCGCGACATCGGAACGCATCCACGCTGCAATTGATCGAGACTGCGCCTGAACAGGCCGAGATCACCGGGCGGCCTTGCGGACAGCTTCGACCGTCCTGCCGCCCGCCGCCAGCTGGTCCTCGACGTCGATCTTCAGATGCAAGAGGCGCACGCCGCGTTCGGATTTTGCGCGTTCCAGCGCGGGCGCGAACTCGGCCGTCGTCTCGATCGTTTCGGCCCATCCGCCATAGGCTCGGGCGAGCGCCGCGAAGTCGGGATTGCTGAGCGTAGTGCCCGACAGCCGTTCGGGATATTCGCGCTCCTGGTGCATGCGGATCGTGCCGTAACTGCCATTGTCGATGACGATCACGATCATCTCCGCGCCGTGCTGCACGGCGGTCGCCAATTCCTGCCCGTTCATCAGGAAATCGCCGTCCCCGGCGATCGCCAGCACCTGCCGGTCGGGATGGCGCAGCGCCGCGGCGACGGCGGCGGGAACACCATAGCCCATGGCGCCAGCGGTCGGTGCGAGCTGGCAGACCGGGCCATCATAGCGCCAATAGCGGTGCCACCAGCCGGAAAAATTGCCCGCGCCGTTGCAGATGATGCTGTCGGCAGGGAGCGTCTCGCGCGCCGCCTGCACGCATTGGGCGACATCCAGCGTCAGATCGTCATTCGCTTCGACCGTGTTCCACGCCTCCCATTCGGCATGGGCCTCCTGGCCGCAATCGAAATCGATGATCGCATGCTCCCAGAGCGAGGCTTCCTCGGAAAATTCGCGCATGTCCGCGCAGATGGCGAGATCGGTGCGATAGACGCGGCCTAGTTCTTCCGGATCGGGATGGACGTGGATCAGCATCTGGTCGGGATGGTCGGGCGCGATCAGCGTATAGCCGTCGGTCGTCGCCTCGCCGAGCCGCGCGCCGACGACGAGCAGCAGGTCGGCATTGCGGATCCGGTCGAGCAGCTTGGGGTTGGGGCCATAGCCGAGATTGCCGGCCCAGACCGAGCTCTCGTTCGGGATCGCGTCCTGCCGTCGGAACCCGCAGGCGACGGGGAGGCCGATATCCTCGGCGAATTCGCGAAAATAATGGGACGCGCCCGCGCACCAGTCCGCCCCGCCGACGATCGCGACGGGCGCGGCGGCGTCGCGCAGCAGTCCCATCATCACTTCCATCGCCTCGGGATCGGGATGCTGGGCGGGCCGGATGACCTTGGGGCGGTCCACGGCCGCGACCGCATCGCGCAGCATATCCTCGGGCAGCGCCAGCACGACCGGCCCCGGCCGCCCGTTCATCGCGACCGAATAGGCGCGCGCGACATATTCGGGGATGCGTGCCGCGTCGTCGATCTTGGCTGCCCATTTGGCGACGGGCCCGAACATCGCCGGGAAATCGATCTCCTGAAAGGCTTCGCGATCCTTGTCGCCGCGCCCGACATCGCCGATGAAATAAATCATCGGCACCGAATCCTGCATCGCGACATGGACGCCGATCGAGCCGTTGGTGGCGCCGGGGCCGCGCGTCACGAAGGCGATCCCCGGCCGCCCGGTCATCGCGCCATCGGCGGCGGCCATGAACGAGACGCCGCCTTCCTGACGGCAGACGATCAGGTCGATCTCCTCGGTATCGTGCAGCGCGTCGAGCACCGCGAGATAGCTCTCGCCGGGCACGCAGAAGATCCGGTCGCAGCCCTGGGCGACGAGATTGTCGACGAGAATTTGCCCGCCGGTGCGGGGCTTTGCCGTGTCGCTCATGCCTGATGCACCGCCTTGGTGACCATATAGGCCTCCAACCCCTCCGGCCCGTCCTCGCTGCCGAAGCCCGATTCCTTCACCCCGCCGAACGGCGCGTCGACCGCGCTGATGCCGACCGTGTTGATGCCGACCATTCCGCTCTCGATGGCGTCGCCGAGGATCATCGCCTGGCGGCCATTCTCGGTAAACGCGAAGGCGGCGAGGCCATAGGGCAGGCGGTTCGCCTGTTCGATGGATTCGTCGAGCGTTTCGAAGGGACGCATCATCGCGACCGGGCCGAACGGTTCGTTGGACATGATCTGCGCGTCGAGCGGGACATCGGCGATGACGGTCGGGCGGAAGAAGAAGCCGCTATCGCCCAGCACATCGCCGCCGGTCGTGATCCGCGCGCCCTTGTCCGCCGCGTCTGCAATCAGCGCGCCGACGGCTTCGGGGCGGCGTTCATTGGCGAGCGGCCCCATTTCGGTCGCGTTATCCAATCCGTTACCGACGGTGAGCCGTTCCGTCCGTCGCGTGAACTCCGCGACGAACCGGTCGTAGATGCCGTTCTGGACATAGAAACGCGTCGGGCTGACGCAGACCTGCCCGGCATTGCGGAACTTCTGCGGCACGATGATGTCGAGCGTGCGCTCCAGATCGCAATCGTCGAACACGAGTACGGGCGCATGGCCGCCCAGCTCCATCGTCGTGCGCTTCACGCCGTCCGCCGCGAGCTTCATCAGATGCTTGCCGACCGGCACCGATCCGGTGAAGCTGATCTTGCGGATGATCGGCGAGGCGATCAGGTGGGTGCTGACCTCGTCGGGCACGCCGAACACCATCTGCGCGACATGCCCCGGTACGCCCGCATCCAGCACGCATTGCATCAGCTTGATGGCACAGGCCGGGGTTTCCTCGGGCGGCTTGCAGATGATCGAGCACCCCGCCGCGAGCGCCGGTGCTAGCTTGCGCGCCATCAGGAAGAGCGGGAAATTCCAAGGGCTGAACGCGGCGACCGGGCCGACCGGCTGCTTGATGACGATGGACCGCTGGCCGGTCGGACGGACGAGCACGCGGCCATGCGCGCGCTTCGCCTCCTCGGCAAAATAGTCGAACAGCGCCGCCGCGCCGACCACCTCGCCCATCGATTCCCGATAGGGCTTGCCCTGCTCCATGGTGAGGACGGGCGCAATATCCTCGGCGCGTTCGCGCAGCAGGTCGGCGATTTTGTGGAGGACCACGCCGCGTTCATCGACTTGCCTGGTCTTCCATTCGCGGAATCCGAGCTCGGCCGCAGCGAGCGCGCGATCGAGATCTTCCGTCGTGGCGAGTGGCAGCGCAGCGAGCGTTTCGCCGGTCGCCGGGTTGACCACGTTCTGCGTCCGGCGGTCGCCGGCTTCGATCCATTCGCCGTCGATCTGGAAGGATAATTTTTCGGGATAATCGGGGGTCATCATGTTTCCGCTGACGGTTGGTTTGACGCTGCAATCATTATGGCGTGCGCGGCTTCAGCGCCACCCGTCATACGGAATTTGTTTGACGCCTGTTGTGCGAAACGGCGCCTTTCGACTTCGTGCTGTCCTACGCGGCCCGCTTCGCGCTATGGTGGCTTTCGTGATCGATCCCTGCCGCATATCCGGCCACCCGGCCCCGATCCGAAAAGTCACACCCGGCGCTGGGGTAGATAGCGAAAATCGGCGTTTTTCCGGGCAGAATGGCGAAAGTCACACCCGGCCGAAAAGGGCCTTCGGTGTCAACGGACAATCATGAAGCGGCGCGAACAGGAGAGAATTTGACATGAGCGATTTCGAGTTGGTGACGGACGGATTGCGTTTTCCCGAAGGCCCGGTGGCGATGGACGATGGGAGCGTCGTGCTCGTCGAGATCGCCGAGGGACGGATCACGCGGGTGCAGCCAGACGGCACCAAGGACACCGTCGCTGAACCCGGCGGCGGACCGAATGGCGCGGCGATCGGGCCGGACGGCAAGCTCTATGTCTGCAACAATGGCGGTTTCGAATATATCGAGAGCGACGGCATGCTCGCGCCGCACGGGATCGCGAAAGATTATTCGGGCGGGCGGATCGAGCGCGTCGATCTCGAAACCGGCGAAGTCGAAACGCTCTACAAGTCCGGCGATTTCGACTGCGTGCTGCGCGGCCCCAACGATATCGTGTTCGATGCGCATGGCGGCTTCTGGTTCACCGATCACGGCAAGGTGAACTACGAAACCCGTTGCCACGATATTGTCGGCATCTTCTACGCCAAGGCCGATGGCAGTCATCTCGAAGAGGTGATCTTCCCCTCCAACAATCCCAACGGCGTCGGGCTCTCGCCCGATGGCAAGACGCTCTACGCGGCCGAGACCTATACGTGCCGGTTGATGAGTTTCAACATCACCGAACCCGGCAAGGTCGCGCCCGATGCGGGGCCCGGTGGACCCGGCATCCCGCTCTATCGACCGGCCGGCTACAAATTCTTCGACAGTCTCGCCGTCGATGGCGAGGGCAATATCTGCATCGCAACCATCGGCGAATGCGGGATTTCGGTCGTCGCTCCCGATGGGTCGTTGGTCGAATTCGTCGCGACCGACGACATATTTACGACCAATGTCTGTTTTGGCGGGCCGGACATGCGGACGGCCTGGCTGACGCTGTCGGGGACGGGGCGGCTCGTAAAGATGGATTGGCCGCGCCCGGGCCTGAGGCTGGAGCATAACGCCTGACCACAGGCAGGCCGGTCTGGGGGAGAGAATAATGAAATTGCAGGGAGTTACGGGCGGCGCTTTGCTCGCGCTTGCAGCCGCGTTGCCGGCGCAGGCGCAGAATACGGCCGTCATGGATGCGGTGACGGCGCAGGCCGTTTTGAACGGTTGCGTCGCGCATGCCGAAGCGAACGGACAGAGCCACGGCATCGTGGTCGTCGACGCCGGCGGGCATATCATGGCCGCGCTGCGCATGGACGGAAACGGGCCCGGCATCGTCGCCTTTGCCGAGGAAAAGGCCTATGCGGCGGCGACCTGGGGCTTCTCGACCGCCGGTATGGAAGAGGGCGCGCGCAATACGCCGGGCTTCGCCGATGCGCCGGGGGTTGTTACGGTCGGGGGCGGCGTGCCGATTTACGACGCGACCGGTCAGCACCGATTGGGCGCGATCGGCGTCTCCGGCGAACCGCCGGAGGACGATATCGCCTGCGCCGAAGCCGGGATCGCCGCGGCCGGGTTGCAACCGCGGCGCATCCGCCAATAGTCGCGCGCCCGCATTTTGCTGCATCGCCGCGCTAATCGTTTGACCGCCGCGATTCATCGCCTTTAAGGACCGCGCAGATTTTCTGCGAGGCATGCGATGAACAAGACGGTGGTGATCTGGGATTTCGGCGGTGTGATCACGTCCTCGCCGTTCGATGCCTTCAACCGGATGGAGGAAGAGCGCGGCATCCCGGTGAACAGCGTCCGCCGGATCAACGCGGCGGACCCCGACAACAATGCCTGGGCGAAGTTCGAACGGTCCGAGATCGACGCCGCCCAGTTCGACGAATTGTTCGCGGCCGAAGCGCGGGCCGTCGGCGTGGAACTCAAGGGCAGCGACGTGCTGGCATGCCTCTCCGGCGATATCCGCCCGCGCATGGTGGATGCGCTCGATACGCTGAAGACGCGCGATTACGGGCTCGGCTGCATCACCAACAATGTGCCGGCCGGCAAGGGCGCGGGGATGGCGGGCAGCGAAAAAAAGGCCGCAGCGATCGCCGATATCATGACGCGTTTCGACCATATCATCGAAAGCTCGAAAGCCGGCGTCCGCAAGCCCGATCCGCGCATCTACGAGATGATGTGCGACGCGCTGTCGGTCGAACCGCGCGCCTGCGTCTATCTCGACGATCTCGGGATCAACTGTAAGCCCGCCGCCGCGCTCGGCATGACGGCGATCAAGGTGACGGGGGAGGCGCAGGCGCTTGCCGATCTGAGCGCCGCGCTCGAGCTGGAGGATGGCGTCTTGTGACACGCTGGCTGGCGATAGCTGTCTGGGCGGTTCTCGCCGCGCTCGCGCTTGCCAGCCCGGCTCGCGCCGATACCGGCCATCTGCTGATCGTCGGCGGCGGGCTCTCTTTCGACAACGAACCCGTCTACCGCGCGCTGCTCGATAACCGGCCGGAAGAGAGTCCCGGTGTCGCGATCATCGCTGCGGCGACATCCGACGCTTCGGCCAGTGCGGCGACCGTCGCGGGCGAGTTGATGCATTATGGCGTTGCGCCGGAAGAGATCATGATCGTCAGGCTCGCGGTGGTCGACGATCCCGATACACCCGATATCGACGAGAGCGACTGGGCGGCGAACGCCTCCGATCCGGAAGAGATCGCGAAGATCGAGGCCGCCGGCGCGATCTGGTTTACCGGCGGGGATCAGCTGCGCCTCAATCGGGCGTTGATCGAACAGAGCGGCGCTGACAGCCCGATGCTGGCGGCGATCCGCGCGCGGCTGCGCGACGGCGCGATCGTCGGCGGAACCAGCGCCGGGGCCGCAGCGATGAGCAGCCCGATGATCGCGCGCGGCAATGGCTTCGGCGCGCTGTTCGGCGATATCGGAGACGCGGTTGCCGACGAGGGCGACGGGCTCGTCCTGATGCAGGGGTTGCGGCTGTTTTCGCCCTTCATCCTCGATCAGCATTTCGCCGCGCGCGGGCGGCTCGGCCGGCTGATGCGCGCAATCATGGCGCAACCCGGCCCGGCGCGGATCGGCATCGGTATCGACGAAGATACGGCGCTGCTGGTCGACCTCGCCGAATATAGCGCGCAGGTGGTCGGCACGGGTGCGGTCACGCTGCTGGACGGACGCCGGGCATCAGCTACAGCCGGTGGTATCGACGGCGTTCGGCTTGCGCGCCTCCATGACGGCGATCGGCTGGGCCTCACGACTCTCGCGATCGAGCCGGCGTCTTCACGCGACATGGTCGACGACCGTCAGACGGTATTCAGCGGACTGTGGCCGAGCGTCGAACTGCTGCGTGCTTTGGAGAGCGAACGGCGGCAGGTGAATGTTTCGGAATTCCGGCCGCTCAATACGGCGCTGTTCGAAGTGCGGCTTGTCCAGGGTAAGCATAGCGTCCACTTTACGTTCGAAGCGGGCCGCGACACGCGGGCGTGGCGCGGTGCATCGGACACGGGCTGGAATGGCACGCTGACCGGTGCGCGCCTCTCGCTCGAAAGCGAGGACGCGACGCCGTAACGCGCGCCGCTCAGTGCATCATGAGCACCGGGACAGGCGATTGCTTGATGAAGTGCCGCGAGACGCCGCCGAACAAGGTCTGGCGGATGCGGCTATGGCCATAGGCGCCCATCACCATGTAGTCCGCCTTCCGGTCGAGCAGCAGGTCGTGCATCGCGTCGGCCACCTTTTCGCGCCGGTCGCGCAGGATCAGCTCCGCCGAGATGCCGTGGCGCGATAGATAGGCGCAGGCCGACGCTGCCGGGAAATCTTTCGGATCTTCGCCGATCGTCACCACTTCGACTGACTCGGCGACCTGCAGCATCGGGATCGCCGCGCGCATCGCATTGGCAGCCGGGGCGGAGCCGTTCCACGCGACCACCGCCTTGCCCGCGCAATCGAGCGCCTTGCTGGTCTGCGGCACGGCGAGGATCGGGCATTCGGCTTCCATGACGAGGTAAGTGACGCTGGATGCGAGATCGTCGTCGCTGTCCCCGGCCGGTTCGCTCAGGACGGCCACGTCTACGATGCGCGACTGGGCGACCAGCACGTCTTCCGGCGCGCCCTCGGCCGAAAGGAAATCCCAGGGGACGTCCTCGTTCTGCATTTCCGCGTCGAGCTTCGCCTTTTTCCTGTCCGCTTCCGCAAGCGCGGCCTCGCGCTGTTCGGCGACATAATAGGAGCCGCCGAACGGATCGAGCGCGACATAATCGCTGACCGGGATGCCGTGAATAAAGGTGATATGGCCGTTCGCCGCGCGCCCGAGATCGAGCGCCGCCTGCAGGCGGGACTCGAAACCGTCTTCGTCGTTTACGGGAAGCAGAATGGATCGCATGATGATTCTCCTGACCGGGATATCCTGTATAGCATGAGGATAGCGATCCGCCTCACAGCCGTGTTGATCGAAGTCAAACGCGGCGATTGCGGGATTTGCGGGCCGTGTGACGGTTACGGCAATTGACCCGACTCATTGCGCCCGCCTAATGGGCGAAACGCTTTCACCCCAGCGGAGACCTTCATGCAGAAAATCTATCCCGATGCCGCCACCGCGCTCGACGGGCTGCTGTTCGACGGCATGCATATCTGCGCGGGCGGGTTCGGCCTGTGCGGCATTCCCGAACGGCTGATCGACGCGATCCGCGACGCCGGCACGAAGGACCTGACCATTGCGTCCAACAATGCGGGCATCGACGGAGAAGGGCTCGGCAAGCTGCTGCGCACCAAGCAGGTGAAGAAGATGATTTCTTCGTACGTTGGCGAGAACAAGGAGTTCGAGCGGCAATTCCTCGCCGAGGAACTGGAGGTCGAATTCTGTCCGCAGGGCACGCTTGCCGAACGTTGTCGGGCCGGCGGTGCGGGTATCCCCGGTTTCTACACGAAAACCGGCGTCGGCACGGTCGTCGCCGAGGGCAAGGAGCATAAGGAGTTCGACGGCGAGACGTACATCCTCGAGCGTGGGATCTTCGCTGACCTCTGCATCATAAAGGGCTGGAAGGCCGACAAGAGCGGGAACCTCGTATTCCGCAAGACGGCGCGCAACTTCAACCAGCCGATGGCGACCGCCGGCAAGATCTGCGTCGCCGAGGTCGAGGAGATCGTGGAGGTCGGAGAGCTCGATCCCGACTGCATCCACCTGCCGGGCATCTACGTCAAACGCCTGATCGACGGCTCGCCCTACGACAAGAAGATCGAGTTCGAGACGACCCGCGAGAGGGAACTATCCCAGTGAGAAAAACCCTCATTGGGCTTGGCTTTCTTCTAGCGGCCCATAGTGTTCCTTCGTATGCGCAGATAGCGACCGACGAGCAATTGCGGCCTCTGGTGAAGGCAGAAGAACAGTTCCGGCAGTTCTTGTTGATGACGGTTATGAGAACTCAGACAAGTGCCATGGCGGTACGCAGTCTCGGGCTCACAGAATATTGTAGCGTTCTCTCGCCCTTATTCGAGGATGCGCTGGCCGAAGGACTGCCGAGGTGGGAGAACAACTTAATTCAAGCCCATCGTGACAACATACCTGCTGAAACACTCGCAGCAGCTGTTGATATGCCCGAGGAGCAGCGACGTCAGCTACTGGCGTCATATGCTGCTACCGTTGGAAATCAGATGCAACGCGAGAGCACCTCATTACTTCAGCAATCGGCCATGCAGATAATCCCTGCCATTGGCGAAGCCGCCAGCTCCGTCGATCCGTCTTCTGTCGATGAAGATGCCCGTATGGCCGAGATACAGGCAGCAATGGCGGATGGAAGTATTCTGTGCGGCTTAGATAGTGGAGCACAAACGGACTCTAGTGAAGAGGAAACACGATAATGCCCTGGGACCGCAATCAGATGGCCGCGCGCGCCGCGCAGGAGCTGGAAGACGGCTATTATGTCAATCTCGGCATCGGCATCCCGACGCTCGTCGCCAACCATATCCCAGACGGGGTCGAGGTCACGCTGCAATCCGAAAACGGCATGCTCGGCATCGGGCCGTTCCCCTATCCCGACGAGGTGGACGCGGACCTGATCAACGCCGGCAAGCAGACGATCAGCGCGCTGCCCTCGTCCAGCTATTTCGGCTCGTCGGACAGTTTCGCGATGATCCGTGGCGGGCACATCGATCTGACGGTTTTGGGCGCGATGGAGGTCGCGGAAAATGGCGACATCGCCAACTGGATGATCCCGGGCAAGATGATCAAGGGCATGGGCGGCGCGATGGATCTCGTTGCGGGCGTCAAGAAGATCATCGTCGTCATGGATCACACCTCCAAGGCGGGCGATCCGAAATTCATTCCCGAATGCACGCTGCCGCTGACCGGCACCAATGTCGTCGACATGATCATCACCAATCTCGGCGTGTTCCATCGCCCCGATCATGACAGCCCGTTCGCGCTGATCGAGCTGGCGCCGGGAGTGACGCCCGAGGAAGTCGGCGAAAAGACGACCGCGCATTATGTCGAGCGGGTCGGACAGGCCGCCTGACGCCGCGCTTGGAGGCATGACATGCGGGTCCTGCTGACCGGATCGT
This sequence comes from Parasphingopyxis sp., assembly GCF_052168295.1. Classification (GTDB taxonomy): domain Bacteria; phylum Pseudomonadota; class Alphaproteobacteria; order Sphingomonadales; family Sphingomonadaceae; genus Parasphingopyxis. Next base: position 4,276 of record NZ_JBQLZN010000019.1, on the reverse strand, counting down.
CGGGCTGGTTGGGCCGCTTTCTCGCGCCGATGCTGCGCGCCGCCGGGCACGAACCGGTCGGCCTGGACGTCGTGCCGGGTACGCATACGGTTATCGTCGCCTCCGTCGCCGATCGCACGGCGATCGACCGGGCTTTCGCGGATCACGGTATCGAGGCGGTCGTCCATGGCGGCGCGCTGCACAAGCCAGATATCGCGCGGTACCCAGCCCAGGCGTTCGTCGACACAAACGTGACGGGTACGCTCAATTTGCTGGAGGCGGCCGCGGCCGCGGCCCATGACCGTTTCATCTTCACGTCGACGACCTCGCTGATGATCCGCGCCGATGTGCGGGCGGGCAAGGATGGCGGTGCGACCGAGGCCTGGTGGCTCGACGAGGATTTCGGCCCGCTGCGTCCGCGCAATATCTACGGCGTCACCAAGCTCGCGGCCGAGCATCTCTGCCGACTCTATCACGAGCTGCACGGCTTCGATGTCGCGATATTGCGGACCGGTCGCTTCTTCCCGGAGGATGACGACACGCATAGCGAACCGAGCGGGCCCAACCTCAAGGCCAACGAGTTTCTCAACCGCCGGCTGACGGTCGAGGATGCGGCACGCGCGCATATCGCTGCGCTGGAGCGCGCGAAAGGGCTGGGCTGCGAAACCTTCATCCTGTCCGCGCCGCCGCCATTCTCCCGCGACGAAGCCGCAGACCTCATCGCCGATGCGCCCGCCGTCATCGCGCACCATTTTCCCGATGCGGCGGAGCTGTACGCCGCGCGCGGCTGGACGCTGCCGCCCCATATCGACCGGGTCTATGATCCGGGCCGGGTTGAGCGGCTGCTCGATTACCGCTTCGACACCGATTTCGCCGCCATCCTTTCGGCCCTGCGCGACGATGCGCCGCTGCCCTTCGCGCATGACCCGGATTATGTCTCGCCGATGGTCGCCGGCGGCTGATCGGACAAAAAGACGGTTGATCGCGCACCGGCGAACGGCGAGAATGTATGCCGTTGCACGTCCGCGACGCCATCACGGGACACTTTCATGATCAAACTCCACCATCTCCGCTTTTCGCGTTCGACGCGGATCATCTGGCTGCTCGAAGAGCTCGGCCTGCAATATGAGATGGAGGAGCATCACCGGCATCCGGAGACCAACCGGTCGCAGGAAGATCTGTTCGCCGTCCATCCGCTCGGCAAGGCGCCGACGGTGGAGATTGACGGGCATGTCATGGTCGAGTCCGGCGCGATCATCGAATATATCATCGAAACGCGCGGGGAGGGGCAGCTGGCGCCGACCTCGAACGCCGATCGCGCGCCCTATCTCGAATGGCTGCAATTCGCGGAAGGCACGCTCGCCATGCCGATCCTGCTGACGCTGCTGGGCCCGCGTTTCGGCGGGCTGGGCGATATCCTCGGCGGGTTCGTCGGCGGCGAGGTCACCAAGCTGCTCGATTATATCGATGCGCATCTGGAGGGCCGCGAATTCCTCGTCGGCGAAACGCTGACCGGGGCGGACATCAATCTCGAATATCTGCTGGAACTCTCCAATCTCGTCGGGCTGCTCGATGAACGCCCGAACGCCAAGGCCTATCTCGAACGGTTGATGAATCGCGAGGCGTACAAGAAAGCGATTGAGATCGGCGGTCCGCTGGTCGACCTGCCGGGTTGATGTCGCCGCCCTAGCGGCTCCGGCCGCGCGCGGTGACCGGCCAGATATCGATGACCGTGTCGCCGTCGACGACATGATAGGCGTCGTGCAGGTTCACCGTCGGATCGCAATGCGGCACTTGAAGCGTGACCATGGAACCGTGCGCGAATACGTGATCGGCGGCCAGCAATCCGCCATGTTCGTCGCCCATGAAGATGAAGCCCGTGCCTTCGGGCGCGCCGTCCATCACGACCGGCGTGCCGCCGTCCGTCGATAGCGCCTTGAAGCCCGCATCGACGGTCGCCATGCCCGGCGTGTTGCAGCTGACGATCCGCGCGTCGACAAGCAGGGCGGGCTCGAAATTCTCTGCATGGTCAAAGAGTTGGCAGACGCCATATTCATTATCCATGAAGACATAGGAGCCGACCTGCAGTTCGTTCAGCACGCCGAGCTCGGCATCGATCTCATGCGTTCCCGTCCCGCCACCGCTGACGATCTCGGGCGGGAAACCGGCCTCGGACAGCCGCTCCACGACGCCGCGCAGATAATCGGTACGCTCGACGATAGCGGCGCGGCGTTCGGCGTAAGACGCGATATGCTGCTGAAGCCCGCAATAGAATTGGACGCCCCGCAACTGCAGCGACGGATGGCTGGCGATCTCCCGCGCCAGATCGACGGCCGCCTCCGGCGAGGCGGCGCCGGTCCGGTGAATGCCGGGGTCGATATCGATAAGCAGGTCGAGCGGCGCATGTTCATCGAACGCAGCGGCGAGCGCGCGGACATTGTCGGGATGATCGACAACGACCATCAAGCCGTCGGTTTGCTCATGCAGTTTGACAAGCCGCGCGATGGCGCGGGCAGAGACGACCGGTGAGGTGATGAGGATGCTGGGGACGGACCCGGCCGCCGCCAGCGCCTCCGCCTCGCCCAGCTTGGCGCAGCATATGCCGCGCGCGCCCGCCTCCAGCTGCAGCTTGGCGATGTCGATGCTCTTGTGCGTCTTGGCATGGGGCCGGAGGGCGAGCCCCTTGTCCGCCGCGAACGCTGCCATGCGCGCGATATTCCGCTCCATCGCCGCCCTGTCGAGCACGAGGGCCGGCGTGTTCAGCGATCTGCGCCCACCTTGTTGGCCGATCAGCGCTTCGTTCTCGGAAAGCATCGCCATGGCCGTCATTCCCCCAGCCTGAAAAGCTCCGCCAGATGGCGGTTCGCGAATTTGCCCGTCGGGTCCGTGCCACGACAGACGGCGCGGAAATCCTCGGTCTTCGGATACAGCGTGCCGAGGTCGTCGAATTCGAGCGTGTGCCGCTTCGCCCAATGGGGCCGCCCGCCATGCGCGCGGAAGATCGGCTCGGCCTCGGCGAACAGGTCGCGCCACGGCATTTTCGCATATTGGTGCATCGAGATCGATGCGCAGGAGCCGGCATTGAACGGGCTCATCCAGATATCGTCGCCGGCAACCAGCCGATATTCGAACGGGAAGCTGACGGGCAGCTTCCTGTCGCGGATCCAGCCGATGACTTCGTTGAGCGCGGCGAAACCGTTGGCGCGCGGCAGCTGGTGCTCCATCTCCTCGAACCGTGTGTCGCGGTCCGACGGGAAGATCAGATAGGCCGGGCCGCGCCGCTCGGTCGGCTTGACGCCCTTCATGATCTGGCGCTGCAGCGATCCGGTGAGCTTGGGCATTCGCCGCACTGTCTTGCAATAGATGGCGAAGGCCTTCTCATCCATGTCGGTCTGTTTTTCGGGCGGATCGCACGGATCGCAGATATCCAGGGTCTTGAGAATGGCATCGTCCGCATAGGGGAAGGCCCAGAATTCGACATGGCGATGGAGCTCGGCCAGTTCGTCCCACCGCTCCTGAATTTCGGCCAGCGGCACGGCGCGGATGGTCTCGACGAGATGATAGGCGGGCAGGAGATCGATGCGGATTGCGAGCGCGATACCGAGCAGGCCGAGCGACACGCGCTGCGCCGGGAAGAGCTGCGCATTCTGTCCCTTATCGCATGCGATCACGCTGCCATCGGCCAGCATCAGGCGAAAGCCGCTGGCGATCGTCGCCAGGCTGCCGAGTTCCGCGCCCGTGCCGTGCGTACCGGTGGAAATCGCCCCGGCCAGCGATTGCGGGTTCACATCCCCCTGATTGGGCAGCGAATAGCCGTGCCGCCACAGCTCGGCGGTGAGCTTTGCGAGACTCCATCCGGCGGGCGCCCAGGCCGTTTTGCCGTCCGGTGCGATGTCGAGCGCCCCTTCCATGGCATCGAGCCGCACCAGCGCGCCGCCGGTTTCGCAGAGCGGCATGAAGCTGTGCCCTGCGCCGGTGACGCGTACTTTGTCATTATCCGCGACGATGCGCGCGAGTTCGTCTTCGTCGCGCGGCTGGGCGATCGCGCTCGGGGTAGCGCGCACGCTGCCGGACCAGTTCTGCCAGCTCGTCTCGCGCATTTCTCCCCCTCTTTGATCGACGCCATCCCCGCAGCTGCGAGTGCCGGACCCATGTCTACATAGAATGACCGGCCCGGCCATATAGAAAAATGCCATTCGCAGTATCGCGGATTTTGCGCTATTGGGCCGATTCATGGGGAACCGGTTCCAAATCTATCTGATCAAGCCGACGCGCTATCATGACGACGGCTATCCGC
>NZ_JBQLZN010000018.1:0-40453 GCF_052168295.1 Parasphingopyxis sp. | reverse complement strand
TGCGCGGCACGATGAAGGCCGCCGGGTTCCTGACCCGCGACAGCCGCGTCGTCGAGCGCAAGAAGTACGGCCGGGCCAAGGCGCGCAAGAGCTTCCAGTTCTCGAAGCGCTAGGGCGTCCGATCAATTCGACACTTTGGAAAGGCGGTCTTCGGGCCGCCTTTTCTTTTGGGCCACGCCGCGTAGAACTGCGGCATGCTCTATTCCGATCTTGCCGGGCGCTGGGCGCTCGTGACCGGCGCGGCCGATGGTATTGGCTTCGCCCTGGCCCGCTCCTTCGCCGAAGCGGAAGCCAACATCGTTTTGCTGGATATCCGCGAGGATGCGCTCGCCGAAGCGGCCGCCAAACTGGCCGATACCGGCGTGACCGTCCGCACGGAAACCGCCGATGTCAGCGATCGCGATGCAATGGTCGCGCTGGCGGATCGGCTGGCGGCGGACGGTGTCGTGCCGGCGATGCTCTGGATCAATGCCGGGGTCGGCGCGGCGGCGAAGCTGTCAGACGGCAAGGAAAAGGCGATACGCTGGGTCTATGACGTCAACCTGCTCGGTACGATCTGGACGGCCCAGGCCTTCGCGCCGAAGATGATCGCGCTAGACGGCCCCGCACATATCGGCGTGACAGCATCGAGCGCGACATTGGTCCCGATCGATGGCCCCTTCCCGCTCTACGCGGCCTCCAAATATGCGACCGCGGCGGTCGGCGAAGCACTGCTCAACGAGATGCGTGAGCATGATATCGGCGTGACGATCCTGTGCCCCGGCCTGCTCAACACCGGCATCTGGAACAGCGGCCGGGCGCGGCCCGAACGCTATGGCGGCGAGCGGCAGCTCGACGACAGCGTCGGAGAATATTGGCGCAAGGCGATGGCCCCGGACGTGCTCGCCCATCCCGTGCGCCAAACGGTCGAGGCGGGCGGCGGCTGGTGCGTCGTGCAGACCGAAGGCGATACCCGCGACAAATTCGAAGCGCGCCACGCAGCGCGCGCGGCCCAATGGACGGACCTCTCCCATGATTGACGGCGCGACCGCGGACCTGCCCAATTTCGTCACGCATCTCGAATGCTCGAAGACCGGCGAGCGCATCGAAGCGCGCACGCTGCAGAATCTCTCGCCGGCCGGCGCGCCGATCCTCGTGCGCTACGATCTCGATGGCGTGCGCGCGGCCCTGACCAAGGAAGCGCTCGCCGAACGCGCGCCCAATTTCTGGCGGTATCGCGAACTGGCGCCGATCCGCGACGCCGCGAACATCGCGTCGCTCGGCGAGGAGATGACGCCGCTTATCCGGCTGAACCGCAGTACGGAAGGCCATGCGCTGGTGAAGGATGAGGGCCGCCTACCGACCGGTTCGTTCAAGGCGCGCGGGCTCGCCATGGCGATCGCGATGGCAAAAGAGCTTGGCGTCACGAAGGTCGCCATCCCCACAAACGGCAATGCGGGCGCGGCGACAGCCGCCTATGCGAGCCGCGTCGGCATCGAAAGCTACGTTTTCTGCCCATCGGACACGCCGCCGATCAACATGCAGGAAACCGCGCTGCAGGGCGCGCGCGTCTGGAAGGTCGACGGGCTGATCAACGATTGCGGCAAGATCGTCGCCGATGGCGAGGCGGAAATGGGCTGGTTCAACCTGTCGACGCTCAAGGAACCCTATCGGATCGAGGGCAAGAAAACGATGGGCCTCGAACTGGCCGAACAGCTGGGCTGGGAGATGCCCGACATCATCTTTTATCCCACCGGCGGCGGCACGGGGCTGATCGGTATGTGGAAGGCGTTCGAAGAACTCGAAGCGCTCGGCTTTATCGGCGCGAAACGCCCGCGCATGGTAGCCGTGCAAGCGACCGGCTGCGCGCCGATCGTCAAAGCTTATGAGGCGGGCGAGGAGCATGCCGAACTCTGGCAGGACGCGCATACCGTGGCCGCGGGCATCCGCGTACCCGTCGCGATCGGCGATTTCCTGATCCTGCGCGCGGTCCGCGAGTCCGGCGGATATGCCGTGGCGGTCGACGACGAGGCGATCCTCGACGCGCGCGCCCGCATTGGCCGCGAAGACGGGCTGCTTATCTGCCCCGAAGGCGCGGCGACCGCGGCCGCCTATTTCCAGGCGCTGGAAGACGGCACGGTCGGCAAGGACGAACGCGCCATCCTGTTCAACTGCGGCAACGGGCTGAAATATCCGATGCCCGATGCGGGAGAACCGCTGGATATCGCGCAGCCCATCGACTGGAGCGCTTTGGGCTGAACATGCTTGGTTAACGGCTTTTTTACCCGCGGCACGCTAATTTTCGCGCACTCATCAGACGGGGCAGGTCATTGGCCGACGAAAACGCCATTTCGACGCGAAAATACTGGTCGGGCAACCCGCGCTTCCTGATACGCGAACTCTTTCGGCTGAGCGCGACCGAAGGCTCGCTTCGCCACCGCGCTTTCCAGAACCAGATCCGCTCCGCTTCGCGCTCCTATTACGCGCTGCTGCCCGCCGCCCTGCTGTTCGCACCGTTGCTCGCCTTTCTCTATGCCGATGCGCCGGGCATCAATCTCCTCGTGCTCGGCGCGGCGCTCGTCGCCGGCAGCTCGATATTCGGACTGATGAGCTTTCCGCGCGCGCGGGTCGAAGCGGCGATCGACCGGCCGAAAAGGCTCGCCATGTTCATCTGTGGCAATGCTTTCGTGGCCGCTATCGGCTGGAGCATCATGCTGAGCGCGCTCCATGCGGGCAGCACCGAGGAAACGCGGCTGCTCATACTCGGCCTGCAGGTCGGGCTGATCTGCACCGGCGCGTTGATGTTCATCACGCTGCCATCCGCATTCGCCAGCTTCTCGTTTCCGGTAGCGCTCGATCTCATCCTCAACATCTTTCTGCGCGACGCGATCGGCCATTGGGTGATGTTGCCGCTGCTCGTCATCCTGCTGGTGATGCTGGCGCGCACCGTGGTCGATCAGTCCAGCCAGCTCGTCGCCAACCAGATGGCGTTGGAGAAACTCAGCGATTCCGAAAATGAACGCCGCGCGCTGATCGAGGCGGAAAGCCGGCGCATCGAAGCCGAGCGCAAGCGCGATGTCGCCAATGCGCAATCGCTGCTCGAAGAGCGCGAGCGGATGGCGAAGGAAAAACACGAGGAATTGCTGGCGCTTGGCGAACGGTTCAAACAATCGGTCGTCAAAGTGGCGAGTGGCCTCGGCGAAGCGATCGCCATGCTCGATCTGTCATCCTCCGATCTCGCGCGCCTGTCTGGCGAAACGAGTGCGGATGCGACGAAAGTGTCCGAGCGCGCGTCGGGCGCCAATAACGCGGTGCAACTCGTCGCCAGCGCGGTCCAGCAACTCGATTCCTCGGTCAGCGAGATTTCCGAGCAGATCGGCAACGGACTCTCGCTAAACACGATGGTCGCCGAAGCGGCGCGTGAGAGCGATACAGCGATGCAGGTATTGCTCGAGCGCACCCAGGGCATCGGCAAGATAGTCGCTACGATCTCCGAAATCGCCGGTCAGACCAACCTGCTCGCGCTGAACGCCACAATCGAAGCGGCCCGCGCCGGTGAAGCGGGACGCGGGTTCAGCGTGGTGGCGCAGGAGGTGAAATCTCTCGCCCAGCAGACCACCGACGCGACCGACAATGTCGACCGCCAGCTTCGCGAGATCGATGAAGCGGTGCAGAGAGCCGCCGACGCCATGACCAAGGCGACGCGCGAGATCGGCGGGATCACCGACATCTCGAACTCGATCGCCTCGGCGGTGATGCAACAGCGCGAGGCGACGCGGAATATCGGCGACAACAGTATCCAGGCCGCTCATGACACGGACGATGTCCAGCAGAGCATCCAGCGGGTCGCCGATGCTGCCCGCAACAGCGGCACGTTGAGCGCCGATGTCAGCAAGACCGCGGAGAGCCTGGCCGAACAGGCCGACGCGTTGCGCGACGCGACGACCGCCTTTCTCGACGAACTGCGCGCGGCCTGACGCCGCGCAAGCCTATCCCGCGGTCGCTGCCTGAAGGTCCGCGAGAAACGCGCGTATGCGCTCGGCGTTCACGCCGAGATCGCTGACCCCGACCCGGCTGACCGAACGCATATGGACGATGCTGCCCTCGCCATTCGGATTGGGCGTGATCCGCAGGACGACATCGTCCTTGAAACGATAGATCGAAACCGTGTCGGTCGCCTCGAGACGACCGGTGGCCGGATCCGCCGCCGCCAGTTCCCAGCCGCGTTCCTCGACCAGCTGTTCGGCGGCTGCGATCGCGTCTGGCACGGACACTGGCACCACGATCGGCTGAATGTCCGCATAGGCTTCCTCGTGCCACTCACGCCAGCGCGCGGCATTGTCGAGCGCGGCCAGATCCGCCCGGCCGCCATCCGGCACGACTTCCCGATTGTCCGCGCGCAGCGTCAGCGTTTCGAACGCGGGCGGGTTGGAAAGGTCGGTCGTGATATCGTGGATCGGCGGAACGGTGGCCGCCTTGCCGAAACTGTAGGAGGCGTAGCCGACGAAACCGCCGGCCAGCAGGACGGCGAGCGCCGGCCATAGCATCCGCCGGAAATGTTTGCCGAAAAGCAGCGCGACGATGCCGATCAGCGAGAGCGCGCCACCGGCCATAGCAGCATAGGTGAGCGTCCGGAGCGAACCGAGACTGGTCTGCCAGGCGAGCATGCCAGCCCCCGTCGCGAGCGCCATGGCCACGGCGACGACGGGCGCGCCGATGCCGAGAATAACGCCGAGGCGCACGATCCAGCTGACAATCGGGTGGGGCGCACGTGCGGTGGCTTCGGTCATCTCGTCTTCTCCTGTTGCGCGGCTATCTAGCAGCGCAAGCCGGACAGGCAAAGCGGCGACGAGAAGCATGGACAAGCCCTGCCGCTTTTGCGAAAGAGCCGCTCCGGCGCGCGGGTGTAGCTCAATGGTAGAGCAGCAGCTTCCCAAGCTGACGACGAGGGTTCGATTCCCTTCACCCGCTCCAGCGGATATCGGTCGTCGAACCCTTGCCTATCAGGTCAGGCAGCCACCGCTGCGACGGAGCCGAAAGCGAACAGTATCGCCGCTCCGGCGCAGATCAGACCGGTAAGCGCAACCGGCGCTTCCCGACGATCGGAGGCGGAACGAGCCGCACTGCCATCTTCGTCGGGACGAGATACGTCCCGGAACAGCAGCATGTCCCGGATCCGCATCGATGCGCCGTCATAAAAGCCGGCCTCTCCATTCCACTCCCGTGGATTTTCGTACGTCCCGAAAAGCCGGTCCCAGATCACGAACTCCGCATAGTTGTTCGCGTGGCGGCCGCGCTCGTGATGGCGGCCATGGCCTTCGGGGCGCTGCATGATCCAGCCGATCCATTGCGGCGTCCGGATATTCGCATGGGTGAAGAATACCGCGATCATCCCGAATACGCCGATCACGGCGGCGGCCAGTGGTGAGATACCGACGATCATCGTCAGCGCGAAACTGCCAACGAACGTGAATCCGACCACATCGAGCGGGGAGTGATACAGCGCGCCCCAGCCGTCCATCCGCTCCACGCTGTGATGCATCTGGTGAAACATGCGCCACAATGTGTCGGACCCGTGCATCGCCCGGTGCCACCAATAGGTGACGAACTGGATTGCCGCGAAACCGAGCACGCACTGCATGGCGAAGTGCAGCCCGGTCGCGTCGAACAGCAGCGGCCCGTTCAGCCAGTCCGCCCAGAGAAACGGCGCATAGCTGGCGATTGCGATATATAGGATCGCGGAGATCACCCCCCGCGTCTTCCACCAGCGAATTTGCGGGAAGCGCCGCGCGGGCGCCAACGCGGCAAAGGCGATGAAAGCCAGGAACGCTCCGGCTATGATATAGTTGATGATATTGAACATTGTTTACTCCCAACGTTAAGCGGAGCGCGGGCGCTGCGAAGACGCCGCACGCTCCGGAATTTCGATGGCGGGTAAATGGCAAATCGGCGTTGGGACGAGCGTTTGAACGACCGTTGGAATCGGCCATAATCTGGCCAATGCTCGTATCGGGCGGTCGCTTCGTCGCGCCGATGCGGCTCAAGAGGGATCGATGGCCACACTCGATGTGAGATTGCTGGGAGACTTCGGGGTCAGCCGGAATGGCGAACCGGTTGCGCTGCCCTCATCGCGCAAGACGCGCGCGCTACTGGCGTATCTGATCGTGACGGGCCGGCCGCAGCGGCGCGAGAGACTGTGCGAGCTTTTCTGGGAGCTGCCCGACGATCCACGCGCCTCGCTGCGCTGGTCCCTGAGCAAGTTGCGACCCGTCGTAAACGAGCCGGAAGCGGAACGCCTCGTGGCTGATCGCGAGCGCGTCGGCTTCGAAAATATCAATGTCCGCACGGACGTGGACAAGATCCAGGCGATATTCAGCGATCCTGAAGCCTCGAGCGATCAGCTCGCCCGATGCACGCAAATGCTCGGTGACGAGCTGCTCGGCGGCGTCGACCTGCCCGACCAATCGGCCTTTTCGATCTGGCTGCATGGCGAGCGCGACCGTATGCAGCGCCTGCGCGCCGGCGCTGTCGCGCGCCTGATCGACCATCCCGATACGCTGCCGAACCTGGCGCTCGACTATGCGGAGCGCTGGCTCAGCGTCAGCCCCTACAGCAAGAATGCGGCCGATGCGCTCATCCACGCGCATCGCAAACTCGGCCATGACCGGGAAGCGTCACACCTGATCCGCGAACTGGGCGCCAAATTTGCAGAAGCGGGTATGGAGTGGGAGCCGGCCGGTAGCGACGCTTTGAAAGCGGAAGCGCCGACAAGTACGGATCGTGCTCTTCTCGACCGCCAGACGATCCATTTCTGCAAATCGCCGGACGACGTATCGATCGCCTATGGATGCGTCGGCGACGGGCCGCCGCTGGTCAAGGCCGCCAATTGGCTCACCCATCTGGAACTGGACTGGGACGCGCCGATCTGGAGCCCGCTGTTCCGCGAACTGGCGCGCGATCATCAGTTCGTGCGCTATGACGAGCGCGGCAATGGCCTGTCCGACTGGGACGTGCCCGAAATCTCCTTCGATACGTTCGTGACCGATCTCGAAACGGTCGTCGACACGATCGGCCTCGAACGCTTTCCCCTTCTCGGCATTTCGCAAGGCGCCGCCGTCTCCATCGAATATGCGGTCCGCCATCCGGAGCGGGTATCGAAACTGATCCTGTTCGGCGGTTATCCAGCCGGATGGCGGATCGACGCGAGCGAAGAAGAACTGGCCGAGCGGGAAGCGGTTATGACGCTGACGCGAACCGGCTGGGGCCAGGACAATCCGGCCTATCGGCACATCTTCTCGGCGACCTTCCTGCCCGGCGCTACGCCCGAGCAGCTCGAATGGTTCGACGAATTCCAGCGCCAGACGACATGCGCGGAAAACGCCGTGCGTTTCCTTTCGGCCTTCGGCGATATCGATGTGCGGGACAGGCTGGCCCAGGTTTCGGCTGAAACCCTCGTACTGCATTCGCGCGGCGATCACCGCATTCCGTGGGAAACAGGCCGAGATCTTGCGGCGGCGATACCGAACAGCACGCTCGTAACCCTGGAGAGCGACAATCACCTTCTGCTCGAAGGCGAGCCGGCCGCCCAGAATTTCGTCGACGCGATCCGCGCGTTTCTGGACGAAGAATAGCCCGGCGCGGCACGGGAATTTTCCGAGACTCTTCGAATGGCGCTCTCTAAGGCGTTTTGATGGACGATCGCCAAGCGAAAGCCGCAACCCGCTTCGTGCTGGCCACGATCTTCGTCTATGCGATCGGGTTCGGCATTATCATGCCGGTGCTTCCGCAACTTGTCGTAACGCTGGGCGAGACGACACTGTCCGAAGCGGCGCGGATCGGCGGGTGGCTGATCCTCGTCTATGCGGCCTTCCAGTTCCTGTTCGGCCCATTGATCGGCAATCTGAGCGACCGATTCGGGCGGCGGCCGGTGCTGCTGCTCTCGATGGCGGGCTTCGGGATCGACTACGCCGTCATGGGCTTCGCGCCGACGCTGGCATGGCTGTTTGCCGGCCGGATGATCGCGGGCATGTTCGGTGCCGCCTTCGCAACCGGCTATGCGACACTGTCGGATATTCATGGCGAAGACGATCGCGCGCGCGTCTTCGGCCTGATCGGCGCCGCCTTCGGCATCGGCTTCATCGTCGGGCCCGCGATCGGCGGCATGGTCGGCGAGTTCGGAACCCGCCTGCCCTTCTTCATCGCCTCGGGCCTCGCCTTCGCAACGCTGATCTACGGTTTCTTCGCGTTTCCCGAAACGCACGCGCCGGAGAATCGCCGGCCGTTCAGGCTCGCCCGCGCCAATCCGCTCGGCGCGCTGCTGAAACTGCGCACCGTGCGCGGCATATTGCCGATCGCCGCGATCTTCTTGCTCTGGACGACGGCGATGAACATCTATCCCTCGATCTGGGCCTATTTCACGCAGCTGCGCTTCGACTGGTCGGAGGGGCTGGTCGGCCTGTCGCTAGCCTGGGTCGGCATGCTTATGGCGCTGGTTCAGGCGCTGGCGATCGGTCCGCTGGTCAAGCGGTTCGGCGAACGCCGCGCGGCGATGATCGGAATCGTCAGCGGTACGACCGGATTCCTGCTGATCGCGCTCGTCTCCATCGGCTGGGTCACCTATGCGATCATGGCCGCAACCGCTTTGCACGCGCTTGCGGGCCCATCGCTGATCGCCCTTATGAGCCGCCGCGTCCCGGCCGACATGCAAGGCGAGCTGCAGGGCTTCAACAGCAGCCTGACCGCCCTGGCCGCCATCGCGGCACCGCTGATCTTCAATCCGTCGCTTGCTTATTTCACGGGTTCGGACGCACCGGTGCGATTCGCCGGCGCGCCGTTCCTGATCTCGACGGCCATAGGCGCGTTCGCCCTGCTGTTGCTCATAGCCACGCGACGCGCCCCGGCCGCGACAGACTAGATCCCGAGACTAGATTCCGCCGGGCGTCACCTCTTGCCCATTCTCCGTGAGCGCTTCGCTCAGTGCAGCGACGCAGAGAGCCAGCTTGTCGGCATCGGTCGCGCGCACGACGAAATTTGCGCCCACCCGGCCCTCGCGGAAAAACGGATAGCTGCCGATCTGAGCGTCGGGGTGCGCCTGTTCGACCGCGCTCAGCACATCGGCCACTTCGCTTTCCGCCGTCCAGCAGCCGACCGTTTCGGATATCAGCGGCTCGCCGCCTTCGAGTTGGCCCGTGAGCGCGTCCATCATCTGCTCGGCGATATGCGGTATGCCGGCCATGATGAAGACGTTGCCGTGGCGGATACCCGGAGCGCCCGACATGCGGTTCTCGATCAACTCGCCGCCATCGGGCACGCGCGCCATGCGGAGCCGCGCTTCGGTCAGGCCGCCCTTGTCCGCATAATAGCCTTCGAGCATCGCCCGGGCACGCGGATGGATGATGACGTCCACGCCAAGCGCCGCGGCCACCGCGTCGACGGTGATATCGTCATGGGTGGGGCCGATGCCGCCAGTGGTAAAAAGATAGTCGGTGGTCGCCCGCACGGCGTTCACCGCCTCGACGATCCGCTCGAGAATATCGGGCACGATTCGCACTTCGGAAAGGCGGATTCCCTGCACGTTCAACCATTTCGCAAGTGCAGCAACATTCTTGTCCTGAGTCCGCCCCGATAGGATTTCGTCGCCGATTACGATAAGCCCGGCCCGCCAGATTTTCGTTTGTGTCATGTCCAGCGCCTTAGCCCGTCGAATGGTTTTGCGCAAAACCGCACCGCACTTGCCACAAGTGTCGCAAGAATCACACAGCCAAGATAAACTTGTCGGAGCGCCGCCTGAAGGGCGCTTAAAAGCTACATTCTGTAACAATAGTGACATGCCCGGTGGTTAGAGGGCGGGTCGAGGGGCCGGCGACCAAATAGGGATGGTTTCCGGTAACAGTCCACTTAATTCCATCGGGGATAATCATGCGCTTCTTTAAAGCTTTTCTGGCCGCGAGCGCGGCCTCAGTGTCGGTCGCAGGCGTCATCGCCACGCCTGCTGCGGCGCAGCAAATTACGTCCGGCGTACAGGGTCGAGTCGTCGACGATGCCGGCAACGCCATTCCGAACGCATCGGTCGCGGTCACGGACACGCGGACCGGATCGACCCGCCAGCTCGTGACCGGTTCGGACGGCGGGTTCCGCGCCGGCAACCTCGTCACCGGCGGCCCGTACACGATCACCGCGACCGCGCCGGGCTTCGAAGGCCAGACGGTCGAGAACGTCCGGATCAACCTGTCGGGCGACACCTCGCTCGCATTCTCGCTGAACCGAAGCGCGCAGGAGGCGACCATCGTCGTGACCGCGGCCCGCGCCAACGTCACGCAGCTCGCGCTCGGCCCGAGCAGCTCGTTCAACGAGGAAGTGCTTGAGAGCTTCCCGTCCATCACCCGCGACGTTCGAGACCTCATCCGTATCGACCCGCGCGTCAGCCTCGACCGCAACAACGAAGTCGACCGCATTTCGTGTCTTGGCGGTAACGACCGGTCGAACACCTTCACGGTCGACGGCATCGTCCAGGCCGACGTGTTCGGCCTCAACGGCACGCCGTTCGCCGCGCGCAACGCGCTGCCGCTGCCGTTCGACGCCATCCGCGAAACCTCGATCGAGTTCGCACCGTTCGACGTCGAATATTCGGGCTTCACGGGTTGCGCGGTCAACGTTGTTACCCAGTCGGGTACGAACCGCTTTTCGGGCTCGGCCTTCTTCACTTTCCGTAACGAAGATCTGCGCGGCGACACGGTCGACGGTCAGGACTTCACGCCGGCCGCGTTCGAAGAGAAACGCTGGGGCGTTACGCTCGGTGGTCCGATCATTCCCGACCGCCTCTTCTTCTTCGGCGCCTATGAAGAAACCGATCTGGGCGATGCGAACGATTTCGGTCCCGACGGCGCGGGCTTCCCGAACGAGGCGAACTTCGTCACTCAGGCGGATTTCGACGAGTTCTCGCAGATTGCCCAGAATGTCTATGGTATCGATGTCGGCGGTTATCCGCGCGCGCTGCCCGAATCGAGCGTCCGCTATTTCGGCCGTCTCGACTGGTATGTGAATGACGATCACCGCGTCGAAGCGACGTATCAGCGGCTCGAGGAGACCAATGTCGAATCCGACACGGGCGACCAGGAACTGACCGGCCTCAACAGCTTCGAGGATGAAGGCACGGTGTCCGACTATTATTCGGTACGCGTCTATTCCGACTGGGCCGACAACTTCTCGACCGAGCTGCGGCTTTCGCGTTCGGACGTCACGGACGTCCAGGGACCGGTCGGCGGCGGCGAAGCACAGGACGCCAATCCGATTCCGCGTTTATCGGTTGGTGTGGTCGGCCCGACCCAGAACGGCGTGTTGAGCACCGGCCCGGGGATCTTCCGTTCGGCCAACGCACTTGAGACGCGTACCGATCTCGCGCGCCTGACGGCGAATCTCCAGCTCGGCGATCACGACATCAAGTTCGGTGCCGAGATCAACGATCTCGAAGTATTCAACCTCTTCGCGATCAACGCCACCGGCACTATCTTCTTCCGCAATCTCGACGATTTCCGGAACGGCATCGTCGCCAGCGGCGGTTTCTCAAGCGTGTTCGGCGATGTCGCGGACAATCTTGCCGGCGGCGGACTTGGCGGCGCAACGATCCGGGCGACCCCGACCGGCGACATCAACGAAGCTGCTGCGGAGTTCAACCGGCAAATCTACTCGGTCTTCGTGCAGGACGACTGGCAGGTCACCGATCAGCTCAGCATCCTCGCGGGCCTGCGGCTCGAATGGTATGATGGCAGCGCGCCGCGGATCAATCCGAATTTCAACGAGCGCTATGGCTTCGGCAACGATTTCGGCTTCAGCCAGCTCGATCCGGTGCTTCTGCCGCGCATCGCCTTCACCTATGATTTCGACAATTTCGAAGGCTTTATCCGCAACAGTCAGCTGACGGGCGGCATCGGTATCTTCTCCGGCGGCGATCCAATCGTCTATTTCTCGAACGCCTTCTCCAACAACGGTTTCTCGACCGGCGAAGGCGATACGTTTGATGACGAATGCGCCGGCTTCACCAATCCTGACGGTAGCTTCAGCGTACTGGACGGGAACGGCAACTTCACCGGTATTCCGGCGTGCGCAGTTCAGGCAGCCTCGAATCAGGCTGCGGCCGGTTTGGCTGACACCCAGTCGACCGACCCCAACTTCGAAGTCCCGACGGTGATTCGCGCCAACATAGGCTTCGGCACGGAAATCGGCTTCGGTCAGGGTTTCTTCGACAACTGGCAGCTGCAGCTCGATTATATCTACAGCAACTTCCAAGACCCGCTGAACTTCGTTGATCTGTCGCAGGTTATCGACCCAAGCCGCGGCCTTAACGGCTTTACGGTTGACGGGCGCCCGATCTACCGGCCAATTGATCCGACGCAGGCTGGCTGTACGGCAGTTCTGCAGGGTACGGGCGGCACTCCGCCGACCTATACCAATGTCAACGCGGCCTGCTTCGGCACTCGTCGGGACGACGAGATCCAGCTGACGAACGGTCGCTCCTATGACAGCCATGTTTTCTCGGTCAGCATGTCGAAAATGTTCGACCGTGGCGTGTTCACCGAGAATGGCAGCGTGTTCGTCAATTTCGGCTATGCGTTCACCGACTCCGACAACTTCCGCAACAACAACAGCTCGACGGCAACGTCCAGCTACGATGAATCGGCTGCGTTCGATCGGCAAAACCCGGCGAATTCGACTTCGAATTATGAAACGCGCCACGCGTTCACCTTCGCGGTCAACTTCACCGAAGAATTCATCGACGGCTATGATACGCAGCTCGGAATGTTCTTCAGCGCTCGGTCCGGTCGCCCGTTCAGCCTGACCTTCGATGGCGGCGGTGTGTTTAACGACAGCTCGTCGGGCAACGACAACGCGCTGTTATACATTCCGACGGACGTCAACGACCCGAATATCGCGCCGCAGATCAACAACCCCGTGACGGGCGTTTACGAGGGCGGATCGCTGACTAGCGAGGTGCAGGAGCTCATCAACTATGCGCAGCGCTGGGATTGCTCGCGCGATGCGATCGGTACGACGATCCGCCGCAATACCTGCCGCGAAGACTGGACCTATGACATGGATATTCGGATCAGTCAGGAACTTCCCGGTCCGGGCAGCTGGTTCGGTATCACTCAGGACCGGATCGAATTCTTCGCAGATATCGATAACTTCCTGAACCTGCTGGACAGCAGCTGGAATACGTTCAAGACGCGGGGCCAGTTCGGCGACGGTCAGGTTGTCGATATCGTCGATCTCGGCAATCGGATTCCCGATCCCAACAACCCCGGCGAGTTCATCGACATACCGGGGATTGACGATCAGGGCCGCTACGTCATCACGGGCTTCAACCCGGATGACGAGCAGCAGATCTCGACCTCGGCGTCGGTCTGGCGCATCCAGCTCGGCGTTCGGTACGAGTTCTAGGATGACGGCAGATAGCTGCTGAATTGAAGGGGCCGGTGGCGATTGCGCTGCCGGCCCTTTTTGTCGGAAGAAACGGGAAACGGGCAATGATGTCTCGAAATGCGATTGCTATGGTGGCGAGCTTGGGCGCACTGGCGCTTAACGGATGTACGGTGCCGCCGAGCCAGTCGGCGCCGCAAAGCGCAGCCGAAGCTCTGCGCCCCTATTATGCGACGCTGCCCGGCGACTTGCCGCAGGCCAATGCAGGGGCAACGCTCGACGTCAGCCAGCCGATCCAGCGCATCGCATTCGGCAGCTGCAATCATCAGCACCGGCATCAGACGATCTGGCCCGTCATCGCCGGGCATGACCCTGACCTGTTCCTGATGATCGGCAACAATGTCTATGGCGATTACGGCTATCGCGGCGATGCCGATCTGGAGACCTTCGCCGACGCCTATCGCCTGCAAGCCTCGCACCCCGAATTCATCGCGTTTCGCGCGCAGGTGCCCATGCTGGCGAGCTGGGACGACCATGATTTCGGGCCCAACGATTCCGGTGGCAGTTTCGCCTTTCGCGAACGCTCCGAACAGCTGTTCGAGAGTTTCTGGCGATCGAGCGAGACGGTCCGCGCGCGGCCCGGCATTTATGAGAGCGTCACCACCGGCCCCGAAGGCCAACGCCTGCAGATCATCATGCTGGACACGCGTTTTTTCCGCGATCCGCTGGAGACGCAGCCGTACAGCTATGAATGGCCGGCGCTCGGCAGCTACGCGATTACCGACGATCCGGACGCGACGATGCTCGGCGCCGCGCAATGGGCATGGCTGGCGGAGGAGCTCGCCGAACCCGCCGAACTGCGGCTGATCGTGTCGTCGATCCAGATCCTCACCGATGCGCACAACTGGGAAAAATGGGGTAACATGCCCCGCGAGCGCGAGCGGCTGTACGAAGCGCTTGCGGCGCGCAATGGCGGCGGCCTCGTCTTCCTTTCGGGCGACCGGCACAGCGGCGCGATCTATTATGGCGAGCCCGAAGCGCTGGGCGAAGGCGTGTGGGAGCTGACATCCTCGTCGCTCAATTATTCCTTCCGTTCGGGCGACAATAGGGATCGCGAACCGGATCCGTTGCGGCGGTCGGGTTTCATGTCCGACGAGAATTTCGGGTTGGTGGAAATCGACTGGGCGAATGGGCGTGTCACGCTCGACCTGAAAGCCGCGGACGGCAGCTCGATGCACGCCGAACAGCTGCGCTTCCGATAAGCTCGCGCCGGCGATGTAGCGAAAAGCGGCAAGAGCCGCTATATCGCAGACCATGAACCAGTATCAGACGATAACATCCGCTGATTCCGTGACGCGGGACGGCACGATCAAACTGCACGACGAGAGCGGCTTCGAAGGCATGCGCGCCGCGGGACGGCTCGCTGCCGAAATCCTCGATGCCCTCGGCCCCCTCGTACAGCCGGGTGTAACGACCGAAGAACTGGACGATTTCGTCTTCGAGCGGATGAAAGCGGGCGGCGGAATCCCGGCGACGCTCGGCTATCGCGGCTACACAAAGAGCTCCTGCACGTCGATCAATCATGTCGTCTGCCATGGCATTCCGGGCCCCAAGGCGCTCAAGAAAGGCGACATCGTCAATATCGACGTGACGCCGATCCTCGACGGGTGGCACGGCGATACGAGCCGGATGTTCACGGTCGGCCAGGTGCCGATCAAGGCGCAGCGGCTGATCGACGTGACCTATGAATCGATGATGCTGGGTATTGCCGAGGTGAAGCCCGGCGCGCGACTCGGCGACATTTCTCACGCGATCCAGAGCTATGCCGAATCGCATCGTTATGGCGTCGTCCGCGATTTTTGCGGCCATGGCCTGGGCCGGCTGTTCCACGACGCGCCGGAAGTCATCCATGCCGGCCGGCCGGGTACGGGTCCCGAGCTTCGGCCCGGCATGTTCTTCACGATCGAACCGATGATCAATATCGGCAAGCCTAGCGTGAAAGTGCTCGAAGACGGTTGGACGGCGGTAACCCGCGATCGCAAGCTTTCTGCGCAGTTCGAGCATTCGGTCGGCGTGACCGAGGACGGCGTGGAGATTTTCACCAAGAGCCCGGCGGGTCTCGACAAACCGCCCTACGATTGAGGGCGCAGCCCCGCACGGCGACAATACGGACATTTGCAACCCGCCCGATGCTGCGCCAATAAGAAAGCGCGTATCGGAGGGAGTGCATTATGCGTAAGTGGATCGCGCTGGCTATGGCGCTGGGTCTGGCCGCCTGTTCGACGGGCGACCGCGAAGACGGCGGCACCGCCGATACCGCGCAAGGCGCGGCCAAGATCGACGGCGAGTTTCTGACGACCGGCGGCGATGGCAGCGACTGGGCGGCGGCGAGCTACAGCTATGCCGAACAACGCTTCAGTCCGCTCGACCAGATCAACGCAGAAAACGTATCCAATCTCGGCATAGCCTGGACGGCGGAACTTCCCGATGCTCGCGCACAGGAAGCGACCCCGCTCGTCGTCGATGGCGTCATGTATGTGACCGGCCCCTGGTCCAAGGTCTTCGCGTTCGATGCGCGGAACGGCGAGCCGCTCTGGACCTTCGATCCCGAAGTGCCGCGCTCCGTCCTGCAGAATACGTGCTGCGACGCGGTCAATCGCGGCGTCGCCATATGGCGCGGGAAACTCTATCTCGGCACGCTCGACGGCCGGCTGATCGCGCTCGACGCCATCACGGGCGCGCAGCTCTGGTCCGAGCAGACGACGGACCGCGACCGCCCCTACACGATCACCGGCGTGCCGCGCGTCGTGAACAATCGCGTGATCATCGGCAATGGCGGCGCGGAGTTCGGCGTGCGCGGATACGTGTCGGCCTATGACGCGAACACGGGCGCGCTCGAATGGCGCTTCTACACGGTGCCCAATCCCGACGGCGAACCCGATAACGCGGCATCGGACGAAGTGCTGCAGACCGCCGCGCGCACCTGGTCGGAAGAAGGCCAATGGCGCGAAACGGGCGGCGGCGGGACGGTCTGGGACTCGATCGTCTACGACCATGAGCTTAACCAGCTTTACATCGGCGTCGGCAATGGCAGCCCCTGGAACCACGGGACGCGCTCGAACGGCCAGGGCGACAATCTCTTCCTCTCCTCCATCGTCGCGCTCAATCCCGATACCGGCGAATATCTCTGGCACTATCAGGAGACGCCCGGCGAAACCTGGGACTATACGGCCACCCAGTCGATCATCCTCGCCGATCTCGAGCTCGACGGCGAAAGCCGCCCGGTCATCCTGCACGCGCCGAAAAACGGCTTCTTCTTCGTCATCGACCGCGAGACCGGGTCGCTGCTGTCCGCCGAACCCTTTGTCGAGGGCGTCAATTGGGCGACCGGGTACGATCTGGCGACCGGGCGACCGATCGAAAATCCGGAAGCGCGCTTCTATCGCACTGGCGAGATGTTCATCGCCAACCCCGGCCCGATCGGCGCGCACAACTGGCAGCCCATGGCGTTCAGCCCGATGACCGGCCTCGCCTATATCCCGGCCAATATCGTGCCCTCGGTCTTCCTCCCGCCGACGACCGACGATCATTCGGCGCTGAGCCCGATTGGCTTCAACACCGGCACCAATATCGAAGACACGGCCCTACCCCGCGACGAAGCGGCGCGTCGCGCGATGGTTTCCGCGGTCCGAGGGCAGCTGGTCGCCTGGGACCCGGTCGCGCAGGAAGCGCGCTGGACTGTCGATTACGACACACCCTGGAACGGCGGCATCCTGACGACAGCGGGCAATCTCGTTTTCCAGGGCACGGCGACCGGCCAGTTCAAGGCCTATGCCGCCGATACCGGCGAAGAGCTATGGTCGATGGAAGTCCAGTCGGGCGTGCTCGCGGGCGCCTCCACCTTCCTGATCGACGGCGTCCAGCATATCGCCTTCACGACCGGGCGCGGCGGCGCCTTCCAGATCACGGCGGGCGCGGCGGATATCACGGCAGGCCAGATCCCCAACGTGCCGCGCCTCATCGTGCTCCGGCTGGACGGCACCGGCGTGTTGCCCGCTGCACCGGACATGGAAATGGAGCTGCTCGATCCGCCGGAATCGACGGGCACGCCCGAGCAGATCGCACGCGGCGAGCAGCTCTATTTGCGCTACTGCATGGTCTGCCACGGCGAAGGCGCGGTCGGCGGCGGCATCAATCCCGATATGCGCTTCTCCGGCTATCTGACCAGCGCAAGCACCTGGCAGGATGTCGTGCGCGAGGGCTCGCTCGCCGAAAGCGGCATGCCGGGCTTCGGCCATGTAATCACCGCCGATCTCGCCGAAACGATCCGCCTCTACGTGATCGACAAGGCGAACGAGGATATCGCCCGGCTGCGCGCGCGGCGTGAAGATAGTGGCGAGGAGAATGATTCCTCCTGAGCCGATCGCGGGCGAGCCGTTCGCGACGCGCAACCGGGTTAGCCATCGGGCGCGGCCGGGTCCTCCGGTTCGGTTTCGTCGGTCTCGGCCGGCGGCGCGTCCATATCGTCGGCCATGTCCGGCTCCTCGGTCATCGCGGGATCGCCGGACATCGCCGCATCCGGATCGCCGTCCATCATGTCGGGCGGCGGCGCCATCCCGGGATCGTCCATAGGATCGTCGATAACCGGATCGACAAGTTCGGGCTGCGCATCGAGGGCGCCCTCGTCCGCCGGGTCGGCGGTCTCCTGAGCGGAGCCGCATGCAGCCAGTAGGAGGCCGGCGCTCGCCGGCCAGATCAGATATCGCATGGTATATATCCTTGAAAATGCGCCGCCGGGAGATGGAGCCCGGCGGCGCGAGGGACCGCTATTCCTGCGGATCGTCAGGCTGGCCATCGCCATCCTGATCGAAAACGTCCGGCCGGCCATCGCCGTCCATGTCCCAGCTATCCGCCCGGCCATCGCCGCGCTGATCCCAGGCATCGGGCGTGCCATCGCCATCGGTGTCGATGGTCGGCTCCGGAATCGCCTGTTCTTCGGGCGGCGGTGCCTCGCCTTCCGACTGTGCGACCGCCGGGGTGGAGAGAATGGCACCGGCGAAAAGCGCGGCGCCCAACATATTGAATATACGCATGTTCAGGTCCTTACTCTGTGTCCCCGCGCCCTTAAGCATCGTGGCTTTTCCGCTACGGCATAGGGACTTGGAGACGGACGGACCGGAAAACAGGACGGGCGCGATATCGCCACCGGCCGGTCCCGCTGGCGGGTCGATCCGTCGCCGGCAGCGCTTCGCCATCACTCCGGCGATCGGCGAGATCGAAGCGGCCATGGCGATGATCCCGCTTGCGAGTCGCCCCCCTGCCCGCTTATGTCTGTGTGACCGATCACGGATCGCAGCCTGGGGACTAAGCGCGCATGAAGAAGATCGAAGCGATCATCAAACCGTTCAAGCTCGACGAGGTGAAGGAGGCGCTGCACGATGTCGGCGTGACCGGTATGACTGTGACCGAGGCAAAAGGCTTCGGCCGGCAGAAGGGCCATACCGAACTCTATCGCGGCGCCGAATATATCGTCGACTTCCTGCCCAAGGTGAAGCTTGAGGCGGTAGTCGATGACGGACTTGCCGATCGCGTCGTCGAGGCGATCCAGAATGCGGCGCAGACCGGCCGGATCGGCGACGGCAAGATTTTCGTCTCGACCATCGACCGCGCGATCCGCATCCGCACGGGCGAACAGGATTCCGACGCTGTCTAGCCGCTAGCCGGAGAACAGACCGTCAGCGCGGGTCGTAAAAGATTTCGACGCGGCGGTTCTGCGATTCGCGAACGCCATCTTCGGTGGGGACGCGCAATTGCTCTTCTCCATATGCGGAATCCGAAATCATGTCTGCCGGTATGCCATTGGTTTCGAGATAGGACCGCACCGATCCAGTCATCCGGTCGGACAGCCTTTGATTATAGTCGGCTGCCCCCGCACGATCAGTATGACCTTCCAGCCGGATGCGCGACGAGCAAAAGGAGGAAGTGTAATGCCGGACCACTTCGTCCAGCGTGGCGGCCGCATCGCTGGTAATCTCCGCACTGTCCCACTCGAAATAGACGATAACCGGCCCCGTCGGGCAGGCTGGCACGCACGCGCGCACATTTTCTGCGGTCGGCTGTCGCGCGAGCGCCGGCGCGGCGAATACCAAGGCGATGGCCGAAACAAGCGCGGACGTCCGGTAGCGAAACATATTCGGATCGGTTTTTGCAATCATCAATTGCCCCCTGTTCATGACGAAACGACAGGAGCGCGCCGTCCAAAGCGCAGACCCCCGGATCCTTAGTTACCAACATCCGTTTAGCCTTCAAGACAATAGCCAAGGCCGGCGTACCATGCGCCAGAGTATCTCCAGCATAACCACAGGTTTATGCTGCAGCGCAAAAAAGAAATTGTGCGACTGCGATTTTTGCGCAATAAAAGAAATGGGTGATTCCTAAGAGAGGAAGGCAAAATTTCATGACGACGACCGCCAAAGATATTATCAAACGCATCAAGGAAGACGAGATCGAGTGGGTCGATCTGCGCTTCACCGATCCCAAGGGCAAATGGCAGCATCTGCAGATGTGCTCGGGCGTCATGGACGAAGACGCGCTCGAGGACGGGCTGATGTTCGACGGTTCGTCGATCGCCGGCTGGAAAGCCATCAACGAGTCCGACATGATCCTGCGGCCCGATCTCGATGCCGTGTACGAGGATCCCTTTTCCGCCACACCGATGCTCGCGGTATTCTGCGACATCGTCGAGCCGGGCACGGGCGAACTTTACGGCCGCGATCCGCGTTCGACCGCGAAGCGCGCCGAAGCGTTCGTGAAGGCGTCTGGCGTCGGCGATACCGTCTATGTCGGGCCGGAAGCCGAGTTCTTCATGTTCGACGATGTCCGCTTCGAGGATGGCTACAACACCAGCTATTTCCGGATCGACGATATCGAGCTGCCGACCAATACGGGCCGCGAATATGAGATGGGCAACATGGCCCATCGCCCGCGCGCCAAGGGCGGCTATTTCCCCGTGCCGCCGGTCGACAGCGCGATGGACATCCGCGGCGAGATGGTATCGACGATGATGGAAATGGGCCTGCCGATGGACAAGCATCATCACGAAGTCGGCGCGGCGCAGCATGAGCTGGGCCTCACCTTCGGCACGCTCGTCCAGACCGCGGACCGGATGCAGGTCTATAAATATGTCGTGCAGATGGTCGCCCAGGCCTATGGCAAGACCGCGACCTTCATGCCCAAGCCGATCAAGGAAGATAACGGTTCGGGCATGCACACGCACATGTCGATCTGGGAAGGCGACAAACCGCTCTTCGCGGGCGACGGCTATGCGGGCCTATCCGACACCTGCCTCTATTACATCGGCGGCGTGATCAAACATGCGCGCGCGCTGAACGCCTTCACCAACCCGACGACGAACAGCTACAAGCGGCTCGTCCCGGGGTACGAAGCGCCGGTGCTGCTCGCCTATTCGAGCCGCAACCGTTCGGCCTCGTGCCGTATTCCCTATGGCACGGGCGACAAGGCGAAGCGCGTCGAGTTCCGTTTCCCCGATGCGACAGCGAACCCCTATCTGTGCTATTCCGCGCTGCTGATGGCCGGTCTCGACGGGATCGAGAACCGCATCCATCCGGGCGATGCGATGGACAAGAACCTCTACGACCTGCCGCCGGCCGAACTCGAAGGTGTGCCCACGGTCTGCGGCTCGCTGCGCGAAGCGCTCGAAGCGCTCGAAGAGGATCACGAGTTCCTGACAAAGGGCGACGTGTTCTCCGTCGACCAGATCGAGGGATATACCGAGCTCAAATGGGAAGAGAATGACCGCTGGGAAACGACCCCCAGCCCGGTCGAGTTCGACATGTACTATTCGGCCTGATCGCCGAAGCGATATGCGAAAAGGGCCCGGTGGCGATGCCGGGCCCTTTTTGTTTACGGCACCGTGGACGAGGCCGAGCCGGGCGACGGATCGCCGGCCGCCTGCGGCGCGCCCGCGCCGGGCACGGTCACGTTGCGCAGCAATGTCGAGGCAGTGAGATCGCCGGCGACGTTGACCGTCGTCCGGCTCATGTCGAGCAACCGGTCCACGCCCATGACGATCACCATGCCGTCGGCCGGGATGCCGAAACCGGCCGCGACACTGACGAGGATCGCGATGCTCACGCCGGGCGTACCCGGTGCGCCGATCGACGAGACGACCAGGGTGAGCGTCATCAGCACGATCTGACCGGTGTTGAGTTCGATGCCGGACATCTGCGCCAGGAAAAGGATCGCGACACTCTGATAGAGCGCGGTTCCCGCCATGTTCATTGTCGCGCCGAGCGGGGCGACGAGATTCGCGACCTCCCTGGGTACGCCGAGCTTCTTGGCCGACTGTACCGTACTGGGCATTACCGCGGTCGAACTCGAGGTCGAGAAGGCGAGCAAAAGCGTCTCCCCCGCCTGCGCGAAAAAGGCCCTGGGACCGACCCGGGCGAACAGGGCGAGCACGAACAGATAGAGCCCGAAAAGCACCAGCAGGCCGAGCAGCACGGTCCCGACATAGGCGGAGACACCGATCAGCGTGTCCAGGCCGATCCGCATCACGAGCTGCGCCATCATGCCGAACACGGCAAGCGGCGCGAGAAACATCGCCCATTTGACGATCGTCATGCAAATCGAGAGAAGCGCGTCGAGCACCGAGAGAAACGGGTCTATCCGCTCCCGCGATACCTGGGTGGCGGCGACGCCGACCAGCAACGCGAAGACGACGATCGCCATGAGGTCGCCCTGCACGACCGAAGCGGTCGGATTGTCCGGCAGGATGCCCGAGATCATTTCGGGCGCGCGGCTGAGATCGAACCCGGCCGCCTCGCCTTCGGGGACGGCAGTGGCAGCTCCGACCATACCCGCAAGACCCGACCCGGGCCGCAGCATCGTGGCCAGCGCTATGCCGATGGCGGCGGCGGCGAACGTCGTGATGATCACGAACAGGCCGAAGCGCAGCCCGATACGTTTCAAGGCCTCGCCGGAACCGCTGCCCGTCAGTCCGCCGATAATCGAAGCGAAGACCAGCGGCATCAGGACCATCGCGATCAGGCCGAGGAACAATTGGCCAGGGAGCGCGAGCCAGGCGCCGAGCCAGCGCGCGGTATCGGCGGAGACGAGCCCCGTCTCGGGGCCGAAAACGAGGCCGGTCGCGATACCGAGAATCAACGCGACGATCACCTGGGCCCATAAGCGGGTCCGTATCCAGCTGCTCATCTTGGCCGATTGCTGACCAAGTCTGATCGTCGGGAATTCCGGTAGGCTCTTGATCGGCATGGCTTTCTGTTCCTGGTTTGGCGCGGCGTCGTCCCGCCTATGCGCGCGATGTTAAACGCGCAAGACATGCGGTACGGCGATCGCGGACGATGTGCCACGACCGGGATTCGGCGCGCTTTCCGTTGAACCGCTGCGCGGCTTCCCCTATCTTCGTTGCAAAGACGAACCCAAAATCATCGAATCACAGGAGCGGACTGCCATGCACAGCTATCTCAAGCATTATATCAACGGCGAATGGGTCGAGAGCGATGGCGGGACGCGCCATGAAGTGATCAACCCGGCAACCGAAGAGCCCTGCACCGAGATCATGCTCGGCAGCGAGGCCGACACCGACAAGGCCGTCGCCGCCGCGAAGGAAGCCTTCAAGACCTTCTCGCAGACGAGCGTCGAAGAGCGAATCGCGCTGCTCGAGCGGATCGCCGAGGAATATAAGAAGCGCATCCCCGATATCGCTAACATCATGGCCGACGAGATGGGCTGCCCGATCGCTATCGGCAATGCGGCACAGGGCCCGGCAGGGCTCGGCCATATCACCAAGGCGGCCGAGGTGCTGAAGGAGTTCGAGTGGGAAGAGCAATTGGGCCCGGCGCGCGTCATCCATGAGCCGATCGGCGTCGTCGCGATGATCACGCCGTGGAACTGGCCGCTCAACCAGATCACCGCCAAGGTCGCCCCGGCGCTCGCCGCGGGCAATACGATGGTGCTGAAGCCGTCCGAGGAAACGCCGGGTTCGGCCGCGATCTTCGCCGAGATCATGGACGCCGCCGGCGTGCCCGCGGGCGTGTTCAACCTCGTCCAGGGCGACGGCCCGGGCGTCGGCACGATGCTCTCCAAGCATGAGGATGTCGACATGGTGAGCTTCACCGGCTCGACGCGCGCCGGCATCATGGTCGCCAAGAACGCGGCCGATACCGTGAAGCGCGTGCACCAGGAACTGGGCGGCAAGACGCCGAACATCGTGCTCGAAGGCGCGGACCTTTCAGAAGCCGTGCCGAACGGCCTGCAGGGCGTCATAATCAATTCGGGGCAGAGCTGCATCGCGCCCACGCGGATGCTCGTTCATGAATCGCAATATGACGAGGCCGTGCAGATCGCCAAGGGCGTGATGGAAAGCGTGCCGGTCGGCGATCCCAAGGAGATGGGCGGCCATATCGGCCCGGTCGTCAACGCTGCGCAATATGAGAAGATCCAGGGCCTCATCCAGAAAGGCATCGACGAAGGCGGCAAAGTCGAAACCGGCGGCACGGGCCGTCCGGACGGCGTCAACCAGGGCTTCTATGTGAAGCCGACAGTCTTCTCGAACGTGACGAGCGACATGACGATCGCGCGCGAGGAGATCTTCGGGCCGGTCGTGACGCTCATCAAGTACGAGAATGACGACGAGGCGGTCGAGATCGCCAACGACACCGATTACGGCCTCTCCGCCTGCGTCTACGGCCCTGCCGAGGAAGCGAAGAAATTCACCGGCAAGCTCCGCGCCGGGCTTGTCGGCGTCAACAATTGGGGGCCGATCCCCGATGCACCGTTCGGCGGCTACAAACAGTCGGGCAATGGCCGCGAGATGGGCAAATACGGCCTGCGCGAATTCATGGAAGTGAAGACGATCATCGGCGAACCGGCCTGACCGGACGCATTCGAGGCAATTGCTGGAAGGGCGGCGGGAGCGTTCTTGCCGCCCTTTTTCTTTCGTCATCCCAGCGAAAGCTGAGATCTCAGGCGGATAGGCACGGCGTTTACGGCCGGAGATTCCAGCATTCGCTGGAATGACGGTGCGCGACTAGTCGGTCGCTTCGCGTTCCTTCAGGCGCGCCGCCGCTTTCTCGGCAACCTCCCACCGCGCCTCGGCGATCGATTCCATACGGGCTGTCAGCATCGCGACGATCTCCTCGGACTCGCGGCGCGGATGGCCGCCGTCGAAGGGTGGATCG
Source organism: Parasphingopyxis sp. (assembly GCF_052168295.1). Lineage (GTDB taxonomy): Bacteria > Pseudomonadota > Alphaproteobacteria > Sphingomonadales > Sphingomonadaceae > Parasphingopyxis. Next base: position 15,836 of record NZ_JBQLZN010000018.1, on the reverse strand, counting down.
GGATCATATTCGATGCCGAGCTGGATCAGCCGCGCGAGCGGTTCGCCATAAAGTTCGGCGACCAGCGAAAGCGCCATGTCGATGCCGGCCGACACCCCGGCCCCGGTGATCCGGTTGCGATCGATCACCACCCGCTCGCTGACGGGTTCCGCGCCGAACAGCTTGAGTTGCTCGATCCAGTGCCAGTGGCTGGTCGCGCGATAGCCGTCGAGCAGCCCGGCCGCCGCCAGGACCAGCGATCCCGTGCACACCGACGTGATATATTTCGCGCCCTCCGCCTGCGCCCGCAGCCAGTCCAGCACTTCGTCGTCCTCCATCAGCGCCGCCTGACCGAAGCCGCCGGGCACGAACAGCAGATCGGCCTGCGGCGCATCGGCAAGGCTCGCGCTCGGCACGATCGTCAGACCGTTCACGTCGCGCACCGGATCGGTGGTTTTCCAGACGAGATCGATCTTGGCGTCGGGCAGCGCCGCGAACACTTCGAACGGCGCGGTGAAATCGAGCTGCGTCATGTTTGGGTAGAGAAGAATAACGATCTGCATGGAGTGTCTCCCAGCTTCGAGGAACGCCCAGGCGATCGGCCATCTTGATCCGCACTTCCCGATGGTGGCCCATCTCGAATCGCCAGTCATGCGGACGATTCGTCTATAGCATGTGCACGGCGACTAGCCCGTTCAGATATGTATCCGCAAATCCCTTCTCGTCATTCCAGCGAAAGCTGGAATCTCCGGCCGCGAACGCCCTGCCTATCCGCCTGAGATCCCAGCCTTCGCTGGAATGACGGGTATCTCCTGTTTGAACGGGATAGGCCTCGTGTTCACCTTCAATAATCCCGGCTGATCTGGATATTGCCACCCACGCGGCCGATCGTGCTGATGCTCGAGAGCAGCGACAGCCAGCGCGTGATCCGGAATTCGGTTTCGGTCGCCGAATAGCCTTGTCCGTCGCTGATCACTTCGACGAAGAAGCGCCGCGTGACGTAGAAGCCGGCAGCGACCGCCGTGCCCCGGTCCTCGGCCGGATCGGCGGGCAGGATGCGCAGGCGATCGAGGCCGATGGCGTCGCGCACCGCGTTGATCGGGTTGAGGCCGTTGCCCCCGCTCTGCAGCGATGCGACCGCGGCGCCGAGCTGGATCGCCTCGGGCGCGGAAAGATTGGTGATCGACGTGCCGAACAGCAAGCGGCTGAGCAATTCGCTTTCGGGCAGCGCCGGCGTGCTCGTGAAACTGATCTCGGGACTGTTGCCCGTGCCCGCGATATTGATCGTCGCGTCGATCCCTTCGGCATCCGCCTGTGCAACGATATCCAGCGTCGGATCGACGGGCTGGTTGCCGTAGAATTCGATGCGCCCGCGTTCGAGTTCGAAACGGCGGCCGGCGAACTGATAGGCGCCGCGCACCAGATCCATCTGGCCGAGGATCTGGAAGTTGGTCAGCGGCCCGCGCACGTCGATATCCGCGCCCCATTCGCTGTCGAGGCCCAGCCCGCGCACCATGAAACGGTTGCGCGCATTCACATCGACATCGAGCGTCCAGATGATCGGCTCGACGCGCGGATCGGGCTCGTCGAGCGGGCGATTGATCTCGATGACATTCAATTGCGGCACGACGACCTCCGGCGCCGCCTGACCGAGCATGAATTCGCCGCGCACCATCTGGAAATCGCCGCTGATCGTACCGGTGGGCCGCGCGGTATCGGTGCCGAGAGCCGTGCCTTCGGGCGCCTGCAGCTGGATGCGCAGCGGTCCGCTGACTTGTGCGGAGATATCGTCGCGGCGCAGCAGCCAAGCCTCGTCCGCCTGCAGTTCGATGTCCATGCCGAGGCCGGTGGCGAGGCCAAGATCGAAAGCCGCCCGTCCCGATATCGCGCCGCCGCCCGGCGTCGTTCCGTACAGCTCGGGAAATTCGAGGCGGGACTGGCGGAACGTCCCCGTCGTCGTCACGCCTTCGACGACCGTGCCCGTCAGCACGCTTTCGAGACGCGCATTTTCGGTCTCCAGCGCGCCGGTGATGCGCGGGGTTTCGAGCGTGCCCTTGATGTCCATCCGCGCGAGCAGCGGCCCGGACAGGCTGAACAGCTCGTTGCCCGTCAGCTGCCACAGCGTTTCCGAAGGGCCGTTATAACGCAGCTCGGCAAGGAGCGGCGCGACCGCGAGCTGATCGCCGAAATTCCCGTCGCCAGCGATCGGATCGATCCGCGACTGGAAGCGCAGGATCTCCTCGCCGTCGCTTTCCATGATCGCGCGCGTCGCGAGCCGCCGGTCCGCAAGCCGCAGGTTCACGCCAAGATTGACCGGCCGCGGCCTGAGCGCAAAGCCCTCGCGCGTCAGGCTGCGGATGCGGACTTCGGCCTCGGCGGTCGGTATGGCCTCGCCGGCGGATTGGCGATAGCCGATGGTGCCCGTCGCCATGCCGCCGAGACCGGTTTCCGGATAGAAGATGTCGACGACCGATAGCGGGATGCTGTCGAGCGTGGCTTCGACCTCAGTGACCGGTCCGCCGAAGCGCGCGGCCACGGTCGCGCCGCCGCCCGCATAGCTGATCGTGCTTTCGGGGATGACCCAGCCCTCTTCCTCCCGGCGCAGGACGAGCGGGGTAAGTGCGATCGGCTCATCGCGGAACGAGCCGCCGCCTTCGACCGTAACCAGGCCGGGCTCGATCTGCGCGACGGCCTCGAAATCGAAATTGCGGCCGCGCGCGCCGCCGACATCGAGATCGGCTTCGCCATAGCCGTTATCCAGCTCGACCGCCGCGCCGAACCGGGCGAGCGAGAGGCCGCGCCGCCGAAAGCCCGTCATTTCGAGACTGGCCTGCAGCGTTGGTTCCTCGCGCAGCGGCCGCCAGCGCAGGTCGAGCAGCGCCTGGCGCATCGTCGCATCGATCTCGCCGCCGAGCCGCGCATTCTCGGCATCGATATCGACGACGACAAGCTGTTCGCCGCCCTCCATCGACAGCTCGATATCGCCCGCGATGCCGCTGCCCTCCAGCTCAAGCGCCCCGACAATGCCGCCATCGCGGAACGTGAAACGGCCCTCGGTGCGCGTGTCTGCGACCTGCAACTCGCCGACATTTACCGACGCTGGTCCATCGGCGGGCAGCAAGAGCTGCCCCACCGAGGTGAAGGGTCCGGCCATCGAACTGCCGCTCGCCATGTATCCGTAGCCATCGGCATTGGGCGCAAGCACCGCATCGACATCGACGATGCCCGCCGCGGGAACAGGGCTTGCGAGCGCAAGCTCGACGCGCGGACGGGACGGCGACCCCGCCGCCCTTACCGTCACCGGCCCATATTGCGCCTGCTGGCCCGACCCGCTGACGACGAGCTGGCCATTGCCGTCGATATAGCCCGAGCCGCTGAACCGCAGGTCGGGCGCGCGGATATCCATGTTCGAGAAGCTGAAGCGCCCGTCCGGCCCGTAGGCGATGGCGGTATCGACGGTCGTCGCGCCGCCGGCCAGCGACTGGAAGAAACTGTTGTCGAGTGCGGGCGTCACCGCGCGGGCCTGTCCGGCGATCTGGAAGCCGCCGCCGGGCGCGGGCTGCACCTCGACGCGTGTACGGACGTCGAACACGCCGAGCCCGGGCAGCCGGAACCTGTCGATATTGCCGTCCCAGCCCGCCGCATAATCTCCGGTGGCGAGATCGTAGACGAGCGACGCCTCGCCGCGCAGCCGATCCGCGCGCAGGCGCAGATCGTCGCCGACAATCTGGTCCGACGTGATCAGCAGATTCCCGTCGAGCACGACGTTGCGGGCGATGTCGGCGAGCACATCCGGCAGGCCGGTGATCGTACTCGCGGTCGCTTCGACCGGTAGCACGAACGGCGTTTCGCCCCAGCGCCCCTCGCCCGTCACGCGCAAATTCTCGAACGCGGTCGTGTCGATCGCGGCGCGCGGCGCGGTCAGTTGATAGCGGAAGCGCGCGCCATCGAACGGGCCGTCCAGCGCCAGGTTCATGCGGACATCGGTCCCGCGCATATTGCTGACCAGCGCCGAGGGATCGAGCAGGCGGATATCGGCGGCGAACCCGTCGAATACATTGTCCGCGAGATCGACCGTGCCGCGCCCCTCGATCAACGCCGCCGCCGAGCGCATGTCGAAATCGCCGGTGAGACGGCGGTCCTCAAGAGACGCGCGCGCCGTCAGGTTGAGCTCGGGCCCGGTGAGCCGCTGGATAACGCCGGGATCGAGCAGCTCGCCCGACCGCATGACGCCCGCCAGCAGGAAGTCGCCGTCGCGCGCCTCGAGGTTGAGATCGATCGCCCGGGCATCGCCGCTGTCGATCTGCGCGCGGCCGTCCCAGCGCTGCCAGGTCCCGCTGCCGGCGATATCGACGGTCAGCGACCGTTCGATCCCCGTCAGCCCGGCGATAATGCCGTCTTCGGGCGCATAGAGCTGTACATCGAGATCGAAGACGTCGCCGTCGGGCTCCGCATCGAGGATCAGTTCCAGCCGCTCGCCACTGTCGAGCGAATTGGCGCGCGCGGCGATCTCGGCGCGGCCCGAGCGGATATTGGCGTTGGCGACGAGCGACACGTCCCGGCGCTCGCCCGCAATCGCCTCCTCGAAGCGGAACCGCTCGATCGCGAGATTGCCGAGATAGATGTCGAAATCGGGGAGCAGCGGCTGATCCTCCTCTTCGGACGGGATCAGTTCGGGCGCGCGGTGCAATATCGCGAGGTCCGACGTCAGACTGCGGATGTGCAGCTCGTTATCGAACAGGAACAGGCCCGGCTGCCAGTCGACCTCCAGCTCCGGCGCTTCGAAGAACAGGCCCTCGGGATCGTAGAGCCTGAGATCGGAGATCGTCATCCGGCCGTAGATCGATCCGTCGATCCGCCCGATCCGGACGCGCAGGCCGTTGGCCGGCTCCAGCGACTCGATCCGGTCGATGATGAAGCGCCGGCCCGGCGGCGTATCGAGCGCGAATATCGTGACGACCAGCAGCGCCAATATGCCGGCGAGGCCGAACAGCACCCAGCGCGTGATCTGCCGGCGGCGCGGGGTCGCCGAGATGAAATCGACGTCGTCGCTCGCCGTTTCGGCTGCTGCGCCAGCCATCAGAAAGCCTGGCCCAGAGAGACGTAAATCGCGATCACGGGGTCGCCGGGCTGCGGATTGATCGGCGTGCCGATGTCGAGCCGGATCGGGCCGAAGCTGCTATAGTAGCGCAGCCCCAGCCCCGCGCCGAAGCGCAGGTCGCTGAAGTCCGGATAGAGATCGGTATAGATCGCACCGGCGTCGATGAACGGCACGATCCCGAAACTGCCGAACCGGTAGCGGGCCTCGAGCGCCAGCTCGACGAGGCTGCGCCCGCCGATCGGATCGTTGTTCGTGTCGCGCGGCCCGATCGACTGGTAGCTGTAGCCGCGCACCGATCCGCCGCCGCCCGCATAGAAGCGCCGCGACGGCGCGATATTGTTGGTGGACGCGCCCGGAATCCCGCCGAGCCGGACCCGGCCGGCAATCGTCGTCGAGTCCATTAGCTGGAAATAGACGCTGCCGTCGAGCTGCACCCGCGCATAGGCAAAGGTGCCGTCCTGCAGCGACAGCTCGGGCGACACGAGGGCGGAGAGCCGGAAGCCCTGTTCGGGGTTGAGGAGATCGTTGGTCGCGTCATAACCGAGGCTGAGCGGGATGGCGCCGATCAGGAAGGTCTCGCGTTCCCTGAGGCCCGCCATGCCGACGACGTCGCGCTCGTCCGACGCGATCAGTTCGAGGCCCGCCGACCAGACCCAGTCTTTCTGCCAGAGCTGGTTCGAGATGCGCTCGAAACCGAATGTGAGGCCCGCGGTTCGCGCATCGAAGGCGCTCCGGTTCGTGTTGCCGGCGAAGAGCTGGGCGGTGAGCACCTGGTCGCGCGAAAGAAAATTGCTGCGCCGGAAGCTGAGGCTCGCAAACTGCTCGTCGGTGCCGAGGATACCGCGCACGCCGATCGCGCCTTCGGGCCGGATGAGGTTGCGATGTTCCCAGCCGACTTCGATACGCGCGCCCTCGCCCGTGCTGTAACCGATCTCGCCCGAAATCGTGCGCGGCGGCGCGGGCTCCATTTCGACGGCGATGTCGACGAGCGACGGGTCCTCGCTCTCGACCGGCGTCAACTGCACCCGCGATACGAGACCGGTCTGGATGATCGCGCGGCGTAGATCCTCGACCATGCCGGTCGAGTAGAGTTCGCCCGGCTCGAAGCGCGCGATCGTCGCGACATGATCGGCATCGAATATCTCATCCGCGCCCTCGGTGACGCGGATTTCGCCGTAATTGCGTTCCCCGCCGGTCTCGACGGGCACGGTCAGCGTGGCGACGCGATTAGCATGGTCGATAACGACTTCTTCCTCGCCGACTTCGGCGAAGGGATAGCCGCGATTGCCGAGTTCGGCCGCCAGATTGGCTTCGGCCGCGGTAACCTCTGCAGCATAGACGGGATCGTCGGCTTCGACCGGGAACTGGGCGCGCAGTTCGTCCGTGCGCTCGCCGGCGGCCGCAAGCCCGGGCAGTTCGACGCTGTCGAACCTGTAGAGCGGACCGGCATCGATCTCGAAGACGACTTCGATCTCGTCGCCGCCGGTTTCTCCAGACAGGACCGATGCGACGCCCGCATCATAATAGCCGTGCGCGCGCAGCAGCTCGTTCAGGAGGTCGCGATCGATTTCGGCGCGGCGGTTGATCTGTGCGACAACCGCCGTGTCGCCGTCATTCTCGCGGAGTACCGACAGCGCATCGAATTGCGCGCGGATTTCATCCGCCTCATCGAGAGTGTCGATCCCGCGAAGGGTTACCGAGTAGCGCTGCTCCGTATTGATCCCGACCGCATCGGCGCTGGTCGCCGCCGGCGTATCGGGGACCTGAGACATATCGGGCCAGGCGACGCCGAAATCCGCGAAGTCCGTCATCGGCGCCGAGGCGCGGAATTCGTCGGCCCCGTCGAGCGGATCGAGTTCGCGCGTCGAGAGGGAATCGACCTCTTCGGCGACCTCCTCCGCTACGTCCTGCGCGATCTCTTCGGATTGCGACTGCGCCGATACCGCATCGGGAGTTCCCAACGCGCCCAGCAGGAAAAGGGTACAGATACGCGCCCTGCCCGGAGTAATCGCGGCCGTCATTCTGCGGCTCGTAGCGCGAAACGCCACATACCGCCAATCAAAATGCGCTGAAATACGATGCCGTTATCGACGAACTCTCGCGGATTTTCGCAGCCGCGCGATCAGTGCCGCGTGGCCTCGCTTTCGCCCCGATCCATCCAGTCGACGAGCCGCTCGATCTGCCGCCACCGGCAGAAATGCACGACATTGCCCCTCTCCCGGCTGCGCGACGCGCGCGCAGCGGCTTCCAATGCCGCATACGCACCGAACTCGGCGATCAGCTCGGAAGCGTCGACCACCGCCTGCCGGTCCTGGAGATAGAAATTCTCGTACATAGAGTATCGGCCCTGCCTCGCACCCGCTCTCAGTGCGGGCATCTGTGAACCCGCGCCGATAGCCCGACAGGCTTTCAGATATTACGGAAGAATATGGTGAAGGATTGATTAGCCATGCACAGGTGACAGGCGAAAGAGGCGCTGCCATAGGAGCGCCATGCGAAACGAGGAACGCGAAAACCGGCCCGGCGGCGGCATTTTCCTGGCGATCGGGCCACTGGCCGGTCTCGGCATCGGCATGGCGCTCGGCCAGCCGACCATCGGGGTAATCGGCGGCGTTGTCGCCGGCGCGGCGGCCGCGGCCGCTCTCTGGGCGATGACGCGCTAGGCCCGGACCCTAGGCCAGCCGGCGCCCGGCCCAGACCACCCGGCCGATCACTTCCAGCGAGTCCGGATCGCAATCGGGCCAGTCGGGATAGCCGTCATTGTCGCTCTTGATCGTGAACCGCCGGTTCGCCGGATTCACCGCGATCCGCTTGACCATCAGCGCATTGTCCACGCGCAACACATAGATGCCGTCGCGCAGCCGGTCCGCGCCATCGTCGCCGCTGACGAGAATCTCGTCGCCGTCCGACAGGGTCGGTTCCATGGAATCGCCCGATACGGTGATGATCGAGAGCCGCGCCGGATCGCCGCCCGCCAGACGGCGCAGCCAGCGTTCGGGAAAGGCGATGCGCGACAGCTCTTCCTCGTCCCCCGGCAGCGCCCCCGGGCCCGCCGACGCATTCACCGCATATTGGCTGACCGCGACCATGCGGCCGACCGCGCCGTCGCCGTCGATAGGATTTTTCCTTGATCGCATGGTGTCCGGCGCGCCCAGCAGTTTTTCGTCGACACCGTAATATTCGGCAAGAATGCGCCGATCCTCCTCGGCCAGCCGCCGCGGCGTCCCGCGCTTGATAAATTGCTGTATATAGGCAGTATTTCGTCCGATCAGCCGCGAAAGTGCGGCATAATCGTCGCCGCGTTCGCGCGCCAGCCGAGCGAGTATCTGTTGCGGGCTGTCTTCATCCATATCGGGACAATAGCAATAGGAATATTCCTAGACAAGTAGGAAATACCCTTTGAGATAGGAAAACACCTACCGGCGAGTCGCCGGTGTGCACCGAGTTTCAAAGGAGAAAAGGATGAGCCTGCTGATCGAGATCGACCGTTTCCTGCGCAAGACCGACATGACCCCTACCCGCTTCGGCCGCGAGGCGGTCAACGATCCCCGTTTCGTGTTCGATATCCGCCGCGGCCGGGAGTGCGGCGCCAAGGTCCGCGCGCGGGTGCTTGCCTATATTGCGGCCCATACCCGGTCCGGTGGGCGCGCGTGAGGCGGACGGCGCTGCCCTTGGGGCTCGCGGCCCTGGTCCGCGCGCTGACGCTGCGCGCCGGGCGCAAGCCGACGGTCGAAGACATTCGCTCGCGTCCCTGGGCGAGCATCACCTTTACCGGCATGCGGCATCGCTTCGTGCTGCGCTTCGATGGCGACGGTACGGCGGACGCCGTGGCGAGGCTTTCCGACGGGCTCGATTATGCCGAGTTCGATCTCGGCCGCCATATTCTCGTCGATATCGCGATCGTCGATCGGGCGGTCGATACCGCCGGGGCACGCCTTACGCTTGAAGCGCTTATCCTCGCCGGCGATTAGCCGATCAGCGCTGTCTGGCCGTAGCCTGCTGCAGCGTTTCGAGTGCCTCGCGCAGCGCCGCGTCGCGATCGCGCGAGGGTTCGGCCTGCGGATGCGGCGTGACATTCTCGGCCTTCGGCGCGCCCGCCGCCCGCTCGCGCGCCCGTTTGCGCTCGAGGCCGGCTTCGAGGCGGTCGACGAGCCTGGCGAGTTCGGTGCGCGTGTCTTCCGGCAGTTCGAAACGGGCGGGCTCCACCGGCGCGGGGTCTTCCTCGACCGCGGCATCGCGGCTGGGGAGCGGAATCTCGAACACGGGTTCCGGCTCCGGCACGTCGAAAGCTGCGTCTGCGGATACCGGTTCGGCGACTTCGGGTTCGCTATCGGTTTCAGCGTCGGCCGGCTCGGTCTGTTCGTTTTCCGCTGCGTCCCCGTCCTCGGCGAGGACTTCGGCGACTTCGCCGAGATCGAGCGGCTCCTCGTTGGACGCTGACTCGTCCGCGTCCGTCTCCGGCGGTGCCAGATCGACGAGATCGAGCGGCGCGCCCAGATCGTCTTCGGCCATGATCGGCCGGCGATAGGGCGCGTCGGGATGCGCATCCGCCCGGCGCAGCGTGCCGGCACGAAAACCCGAGGGCTCCTCGGTCTCGCCGAACTCGGCGGCATAGTCTTCGCTGTCCGCGTCGCGCTGCTTGCGGTTCAGAATGAAGGACAGGACGAGCCAGGCGGCGCTGGTCACGATCAGCGCGGCGACGAGCGCGAAAACGATGCGCGCCCGCGCGCCGAGCGGCGGCTCGGCCGCGCCGAGGACACTCGGCAGGCCGGTTTCGAGGATAAACGCCTCGAACCAAGGATTCGGCGTCATCAGGATCAGCGCGGCGACGATCAGCCCGGAGACTGCCGAAGCGGTCGGAATCTTGGGCAACCGCCCCAGCATGTCCTTGAGCGGAGCGCCGCTCCGGATCGCATCGAGATTCACATTCATAGCCTAAACCGCCTTGCCGGTGAGTTTTTGGTAAACAGGGGCATAACGCGAAATGTTTGACGACCAGTTACGATCGCGTTCGACGAATTCGCGCGCGATTTTGCGCCGTTCGTCCCAGATCTCGCGATTGTCGAACATATCGGCGAGCGCAGCGGCGAGCGCAGCGGGATCGTCGGGCGGGAAAAGCGTGCCAGTAACCCCGTCCTCGATCAGCTCGCGATGCCCGCCCACGTCCGAGGCCGCGACGAGCCGTTTCTGCGCCATCGCCTCCAGCGGCTTGAGCGGCGTGACGAGATCGGTGAGCCGCATCTTCTTGCGCGGATAGGCGAGAATATCGATCAGCCCGTAATAACGCTCGACGGCGTCATGCGGCACGCGGCCGGTAAACTGGATATGATCGGCGACGTCCGACTGCGCGGCCTGTTCGCGCAGCGCGGCGTCCATCGGGCCGCCGCCGACGAGCAGCAGATGCGCATCGGGCCGCGCCATCACGAGGCGCGGCATTGCCGCGATCAGATCGTCCAACCCCTCATAATCGTAGAAACTGCCGACAAAGCCGACGACTTCCTTGCCTTCCAGCCCCAGCGATCGGGCAAGCGCGGTATCGGCGGGAGCCGGATCGCCGAACAGCGCCATGTCGACTCCGTTGGGCGCCACCATGATCTTGTCGCCATCGACGCCGCGCCGGATAAGGTCCTGCCGCAGCCCTTCGCAAATGACCGCGACCGCGTCCGCCTGATTGGCGGCATGGGTTTCAAGCATGCGCGTCAACCAATAGCGCGCCGAATTGACCCGGCCCGTGCCGTTGCCGACGGCGGCGTCTTCCCAGAAGGCGCGAATTTCGTAGATCAGCGGCAACTGCCTGCGCCGCGCGACGCGCAGCGCGGCCATGGCGTTCAGCACCGGCGAATGGACGTGGAGCTGGTCCGGCTGCCATTCCTGCACCACTTCGTCGATTCGATCTGCGAGCAGCGCGATCTCGCGCCATTCGCGCATCGGCGTCGTCATCGTTTCGGGCGCCTTGGTGCGGTAGAAGGTTAGCCCGTCGACGGTCTCGACATCCGGCCCGTCATGCGTGTGCCGCGAACCGGTAACGCCGGCGACCTCCCAGCCATTGGCCAGCTGCGCCTTCAGGATAGCGCGCGTGCGAAAACTGTAGCCGCTGTGCAGCGGCATCGAGTGATCGAGGATATGCAAGATCCGCATGGGAGAGCGCTTGCCACAAACTGCTTAACGCGCCGTCAACCGCGGTTGTTCTATCAAGAAAAACCAAAATCTGCTGGAGAGCTTAACATGAAGAAACTCGCTCTGCTCGCCGCCTGCCTGACGCTGTCGGCCGTCGCCATCGCCCAGCGTCCGGCGCCGTTCGTCGTCGCCGAAACCGGACAGGGCTTTGCGCGGCTCAGCGACGCGGTACGGGCAATCGGGGGTGGTTCGGGCACGATCCAGATCGCGCCCGGCCGCTATCGCGACTGCGCGGTGCAGGAATCGGGCAGCATCGCCTTCGTTGCGGCGGAAGCGGGCACGGTCGTGTTCGACGGCGGCGCCTGCGAAGGGAAAGCGACGCTCGTCCTGCGCGGGCGCAGCGCCTCGGTGGACGGGATCACCTTCGCCAATATCAGCGTGCCGGACGGCAATGGCGCCGGCATCCGCATCGAAGAGGGCGATCTCGAGGTCACCCAGACGCTGTTCACCGATTCCCAGAGCGGTATCCTCTCGGCGAACGATCCGTCCTCGACGATCCGCATCGATCATTCGACCTTCCGCCGGCTGGGGCGGCGGCCGGATGGGGACGGCGCGCACTCGCTCTATATCGGCTATTACGGTGAGCTGATCGTGACCAATTCCCGCTTCGAACAGGGGCAGGAGGCGCATTATCTCAAGAGCCGCGCGCCCGTCGTCCAGATCCTCAACAACAGTTTCGACGACAGCCGTGGCCGGCAGACCAACTATCACATCGATCTTTCGGTCGGCGGCAGCGGACGGATCGCGGGCAACACCTTCGTGCAGGGCGCGGACAAGGAAAATTACAGCACGATCATCGCCGTCTCGCCCGAAGGCACGGATCACAGCACGCGCAATCTCGTCGTCGAGAACAACCGGGCCTGGGTGGCGCCGGGCTTTCGCTGGGATACCGTGTTCGTGCGCGACTGGGGCGGCGAAGGGATGACCGTGCGCAACAACGATCTGGGCGAACAGATCGGCGAATTCGCGCGGCAATAGCGTTTAGCCGCGCAGCTTCGATCCGAGCTGCTGCGCCAGATATTCGAGATTGGCAATGCGGCGCATGACCGCACTGTCGCCGATCTCGCCGACCCGAAAAAAGCGCCGCATGATCGGATAGTCGAGATCGATGACCCGGCGCAGATAGTCGTCGCTTTCCAGCCCGCCATGCTCGTCGCCCATCGGCCGGAACCGGCGCTGGATCGCATAGCTCTTCTGGCGCAGCGCAATGGGCCGGCGCCGGGTCGACCATTCGCTCAAACGATGGCGGAGGCCGGGCGGGCCGGAAAAATCATGGCCGTAGCAGGAGGGCATTGCCGCCAGTTCCGGATCGATCGCGGCGAGCAAGGCCGCCTCGAACCGGCCGGCATTCTTGAGCGCCAGCGGCAGGGTCAGTGCCTGCGCGGCGACCGGCTGTTCGAGAAACGGCATCAGATAGGTGCCCTGCCGCGCCTCCAGGCTGATCTCGTGCCCGAACAGCGAGCGGCAGCGCACGGCCGGATAAATTCGTTCAATGGCTGCGCGCGGCAACGCGCCGCGATCACCGTCGCGCCCGATGCCGTGCAGCATCTTGTCTTCGATGCCGCGCAGAAACGCCGTTTCGTCGAAGGCGTCGGTGACGTCGCGAAGACTGTACCGCGCGTAAAAGGCGCGCGCGACATCGGCCGCGGTGAAGCGACCGTCCGGCAGGAAGAAGAAGTTGCGGAACACCTCGCCGCAACCGCCTGAGACCGAGAGCGCGCCGTCCGTATGGCGCTTTTGGCGCGCGTAATAATCGGCGCCGTTGTCGAAGATGCTGCCGAAATTGGGCAGTCCGTCATGGTCGTGAAAATTGCGCGCGACCTGGGCGGGAAACGCATCGAGCGAGATCTCGCGATACAGATCCTTGTCCAGCACATCGACCTCGGTGCCGAGCGCCGCGCAGATGTCGCGCGCAACCCGGACGTCGCATTCGCCTTCCGCGCCGTAGCAGAAGATCGACGGCAGGCAGTCCTGCTCCCGCAAGAGCGCAAGCACCAACCGGGAATCGAGCCCGCCCGACAGCGGGCAGAAGATGCGCTCGCCGAAATGCGCGACCCAAGGACGCACAACCTGCGCGAGCGCTGCATGCTGCGCCTCGATATGCGTGCCGGCGTCGCGCGCACCGAACTCGTCCGCCATCGGTTTTTCGACCGCGTGAGACACCGCGCCCTGCTCAGTAAGCTCAATCGCCTCGAACGGCCCGAGCCGCTTTAGCTCTTCAAAGACTGTATCGTCTCCGATCGGCATGACATTGAAAACATGCTCGTACACGCCCTGCGGATGGAAGCTGAGCTGGGGCAGGCCCGACATCGCGGCGAGCAGCGATGTCGAGAAAATCCGCCGATCCGCATCATGATAGATTTCGAATGCGGCGAACGAGTCGGTGAAGAGGAACGTCCGCCCGCCCTTGTGCAGCAGCATGACGAACTGGCCGCCGATCCCACTCCAGTCGATCGCCACCGGATCGAGGCTCTCGAGCGCGGTTTCGAGCGCCGCTTTGCCGATCTTGCCATCGAAGCTGAAACTGCCAGCGTATCCGATGAAATCTTCGTCGATTTGGAGGAAATTGTCCGGCCCGCCCTGGATATAGGGCGCATGGAGCAGCCGCCAGCCGGGTATCGCCAGCTCCTCCATCGCCCCGAAGCCCTGCCGCGCAAATTCGGCGCGCGCATCGGCGATCGCCGGCCCGGCGAAGCTCTCATCGTCATTCCGGACCAGAAAAAGCGCGGTCATGCGGTGCCCTTAGCGCAGGATATTTAAGATATTACGCATTAGGCTTAATACATCCTCAACTCCGCATGGCTAAGCCTTCAAGCGCCATGATGGAGGGCTTGCGCCTGCGATGATCGATAAGTTCGCGCTCTTGGTGACGCACGGGCTCATGCTGCTTGCGGCATGGCGTCTGTTGTCGCGCCCGGACCTCGACGACGATCTGGCAGACAGCGCGCCTAAGCCCAAAAATCTCGATCCGAAGGCTCAGCGGCCATGACCGATCTCGCCTTTGCCGGTTTCCTTGCCGCGATGCTCGTGCTCGGCCTGCGCCGCCCCTTCATCTGGGTGCTCGCCTATGCCTATGTCGATATCGTCTCACCGCACGATCTCTCCTATTATATTTTCGACGATATCCCGCTGTCGCTCATCGTCGCGCTGCTCGCGATTACGGGCTGGGTGATTTTCGAGAAGGACAAGTCGTTCCAGATCAGCACGACGCAATGGCTGATCGGCATGCTCGGCCTGTGGTGCGGATTTACGACGCTCTATGCCGAGTTTCCGGTCGAGGCGCAGTTCAAATGGGACTGGGTCTGGAAGGGCATGATCTGGGCGATGTTCCTGCCCTTCGTGCTGAAAACGCGGCTGCGCATCGAGGCCTATGTCCTGTTTATGGTATTGGGCCCCGCACTCATCATCATCGCCGGCGGCATCAAGACGATATTGTCCGGCGGGGGCTACGGTTCGCTCGCCATGCTGGTCGATTCCAACAGCGGAATCTACGAAAGCAGCACGGCGGCGACCCTCGCGATCGCGATCATCCCGCTCATCCTCTGGCTCGGCCGGTTCAATACCATTTTTCCGCAGGACTGGAAGGTGAAGCTCTTTGCCGGCTGCCTCGTCTTCGCCTGCCTGCTGATCCCGGTCGGCACGGAAGCGCGGACGGGGCTCGTCTGTATCGTCGTGCTCGCCGCACTGATGCTGCGGGACAACAGGCGGCGGCTGCTCTTTATCGGACTGGCCGGTTTCGGCGCCATCGTGTCCCTCCCTTTCCTGCCGCAAAGCTTCTCGGACCGGATGGGGACAATCTCCACCTATCAGGCGGATATGTCCGCGATGACGCGGATCGCCGTGTGGCGCTGGACGCTCGAATATGTGAGCGAGCATCCCACGGGTGGCGGCTTCGGCATCTATCATGGCAACAATATCCAGTACACGACGACCGAAACGCTCGAATCCGCGGGCGCGACATCGGTGCAGCAGCGCGTCGTCGTCGATCGCGGCCGCGCCTATCATTCCGCTTATTTCGAAGTGCTGGCGGAACAGGGCTGGCTCGGCCTCGCGCTCTGGCTCGCGCTGCACGGCGTCGGGATACTCCGCATGGAAATCGTGCGCCGCCGATACCGCAAGGAGCGCGCGCCACCGGGTTATGAATGGGTGTCGCCGCTCGCCACCGCGCTCCAGCATTGTCAGATCATCTATCTGATCGGCGCCCTGTTTATCGCGATCGCGTTCCAGCCCTTCCCGCTGATGCTGCTTGCCGTGCAGGCCAGCCTCGACATGTATCTGGCGCGCGTCAGAAAGCGCGAGGGCTTCAAGCCGATTGCCGAGACTCTCAAGGAACCGGGCACGCCGCGCATGGGCAAGCCCCTGCCGGGGAGCCTGACATGAAGGTGAAACCCGATCTTGCGGCGCTGACCGCATTGCGCGGTATCGCGGCTTGGTATGTCGTGCTCTACCATGTTCGGATATCGGCGACCGACCTGTTGCCGCCCGCGGCGATAGAGATATTCGCCAAGGGCTATCTGGCGGTGGATTTCTTCTTCCTGCTGTCGGGGTTCGTGATCTGGCTCAGCTATCGCGACCGGAT
>NZ_JBQLZN010000017.1:0-26176 GCF_052168295.1 Parasphingopyxis sp. | reverse complement strand
GACTCGACCTAGCGGTCGAGCGCGGCACCGGCCCTCTCCCCCTCCCGACCTCCCATTGAGTGTACCCTAGTTGGGAGGTCGGGAGGGGGAGAGGGCCGGTGCCGCGACATTGCGACAGCAATGTTCTGACAAGTTACGGCGCAACCCATTCCACATTCGCCCGGTACACCGTGATCCAGTGCGGGCTGCCGCGGCAGCTGTTCATTTCGCGGCGTTCGATCAGGCGAAACATCGCCCCGTCCCAGACGAAGCGTTCGGCGGTCCCGCAATCGCCGATCCCGCGGCCCTTGGCATAGGTGCTGAGTTCGTTCGCCTCCGCGTTCCAATAGACATTGACGAGCAGCGGGACTTCGCGGTTCTCGCCCCAGGCGAATACCCGGTCGAAGCGCGCAGGCGTCACTGCGCCCTCGGCATCGCGGACATAGGCGATATCGCTGAAATTATAGGCGCCCCGGCTGCAGGAAATCAGGATCAGGTCGCGTGCATCGGAGAGTACGATCGCCTCGTTGCGGCGCAACTCCTCGTCGAGCCCGTCGCATTGGCGCGCCTCGTGCAGCGCCATCGCCTGATCGCCGGGCAGCGGCGCGGCAGTGTCGCCCGCGCGGTCGGCGACGGCCATGGCGCGGATGGTCGGCACGGACGGCGGTTCGGGGACCAGCGATGCCGGTTCGTAGCCCACGGCTGCCGAAGCGGTCACGGTTCCCGCGCGCTGCTGCCGGTCCTCGACAAAGAGCAGCGCCGCGTAGGATCCGTCGAGCGAGATCTGTTCGACGAGACCGCCATCGTGATCGCGCAGCTCAGCGTCTGAGCCGCGCGCCATCAGGCCCGCGATCTGCTGTGCCCGTTCGGGATCGAAATGATAGAGTTCGTCGCCGTCGCTGCGCGTCGCCGTGCCCGCAAATTCGCCATCGACGAGGAGCGTCATGGTCGACGGGGCCTCATCCTCGAACGCCCGAATGCCGATGCGGTGATAGCCGTCAGCCCCGCCCGCCCGGCGCACGGTGACCGAATAGCCGTTGCCGATCTCGAAGTCTTCGGTCGGCAGCGAGATCGCTTCGCAGGCCCAGCCATTGTCGCAGCCCACGGCCCAGTCGCCGAACAGCTGTACGCTGCCCGGCTCGGGCGTTGCCGGCGGCGGGGTTGCATGGGCCGGGCTTTGTACGGCGGCGGCGAGTGCGAGGAGCGTTTCGATCATGCGCAAAACCCTAGCCGATGCCGCAGCCGCACGGTAGTGACCGGCGTCACACGGAAGAAAGGATTACCATGCAGGCAGTCGGCGTTATCGGGGCGGGGCAGATGGGCGCGGGGATCGCGCAGGTTTCGGCGCAGGCCGGCTATCGCGTCTATCTGTCGGACGTCAGCCTCGAGGTTGCGGAAAAGGCGCGCGACGGCATCGCCCGGCAGCTCGGCAAGCTGGTCGAGAAGGAAAAGCTCGAGGCACAGGCGCGCGATGTCGCGATGGAACGGATCGAGCCGGTCGGCGAGCTTGCGCCGATGGCGAATGCGGGCCTGATCATCGAGGCGGCGACCGAGCGCGAGGATATCAAGCGCAAGATCTTCGAGGAGGTCGGCAAGATTTTCGGGCATGATGCGATCCTTGCCTCCAACACGTCCTCGATTTCGATCACCCGGCTCGCCCAGGCGTCGAGCGATGCGGAGCGGTTCATCGGCGTGCATTTCTTCAATCCCGTCCCGCTGATGGGGCTGATCGAGGTCATCCGGGGCCTGGCGACCGCGGACAAGACGGTCGAGCGGGTCGAGCAATATGCGACGGCGCTCGGCAAGCGCACCGTGCATGCGAACGATGCGCCCGGTTTCATCGTCAACCGCGTGCTGCTCCCGATGCTCAACGAGGCCTGTTTCGCGCTCGGCGAGGGCGTCGCGGGGATCGAGGATATCGACGCGGCCTGCCAGCTCGGCCTCAACCATCCGATGGGCCCGCTGACGCTCGCCGATTTCATCGGTCTCGATACGTGCCTCCACATCACGAACGTACTCTACTCCGGCACCGGCGATCCCAAGTTCCGCGCCGCGCCGTTGCTCGTCAAATATGTCGAAGCCGGCTGGCTCGGCCGCAAGACGGGCAAGGGCTTTTACGATTATTCGGGCGACACGCCGCAGCCGACGCGGTGAGCGAGAGCGAGGATCCCGCCACGCTCGCTTTCTACGAGAAAGAGGCGCCGGTCTATGCGGCGAGCGGCGACCAGGGCGCGAGCCGCCATCTGCCGGCTTTCCTCGTCGCCCTGCCGCCGGGCGGGCGCGTTCTCGAACTGGGCTGCGGCGGCGGGCGCGATTCCGCCGCGATCATCGCCGCCGGCTTCGATCTGGACCCGACCGATGGCTGCGCGGCGCTCGCCGCCAAGGCCGAGGCGCGGATCGGGCGGCCCGTGCGCGTGATGCGCTTCGCCGAACTCGATGCGGTCGAGGCCTATGACGGCGTGTTCGCCAATGCCTGCCTGCTGCATGTGCCGCGCGCAGGGCTGGCTGATATCCTCGCGCGCATCCATCGCGCGCTGCGCCCGGGCGGAATCTTCGTCGCGAGCTACAAGGGCGGCGGCGAGGAGGGGCGCGACCGGTTCGGCCGCTATTTCAACTTCCCGCATGCCGACTGGCTCGAGCGCACCTACCGTACTGCAGCCAACTGGGCCGATCTCGCCATCGCCAGCGGCCCGGGCGGCGGTTATGACGGGGTCGAACGCGAATGGCATATGGTGACAGCGATAAAGGGAAGATGACCATGGAAACCGGCCCGATCCGCGATTTCACGATCGATACTCCGCAGTCCGAACTGGACGATCTGAACGACCGTCTCGCCCGCACCCGATTTCCGGAGAAGGAAACGGTCGAGGATTGGGCCCAGGGCATCCCGCTCGCCTATGTCGAGGAGCTCGTCGCCTATTGGCGGGACGATTACGACTGGCGGCGCTGCGAAGCGGCGCTCAACGCGCACCCCAATCATCTGGTCGAGATCGATGGCGTCGATATCCATTTCCTCCATGTCCGCTCGCCCGAGGCCGATGCGCGCCCGCTGATCCTCACCCATGGCTGGCCGGGATCGGTGGTCGAGTTTCTCGATTGCATCGGCCCGCTCACCGATCCCGTCGCCCATGGCGGCACGGCCGAAGACGCGTTCCACCTCGTTATCCCCTCCCTCCCCGGTTACGGCTTTTCGGGCAAACCGGCGGAGACCGGCTGGTCGGTCGAGAAGATCGCGGAAAGCTGGCACGCGCTGATGACGGCGCTCGGCTATGATGCCTGGTATGCGCAAGGCGGCGATTGGGGCGCGATGGTGACGTCGGCGATCGGCGCGCAGGATAAGGGCGGCTGCAAGGGCATTCATGTCAACATGATCGTCGCCGCGCCGCCCAAGGCGGTAATGGAGAACCCGACCGAAGAGGAGCAGCAGGCGCTCGCCCGTCTCGCGCTCTACCGCGCGAAAGGCGCCGGTTATTCGAAACAGCAAAGCACCAGGCCGCAGACGCTCGGCTATGCGCTCGCCGATTCTCCGTCCGGCCAAATGGCGTGGATCGTCGAGAAATTCCATGACTGGTCGGATTGCGACGAGGGCGAAGGCGCGCATCCCGAAAATGTCTTCTCGCGCGACCGGCTGCTCGACAATGTCATGCTCTACTGGCTGAACAATGCCGGCGCCTCTTCGGGCCGGCTCTACTGGCACAGCTTCGGCAGTCCCAATCTCGATCCCGTAGAAATACCGACGGGCTGCAGCCTTTTCCCGCACGAGATCATGCGCGCCTCGCGCCGCTGGGCGGAGACGCGATTCAAGAATATCGTCTATTTCGAGAGCGTCGAACGCGGCGGCCATTTCGCCGCGATGGAGCGGCCCGAGGCCTTTGTCGGCGAGGTACGGGCGGCCTTTCGGGCGATGGACTGAAAACCGCGATGAAGGAGAAGAGCGAGCATCCGCTGGAGGACGTGCTCGACGAAGCCATCGAGTCCGGCCATGGCGACACGATCTCCTTGCAGGATATTCTCGACGAGTTCGGCACCCGCAGCTTCGGGCCGGTCGTCGTGATCATCTCGCTCGTGATCATCTCGCCGATCGGCAGCGTTCCGGGCTTGCCGATCGCGCTCGGCGCGGCGATCGTGCTGCTTGCCGCGCAGATAGTGTTCGACCGCTCTCATCCTTGGCTGCCGCGGCGGATGCTGGACACCGGTTTCGACAAGCACAAGGCCGAGGCGTTTCGCGACAAGGCCCATGGCACGCTCGAAAAGCTCGATCGGCTGATCCAGCCGCGCATGGAATGGGCGACCGGCCGGATCGCCCTCCTGTTCGCATCGCTCTGCCTGATCTTCCTGTCGCTGACGATGGTGCCGCTCGAATTCGTGCCGTTCGCCGTCACGCTTCCCGGTGCCGCAATGCTGATCTTCGGTGTTGGCCTGACCGCGCGGGACGGGCTGATGATGCTCATCGGCTTCGCGCTGACCGGCTCGACCTTCGTGCTGACCTTTATCTGGTGGCCGTTCGGCAGCGGCGGCTAGCCGCGATTGCGCTCGGCCCGGAAGAGCGTCTAGAAGCGCGCCGCACAGCAAGGAAACGGCATGACCGACACATCCACAGACGAGCACGCCCCCGATCCGGCACAGCTCGCCAAGGCGGAAACGCTTGTCGAGGCGCTGCCCTATATGCAGCGTTTCGCCGGCGCGACCTTCGTCGTCAAATATGGCGGCCATGCGATGGGCGATGCGAAGGCCGCGCGCGAATTCGCGATGGATATCGTGCTGCTCAAAGCCGTCAGGATCAATCCGATCGTCGTGCATGGCGGCGGGCCGCAGATCGGCGCGATGCTCGAAAAGCTCGGCGTGGAAAGCGAATTCGTCGAGGGGCTGCGCGTCACCGATGCGGAGACCGCGAACATCGCCGAGATGGTCTTGTCTGGCGCGATCAACAAGGAGCTGGTGAGCTGGATCGACCAGGCCGGCGGCCGGGCGATCGGCATTTCGGGCAAGGATGGCGGCTTCGTCCGCGCTGACAAAGTGACACGCACGGTGCGTGATCCCGAAAGCCTGATCGAGAAGGTCGTCGATCTCGGTTTCGTCGGCGAACCGGCTGCGATCGACCGGTCGGTCATCGACACGATTTCGGATGCGGGCATGATCCCCATCATCGCGCCGGTCGGCGTCGATGCGGACGGGCAAACCTACAACATCAACGCCGATACGATGGCGGGCGCGGTGGCGAGCGCGATGAACGCGGCGCGCCTCTTCCTGCTGACCGACGTGCCCGGCGTTCTCGACAAGGATGGCGCGCTGCTCACCGATCTGTCGCCCGACATGATCGGCCAGTTGCAGGCGGACGGCACGGTATCGGGCGGTATGATCCCCAAGCTCGAAACCTGCGTGAAGGCCGTCGAGGGCGGGGTCGGCGCGGCGGTGATCCTCGACGGCCGCATCCCGCATGCGATGCTGCTAGAAATCTTCACCCGGCGCGGCGCGGGCACGATGGTGCGGGCGATTTGATCTTGCTGTCGGCAACCGTGCTTGCACGGATCGGAATGAACCCGGTTTCGCCAATCTTCCGTTAGTCCTGAGCTTGTCGAAGGACGTCTATCGGCGGAGAAGCGCCCTTCGACAGGCTCAGGGCTAACGGTCTTGTTGGAGTCTCGTTCCCTGCTCGGTCGCGCTCCCTCGGTGTTTCAACAGGCCAACCCGGTGGATTGCCGTGTTGAATCGGTAAGGCGCAATCGCTAGATGCGATATTCGGCTCCCGAGGAGTATTTTCATGGTTTCCGCCCTGCTTGGCGTCGTGATTCTGCTGATCAACATCATGATCTGGGTGATCATCATCCAGGCCGTTTTCAGCTGGCTCGTCGCCTTCAATGTGATCAACACGCACAATAATGGCGTGCATCAGTTTCTCTATCTGCTCGAACGCGTGACCGACCCTTTCTACCGGCCGGTCCGCGCGATCATGCCCGATTTCGGCGGTATCGATTTTTCCCCGATCGTCGTGATCCTGCTCTTGCATCTGCTCGCCCGCTTCCTGATGGGCCTGCAATTGCAAGCCGTCGCGATGTAGCGACTTAGACGGGGGCGCGCGCATGACCGCAGAGATTATCGACGGCAAGGCTTTCGCCGCTGAGCTGCGCGCGCGCGTCGCTACGCATGTGCCCGATTTCGTGGAGGCGACGGGGCGCAAGCCCGGCCTTGCGGTCGTGCTGGTCGGCGACGATCCGGCAAGCCAGGTCTATGTCGGTTCCAAGGGCAAGGCGACGGTCGCCGTGGGCATGGAGAGTTTCGAGCATCGCCTGCCCGATACGACGACGCAGGACGAGCTGATCGCGATTGTCGAGACGCTCAATGCGGACGATGCCGTGGACGGGATTCTCGTCCAGCTCCCGCTTCCCGATCATGTCGATGACAAGGCCGTCATCGCCGCCATCGATCCGGCCAAGGATGTGGACGGCTTCCATGTCGTCAATGCCGGGCGGTTGGCGGTCGGCGAGGATGCGCTCGTGCCCTGCACGCCCCTGGGCTGCCTGATGCTCTTGAAGGACAGGCTCGGCGATCTGTCGGGGCTGGACGCCGTGGTCGTGGGCCGTTCCAATATCGTCGGCAAGCCGATGGCGCAGCTGCTGCTCCGTGAAAACTGCACGGTGACGCTCGCGCATAGCCGTACGCGGAACCTGCCCGATGTCGTGCGCCGCGCCGATATCGTGGTCGCGGCGGTCGGCCGGGCCGAGATGGTGAAGGGCGACTGGCTGAAGCCCGGCGCGGTCGTCATCGATGTCGGCATCAACCGCTTGCCGCCGGCCGAAGAGGGCAAGAAGGGCAAGCTCGTTGGCGATGTCGCCTTTGCCGAGGCCGATCATGTGAAGGCGATTACGCCCGTGCCAGGCGGCGTCGGGCCGATGACGATTGCCGTCCTGTTGCGCAACACGCTGGTCGCGGCGCGCGCCCGCGCCGGGCTCGATCCGGTGGAGGGTTTGTGAGCGCGCTCGCGCTGTTGCTCGCGCTGGCGTCCCCCGCCGATGGCGTGATCGCAGCGGAACGGGCTTTTGCCGAGGCGGCGCAGACGGACGGCCAGTGGACGGCGTTTCGCGCCTTCGCGGCCGAAGATGCATTTCTCTTCACGCCCCGGCCCAGCTATGCGCGCACCGTGCTCGCCGATGCCGAAGACCCGCCCGTGTCGGTTATGTGGTGGCCGGCGCGCACGTTCATCTCGTGCGACGGAACGATGGCCGTGAATACCGGGCCATGGGTCCGCCCGGGGCCGCGTCATGGCTATTTCGTCACGGTATGGGAAAGACAGGCGGACGACACATGGCGCTGGCGGCTGGACGATGGCGCTGATCTCGACGCGCCGATGGCCGCCGGAGACGAGCCCGCAGTCCGCCGAGCGGATTGCCCGTCCACCGCGCTCCGGGCGCGGACGGGCGAGACGATCCACGCCGGCCCGCGGCCGCGTGGCGCGTCCGCCGACCGCACGCTGACCTGGTCATGGCGGTGGACGGGTCTAGGCGGCGTGCTCACGATCCGTCTCTTCAACGGCGAGGAGATGGAAACCGTATTCACGCATGAAACAGGGCCGGCATCGTGATCGAGCTGTTCGTCTCGGCGCTGATCACCTTTTTCGTGGTGATCGATCCGCCGGGCTGCGCGCCGATCTTTGCGAGCCTCACGACCGGGGCGACGCCGAAACAGCGGCGCGGCATGGCCTATCGCGCGATCTTGATCGCGACGCTGATCCTCGTCTTCTTTGCGTTGCTCGGCGAGCAGCTGCTGAGCGCGCTCGGCATCACGCTCGATGCGTTCCGGATCGCGGGCGGCATCATGCTGTTCCTGATCGCGCTCGAAATGGTGTTCGAAAAGCGCACCCAGCGCCGCGAGGACCGGGCACAGAAGATCATCGACACGCCGGAAATCGAGGATGTCTCGGCCTTTCCCATGGCGATCCCGATGATCGCGGGGCCAGGCACGATCGCGGCGGTTATGCTGCTCCAGGCGCGCAGCCAGGGTATCGAGGAAACGCTGGTCGTACTCGGCGCGCTGGCGACGATATTGCTGCTGACGTTGATCGCGCTGCTCGCGGCCGGGCCCATGATGCGGCTCTTGGGTCAGCGGACCGAGGCGGTGATTACCCGGCTGCTCGGCGTGATCCTCGGCGCGCTCGCCGCGCAATTCATCATCAGCGGCACGATCGGCGCGTTCGGGATCAGCGTACCCGCCACATCCTGAACGGGGAATCCTCCGGCAGCTCGACCCGTTCGAGCCAGTCGGGCGGCGTGTCCGCCATCAGCCGCGCATACATGCTTTCGGGATCGTCCGACCCGTAGAGCTTCTCGCCCGAAATCTTCGGACAGAGCAGGACATAATCGACATCGTAGCGCGCGACCGTCTCGGCCATGCGGTCGGCATCCTCGCGAAAGGCGTGGAAGATATCGAGCATCGCCGGGCCGTTGCGGTGATAGGGCCCTGCGATCGCGTCATGATGCGTCATGACGATCAGGCGCGGGCCGAGATCGACCGGCGCGAGCACCGTGCCGCGCGGCAAGTCTCCGACCGGCGCGAGCGCGGCCGCGGACGGGCAGGCCGGGCCCTCCACGCCGTTCGCCGCGACGGCGAGATCGTCTTCGGTATCGGCGGCCTGCAGGATCGTGGCGGCGGGCAGGACGAGCCAGAAGCCGGTCATCACGGCGACGGCCGCGAGCGACCCGCCGATGCGGAGCACCATATTCTCCGAGCGTCTCCAGCGCGGCAGCAGATGCCAGCCGACGATCGCGGCGCCGGGCACGGCGATGAGCTGGGCGGCGGGCGCGATACGGACCTGCCAGAAGAGCAGCAGGATCGCGATGCCCATGAGCACGGTCAATGCGAGCAGCGGGACGAGCCGTTCGGTCTCGCCGCGCGCCTGCCAGGCCGCGACGAGATAGCCGGCAAGGCCCGACAGCGGCAGCGCGACGATGATCAGCGCGCGGCCGATGGATTGATGGTATAACGGCCGCGCCTCGCGGACATTGTCGAGCCACATCGCCTGCAGCTCCGCACTCACGCCCTCGGGCCGGCTCAGGCAATCGGGCCAGATGAGCGCAAAGGCGATGACGAGCAGGCCGCCGGCGACCGCGCCCGCGCCGAGCCGCGCGCGCCAGTCATGGAGCGGCAATATGGCGAGCAGCACGAGCAGCGCGCCCGCGCCCGCTACCGCCGACAGCCAGACCGGGGAGAGCGCATCGCAGACGGGCAGGCGGTTGGCGTTGGAGGCGAAGAGCGCGAAACCGAGCGCCGCGCCGCCGCCGAGAGAGGCGCCATAGGCCGCGATGCGGGCGCTGTGCGCGCGGTCGCGCACCCAGTAGAGCGCGGTGGCGGCGCCGATCAGCGCAAGGAAGACGAGCATTTCGAGACCGATGGCCAGCGACACGGCCGTCGCGAGGCCGCTGGTCACCCCGCCGCGTGCGCGCTTCGGATCGACGAGTCCGGCCAGCGCCACGGCGAGCATCGCCAGCTGCCAGCCATGATGGTCGATCCTGAGCGGCATCCACATCGGCATCAATATTCCGGCGCAGAAGGCGGCGAGGAGCGCGAGCGGCCAGGCGATCGGATCGATGATCCGCCGCGCGATCAGGCCGAGCGCAAACAGCCCGATCGCGAAAGGGAGCAGCGGCGCCAGCGCGACCGCCCAGCGTTCGGCCCATGCCGTGCCCAGCATCGGTTCGAGCAGCAGGAACAGCCCCGCGATCGGCAGGTCGGGCAGGTGCGACCAATGGATATTCGCGCCCTCGGGCGGGGCGAGGCGGTATTGGACGAGATCGTACCAGGCCTGCCCGCCGAGCAGCGCGCGGACCTGCGCCAGCCGCAGATTATCGTCGGTATCGCCGAGGGCCAGCGCCGCAATATCGGGCAGTTTCGCGAAAATCATCAGCACGGCGACCGCCAGCCACACGGCCAGCGTGCCGGCTTTCCAGCGCTTCGCCAGCCAGCCATTTTCCGAAAGATCGGTCATTCGCTCCCCGATATTGGTCAGTCCGTTAGTCCTGAGCCTGTCGAAGGACGTCTATCGGCGGAGAAGCGCCCTTCGACAAGCTCAGGACTAACGGCTTCTCGGGAAAGCACAGTTCTTCGTGGCTGATGAGGTCCATAGTGAAGAAAGGTTAACCATCTTGCCCTAAGGCGCATGGTCATGGTGTCGAACGGCATGTTTTTTTCCAGCGATCTCGTCCGCCAGATCGTCCGCTACTCGATCAGCGGCGGCGGGCTCACGCTCTTCTATTCGGGCGTCTATTGGGTGGCCGCCGTGCCGATGGGCATCGATCCGCTGGTCGCGAACACCGCCGCCTTTCTGGCGACGGTCGTTATCGGCTTTTTCGTCCATTCGCGCTGGAGCTTTGCCGGGCATGGGCGGCGCGACCGGCCCGTGCGCGCGTCGCTCCTGTTTCTGCTCGTCAACCTGGCGGGCTTTGCGCTCAACAGTTTCTGGGTGTGGCTGATCGCCGTGCACTGGGCGCTCTCGCCCTCGCTGCCGTTGATCCCGATCATCTTCGTCACGCCCTGGGTGAGCTTCTATCTCAACCGCCGCTGGACGTTCGGCGAATAGCGACAAGCGAGTATCAGCCGATCTCCGGCTGGGCGACCGGTGCGACGCGCGCGCGCTCGGCCGCGGGCCGGTCCAGCGCATCGGCGATCCGCCCCGCTACCTTCCAGAAGATCACGACCGCGATCGCCGAGACGATGCCGTCCGACCCGTAATGCCAGCCGAGATAGACCGAGCCGACCCAGATCAGCGCCGCATAGGCGGCCATGATGTAGCCGAAGGTGCGGTTGATCCGATACGCGCCGAGCGCGAAGAGCACGGCGAGTGCATTATGGACCGACGGCATCGCGGAGATCCCGCCGCCGATCACCAGTCCCTCGGCATCGCGGGCGCGGAGCAGGCCGTCCATGCTGTGCAGCGCGGTCAGGTTGCCGCCGCCCGCGCCCAGCATTTCGTCATGCGCGCGAATGATCGCCATCAGATCGGCATAGCTTTCATGCGGTCCGACGAGCGGGTTGTAGAAACACGGGCCCGCCGAGGGCAGCAGGAAGGCGAGGAAGGTACCGAGCCCGATCCAGACGAATAGATAGGTAAGCAGATATTGGGTGCGCAGCCGATAGCTGTTCGCGCCGAGAAACGCGCAGACGATCACGCCGATCGACATGGGCACGAACCAGGCATGGTAGGACAGGTCGATCAGCAGCGTCGCGGTCGGCGACCCGAACCAGTCGTGAAACCATATCCAGCCATCCTGCCCGAAGAACATCCAGCGGTCGGCCTCGGCCAGCCAGGGGTCGTGCGCGAAAGGCTGGGTTGCGAGGATCTTCTGTTTGTACGCGTTGAACGCCGTGATCAGCATCGCGAAGAGCATCGGCGGCCAGAGGATCCGGATGAAGCGGTGCTCGGTCCATTCCTCCTCCGCCCAGTCGCGAATGACGATCAGCGGCGAAGGCGCCTCCTGGCCCTTTTTTGGCCGGTTCTTCCAGAGCAGAAATACGAGCCCGAACACGCCGACCGCGAACAGCAGGGCGAAGGCGGCGGTCAGATAATTGCGGAACAGCGCAAAGAAGCTCTCGGTCGGCACGCGATCGTTCGCGAACACGATGACGAAATAGACGGCTGTGACCAGAAAGCCCCAAAAAGCGGCGCGCGCTTCGCGAAATTCCGTCATCCGTCTGCCCGTTGCCGTTTCGAAGGTCGAACCGGTCATCGCAGCTAGGTTTAAATTTTAGGTTAAGAAAGGCTTGTGTCCCGCGCGATCCGGGGCTTTTCGGCGAACAGCCATCCGCACACGAACCCGGCCGCCAGCGCGCCTGCGAACTGGGCGATCAGGAACGGCCCGATATCGACAGGCGCGATCCCGGCGAAGGTGTCGGAGAGCCCGCGCGCGACGGTGATCGCCGGATTGGCGAAACTGGTCGAACTCGTGAACCAGTAGCCGGCGCTGATATAGAGGCCGACGGCCGGCGCGACCCAACTCGGCCGGAAGCGGACCGCGCCGAGGATGGTGAAGATCAGCCCGAACGTCGCGATCGCCTCGCCCGCCCATTGGCCGGCGCCCGTGCGCGATTTCGTGGAGACTTGCAGGATATCGAGATCGAACATCAGATGCGCGGCCCAGACGCCGATAATCCCGCCCGCAAGCTGGGCGAGTACGTAGAACAGCGCTTCGCTTGCCGGCAGTTCGCGGCGGATAAAGGCGACGAGCGTCACCGCCGGGTTGAAATGCGCGCCGGAGAGCGGGGCGAGCGCGAGGATGATCACGAAGAGGATCGCGCCGGTCGCCAGCGTGTTGCCGAGCAACGCAATGGCGACATTTCCGCCGGACAGCGTCTCGCCCATGATGCCCGACCCGATCACCGTGCAGAACAGGAAGAAGGAGCCGATGGCTTCGGCGGCCAGGCGGCGCGGCAGGCCGGGATGGTCCGTCGCACGCGGCTGCTCGTCGCGGATCATGTCTTCAGACATAACGATTATCCCGCTGGACGAAACGGGATAGGGTTTCCCAGAGAACCGTTAGTCCTGAGCCTGTCGAAGGACGTCTATCGGCGGAGAAGCGTCCTTCGACAGGCTCAGGACTAACGTGATAAGTTCTGTCGTTTGGGAAGGGGGCTAACGTTTCAGACATGCGTCGCGCCTTCGCTCTTGCCGATGGCGGCGAGTTGCTCGGTCAGCGCGTCGCGGTCCAGATTGTCGTGCGGCAGCGCGAGAAAGGCATCGATGCGCATCTCGAGAAGGCGCAGCGCCTCTTCGAATGCCGCGCGCTGGCCATCGCCCTCGACCGCCGCCGGATCGGCGATGCCCCAATGGGCGCTTGCCGGGTGGCCGGGCCAGACCGGGCAGGCTTCGCCCGCCGCATTGTCGCAAACGGTGAATATGTAATCGAGTTGCGGGGCGCCGGGTTCGGCGAATTCGTCCCAGCTTTTCGACCGCAGTCCTCCGGTCGGCAGGCCATGGCGCTCCAGCGTTTCGAGCGCCATTGGGTGGGGCGTACCCTTGGGCTCGCTGCCCGCCGAAAGCCCCCGGAAACGGCCGCCGCCCTTATGGTTGAGCAGCGCTTCGGCGAGGATCGAACGGGCGGAGTTGCCCGTGCACAGGAAGAGCACGCTGCGCGGCGCGTCGGACATCGGCCGGCGTCCGGTTCAGCAGCAGCGGGCCGGCGCCGGGCGCTGCGCCTCGAGCGCGGCCACGTCTTCGGGCGACGGGCCGCTGCCATAATGGGTCGCTTCGCCATGGGTCAGGAAGGTCTCCCAGGCGATACCGTCCGGATCGGCGATCCAGCTCTTTTCCGACTGCGCATAGCAGCAGGTCGTCTCGCCCTCTTCGAGGACCGGGCGGCCCGCCTTTTCGAGGCGCGCATAGACGTCGCGCAGTTCGTCCGCATTCTCGGCCTGGATGCCGAGATGGCTGATGCCGGTTTGCGCATGCTGGCCGGTCGAGATCGCGAAATTGACGCGCGGATCGTCGAGCATCCATTTGGCGTAATCGGGCTTGGTGACGCTCGGTTCGGCATCGAACAGCGCCGAATAAAAGGCGATCGAGGCGTCGAGATCGGCGACGCCGACATGGAGGTGGAGCCGTTTCATGAGGCGATCCTTTCAAGTGTATCGGTGAGTTCGCTGACGCAGCCATCGCCGCCGCAGCAATTTTCCATGAGATATCCGACGAGCCCGTTCATCGCGCCATAATCGGCGCGATAGATGAGCGAGCGGCCGTCGCGGGTGCGGCTGATCAGTCCGGAGCGTTCCAGATGGGCGAGGTGGAAGGAGAGCGAGGAGTTGGGCACGCCGAGCCGCTCCGCGATCTCCCCGGCCGTCATCCCGCTCTCGCCCCGCTGGACGAGCAGCCGGAACAGCGCGAGCCGGTTGGCTTGCGCCAGCGCGCCCAGCGCATCGAGCGCCTGCTGTTCGCGGAGTGAGTCGGTTTTCCGTTCCATATTTCGATATTTCCAGAATTATCGAAATATGTCAAGCGCGCTGAGTTTTCGGAGCCCCCCCCCCGGTGTAAACGAAACTGTTAACGAGAAGCTTTTTGTCAGAATTTTCCTGGCGGAAAATCGCGGCACCGGCCCGCACCCCCTCCCGACCTCCCAATCAGGGTACACTCAATGGGAGGTCGGGAGGGGGAGCGGGCCGGTGCTGCGCCTGAGCGTTAGCGAAGGTCTGACAGACTAACGCGTGCGTCGGCCGAGCAGCCTCAGGCGCAGCGCATTGAGCTTGATAAAGCCCTCCGCATCGCGCTGATCATATGCTCCGGCATCGTCCTCGAAGGTCACCACGTCCTGACTGTAGAGGTTGAACGCAACATCCGCCTTGCGGCCCACGACATCGGCCGACCCCTTGTAGAGCTTGAGCCGCACCGTGCCCGTCACGTCCCGCTGGCTGTGGTCGATCGCCGCCTGCAGCATTTCGCGCTCGGGGCTGAACCACAGGCCGTTATAGATGAGCTCGGCATAGCGCGGCATCAGCTCGTCCTTCAGGTGCATCGCCCCGCGATCCAGCGTCAGCTGTTCGATGCCCCGATGCGCGGCGAGCAGGATCGTCCCGCCCGGCGTTTCGTACATGCCGCGCGACTTCATGCCGACGAAACGGTTCTCGACGAGATCGAGCCGGCCGATGCCGTGCGTCTTGCCGAGAGCGTTGAGTTCGGTGAGCAGGGCCGCCGGTGACAGCGTCTTGCCGTCGATCGCCACCGGATCGCCATGTTCGAAATCGATCTCGACATAGTGCGGCGTGTCCGGCGCGTCCTCCGGATTGTCGGTGCGCGAATAGACATAGTCGGGCGTTTCTTCCCACGGATCCTCGAGCACCTTGCCCTCGCTCGATGTGTGGAGGAGGTTTGCATCGGTCGAGAAGGGTGCCTCCCCGCGCTTGTCCTTGGCGACCGGTATCTGATGCGCCTCGGCGAACTCGATCAGCTTGGTGCGGCTGGTCAGGTCCCATTCGCGCCACGGGGCGATCACCGTGATGTCCGGGTCTAGCGCATAATAGCCAAGCTCGAAACGGACCTGATCGTTACCCTTGCCGGTCGCGCCATGGGCGACGGCGTCGGCGCCGACCTGATGCGCGATCTCGATCTGGCGTTTCGAAATGAGCGGCCGCGCGATCGAGGTGCCGAGCAGATACAGTCCTTCATAGACCGCATTGGCCCGGAACATTGGGAAGACATAGTCGCGGACGAACTCCTCGCGCAGATCGTCGATGAAGATATGCTCGTCCTTGACGCCGGCCATCTGCGCCTTGCCGCGCACCGGCTCCAGCTCCTCGCCCTGGCCGAGATCGGCGGTGAAGGTCACGACCTCGCAGCCATATTCGACCTGCAGCCATTTGAGGATGACGCTCGTGTCGAGCCCGCCCGAATAGGCGAGTACGACACGCTTGATTTTCTCGGCCATCGGCACGCTTCCCGTATTGCGTTATGGAACAGACCGACGCGGCCTATGCGCTATGCGGGATTCGCGCAACTGGGGAGGAGGTCCGATGGCAGAGAACAAGACCAAGCCGACAAAGAAAAGCCCGGCAGATTTCATCGCGGCGGTGGAGCCCGACTGGAAACGCGCGGATGCCCAAACAGTCTGCGCGATGATGGAGCGGCTGTCGGGCGAAAAGCCCAAAATGTGGGGGCCGTCGATCATCGGCTTCGGCCAGTATCACTACAAATATGAGAGCGGCCGCGAGGGCGATTTCATGCTGACCGGCTTCAGCCCGCGCAAGACGGCGCTCACGCTCTACATTATGGGCGGCTTTCCGCGCCACGAGGAGATCATGGCGCGGCTCGGCACGTACAAGACCGGGAAATCCTGCCTCTATGTCAAACGGCTCAGCGACATCGACATGGATGTACTGGAAGAACTGGTGGCCGCTTCGCTCTCTTATATGCGCGAGACGTACGACACAGCGTGAGATTCTGTCGACGAAATACGCGTCGCGTTAAACGGGCATACAGGGATTTCTTCCTATATCGGCCGCATCGAGAATGATGCCGGCCGCTTCGGGATCCGGCATCTGCAGGAGTGAATGCGTGGACCGTTCGATTGCCATAGGTTTGATTTCCTTCGCCTTGACGGCGTCGGTGCTGGCGATCCCCACGATTGCGAACGCGCAGGATACGGGCGCCAGGGGCGAACCGATGACGCGGGCGCAGATGGAAAGCCGGATTGCCGAGCGCTTCACTGCGGCCGACGCCGATGGCAGCGGCGCGCTGAGCCGCGACGAACTGGACGCCTATCGGGCAACGCGCCGGGCCGAGCGCCAGTCGCGCCGCTTCGCCCGGATGGATAGCGACGGCGATGGCGAGATCAGCGTCGCCGAACGCAATGCCGCCCAGATGCGGCGGATCGAACGGCGCGGCGTACGGCGCAGCGACATGATCGCCGAAGAGCGGTCGATGCGGGCTCGCCTGTCCGATCTGGAGATGGCGCCGCTCGGCAATGGCACCGCGCGGCGCAGTTCGCAGGAAGACGCGCAGGGCCGGCATATGTCGCGCCGCGAGCAAGCCTGGGCCGCCGCAGATGCCGACGGCAATGGCGCGCTCAATGCCGCCGAATTCAGCGCGCTCCATGACGCTCGCCATGTGCGCCGGGCCGAGCGCCGGACCATGCGCTTCGACCGCGCCGATAGCGATAGCGACGGTCAGTTGACCCTCGCCGAGTTTTCCGCCCGTCCGCTGGCCCGGTTCGACCGTGCGGACGCCGATGGCGATGGCAGCGTAACCCGCGAAGAGCGTCGCGCGGCGCGTCAGGCGATGCGCGCGGACCGCAGGGCACGCCGCGCCGGGCGCAACAACTAGTTCCCGCTCCCATAGCGGAAAAGGAAGGGCCGGTGCAGCGATGCGCCGGCTCTTTTGGTTTTCGGCGAACGGCAAACGGGCTCGGCCGAACGGCTTGTGAGGGGGCTAAAAGGACATTAGTCGTAATAGGGGTCTGTCATATAAGGAGGATAAGCCGATGCGGTCGCGCTTTATGACACTCAAGGCGCCCATGCTGGCCATATTGCTGGTTGCGGCAGGCTGCAGCGGCGAGCCCGAGCGCGACGCCGGATCGACGGCAGACCAAGTGATTGCGCGGCATGTCGAGGCGATCGGCGGCGCGGAGGCGATCGACGCGCTGCGCAACATCCGTATCCGGCCCGAAGTAGTCGAACCGGACTTCACCGTCTTCGGGGATTACCGCGCAACGCGCGAGGGACGGATGCGCGTCGATATCTATGCGGGCGGCGCGCGCGTATTCAGCGAAGGCATAGACGGCGATGGCGGCTGGCAACAGGCGGGTGCCGGCGCGGAATTCACGGAGACGACGCCTCTCGCCCGCGCGGCGCTGGAACGCGGCATCGAGTATAACCTGTTCGGGCTGCGTAATCTCGCGGCGCGGGGCCATCGGGCCTCGCTGTTCGGGCGCGAGGAGATTGAGGGGGTGAACTATTACGTGCTGCATATCGCCATGGAGGACGGGTTCGAGCGGTTCGTCTTCATCAATCCCGATACATGGATGATCGACCGCTACCGGGAGACGAGCGCCCTGCACCCGGATCTCGACGACGAGGAACGGCCAGAAGAGACCATTCTCAGCAATTTCGCCGAACATTGCGGCGTGCTGCGCGCCACCGAGACCCGGAAGATCGACCGCGAGACCGGGGACGAGGTCCAGCGGACGCGCGCGCTGGAGATCGATTGCAATATCGATGCAGACGGCCTGAATATCGGCCGCAACGAACCGGCGCCGCCCGCTCCGGGATGAGCCCCTACGGATAATGTCCTAGTATCACCCGCCTTTTTGCGATTAGATTTCGTCCATGGGAGCGGGACATTCGCATCATGGGCATGATCATGCGCACGGTCATGGCCACAGTCATGCGCCGGCGGATTTCGGACGCGCCTTCGCGATCGGGATCACGCTCAACACGCTCTATATCATCGTCGAGGCCGGTTACGGTTTCGCCATCGGATCGATGGCCCTGCTCGCCGATGCCGGGCACAATCTGTCCGACGTTCTCGGCCTGATCATCGCCTGGACCGGCGCGACGCTCGCCAAGCGCCCGCCGAGCAAGCGCTACACTTTCGGGTTTCGTGGGTCCTCGATCCTCGCTGCTCTGTTCAACGCCGTCCTGTTGCTCATCGCGGTCGGCCTTATCGCGCTCGAGGCGATCCAGCGCATCGTCTATCCGGCGCCGGTGCCGGGCGGCACGATCATCGTCGTTGCGGCTATCGGGATCGTGATCAACGGGGCGACGGCGCTGCTCTTCGCGCGGGGCCGCAAGGGCGATATCAATATCCGTGGCGCGTATTTGCACATGGCGGCCGATGCGGCCGTATCGGCGGGAGTCGTAATCGCCGGCGTGCTTATCCTCACGACGGGCGCGAGCTGGATCGACCCCGTGACGAGCCTCGTCATCGGACTGGTGATCCTGCTCAGTACCTGGGGCTTGCTCCGGGACTCGGTCAAAATGTCGCTCGCCGCCGTGCCCGACCATATCGACAGCGACGAGGTGCGCGAAATGCTGCGCAACATGAATGGCGTCGCGGACGTTCACCATCTGCACATCTGGAACATGAGCACGACCGAAACTGCATTGACCGCGCATATCGTGATGCCGGCCGGTCATCCGGGCGACGCCTTTCTAACCGAAGTGCAGGCGCGGCTCGCCGACCGGTTCCATATCGGCCATTCGACGATCCAGATTGAGCGTGGCGATTCCCCGGGCGATTGCGATGGGTGCTGACGGCCGCGGGCGTTAGAGGATCGTGCGGAGCCGCGCCTTTTCTCGTTCCAGATAGTCGCGGGTGAGCGGCAAGGCGTCGCGTCGCCGGACATATTGGATCTGGTAGTTGCAGGTCCCGCCGTAGCGGAACGAGACTCCCGCGCCGCTCAGATAGAAGAGCCACATGCGGTAGAAGCGCTCGTCGTAGAGCTCGACAATCCGGTCGCGCGCGGCCTTGGTCCGGTCGTACCAGTGTTCGAGCGTCATCGCGTAATGAACGCGCCACATTTCGATGTCGGTCGCCATCAGTTTCGCTTTTTCGCTCGCCGGCACGATCTCCGACAGCGCCGGGACATAGGAGCCGGGAAAGGTATATTTGGAGGTGAAGGCGTCGGTGCCGTTGGGCACGCCGATCCGCCCGATCGTGTGGAGCAGCATGACGCCGTTCTCGGCGAGCAGGTCGTGGCAGTGGCGGAAGAAGCGGTTGTAGTTGGGCGGCCCGACATGCTCGAACATCCCGACCGAGACGATCCGGTCGAACCGGCCCTCGACATCCCGATAATCTGCGAGCTCGAACCGTACCTTGTCGGCCACTCCGGCGTCGTCGGCACGGCGTCGCGCCGCTTCCAACTGTTCCTCGCTCAGCGTGATCCCGAGCACCTCGCCGCCGGTGACCCGGTGGATCGCAAGCGCCATGCCGCCCCATCCGCTCCCGATATCCAGCACGCGCGATCCGGGCTTGAGTGCAAGCTTGGCGAGAATATGGATGACTTTCGCGCGCTGGGCCGCTTCGAGGCTCATTTCCGGATCCTCGAAATAGGCACAGCTATACTGCATGTCCTCGTCGAGAAAGAGCCGGAAAAGTTCGTCGGAAAGGTCGTAATGATGGGCGACATTGCGCTTCGAGCGTCGGCGCCAGTTGAAATGATCGAGACGCTGGCGGGTCGCCTGACGGGCGCGCTTGAAGACTCCGCGCGGGGCCAGCGGTCCGGTCTTCTCCCATTGCTGGTTCTTGCGGATCAGGGTGATCAGATCGCGGATTTCGCCGCGCTCGACCCGCATCCGGCCGTCCATATAGGCCTCGGCAGCGCCGAGCCGCGGGTCGCTGGCGATCGCGCGCGCGGTGCCGGGCTCGGTCAGGCGGACCGCGACGTCGGGGAAATCGGCGTCGCCGTCGCCGTAACGATAGTCGGCGCCGTCAGCGTCGGTCACCGTCAGCCGGCCGCGCTTGATCAGGCGGCCCAGAAACTTGTCGAGCAGCCACATGGCCCTATGCTTTCACTGTTGCCGGTCCAGTGCAAGCCGGTTCGGCGGAAACGCGCGGCGGGTTACCGCCGTCCCTGAACGGACATGCGCAGACATATCGGAGGACGAACAACATGGCCCAGAACATCGCCCCGCTGACGATCGATCCCGATCCGCTCGCGCCTTATGCGATTGCGCCGGGCTGGCGGGTCGGCGATCTGCTTTTCCTGTCCGGTCAGGCGGCGATCGACGAGGCTGGCGCTATCGTCGGTATCGGCGATTTCGAGGCGCAGCTCGCCCAGACCTTCGCCAATATCGACCGGGTGCTGGCGGCGGGCGAGAGTAGCCGGGACCGGATCGTCAAGGTGACGATCTATCTGACTGATATGGGCAATTTCCCGGCTATGGTCGAAGCGCGCAAACGCTATTTCGCGCCGCCCTGGCCGGCCGATACGATCGTTGAGGTCAAATCGCTGGCGCTGCCCGAACTGATGGTCGAGATCGACGTGATCGCGGTCGTGGGTTAGCCCAGCGCCGCCTGTTTCTCCTCGGCCAAACGATCCAGTTCAGCGCGGCTCTTCTTTTCCGATGCCGATTTGAGCTGCCCGCAAGCCGCCATGATATCGCGGCCGCGCGGGGTGCGGATCGGGGCGCTGATCCCCGCATCGAAGATGATCTCGGAAAAGCGCGCAATGCGATCCGGGTCCGAACATTCATAGGGCGCGCCGGGCCAGGGATTGAACGGAATAAGGTTGACCTTGGCCGGCAACTTATAGTGTCGGATCAGGCGGACGAGCTCGCGCGCATCCTCGTCGCTGTCATTCTTGTCCTTCAGCATTACGTACTCAAACGTGATCCGCCGGGCATTGTTCGCGCCCGGATAATCGGCACAGGCCTGCAGCAGTTCCTCGATCCCGTATTTGCGGTTCAGGGGCACGATCTCGTCGCGCACTTCCTTGGTCACGGCATGTAGCGAGACGGCGAGATTGACGCTGATTTCCTCGCCCGTCCTTTCGATCATCGGAACGACGCCCGAGGTCGAGAGTGTAATCCGGCGGCGCGACAGGGCCAGGCCTTCAGCATCCATCACGATCTGCATCGCGTCGCGGACATTGTCGAAATTGTAGAGCGGTTCGCCCATGCCCATCAGCACGATATTGGTCAGCATCCGGCCATGCGGATCGTAATTGCTCGATTCGCCCGGCCCCGGCCATTCCTCCAGCGTATCGCGCGCCAGCATGACCTGACCGACGATCTCGCCCGGAACGAGGTTGCGCACGAGCCGCATCGTGCCGGTGTGGCAGAAGCGGCAGTTGAGCGTGCAGCCGACCTGGCTCGAAATACACAGCGTGCCGCGATCCGCGTCCGGGATGAAGACCATCTCATAGTCCTGCCCGTCGACCGTCCGCAGCAGCCATTTGCGCGTGCCGTCTTCCGACACGAGATGCTCGACGATCTCGGGCCGCCCGATCACGAAATGCTCGGCAAACCAGGGCTGCTGCGCCTTGGCGATATCGCTCATTTCGGTGAAATCGGTTTTGCCGCGATGGTAGATCTGGTGCCAGACCTGCTTGGCGCGCAGCTTCGCCTGTTTCGGGGCAAGTCCCGCCGCTTCGAAGGCGGCGCGGATTTCCGCGCGCGGCAGGCCGAGCAGGTCGATACGCCCGTCTTCGCGCGCCGGCAGATCGCGCGGCACGGGGACGGGGTCGACCGTTCCCGGCCGGTTCATGGGGGCGGATGATGCGCTCATGCGGCGCCATGTAGGCGCCTCGCGCCAAATTTGCCAGACGGCGCCTTACTTGGCCGCCGCATTCGGCCCGCTTTAATATTCGAAAACCTGGTTGCAGTAGAACACCGTGACGCCGTCATTTTCCCGGACTTCGGTTACGGCGCGCGCAGCATCTTCCATGGGCGTTTCGCGTTCGCTGCCATCCGCATTGACCGGATAGCCGGCCTCGATCAGCGCCTCAGTCACGCGTTCCACGGGTTCGTCAAAGCGGATGCCGCTCGCCCATATGCAGCAGCTTTCCTCGATCATCGCGTCTTCATAACCGACGACATGCAAGCCCAGCCAACGGCCCTCGAAATCGAGCTGATATTCGATCACCTCCGGCGAGCCTTCATCGGCGTAGGGCCGGGCCATCTGCGTCGGTACGGGTTCCGCAATGCCGGGGATGGTCACCGAACCCGGCCCGGCGATCGGCGCCGCATTGGGGTCGTCGTTCATTTCGAACACCGTCGCCATCGCGCTCGTGAAGCTCTCGGAATATTCGCAGGTCCTCGGATCGGCGAAATTTAGAAAATCATCAAGGTCCGGGAGATCGGCCGCGTCCGCCGTCACGCTCTCCGTCGCCGCCGTGCTCTCCGTCTCCCCGTTCGCGTCTTCCGCCGCGGACGCGCCAGACGCGTCCCCGCACGCCGCAAGCCCCAGTGCCAGAAAAACCGCCAATCCTGCAAAAATCTTCACCTATGCCCCCATAACTGCACATCAGAACGCACCGATCTTGCACGCGCGTTCGAGCCGGTAAAGCCCTGCAATGTCGGAAATTATCCAGTGGCGCAGCCCAGCGCTGCCGCGTCGATCGCGCTCGCGGCGCCGCGCAGGCTGTAGATATCGACGAAGCGGCCGGTTCGCCGGGATCGCGCCTCGATCCGCATCGAAGCGCCGCTACGCATCGCCGCGACGATTGCCGCGTCGTCGCGGCTCGATTCCGCCCAGGCATCGGGGCCGCGGCCGACCAGCTCGAACTGGCGATTGCCGATTGTGAGAACCGGCCGGCTGTCGTCCCCGATGTCGCGGCGCAAGCGGAAATGCACCTGACCGCGCCGATCGCGGTCCGGCCAGGTGCCTACCGAGGCGAAGGGTTGCCATTCGCCGCGCCTTGCCCGGTCCGGGCGCGCGATCGCGTAGCAACGCGGTACCTCGGCGTCGCGAAACGCGCCCCAATTGCCGTAGATTCCGAGGGAATCCCTGGCAGTCGCGCTTGCCGGGAGCATCAGCAGCGGCGCGGCGAGGAAGGCCCAGCGCCCCTTCACGCCCGCTCCCCGCCATCGCCCTCGACGATCAGCGTCTCGACGCCGTCTTCGATCATCACGACCGATCCCTGCGGCAGGCCCGGCGCTACCGGCACGCCATAGCCGGGCAATGGATCGAGCCCACGCAATACGCCGCGGAATACGCGGCTCGATATGCCGTGCATGATGACGAGCTTGTCGCCCACCGTGCTGCCATGCTCGCCATGCCACGCACTGACCCGATCTGCGATTTCGGCATAACTCTCGCCGTCGGGCGCGGGCTTCAGGAGACGTGTTTCCAAGTCGACGATCGGCCCATATTCCTCGGCGACATCGGCATAGTATCGGCCGCCCCAGCAGCCCATGCCGATCTCCACCAGCCGGTCGTCATGCCGGGCATCGTGCCAGTCCAGCTCGAGATGCTCGGCGATAAGGGCGAGCGTCTGCGACGCGCGGCCGGCGCTCGACGACCATAGTGCGAGATCGGGCTTGGGGCCGAGCCGGTGGCGGAGCACCGCACCCATCTGGTCCACCTGTTCGAACCCCGCGCGCGTCAGCGGCGTATGGACATGGTCGCCCTGCAGCCGCGCGGCCGCGTTGAACACGGTCTCGCCGTGACGGGCGATGTAGAGACGGCCGGGCCTGTTCATCGCACGGCTGATCGCCAATCCGTGCCCCGAAAGCAACAGAATTCCGCCGTTTATCCGAGGTTCATGCAACCTTTTGCTATGCCATGCGCTTGGCCTCGAACCCCTCCATCTCGGGGCCGTGTAACAGAGTAAGGAGTATTACCATGCGTAAATTTGTGATTGCCGCTGTGCTTGCCGCCGGCGTTTCGACCCCGGCGCTCGCCCAGTCCAATACCGACGTCTTTACCGGATTCCGGCTTGAGGCGCTGGCCGGCTACGACAATACCAGCGTCGATAATGACGGCGATTTCTCGCCGGGCACGCAGGACCGGTTCGACGATGGCAGCGGCGAGGGTCTCGACGGTTTCCTCTACGGGATCGGTATCGGCTACGACATCCCTGTCGGCGGCGCGATTCTCGGTATTGAGGGCGAATGGACCGATTCCACCGCCGGCGAAAGCGATGACGCACCGTTCGGCCCGGGCAGCAGCGCATCGTTCGAAGCCGAACGCGATTTCTACGTCGGCGCGCGCGTCGGCGTGCCGGTCAGCCCGCAGGCGCTGCTCTACGCACGCGGTGGCTACACCAATGCGCGGTTCGGGCTGGACGCCGATGACGGCGCCGGTTTCGCGCAAGATTTCGATGCGTCGCTGGACGGTTTTCGCGTCGGCGCGGGGATCGAATATCTGTTGGGCGGCAATGTCTACGGCAAGGTCGAATATCGCTATTCCAACTATAGCGATCTCGAAGTCGATGTGGCCGACACGAACCTCAATTTCGACGATTTCGATGTGAACACGGACCGGCATCAGGTCGTCGCGGGCGTGGGCATTCGCTTTTAGCCTTTTAGCATGTGCGATCCCGGAGGGGCCGGAGCGGCTGCTCCGGCCCCTTCCTCGATCGACGAAGCGCTCCCTGATCAAGATGAACTGTTGCTGACCGGCGCGTGCGGCGGGCGTTCAGACTTGGCGGCCTACCGGACACGGCGATCCCATGTTCGGATCGGTCGCAATCAGGAGTATCTCATATGCGAAAAACCTTCTTCCTCGCCCTTGCCGCGAGCACTATCGCCTGCCCAGCCATGGCACAGTCCACGAACGACTTTTCGGGCTTCCGGCTCGAGGCGCTCGGCGGTTTGGACGAGTTCGAAGACGATCAGGGCGCCGTCTATGGCGCGGCTATCGGTTATGATGTCCGCTCGGGCGGCTGGGTATTCGGCGTGACGGGCGAGGTGAACGACAGCTCCACAGAGGAATGCGATACTTCCGTGTTCACCGCGGGCGACGAAGTGTGCGCGCAGGTCGGGCGCGAATTCTATATCGGCGGTCGCGTCGGCCATGTGATCGCGGACAATCTCCTGCTTTATGGCGGCCTCGGCTACTCCAACACGCGGCTCCGGATCGAAACGACGACGCCGGGCGCGCCGGATACGACGCTCGCGGCGAACTATGACGGCGTACGCGCCACATTGGGGCTGGAGCTTGGGATCAGCGAGAATGCGTTCGCGCGGGCCGAGCTGCGCGGCACGGCCCTGGAAGACGATTTCGAGCGGGGCCAACTGATCGGTGGGCTGGGTATCCGCTTCTAACCGCTACTATCCACAGAAAATCACCGAAAACGGGGGTCGGGGCCTTGCGTTCCGGCCCCTTTTCCTTGCCAAGTTCTGCGATAAAGGGCAGGACTTTTCTCCCGAAAACGACTATGCCGCGGGCAGGGGATGACAATGAAAGCGACGATTGAACGGGCAGTGCTTTTGAAGAGCCTCGGCCATGTGCAATCGGTGGTCGAGCGCCGCAATACGATTCCGATCCTCTCCAACGTCCTGATCGAGGCCGTCGATGGCGGCGGGCTGAAATTGATGGCAACCGATCTCGATCTGCAGATCGTCGAAACCGTCGAGGCGCAGGTCGAGCAGGCCGGCGCGACGACCGTTTCCGCGCACACCCTGTTCGATATTGTCCGCAAGCTGCCAGAAGGAAGTCAGGTGTCGCTCGAGGCGGCCGAGGGCAAGATGGCGGTCAATGCCGGCCGCGCGCGGTTCAACCTTGCGACGCTGCCGCGCGACGATTTCCCGGTGATCGCAGAAGGCGAACTCCCGACGCGGTTCGAACTCCCGGCGGCATCGCTGCGCGAAATCATCGACAAGACGCGCTTCGCGATCTCGACCGAGGAAACGCGCTACTATCTGAACGGCATCTTTCTCCACGTTACCGACGACGATCAACCGGTGCTCAAGGCGGCCGCGACCGACGGCCATCGCCTCGCGCGGTTTACCTTGCCGCGCCCGGACGGGGCGGATGGGATGCCAGACGTGATCGTGCCGCGCAAATGCGTGGGCGAGCTGAGAAAGATGCTCGACGAGCTCGACGGCACGGTCGAGGTGGCCCTGTCCGACAGCAAGATCCGCTTCGGCCTCGGTACCGCGGTGATGACCTCGAAGCTCATCGACGGCACTTTCCCCGATTATAACCGCGTCATCCCGACCGGGAACGACAAGCTGCTGAAAATCGATCCGCGCAGCTTCGAAGAAGGCGTCGACCGCGTCGCGACCATCGCGACCGAAAAGACGCGCGCGGTGAAGATGGCGCTCGATACGGACAAGATCA
>NZ_JBQLZN010000016.1:0-37805 GCF_052168295.1 Parasphingopyxis sp. | reverse complement strand
CGGTCGGGGAGTAGCTCAGCCAGGTAGAGCACTGTCTTCGGGAGGCAGGGGCCGGAGGTTCGAATCCTCTCTCCCCGACCAGTTTTTCGGCCTTTAGAGCCCGTCCGTGGGACGGGCGGCCGAAAAACTCCCCGAGCGAAAGCGAGGGTCACACAGCGCAGAGGCAAAGAGCGTTCATCGCGACGGCGATTGGCCGCCCGGTGCGACGATCTCATCGATTGACTATACTGTATTGCTGTAATAATACAGCAATCCTAATTGATAGGAGCGCGGCCAATGGAGATCGCCGAACAGTCGAATGCCGATGCGGTCGCGAAATGGGTCGGCTGGTCGCTGCTTGCGACGATCATTGTCGGCGTGCTTGCCGCTGTCTTCGTGGTCTCCGACATCGATATCAACCTGTCGGCCGATGTCGCGGCGGTGGCGGACAGCATGCTCGAGGCCGAGCAACGGTTGCGGGCCAAAGCCTATATCGCGCTCCTCACATTCGGGCTGGACGTGCTGATCGCGGTTGGCCTGTTCCTGATCCTGCGCAGCGCCGGGCCATTGCTTGCAGGCTGGAGCCTGTTCGTCGGCCTGTCGGCATCGATACTCGTGCTGCTCGGTGCGGTATTCGCGCTCAACGCGGCCGAGCTTGCCGGCGATCGCGCCTATGACGCGATGACCGGCGACACGCGCCTGATGCTTGCGAGCCTGCAGGCGACGTCGGACTATACCTCGTTCCACCTCGGACTGATCCTCGGCTCGCTGGCGAAAGCCGGCTTCTTCTATCTGTTCCTGAAGTCGAGATTGATCCCCGCGATCATCGCCGGCTGGGGCCTGTTCGCATCGCTGTTCGTCGCATTCACGATCGTGACGCGCGATTTCGTGCCTCTGCTCGGGCATGGGACGATCACCGCAGCCTTCATGATCTCGAACCTAATCGCGCTCGTGTCTACCGGCCTCTATCTCGCGATATGGGGCGTGCGTAGCCGCTGAGGCATTGCCCATGACGAGCAGGCTTAGTGCTATCCCCGGTCCCGCCCGTAAATATCGTCGAGATAGCTGAGTTCGCCCGTGTTATCGGGCACCGCCGTGAAATAGGTGATGTGCACCGGTACGGGCTCGGCGAGCTGCACGGTCTGTGTGCGGCCGTCAGCCGCCATCGCTTCGAGTTCGGCCCGCGTCATACCGGCGAGCGTTGCCGCAAAGCCCATTGCGTCCTGGACGCGGATACAGCCATGGCTGAACGCGCGCTCGGTTTCTGCGAACAGATGCCGCGCCGGCGTGTCGTGTAGATAGATGGCATGGCTGTTCGGCATGACGAGCTTCATCCGGCC
This sequence comes from Parasphingopyxis sp., assembly GCF_052168295.1. Taxonomy (GTDB): domain Bacteria; phylum Pseudomonadota; class Alphaproteobacteria; order Sphingomonadales; family Sphingomonadaceae; genus Parasphingopyxis. The sequence continues at coordinate 36,486 of NZ_JBQLZN010000016.1, read as the reverse complement.
GAGTGCATTGCCGGGGCCGGGGCGCTGGCGATAGCTGCCGCCGGAGACGACATAGCCGCGCCGCCGCGCTTCGGCCGGGTTGGTGCGCACGAGCCGGCCGATGCTCTCGCGCACGATGCTCTGCGGGATGTACCACCAGGGATTGAGGTTGACCCCTGTCACCTCGGTGCTGAACGACACGGTGGGCGTCCGCGGCCGGCCGACGATAACGGCCCAGCGCTGCACGGGCACGCCATTCTCCCACAGCACGACCTCCTGTGCGGGGACGTTGACCATCAGGTGACGCCGGCCGAGCTGCGCGGGCAGATCGCGCCAGCGATTGAGATTGGTCGCGATGATCGCGCGGCGCGCCATGTTCGTCTCTGCGCCATAGGCGGCTTCGAGCGCTGCGCGGTGCGGATGGATCGGGCCGTTGGATGCCGCGGTGACGACCACGTCTTCCGGGCCCAGCCAGCGCGCATCCGCCGACGTCCAGACCATCGCAAGCAAAAGCAGGAACGCGAAAAGTTTGACCGGCAACGACATCACGAATCCCGATGATAGCGGCAAATGCGGCGCAAATATATATGGTTAAGCGCGCGTAAATTCGGGCGGCGTCTGCCGCTGTTGACGCCCGCCAAAGCGGCTGGAAGGGTGCGCACGTCTTTTCCGGTCGTTCCAAGGATACCTTTCATGTTCAAACATCTGCTTCTCGCCACCGTACTGATCGCCGCGCCTGCATCGGCGGAGATGCGCGAATATCGGGTGCTGTCGGGCGGCAACGATGTCGGGCATCTCAATGTCGATATTGAAGCCGATGCGGTCGTGATCGACTATGATTTCAAGAATAATGGCCGCGGCCCAACGATAGCGGAGACCGTCGCGCTCGATGCGAGCGGGCTGCCGACTGCATGGACGGTCGAGGGATCGACGACATTCGGCAGTCTGGTCGACGAGATGTTCGCCTGGAACGACGGCAATCCCAACTGGCGCGATGCGACGGGCAACGGCGTGGCGGATGCGTCGGCGGCGCAATTCTATATCCCGCAGAGCGGTAGCCCGTGGACGCTGGCACTGCTGGCGCGCGCGCTGCTTGCGGACGAGGATCGCAGCCTCGATGTGTTGCCCGGCGGCACGGCGACGCTGACCGCGCATGCGACGACGACATTCGACGGGCCGGACGGACCGGTCGAGGCAACGACCTATGAGATTGCCGGACTCGATCTCAATCCCAGCTATGTGATGCTCGATAGCGACAATGTCATGTTCGCCGTGGCGAGCCCGCGCTTTGCGATCATCCGCGCCGGATACGAGGCGGCGGATGCGCAGCTGCGCGATTATACCCAGACTCTGTCGACCGAACGCTTCGTGCGCATCCAGGCGGAATCGGCGCGCAACTTCAATGGCCCGGTGCGCGTGCGGAATGCCTATGTATTCAATCCGGACACGATGACGCGCGAGGGGCCGTTCGACGTCGTCTGGCACGGCGAGCGGATAGCCGGCGTCCAACCCAACGGTTCGCCGGTGACGGAGGGGGAAACCGTCATCGATGGGGCCGGCGGCACGCTCGTGCCCGGCATGTACGAGATGCACGGCCATATCTCGCAGAATGTCGCGCTCCTCAATATCGCTGCGGGCGTGACCTCTGTCCGCGATATGGGCAACGAGAATGACGTGCTCGACGGTCTGATCGCGCGGATCGCGGACGGTACGATCGCGGGCCCGCGCATTACGCGCAGCGGCTTTATCGAGGGGCTGAGCGAATTCAGCTCGCAGACCGGCGAGTTGGTCGAAACCGAGGGAGAGGCGCTCGATCAGGTCCGCTGGTATGCGGCGCGCGGTTTCCACCAGATCAAGCTCTACAACTCGATGACGTCCGAATGGGCGCCCCGGCTGGTTGAGGAAGCGCATCGGCTGGGCATGCGCGTCACCGGTCATGTCCCGGCCTTTTCCAATGCCAATGCGATGATTGCGGCCGGGTTCGACGAGCTCACCCATATCAACCAGATCATGCTCGGCTGGGTACTCGAGCCCGACGAGGATACGCGCACCTTGCTCCGCCTGACCGCGCTCGACCGGCTGCCGACGCTCGACCTCGATAGCGCGCCCGTCCAGCATACGATTGGCCTGATGGCGGAGAACAACATCGTTCTCGATCCCACGGTCGCCATTCACGAAGCCCTGCTGCTCAGCCGCAATGGCGAGATTTCGCCGGGCTTCGTCGATGTCTTCGATCATATGCCGATCGGCCAGCAGCGCAGTCTGCGGCAAGCCTGGTCCGATGTGTCGGCGGAAGGCGCGGACGAACGCTATCGCGGCGCCTTCGACCAGATCATGCGGACGATAGCGATGATGCGCGAGCGCGGCATCTTCCTCGTGCCGGGTACCGATATGGGCGGCTCCTTCGCCTATCATCGGGAACTGGAACTGTTCGAGCGTGCCGGATACACGGCCCCTGAAGTCCTGCGCCTCGCGACGCTCGGCATGGCGGAATATCTGGGGCAGGACGAGGATCTGGGCTCGATAGAGGGCGGCAAATATGCCGATTTCTTCCTGGTACCCGGCGATCCGACCACCGACTTAGCTGCGATCAAGTCGATCGCGATGGTCGTCGCCAACGGCACGGTCTATTTCCCGAGCGATATCTATCCGCATTTCGGGATTAGACCATTCGCGGAGGCACCGGCAGTAACGGTTGCGGACTAGCTGACGCGGTTACCGCAGCGAGTCGATCTCGCGGGCCAGTTCGCTGTCGCGATGGGCGAGCATCCGATCCGTGTCGGACAGATAGCGGCTGCGCGACGAGCCGATATAGCTGGAGCGGGTCGAGCGGTCCGCGCGCTTGTTCTTCTCCGCGCGGGTCAGCGCCCAGCCGCAGAGCAGATAGACGGGGATCGTCCAGAAGGTGACGAACAGCGTCAGCGCGATCGCCGCGATGCGGACCCAGAGCCCGTTGACGCCGAGCGTGTTGCCGATGGCGGCGCACACGCCGAGCAGCTTGCGCTCCTGGCTCACGATGACATTTCTTCCCATGCGATAACCCATTGTCCGTCTCCCTTTCCTAATTCGATTTGCCGTTCTTCATCGCTGCCAGCTCGGCATCGACCTTGGCGTTGAGTTTGCGATTGCGGGCGATTTCCTCGCTGTCGTCATATCCGATCATCGCCGCTCCGGCGTGGCCCTCGGCCTCGTCCACCTTGCGCTCGAGCGTGTCGAAGCGGGCAAAGGCGTCCTTGAGCGCGCCGCCATTCAAGAGCTCGCGCATCTTGATGCTGTTCTCGGCTGTTTCGAGCCGCGCGCGGATATTGCCGCGCCGGGCGCAGGCCTCGCTGAGCTTCGCCTGCAGCCTTGCGATATCGGTATGGTTCGCGGTCAGCGTCGTTTCGAGCGCGTCGATCTCTTCGTCGAGTTCATTCGCGCGATCTTCGGCCTTGGCCTTTTCGGCAAGCGCTTGGCGGGCCAAGTCTTCGCGGTCGGCGGCGAGGGCGAATTCGGCCTTTTCGCGCCAGCCCGCAGCGATCTCACGCAACCGGGTCTGGGCGGCCTTCAATTCTTTCTGATCCGCGATCGTGCGGGCGGTCGAGGCGCGGACATGGACCAGCGTCTCTTCCATCTCGCAGATGATCATGCGGATCATCTGTTCCGGCTCGGGGCTGTGATCCAGCATCTCGCCCAGATTGGCGGCGAGTATATCGCGCATCCGAGAGAAGAGCCGGGCGCTCCGGCTGCGGATCTGGGGCCGCTCGTAACTGCCCGAAGCGATGGGCAGCGAGTGGAACCGGTCCGCCACGGGCGCGGTATCAAGATCGAGCCGGGTGGTCATTAGGCCGCAACCTGCTGCGTGTCAGTCTGGGCAACCTGCGTCGGGGCGATCAGTTCGCCGGCCTGAACCGGGCCGATCGTACCGAGAACGCACATCGCCGAAACGGCGGCCGCTGCTACTGCGGCGAAAAACCTGCTTTGGAAGTTCTGGTCGGTGTTCATCTTAGGTCTCCTGAACCTTGGCCTGTGTCTCTGTTCCGGTTTGTGCCGGTAACGCCCCATACTATGCAGGGGGCGTGCCAATTTTCAGGAAACGTGCTTTATCAGTTACTTACTGATATTCGAGGCGGGGATAAAACCGCATGAATCCGAACATGTGGGAAATTTCACCAACCTTAGGCAGTGAGAATTTCAATCGCCGGATTGTTGATCCGCGATCCAGCGGCGCATTTCGCTTTCCAGCGTGCTGAGCGGCACTGAACCGAGCGCGAGGATTGCGTCGTGGAAGGTCCGCCGGTCGAATTCCGCCCCCAATGCTGCCTCCGCATCGGCGCGCAATTCCCGGATCTTCAGCTCACCGAGCTTGTAGGCCAGCGCCTGTCCCGGCCAGCTGATGTAACGGTCGATCTCGGTCTCCACCTCATGGTCGGAGAGCGCGGTGTTGGACGCGAGATAGTCGATCGCCTGTTGGCGCGACCATCCATAGTGATGGAGGCCGGTATCGATCACGAGCCGCGCCGCGCGCCACATCTCATAGGTCATCCGCCCGAAATTCTCATATGGCGTGCGATATACGCCCATCTCGATACCCAGATATTCGGTGTAGAGGCCCCAGCCTTCGCCATAGCCCGAAAAATAGGTGTAGCGCCGGAACTCGGGGCCGGATTCCCGCTCCTCGGCGAGCGCCGCTTGCATCGAATGGCCGGGCGCGCATTCGTGAAGCGTGAGCGCGGGGAGATTGTAGAGCGGCCGGCTCGGCAGGTTGTAGGTGTTCATCAGGCAGCTTTCGAGTCCGCCGCGCCCGGCCGTGTAGAAGGGCGCAATCTCGTCGGGCACTGGCAGGATCGTGAAGCGGCGGCGCGGGAGCAGGCCGATCACATCACCGAGCGTCGCATTCGCGCGCACCGCGACCCAGGCGACGAACATCATCAACTCTTCGGGTGTCTCGGCATAGAATTGCGGATCGGTGCGAAGGAATGCGAGAAACTCGTCGAACGACCCCTCGAAGCCGGTTTCGGCGATTGTCGCCTCCATTTCGGCGCGGATGCGGGCGACCTCGGCAAGGCCGATCTGGTGAATCTCCTCGGCCGTCATGTCGAGAGTCGTATATTCGCGGATCTGCGCGGCGTAATATTCTGCGCCGTTCGGCAGCCTGCTCGCGGCGATCTCGGTGCGCGCGCCCGGATAATAGTCCTCGCGATAGAAGCTAAGCAGATCCGCAAAAGCCGGCGCGACCGCCTCGCGGATCACGTTGCGGGCTTCCGCGCGCAACGCCTCCTGCTCGGCGGCCGGGATGTTCGCCGGCATTTCGGCGAAGCGCGCGAAGAAGGGATTGGCCTCGGGATCGGCCTCGGCATAGGGCGCGATCGCCGCGTCTCGCCCGGCTAGCGTCACCTGCGGCACGGTAAAGCCGCGCACAAGCCCGGCACGCATATTGGCGATATTCTCGCTGAAGTAGCGCGGTACATCGGCAAGCTGGCCGAGGAAGCGGCGGTAATCGTCTGTCGTTGTCAGGCTGCCAGGGCGCGGGTTGAGGCCGGTCCAGAAGGCCGTGTCGCTGTTGAGCGGCATCTCCCATTCGCGGAAGCGCGCGTCAGCGATCGCGATCTCCAAATTGGTACGGAAGACCGAGGCGTTGATGCGTTCGGCATCCGAAAGCGCCTCGACGGGGATCGCGTCCAGCTGCCGCAGCATATCCTCGCGATGCGCGAGGCGCCGCATCTGCGCTTCGGGCGTGACTACAGGCAGTGCATCGCCTTGCGTCAGCTCGCCGTCTTCGTCGCGCGCACGGGCGAATTCCTGCATCTGCCATTCCCAGTCCGTCTCGTAGAGCGCGCGCAGCCGTTCGTCGGCGCTCGCCGGCGCTTCTGCCTGGGCAAGGGCGGGTGCCGTCAATACGGGAAGCGGAAGCGCTGCGCAGGCGAGCGCGATCAGGGACGGACGGATTTTCATGACTTGCGGCACCCTCTGGCTGGAACGGTCGGATGGCATCAATGAGCACGCTGCACGGCCCGTCAAGTTTTCGCGTTGCCGCGGCTTCGCGACACTCGACTCGATTGCGGGCGCACGTTACGCCTCCGTAAACCTCAGACCATAAGAACGGAATGCAGCGATGGGCGAGAAAGCGATCAGGGCGGAAGGCGTAGCCGAAGAGCATCGGATGGACGAAGACAGTCTCGATGCCTGGCTGCGCGAGAATGTCGAGGGATTTCACGGCCTCGCCGCCTACAGCAAATTTTCGGACGGCCAGTCCAACCCGACATATCGGCTGGAAGACGAGGCCGGGCAGACCTTCGTGCTGCGCCGCAAGCCGTTCGGCAAATTGCTGCCGTCGGCGCATCAGGTCGAGCGCGAATATCGGGCGATCGCGGCGCTCTACCCGGTCGGCTATCCGGTCGCCCGGCCATATGCCTTGTGCGAGGACGACAGCGTTATCGGCGCAGCCTTCTACATCATGGACCTCGTCGACGGGCGGGTGCTGTGGGACGGGATGCTGCCCGACATGGAGCCCAAGGAGCGCACCTCCATCTATCGCGCGATGATCGGCACGCTCGCCCGGCTGCACAATCTCGATTACAAGGAAATCGGCCTCGAAAATCACGGCAAGCCCGGCAATTATTTCGAGCGCCAGGTTCATACCTGGACCAAGCTCTACCGGATGGCCGAGACCGAGACGATCCCCGAGGTCGAGAAGCTGATCGAATGGCTGCCGACAACGGTGCCCGAGCAGACGCGGACCAGCGTGATCCATGGCGATTACCGGCTCGACAATATGATCTTCGCGCCCGACCGGCCGGAGGTCGCCGCCGTGCTCGACTGGGAGCTCTCGACGATCGGCGATCCGCTGGCCGATTTCACCTATCTCGCGCAGAACTGGGTCATGCATGGCGAGGGCGGATCGGCGTTGGCCGATCACGATCTCGAGGGCACCGGCATTCCGACGCTCGAGGAAGCGACGGCGCTCTATTGCGAGCTCACCGAGCGGGACACGGTGCCCGATCTCAACTGGTATTTCTCCTACAACCTGTTCCGGCTGACCGGGATTTTGCAGGGGATCAAGAAACGCTGGCTCGACGGCACCGCATCCTCGGCGGAGGCCGAGGAACGCTCCAAGCGCGTACCCGAACTGGCCCAGGCCGCCTGGGGTTTCGCCCGCGCCGCCGGCGCACCGGAATAGGAGGCAAGCTCATGTCGCTCTTCAATCTCGACGGCAAAGTCGCGATCATCACCGGTTCCTCGCGCGGGATCGGCAAGGCTACGGCCGAGGAAATGGCGGCCAATGGCGGCAAAGTCGTCATTTCGAGCCGCAAGAAGGAACCGTGCGACGAAGTCGCCGCAGCGATCAACGCCGAGCATGGCGAGGGCACGGCAATCTCCGTGCCCGCCAATATCTCGTCGAAGGACGATCTGCAGAATCTCGTCGACGAGACACGTGAAAGCTTCGGCCGGATCGATGTCGTCGTCTGCAACGCGGCGAGCAACCCGCATTTCGGGCCGATGGCGACGATCGCGGACGAACAGTTCCGCAAGATCCTCGACAACAATATCCTCTCCAACCACTGGCTGATCCAGATGGTCGCGCCCGAGATGAGGGAGCGCAAGGAAGGCTCGATCATCATCGTCTCGTCGATCGGGGGGCTCAGGGGTTCGGTCGATATCGGCACCTATTGCATCTCCAAGGCCGCCGACATGCAGATGGCACGCAATCTCGCCCATGAATTCGGCGACGACAATGTGCGCGTGAACTGCATCGCACCCGGCCTCATCCGCACCGACATGGCGCGGGCGCTCTGGGAGAATCCGGAAACCGAAAAAGCCGTGACCGCTACGACCCCGCTTCACCGGATCGGCGAACCGCACGAAATTGCGGGCGCCGCCGTCTATCTCGCGTCTCCCGCCTCCACTTACATGACCGGCCAGGTGCTGGTCGTGGATGGCGGGCGCACGATATGAGGAGTTAACATTGCCCTCCCCTTGATGGGGGAGGGTCGGGTGGGGGTGATCTATCGGTTGAGAACTCACCCCACCCCTAGCCCCTCCCCATCAAGGGGAGGAGAAAGAGATTGGAAGGAAAACATATGAGCCGCTTCGAAGGGAAATCGATCATCGTGACGGGCGCTGGGTCCGGCATCGGCCGGGCGACCGCCAAGCGTTTTGCGGCCGAGGGCGGTAAGGTCGTCTGCGCCGACAAGATGCCGACCGTGCACGAGACGGTTGAGGAGATCAGCGCCGAGGGCGGCACCGCTATTGGCGTTGAGATGGATGCGGGCAGCGAAAGCGATGTGCAGGCGCTCGTCGAACGCGCGGTCAGCGAATATGGCGGGCTGGACGTGCTCTTCGCCAACGCCGGGATCACCGGCGGGCTGCAGGGCGGGCTGTTCGACAGCGATGCCGAAAGTTGGGCCGAAGTACTGCGCGTCAACCTGATCGGGCCGTTCCTCGCGATCAAATATGGCGCGCCGGAGATCGAGAAGCGTGGCGGCGGCGCGATCATCTGCACGGCGTCGGTCGCCGGCATCCGCTCGGGCGCGGGGCCGAGCAGCTATTCGGCCTCCAAGGCTGGCGTCATCAATCTCGTGAAGACGGCCGCGCAACAGATGACGGGCAGCAATGTTCGCATCAACGCTGTTTGCCCTGGGATCATCGAGACGGGCATGACCAAGCCGGTCTACGACTATGCGCGCGAAAAGGGCGTCGAAGGCAAGATCGGCCAGCTCAATCCGCTGAAACGCGGCGGGCAGCCGGAGGAACTGGCGGGTGCCGTCACCTTCCTCGCGTCGGATGACGCCAGCTATGTGAACGGGCAGGCGCTCGCGGTCGATGGCGGGCTGTCTTCGTCGCACCCGGTCACCCGGCAGATGCCGAAACAGGCGGCGGTCTGATGGCGGATTTCTTCGAGGGCAAGGTCGCGATCGTCACGGGCGGCAGCCAGGGTATCGGCGCGGCGACGGTCCGTGCGCTGGCGGCGCGCGGCGCGAAGGTCGTGATCAACTACGTATCGAGCGCGGATCTCGCCGAAGCGTTGCAGGACGAGATCGGCGAGCATGCAATCGCCGTTCAGGCTGATCTGGGCGCGGGCGAAGCGGAGAAGCTCGCCAAGGCCGCACTCGATAAATGGGGCCGCATCGATGGCCTCGTAAACAATGCGGGCAAGACCGCCTTCGCCAATCACGAGGATCTCGATGCGCTGAGCGCCGAGGATTTTCTCGATATCTACCGGCTTAACGTGGTCGGCGCGTACGAGATGATCCGCGCGGTCGCACCGACGATGCAGGAACAGGGCAGCGGCGCCATCGTCAACATCACCTCGGTCGCCGCGCATTACGGGATCGGCTCGTCGGTCGCCTATGCGGCCTCGAAAGGCGCGTTGCTGACGATGACCTATTCGCTGGCCCGTGCGCTTGCCCCCGAAATCCGCGTCAATGCGATAAGCCCCGGCTATGTCGGCACGGGCTGGTTCACCAACCGGCTGGGCGAGGAGGCGAAACTCGCCATCGACAAGCATTTCGAGGAAACGACGCCGCTCCGGCGCGCGGGCACGGCGGAGGATATCGCCGACATGATCGTGCCGCTGCTCGACGAAGCTTCGCGGCACATGACGGGCCAGGCCATCGTTGTCGATGCGGGCTCGCACCTCGATGTCGGGAGCTCCCGGCGCAAGGGTAAGGAGTTGTAATCAATGCAATATCGCCAGCTCGGATCGAGCGATCTCAAAGTCTCGGAAATTTCGCTCGGCACATGGCTGACCACCGGCGTGGGCATCGAGAAGGAGACCGCAATCGCGTGCATCGATCGCGCCCTCGATCTCGGGATCAACTTCATCGATACAGCCAACGCCTATGGCCGCGGCGCTTCGGAAAGCGTGATCGGCGAGGCGCTGAAGGACCGGCCGCGCGACAGCTATGTGCTGGCGACCAAGGTTTATTTCCCGATGTCGAGCGAGGACCGCGGTCTGTCGCGCGAACAGATACTCAAACAGATCGATGCCTCGCTGGAACGGTTGCAGACCGACTATGTCGATCTCTACCAATGTCATCGTTACGACGCGGATACGCCGCTCGAAGAAACGATGACCGCGCTGACCGATATCGTGAAGGCGGGCAAGGTCCGCTATATCGGCTTTTCGGAATGGGAGCCCGATCAGATCCGCGCGGCCCTCGACATGGTGCCCGAGGTCGAGAAGTTCGTTTCCAGCCAGCCGCAATATTCGCTGCTCTGGCGGCGGCCCGAAAAGGCCGTGATTCCGCTGTGCAAGGAGAACGGCATCTCGCAGATCGTCTGGTCACCGCTGGGTCAGGGCGTGCTGACCGGCAAATATGATGCGGACAGCCCGCCGCCCGAAGACAGCCGCGCGGCGAGCGACGATATGGGCGGCTTCATGGAACGGCTGATGAAACCCGAAGTGATCCGGGGCGTCGACGAGATCAAGCCGCTGGCCGCAGAAGCGGGCTGTACTATGGCGCAGTTCGCGCTGACCTGGGTATTGCGCGAACCCAATGTCGCATCGGCGATCGTCGGCGCGAGCCGCCCGGACCAGCTGGACGACAATGCGGCCGCGAGCGGGCTGGAGATCGATCCCGCGCTGTTCGAGAAGGCCGAAACCATCGTCGCCGCCATCCCGCGCGATTGACCACAGGAATTGAAATGAATTTGCAGCAGATTCTGGCGAGCTTTGCGCCTGCCGCGGACGGCCATACAGTCGCCATTCCATCGACCTGGATGCAGGGGCGCACGGCCTATGGTGGGCTGAGCGCGGCGCTCGGCCTCCATGCGGCGCAGCAGTCGGAAGACGATCTGCCGCCGCTCCGCTCGGCGCAAATCTCTTTTATCGGCCCGCTTGCCGGCGAGGTGACGATCACGACCAAGCTGTTGCGGCGCGGGCGGACGGCAGCCTTTATCCAGTCCGATATCCATTCGGAGAAAGGTCTGGGCCTGCGCGCGATTTACGTCTTCATGCAGGCGCTCGATTCCGAGGTCGATTACGCGCATCACGATGCACCCGATATCGGCCCGCCGCCACCGAACGACGAACTGCGCTCCGGCCCGCCCGAATTTTTCACCTATAATTTCGAGTATCGCGAAAGCCGCCATCCGGACGCCGAAGGCAAGCCGCGCTTCACCCGCTGGATGCGGCTCCGGGAGCGCGAGGGGCTCGATCCGATGATCGAGCTGATGGCGATGGGCGATGCGCTGCCGCCCGCCGCCGTGGCGCTGCAATCGCGCGGCGCGCCGGTCAGTTCGATCACATGGTTTGCCAATGTGCTCGAACCCAAGCCGGTGACCGAAAATGGCTGGTGGATCGTGCAGACCGACAGCGACATGGCGCGGCACGGCAACAGCAGCCAGTATAACGGCCTATGGGCGAGTGACGGCACGCCCGTGCTAGCAGGCATGCAAAGCGTCGCGCTTTTCAGCTGACGGTCGCGCCGGCGCGGCGCGAAACGGCTATTCCGCCGCTTCGGCCTCCGCGAAGAACAGCTTGTGGAGATCGCGTTTCATGATCTTCCCGTTCGCGTTGCGCGGCAGGGTATCTTCGACGAACACGATTTTCACCGGCGTCTTGAAGATGGCGAGCCGGTCCTTGACCCACTCTTTCAGCTCTTCCTCCGTCGCGCTTTCGCCCGGCGCGAGATGGACCACCGCCGCCGGTTCTTCGCCGAGCGTCTTGTGCGGCAGGCCGATCAGCGCAGCGTCCGTCACCGCCGGATGATCGTAGAGGCAGTTCTCCACTTCCGATGAATAGATATTCTCGCCGCCGCGGATGATCATATCCTTGGCGCGGTCGCAGATATAGCAGAAGCCTTCCTCGTCGACCTTGGCGAGATCGCCGGTGCGGATCCAGCCGTCGACAAAGGTTTCGGCATTGGCTTCGGGCCGGTTCCAGTAACCGCGCACGACCTGCGGCCCGAAGGCCCAGAGCTCACCGATCTCGCCGACCGGCAATTCACGGCTGCCGTCTTCGGACATGATCTTGATGTCCGACACGACGACAGGCGGGCCGCAGCTGTCCGGACGGTTGAGATAATCTTCGGCGGTATGGCCGGTTACCGTGCCCGAGGTCTCCGTCATACCCCAGCCGCTGCCCGGCGAGGCGCCGAACTCGGCCTTGATCTTGCGCACAAGCTCGGGCGCGGCGGGCGCGCCGCCATAGACCATGCTTTCGAGGCTCGAGAGATCATATTGGTCGCGATCCGGATGTTCGAGGATCTGCCAGGCCACGGTCGGCACGCCGCCCGTGACTTTCACCTTTTCTTCCTGGATCAGCTCGAGCGCGCGGGTCGCATCCCATTTGCGCATCATTACCATCTTCGATCCCGTCGCCATCATCCCGAGCATCACGGCGCAACAGCCGGTGACGTGGAACAACGGGATGACGAGCATGTAGACGGTGGGTTCGGCCGACGCGGGCGGCGTCTCGCCGCGCCGCAGCGCACCGCGCGCCGTCGCATAGGCGGTCGACATCAGGTTGGTGATGCCGTTGCGGTGCGTCGCGATCGCGCCCTTGGGTTTGCCGGTCGTGCCGCTCGTATAGAGGATCGTCGCATCGTCGTCCGGACCGAGATCGGCTATCTGGGGCAGGTCCTGTTGCGGCAGATCGCCCCAGCTCGACGAATGGCCAATCAGCGAATCGAGCGTGATGACACCCTCCGGCAGGTCGCCCGAATGCCGGGAGACGATGGTCGTTTCGACGGCCGAGAGGTCGGCAAGATGCGGCTCGATCCGCGCGAAGCGCGCGCCATCGGCGATCAGCATCTTCGCGCCGGAGTCCATGATCCCGAATTCGAGCTCCGGCCCAGTCCACCAGGCGTTGAGCGGCACCATGATCGCGCCGATCGAAAGGCCGGCAAAATAGATGACCGGCCATTCTGGTAGGTTCTGCATGGCAAAGGCGATCCGGTCGCCCTTCTCGATACCGAGTTCCTGGAACTTGCGCGCGAGCGCGGCGGTTGCCTTGAACCAGTCGCCATAGCTGACGCGCTCGTCTTCGAAGACCACGAAAGTCTTGTCGCCATGCGCACCCGCAAGGCGCGCGAGCATCGCATAGGTCGGGGGCGCATTCTTCCAGACCCGCGTCTTGTTGCCGCGGATTTCGATTTCCTCGATCTCGAGCGGAGAGCCGGGCTGCGTCAGCGCCGCATTGGCTTCTTCGAGGGACATATGGGGCCAGTCAGCCGGAATGGGGCTGGTCTCATTTTCGGTCACAGATGATCTCTCCATGTGTAAAGGCCGGTGGATTCGCGAATCCCCGGCTTCTGCCTTTCGTTCTAGCTATGGTGCACGCGGCCTAATCTCAAGGGAAACCGGTCGCTTTCCGTAACGACAGCCTTGCCAGCGATGTCCGCGATGCGCGACAAGCGAAAGAAAAGTCGTACAGGAGAGATTCCCCCATGTCCGTGATCACCACCGAACGTCATGACGACGTGCTCGTCATCATTTCCGACAATCCGCCGGTCAACGCGCTGGGCCAGGCCGTCCGCCAGGGGCTCGCCGACGGCATCGAAGAGGCGCTGGGCGACGATAGCGTCAAGGCGGTCGTCATCCGTTGCGACGGGCGGACCTTTTTCGCCGGCGCCGACATCACCGAATTCGGCAAGCCGCCCCAGGGCCCGGGGCTCGGCGATGTGCTCGACCAGATCGAGGCGAGCGACAAGCCGGTCGTCGCGGCGATCCACGGTACGGCGTTGGGCGGCGGGTGCGAGGTTGCGCTGGCCTGCCACTATCGCGTTGCCGTTCCCTCGGCGAAGCTCGGCCTGCCGGAGGTGAAACTCGGCCTGATTCCGGGCGCGGCGGGCACACAGCGCCTGCCGCGGGTCGTCGGTGCGGAGGCGGCGCTGCCGATGGTGGTGGTCGGCAATCCGATCCCGGCAAAAAAGGCGGAAAGCATCGGGCTGGTGGATCGGATCGTCGGCGAAGACAGTCTCGCCGAGGACGCGATCGCCTTTGCCCGCGAACAGATCGGCAAGCCCGTTCCGCGCGCCAGCGAGGGCACCGCCAATCGCGACGGCGTCGAAAATCCGGCGATCTTCGACGAATTCCGCGCCAAGCACGGCCGCAAGCTGCGCGGTTTCGACGCGCCCGAGGCCGGCATACAGGCGGTAAAAGCCGCAGGCGAGCTGTCTTACGAGGAAGGCGTCAAGAAAGAACGCGAACTGTTCATGGGGCTGATGGCGGGCACCCAGTCCGCGGCCATGCGCCACTATTTCTTTGCTGAGCGCGCGGCCAACAAGATCGAGGGGATCGCCAAGGATATTGAACTCATCCCGATCAAGAAGGTCGGCGTGATCGGTGCCGGCACGATGGGCGGCGGCATCTCGATGAACTTCCTCTCCGCCGGAATCCCGGTGACGATCCTCGAAATGGAGCAGGAAGCGCTTGATCGCGGCACCGGCGTGATGCGCAAGAATTACGAGCGCACGGCATTGCGCGGCCGGATGACCGGAGAGCAGGTCGAGCAGGCGATGGGCCTGCTGACGTCGACACTCGACTATGCCGATCTCGCCGATTGCGATCTCGTGATCGAGGCGGTGTTCGAGAATATGGATGTGAAGAAAGAGGTATTCGCCAAGCTCGATGAGACGGTGAAGCAGGGCGCGATCCTCGCTTCGAACACCAGTTATCTGAATGTGGACGAGATTGCGACGGCGACGAACCGGCCCGAATATGTGCTCGGGCTGCACTTCTTCTCGCCGGCCAATATCATGAAGCTGCTCGAGGTCGTGCGCGGCGACAAGACCTCCGACCAGGTACTCGCCACATGCATGAAGCTCGCGAAAAAGATCGGCAAGATCGCCGTCGTCGCCGGCGTGTGCGACGGCTTTATCGGCAACCGCATGCTCAGCCCGCGCCAGCAGCAGGCCAATGCGCTGATCATGGAGGGCGCCAATTACTGGGAAGTCGATGAGGTGCTGCTCGATTTCGGTTTTCCGATGGGGCCGTTCCAGATGTCGGACCTGGCCGGCCTCGATATCGGCTGGCACCGCGATCCGAGCCGGATAGAGAGCGTGCGCGATGCGCTGTGCGCGATGGACCGGCGCGGGCAGAAGACGGGTGCCGGCTTTTACGACTATGACGAGGCGCGCCAACGCACGCCATCCGACGATGTCAAAAAGGTCATCGCCGAATTCGCGGAGAAACAGGGCGTCGAACAGCGCGAAATCTCCAAGGAGGAGATCCAGGAACGGCTGCTCTATCCGATGGTCAATGAAGGCGCGCTGATCCTCGAAGAGGGCATGGCGCAGCGCGCGAGCGATATCGATGTCGTCTGGATCAACGGCTATGGCTGGCCGCTCTACACCGGCGGCCCGATGTTCTGGGCCGATACGATCGGGTTGGGCACGGTAGTCGCCGGTCTGGAGAAGCATCGCGAGCGGCTTGGCGAGAAGTTCAAATTGTCGCAATTGCTGGCCGACAAGGCGGCTGCCGGCGAGCGGTTCAACGGATGATCGCAACGAACGAACGCTCCGCCATCGAAACGGCCCGCGCCATCGCGAAGGGCGAAACCAGCGCCGTCGCCGAATGCGAGGCCGCGATTGCGCGGATCGAGGAACGGGACGCGGATATCAACGCGGTCGTGGTCCGCGATTTCGATCGGGCGCGCGAGGCGGCGAAAGCAGCCGATGCGGCAGTCGCCGCGGGCGAAGCGAAGCCGCTGCTCGGCGTGCCGATGACGATCAAGGAATCGCACGACATGGCCGGCCTGCCGACGACATGGGGCGTGGAATCGGCGAAGGATTTCATCGCGCAACGGGATTCGCTCGTCGTCCGGCGGTTGAAGGCGGCCGGCGCCGTGCTTCTCGGCAAAACCAATGTGCCGCCGATGCTCGCCGACTGGCAGTCGGACAATCCGATCTATGGCCGTACCAGCAATCCGCATGATCTGTCGCGCGTCGTCGGCGGCTCTTCGGGCGGGTCGGCCGCGGCGCTGGCGGCAGGCATGGTCCCGCTCGAATATGGCTCGGACATCGGCGGCTCGATCCGTATCCCGGCCAATTTCTGCGGCGTGTACGGCCTCAAGCCGACCTATGGGATCGTGCCGCTCGAAGGCCATTACTTCCCGGGGACGGACGGCGCGGATATCCCGCTCTCGGTGACCGGGCCGCTCGCGCGCACGGCCGAAGATCTGGCGCTGGCGATCAACCTGACATCGGACATCGCGCTGCCCGGCGCCCCGTCGCGCGCGCTCAAGGACTATCGCCTGCTGGTCGTGACCGATACCGATCTCGCGATCGTCGATGATCAAATTTCCGCAGCGGTTGAGCGCGTCGCTGAGCAGTGTGCACAGGCCGGTGCGACGGTGTCGCGATCCAGCGACCTGCTGCCCGATCTCGCCGCACTGCACAGCGAATATCTGCACATGCTGCTCACCGTGCTGGCAGTGCGCGATCCGGCATCCGACTATCCGCTGCCCGACCTGCCGGGCTGGTGCGACATGCTCGACAAGCAGGCACGGGCCCGCCGGCAATATCGCGCGCTGTTCGAGGGGTTCGACGCCATCCTGTGCCCCAATGCGGGCGTCACGGCGTTCGAGCATACGCCCGTGCCGATGCGCGACCGCAAGCTCGTGATCAACGGCGAGGAACGCGATTTCGGCGAACAGTTCGGCTGGGTCAGCATCGCGACCTATCCGGGGCTCCCCGCGATCAGCGCGCCGATCGGCGCAGACGCGGACGGCCTGCCGATCGGCTTGCAGATTATCGGCGATATCCATGCCGATCATACGGTGGTGGAGCTGGCGCGATTGATCGGTGCCGCGGCCGATGGTTGAGCGACACGCGTCGGAAACGCCGCTCGCATGGCTGACGCTGCTTTCGACCACCATCCATTTCGTCCTGGAGACCTGGTATCATCTGACATGGGGGCAGCCGCTGCAAGCGTTGATAGTCGATTATATCTGCGTTGCGCTGATGGTCTTCGGCGGAGTCGCCTCCTTACGCGTGCGTCCGCGCAGCGCGGCGGGTTTGCTCGCGGCTGGCTGGGCCTTTGCACTCGGCTTCGGCTGGCGAAGTGGGTTCGGTCGGCTCGAACTACGAAATAGTGGTGCGGACAATGTCCAGGGCGAAGCCGATTTCGTCCTGCCGATTGTGATGACGTCGCTTGTCTTTGTCGTGATCGGCTTGCTCTGGTCGCTTTGGCTGGGCTGGCGACAGGCCCGCGGTTTGTCCGAGCGGTAGCGCTAACCCGCTATCCCTTGCCATCGCCGGACAGCTATGCTTGACGTTAACGGAAACCAGCTGCGGGGAGCGGCGAGCGAGAAGAGGATTCCAATGGCAGGGTTGAGCGACGAACAGGTTATGCTGCGCGATATGGCGCGCGAATGGTCGGACAAGGAAAATCCCGTCGGCGCGTTCCGCCAGATGCGCAATGCGGGCCACGATGAGGGCTACGACCCCGCCGTCTACAGCCAGATGGCCGAGATGGGCTGGACCGGCATCATCATTCCTGAAGAACATGGCGGCAGCGGGTTCGGCTTTACCGGGCTCGGCCTGGTGCTCGAGGAACTTGGGCGCAATGTCGCGGCGGCACCGCTCGCCGCCTCCTCGGCGGCGGCCGTGGCGATCATGCTCGGCGGATCGGACGAACAGAAGGCCAAATATCTGCCCAAGATCGCTAGCGGCGAACTGGTCGCGGCGCTCGCGATCGACGAGGGCGCGCATCACGATCCGGAAAAAATCGAAACAGCAGTCGAGGGTGGCAAGCTCAACGGCAAGAAGGCGTTCGTCGCCGAGGGCGATAGCGCCGGGCTGTTCGTCGTGGCGGCGAAGGACGGGCTCTACCTGGTCGATGGCGATGCGGACGGCGTGTCGCGCTCGACGCGCAAGATCGTCGATTCCCGCAGCCATGCGGAGATCACGCTCAAGGACGTGGCCGTCGGCAACGATTCCCGCCTTGCCGAAGGCGGCGACGACCTGCTCGCCAAGGTTCTGGATTGCGCGCGCGTCATCGCCTGCGCGGAAATGCTCGGTCTCGCCGTGCAGGCCTTCCAGACGACGAACGATTATCTCAAGACCCGCGTGCAGTTCGGCCAGGTGCTGTCGAGCTTCCAGGCGCTCCAGCATCGCATGGCGGAGATGTTCGGCGATATCGAGATGATGCGATCGGCCGTCGAAGCCGCGCTCACCGCGCTGGACAGCGACATTGGCAGTTCGGGGCAGGCCGTCGCGATCGCCAAGGCGACCGCCAACGATGTCGTCAATCGTATCACTCGCGAGATGATCCAGATGCATGGCGGCATCGGCATGACCGACGAGCATGACGCCGGATTCTATTTCAAGCGCGCGCGCGTGCTGGAAACCCAATGGGGCAATTCCGGCTTCCATCGCGAACGCTTCGCGCAGTTCAACGGCTATTGATCGGCTGCCCGCCATCGCCCGCCGCGCGTGACGGATAGCGCCGCCGATCTGGAGCGGCGCGAGGCCGAGTATGAGCGGTTCGTCGAGACGAACCTGCGCCGCAATTACATAGCGCATTTCGCGCATGGCATGCTCGGGATGACGGGCTTCCGCATCCTGATGGCGCCGACCTTCCTGCCCGCCTATCTGTTCGCGCTGACCGGATCGAATTTCCTCGTCGGCGTCGGCCAGTCGCTGATGCAGGCGGGCGCGGCGGTCTCCCCGGTCATGAGCGCGTCCAATATCGAGCATCGCACGCGCGTGATGCCCGCCGCGCTATGGATCGGCATCGCGATGCGCGTTCAGATCCTGGGCTTGGCGCTCGCCGGCTATTTCATGACCGGTTCGCCACTGCTGCTGGCGACGTTTCTGTTTCTGTTCCTGCTCGGCTTTTTCCAAGGCCAGCAGCGGGTTGTCTTCCAGATGCTGCTCTCCAAGGTCATTCCGATCGCCAGGCGCGGCCGCCTTCAGGCGTATCGCAACGTCGCGGGCGCGGGCATCGCGGCCTTGCTCTCCTATTTCGCCGGCGCCTGGTTCATCGAACAGGACGTGCTCGGCAACGGCTATGCGACGACGTTCCTTCTGTCCTTCGTTCTCACCAGCCTCGGCCTCGTCGTCCTCTACCGCTTCGTGCGCGAGCCCGAGCCGCCGACCGTGCGTCCGCAAATGTCCATGCGCGAGCGGCTGCGCGATTTTCCCGAGCTGCTGTCGGACCGCGACTATCGCTGGTTCCTGATCGCGCAGCTCTTCGCGGTCGCGGCGCGCGTGTCGCTGCCCTTCTATATTCTCTACGCCGCCGATGTGATGGATATGAGCGGCGCGGCGATCGGTCTGCTTACGGTCGCGTTCCTCGGTGCGGATACGATCTCCAACATCCTGTGGGGCCATCTCGGCGATCGCTTCGGTTACCGGCTGACGATGATCCTGGCCTTGCTCGTCTGGCTCGTCGCGCTCGGGCTGTTGCTCGTCGCGAACGGCCCCATACCCATCTTCATCGCCTTTTTCGGGATCGGCGCCTCGATGTCCGGCTATATGATGAGCGCGACGACGATCGTGCTGGAATTTGGCAGCCGCGAAGACCTGCCGATGCGCCTTGCGCTTTCGACATCGGCCGAGACGACCATGGCAGCAATCGGCCCGCTGGCCGGCGGGGTTATCGCGAGCGCCTTCGGCTATGTCCCGCTGTTCTGGCTCTCGATTGGCCTGCTCGCGGTCGCGCTGATGGTGCTTTTCTTCATCGTCCGCGAGCCGCGCAACCGGCGCTAGGGCACGTCCGCCTTTTCGAACCCGTCCCAGCAGCCGTCATAATCGAGCTGCAGCAGCGGCGTATCCATGGCGAAGCGGGTCGGCCTGATCGGCAGGCAGCTTTCGAACATGAAGGCCATCGTGTCGTCGATCTTTTGCGGTTCGAGATCGGCGGCCATCGCCGCTTCGGTCGACGCTTTGTCCGGCCCATGCGCGTTCATGCAATTGTGCAGGCTTGCGCCGCCCGGCGCGAAGCCGCCGGCCTTGGCGTCATATTCGCCATGAATCAGCCCCATGAACTCGCTCATGATGTTGCGGTGGAACCAGGGCGGGCGGAACGTATCCTCGCCGACCAGCCAGCGCGGCGGGAAGATCACGAAATCGCAGTTCGCGACGCCCGAAGTTGGCGAAGGTGACGTCAATACGGTGAAGATCGAGGGGTCGGGATGGTCGAAGCTGATCGAACCGATGGTATTGAAGCGGGAAAGGTCATATTTCACCGGCGCGAGATTGCCGTGCCAGGCGACGACGTCGAACGGCGAGTGATCGAGCGTCAACTTCCACAACCTTCCGGCAAACTTCTGGATCAGTTGCGTCGGCGTATCGCCATCATCGTGCCACGCGACGGGGCTCAGGAAATCGCGCGCATTGGCAAGCCCGTTCGATCCGATGGGGCCGAGATCGGGCAGGCGGAACGGCGCGCCGTAATTCTCGCAGACATAGCCGCGCGCTTCGCCATCGGTCAGGTCCACGCGGAATTTCAGGCCGCGCGGGACGATACAGATTTCGTTGGGCGCGACATCGAGAATGCCCAGCTCCGTCACGATGCGGAGCGCGCCCTGTTGCGGCACGATCAGCATCTCGCCATCCGCGTTGAAGAAGGCGCGGCCGTCCATCGAGCGGTTCGCCGCATAGAGATGGATGCCGATCCCGGTCTGGCCGTCCGCCGCACCGTTGCCGGCCCAGGTGACGAGTCCGTCCACCCAGTCGAGTTCCGCTTCGGGCATGGGCAGCGGGTCCCAGCGCAGCCGGTTCGGCTCGAAATCGGCGCCCGTGATCGGCGCGGTCTCGATCCGCTCGCCGCCGCGATAGGGCTCGAACCGGCCATGCATCGCGCTCGGCCGCATCCGGTAGAGCCAGCTCCGGCGGTTGTGATCGCGCGGCACAGTGAAAGCAGTGCCCGAAAGCTGTTCGGCGTAAAGGCCGAAGGCAGGCCGCTGCGGACTGTTGCGACCCTCGGGCAACGCGCCCTGAGCCGCCTCGGTCGCGAACTCGTTGCCGAAGCCGGATTGGTATTCAAGCATTTCCATCACTCCCCGTCATTCCCGCGAAAGCGGGAATCCCGCTGCCTTTCCATAGCCGAATGGCAGATTGCGGCAGCGGGATTGAGAAACAAGCGGGATTCCCGCTTTCGCGGGAATGACGCAGGATTGCAGGCTCAAGCCTCTTCCTTCGCCGGAATAACGCCCCGACGGACCTGGTCGAGTTCGATGCTCTCGAACAGCGCCTTGAAATTGCCCTCGCCAAAGCCGTCATTGCCCTTGCGCTGGATGATCTCGAAGAAGATCGGCCCAACCATATTCTCGGTGAAGATCTGCAGGAGCAGGCCGCCGCCGGTTTCCGGCGCACCGTCGATCAGGATCTTGCGCTCGCGCATCGCGTCCACGTCATGGCCATGGCCGGGCAGGCGCTTGTCGAGCAGGTCGTAATAGGTGTCCGGCGTATCCTGGAAGCGCACGCCGCGTTCGCGCAGCGCATCGACCGTGCCGAAGATGTCGTCGGTCGAAAGCGCGATATGCTGGATGCCTTCGCCCTTATAGTCGCGAATAAATTCTTCGATCTGCGAGTGCTCGTCCTGGCTCTCGTTCAGCGGAATCCGGATCTTGTCGTCCGGCGCGGTCATTGCGCGGCTGAACAGGCCGGTCGATTGCCCCTCGATATCGAAATAGCGGATCTCGCGGAAGTTGAAGATGCGCTCATAATATTCGGACCAGACGTCCATCTGGCCGCGGCGGAGGTTATGCGTCAGATGATCGAGCGTGTGCAGGCCGACGCTGTTATCGTCCGCCGACGCGCCTTCGACCGGCTCGAAATCGATATCGTAGATCGTTGCCGCGCCGCGCTTGTCGACGAGATAGAGATTGGCGCCGCCGATCCCCTCGATCGCCGGAATATTGAGCTCGGCCGGGCCGACCTTGCCCTCGACCGGCACCGCGCCGCGTTCGACCGCGAGATCGAGCGCCTTGGCCGCATCCTTGACGCGGAACGCCATCGCATTGGCCGAGGGGCCGTGGCTCTCGCGGAATTTCGCGGCCTGGCCGTCCGGCTCCATGTTCAGGATGAAGTTGATGTCGCCTTGCGCATAATGGCGGACGTTTTTCGAGCGATGGTTGCCGACATGGGTGAAGCCGAGCTTCACGAACAGATCGGCCAGCGCATCGGGATCGGGCCCGGTGAATTCGACGAATTCGAAGCCATTCAGGCCCATGGTGTTTTCAGGCGGGTTTTCGGTCGTATCGGTCATGTGACTATTCCTCAAAAGGCGAATGGGTAGTGGGGGGTTCGCCAGCCTTTTTCGGGCGCATCGCCCGCTGGCGTGTGGGCGCGCCGCCCGGCATTCGGGCGCGCGCAAAGGGCTAAAGCGCGAGCGAGCGGCTCAGCCGATGGACCGTCCAGTAAGCGTTGGAATAGCAATGTCGGTTCATGGCGACAGATATAGCGCAGAAATCGCGATTTGTCAGGGGCAGCCGGACTGGCCCGTGCCGCCCGCGATCTGGGACATGATCGCCAGCGGCCGGTCCTCATTGTCGGTAAAGAAGGCCATCCACTCCTCGGTGCCGTCTTCATGGCGATGGATCATGTGCGGCGCATTCGTGAAGGCTATACCGCGGTCCTCCATCTCGGCGCTTGCCGATCGGATATCATCGACGCGGAAATAGATTATGGACTCGGCCGCGTCGCCCTCGCCTTCGGAGAGGAAGAGCCGAACGCCGCCGCAATCGAAAAATGCGAGATTGCCGAAGGAATAGAGGAGTTTCAGGCCCAGCGTTTCGCCATACCAGTGACGGGCGTCCTCGATGTTGCTGACGGTGCGGGCGATCTGGCCGACGGGCCCGAGCGTGAATGGCTGCGTCATGACGGGTTCCTTTGCGTTGAGAGGGCTGTCGCGCCGCACGCCGGTCCAGCGGCGCAGGTCCGCGCGGCTCGAAAAGCCGAGCTTCTGCAGCGCATTGGCGACGTGATATTTGACGGCGTCCGTGCTGACGCCCTGGCGGCGGGCGATGGCCGGATTGGTGAGGCCGTGGCGCACGGCTTCGACGACCCGCCATTCGGCGGGGGTCAGGATATCGGGATGCGGTGGTCGGCCGCGTTTACCGTTCCGTGCCATGCCTGCCGCAATAGCATGGCCGATAGCGATTTTCCCTACCCGCTAGCCGAGTATACCCTCGCCGCGCAGCTTTGCACATTCATCTGCGGACAGGCCCAGCCGGTCCCTGAGAACTGCTTCGGTATCCTGCCCCAGGGCGGGCGGCGGCGTTGCGTCGTCCATCGGCGATGCGCCCAGCCGCAACGGACTGGCGACCTGCGGGACGCCCGCGATTTCGTGGCTGAGCCCGCGATGGATGGCCTGGGGTTCAGCGAAAGCCTCCTCGATCGTGTTGATCGGGCCAAAGGGGACATTGGCCACGATCAGCGCATCGGTCCATTCGGCCGTGGTGCGCTTCTTCATCGCTTCGGCCAGCGGCGGGATCAGCGTGTCGCGATTTTCGACGCGCGCGCCGTTGGTGCGGTAACGCGCATCGTCCGCCATTTCGCCATGGCCGAGCAGCGCGGCGAAACGCGCGAACTGGCTGTCATTGCCGACCGCGACGATGATCCAGCCGTCGGCCGTCTCGAAGGGCTGGTACGGCACGACATTGGGGTGCGCGTTGCCCGTGCGGCCTGGTGCTTCGCCGGAAACAAGATAGTTCAGCGCCTGATTGCCGAGACTCGACAGCGCGACGTCGAACAGCGCGATATCGATATGCTGGCCTTCGCCCGTCCGTTCGCGCTGATAGAGTGCGGCGAGGATCGCGGCGGCGGCGTTCATGCCGGTGGTCAGATCGACCATCGCGACACCCATCCGGCGTGGCGGGCCGTCCGCATTGCCGGTGATAGACATGAAACCGCTCATCGCCTGGATCATCAGGTCGTAGCCGGGTTTGTCGGCATCGGGGCCGTCCTGCCCAAAGCCCGTGATCGAGCAGCAGATGAGGCGCGGGTTGGCCGCGCGCAGGCTTTCATGATCGAGGCCGTATTTCCTGAGGCCGCCGCGCTTGAAATTTTCGACGACGATATCGCTCTGCGCGGCGAGATCGCGGATCAGTTTTTGGCCCTCCGGCTTGGCGATATCGATGGCGACCGACTTCTTGTTGCGGTTGGCGGCCAGATAATAGCCGGCCGTGCGGTCCTCGCCCTCGCCATGCCAGGGCGGGCCCCAGCCGCGCGTATCGTCGCCGATACCGGGCTTTTCGATCTTGATGATTTCCGCGCCAAGATCGCCAAGCATCTGTGTCGCCCAAGGCCCGGCCAGTACGCGCGACAGATCGAGGACACGGATATCGGACAGGGCTTTGGCGGTCATGGTCTATTTGTATTCCTGCGCAGGCAGGAATCCAGAGCCGCAAACCGTATTGCGTACGGCCCTGGGCTCCTGCCTGCGCAGGAGCACCTTATCCCGTAAAAGCCTGAATGCCGGTGATTGCCCGGCCGAGGATGAGCGCATGGACGTCATGCGTGCCTTCATAGGTGTTGACCGTTTCGAGATTCACCAGATGGCGGATCACATGATACTCGTCGGCGATCCCGTTGCCGCCATGCATGTCGCGGGCATTGCGCGCGATATCGAGCGCCTTGCCGCAATTGTTGCGCTTGATGAGCGAAATCATCTCCGGCGCCCATGTGCCCGCATCGATGTTACGCCCGACGGCGAGCGCGGCGTTGAGTCCGAGCGCGATCTCGGTCTGCATATCGGCGAGCTTCTTCTGCACCAGCTGCGTCGCGGCCAGCGGCCGGCCGAACTGCTTGCGTTCGAGCGTGTAGTCGCGGGCCCGATGCCAGCAGTCCTCGGCGGCGCCCATCGAGCCCCAGGCGATGCCGTAGCGCGCCTTGTTGAGGCAGCCGAACGGTCCGCCCAGGCCCCGCGCATTGGGCAGCCTGTTTTCTTCCGGCACGAACACTTCGTCCATCACGATCTCGCCGGTGATCGAGGCGCGCAGGCTCATTTTCCCCTCGATCTTGGGGAAGGAGAGGCCGTCCATGCCGCGCTCCACGATGAAGCCGCGGATTACGCCCTCATCGTCCTTCGCCCAGACGACGCCGATATCGGCGATCGGCGAATTGGTGATCCACATCTTCGCGCCGGTCAGCGAGTAGCCGCCGTCGACCGCTTTGGCGCGCGTCTTCATGCTGCCGGGATCGGAGCCGGCATCGGGCTCGGTCAGCCCGAAACAGCCGACCATCTCGCCGGTCGCGAGCTTGGGCAGGTATTTTTCACGCTGCTCTTCGGTGCCATAGGCGTGGATCGGATGCATGACGAGCGAGGACTGCACGCTCATCGCCGAGCGATAGCCGGAGTCCACGGCCTCAACCGCCCGGGCCACAAGGCCATAGGCGACATGCGATACGCCGGCGCAGCCATAACCGTCGATCGTGCAGCCGAGCAGGCCCAGTTCGCCGAGCTCGTTCATGATTTCGCGGTCGAACCGTTCCTCGCGAGTCGCGGTCAGAACGCGGGGCAGCAGCTTCTCCTGCGCATAATTGCGCGCCGTCTCGTACACCATCTTCTCTTCGTCGCCGAGCTGGCTTTCGAGCAGAAAGGGATCGTCCCAGCGATAGGTGAAGCTTGGCTTTTCCGCTGACTTTACAGGCGTTTCGATATTCACTTCCGGTTCCTCGAGCTGATCTTGGGGCGGCATTAGCATAGTGTGCCGGCGAGCGCGACCATTCCGGGCCACG
This sequence comes from Parasphingopyxis sp., assembly GCF_052168295.1. Classification (GTDB taxonomy): domain Bacteria; phylum Pseudomonadota; class Alphaproteobacteria; order Sphingomonadales; family Sphingomonadaceae; genus Parasphingopyxis. The sequence continues at coordinate 10,894 of NZ_JBQLZN010000016.1, read as the reverse complement.
CCATTGTCGCGCAAATGCGTGACGTGCGTCACACTCCATTCATCGCATTTCGGCAATAAGGAACGCACCCGGACAGGGGCGCAGAACGCGAATTTGTTCGGCACAAGCCATCATGGGATGACCCGGTTTTATGCGACCCGGCCGGGCTTTCCATGGTGGCTTGACCATTTTCCGCCTCAGCTCGATCGCCTCGTCGACCATCACGATAGGTTCATCGAATAGCGTTGTCGCCGCGCGCATCAGGCCGATGTGATGCAGGGGTCAGTGGAGGCATTCATGAAAACCATCACCTTGGCCGTTCTCTTGTCGGCATCGATCGCCGTTTCGCCGGCCGGTGCTACCGATCGCGCTACCGACGAGGCGCAGCTGCGTCACATCAAGACCGAGACCTGGCCGGGCTTCTACCGCGAGCAGGATGTCGAGGGATTGTGCGCCTATCTCGCGCCCGGTTTCGTCAATATCGCGCCTGACGGATCGGCGAGCGAGCGCGCGGCGGAAATCGCCTGGGTGGCCGCCAATGAGTGGAACCCGGCCAACTTCCGCTACATCGTCGACCGGATCGACTGGTTCGGGCCCGATCTCGCGATGGTGACCGGGCGAGGCCTGAGCGAACGGACGGACGAAGAAGGCCGCCCGTGCGATCACAGCTATGCGTCTACGAACATGGTTCGCCGTGCACCGGATACGGCGCTAGGTTGGCAGGCGCTCGCGAGCCATGTCTCGGGAACCCGCTGCGTAGTTCGCGCGGAGGACTAGACCAGCTCCACTGCCACCGCCGTCGCCTCGCCGCCGCCGATGCAGAGGCTCGCTACGCCGCGCTTGAGGCCGCGCTTTTCGAGCGCGTTGAGCAGCGTCGCCATGATCCGCGCGCCCGAAGCGCCGATCGGGTGGCCAAGCGCGCAGGCGCCGCCATTCACGTTGATCTTGTCGTGCGGGATGCCGAGCTCCTGCATCGCGATCATCGCGACGACGGCGAAGGCCTCGTTGACCTCGAACAGATCGACATCGTCGACGCTCCAGCCGGCCTTGTCGAGCACCTTGCGGATCGCCGGTACGGGGGCGGAGGTGAACTTACCCGGTTCATGCGCATGGGCCGCATGGGCGATAATCCGCGCCTTGACCGGCATGCCCTTTTCGGTTGCCACGCTTTCCCGCGTCAGCACGAGCGCCGCGGCACCGTCGGAAATCGAGGAGGCGTTGGCCGCCGTCACGGTACCATCCTTGGCGAAGGCGGGCTTGAGCGTCGGGATCTTGTCGGGCCGGGCATTGCCAGGCTGTTCGTCGGTGTCGACCGTTTCGCTGCCCTTGCGGGTTTTGACCTCGACCGCGACGACTTCGCCGTCGAACGCGCCGCTCTCGATTGCAGCGTTCGCGCGCGAGAGGCTCTCGATCGCGTAATCGTCCTGCCGTTCGCGGGTGAACTGATATTCCTGCGCGGCTTCTTCCGCGAAGCTCCCCATCAGGCGGCCTTCCTCATAGGCATCCTCAAGCCCGTCGAGGAACATCGAATCCTTGATCGCGTCATGGCCGATCCGCGCGCCGCCGCGATGCTTCTTCAGGAGATAGGGCGCGTTGGTCATGCTCTCCATGCCGCCCGCGACGATGATGTCGGCGGTGCCCGCTTTCAGCGCATCATGCGCCATGATCGCGGCCTGCATGCCGCTGCCGCACATTTTGTTGACTGTGGTCGCCTCGGTGGAGATCGGCAGACCGGCGCCCATGCCGGCCTGGCGCGCCGGGGCCTGGCCGAGGCCGGCGGGCAGCACGCAGCCCATGAAAATCTGCTCGACATCCTCGCCATCAACACCGGCCCGCTCGATCGCCGCTTTCACGGCGGTCGCCCCCAGTTGCGGCGCCTCCACGGCGGAGAGACTGCCCTGGAAACCGCCCATCGGCGTGCGGGCATAGGAAGAAATGACGATCGGATCGGCGGACATAAGCGACTCTCTGGTTTCGAAAAAGGGTGATGACTCTCAACTAATCCTTCGATCAACGGCTTTCCAGAGCCGATGCCCAACCTTTCTTATCCGCCGCTTTATGCTAGCTATCCGCGCATAAATGTCTCGGGAGGGGAATATCATGTCGCGGGCTCGCTTTCTTCAATTCGCCGTGAGCGCCGTCGCGCTTGCCGTTGCCGCACCGATTGCCGCGCAGGACGCCGAAGAGACAGCCGAATGGGACGTCTCGAACCCGCCGCTCCCCACGCGCCCCGTCACTATCGACGTGACCGAAGGCACCTGGATGAATGTCGATGTCAGCCCGGACGGCGGGACCATCGCCTTCGACCTGCTGGGCGACATCTACACGATGCCGATCACCGGCGGCACGCCGACGCGTATCGCCAGCGGGCTCGCCTGGGAGGTCCAGCCGCGTTTCTCGCCGGACGGCAGCCGGATCGCCTTCACCTCGGATCGCGGCGGCGGCGACAATATCTGGGTCATGGACGCGAACGGCGCGAATATGCGCCAGGTCACGAACGAGGATTTCCGCCTTCTGAACCAGCCCGACTGGTCGCCGGACGGGCAGTATATCGTGGCGCGCAAGCATTTCACGACCGGGCGCTCGCTCGGCACGGGCGAGGTCTGGCTCTACCATGTCTCGGGCGGCGGCGGCGTTCAGCTCGTCGAACGGCCCAACGAGGATTTCCAGAAGGATCTCGGCGAACCCGTCTTCTCGCCCGACGGCACCGGCGTCTATTTCAGCCGCAACACGACGCCCGGCAACCAGTTCATCTACGCACAGGATTCGAACACGCAGCTCTTCGCCGTCGAGCGCTACGACATGGCGACCGGCGAGCGCGAGACTGTGGTCGACGGTGAGGGCGGGGCGCTCAATCCGCGTCCCTCGCCCGACGGTCGTTACATGGCGTTCGTCCGGCGCGAGCGGACCCAGTCGCAGCTCTGGATCAAGGATCTGCGCAGCGGCGAGGAGCGGGCCGTCTATACCGATCTCGACCGCGACATGCAGGAAACCTGGACCGTCTACGGCACCTATCCGCGCATGGACTGGACGCCCGACAGCCGGAGCATCGTCTTCTGGGCGGGCGGCGAGATCCGGCGCGTCGATGTCGCGAGCGGCGAGGCACAGACGATCCCCTTCCGGGTGTCCGACACGCGCGACATTATCGATCCGCCGCGGCCCGAGATCGAGGTCGCGCCTTCGCAATTCACGACACGCATGCCGCGCTTCGCCAGCGTGTCGCCCGATGGCCGGCAGGTCGTCTTCGAAACCCTTGGCCGGCTCTATATCCGCAACACGGGCAGCGGATCGCCGCGCCGGCTGACGAACCAGACCGATGCGTTCGAACTGTTCCCGAGCTGGTCGCGCGACGGGCGGCGGATCGCCTATGTACGCTGGACCGACGACGGGCTCGGCCAGGTGCGCGTGATGAACGCCAATGGCGGCGGCGATCGCGCGGTGACGAGCGAACCCGGCCATTACCGCAATCCGCGCTTCTCGCCCGACGGTTCGACGATCGTCTTCGAGAAGGGCGAGGGCGGCTTCCTGACGTCGGGCGAATGGTCCGAACGCACCGGAATCTATCGCGTTTCTGCCTCGGGCGGCACCGCCGAACGCGTCACCGATACGGGCTCGAACCCGCATTTCGGCGCGAGCGGCGACCGGATATTCCTGACCGTCAGCGAGGAGAACAAGCAGCGCCTGATCAGCGTCGATCTCTCCGGTAACGACCGGCGCGTCCATGCTTCGGGCGAGCTCGTAACGAGCTACGAGGTATCGCCCGACGGCGATACGCTGGCCTTTACCGAGAATTACAACGCCTTCGTGGTGCCGATGCTGCCGGGCACGCAGGATCTGCAATTGAGCGCGACTGCGAGCGCGCTGCCCGTCGTCCGCGTCAGCGGCGACGGCGCCACCTATCCGAGCTGGAGCAACGGGGGCGACCGGCTGCACTGGTCGCTTGGCCCCACGCTCTACACGGTCGCCGCCGATACCGTCTTCCCGGCATCGCCGGCCGCCGAAGGCGAGGAACGCCCGGATTTCGTGCCGCCGGCCACCGGCATCTCGCTCGCCGTCTCCGCCCAGGCGGTCGAAGGTGACAGCCGCATCGCCTTTACCGGCGCGCGGATCGTCACGATGCAGAGCGAGGATGGCGGCATCATCGAAAACGGCACGATCGTGATCGATGGCAACCGGATCGCGGCGGTCGGCCCGGCGGATACGACCGCCATTCCGGCCGGCTATCAGACGGTCGATGTCTCCGGCGCGACGATCATTCCCGGCCTCATCGATGCGCATGCGCACGGTCCCTATGGCGTCGGCGATATCATCCCGCAGCAGAATTGGGACACGATCGCGCATCTCGCCTTCGGAGTGACGACCGTGCACGATCCGTCCAACACCGCGAGCCATGTCTTCCCGGCCGCCGAGATGCAGCGCGCCGGCATGATCCTGGCCCCCCGCATCTTCTCGACGGCGGAGATCGTCTACGGCGCCCGCGCGCCGAGCCGCTATGCGCTGATAAACGATCTTGAAGACGCGCAGGAGCATGTCCGGCGCCTGCGCGTGCAGGGCGCGCATTCGATCAAGAATTACAACCAGCCCCGCCGCGATCAGCGCCAGCAGGTCGTCGCCGCCGCGATAGAGCAGAATATCGCCGTCGTCGCCGAGGGCGGCTCGCTGTTCGGCATGGACATGGCGCTGATCGCCGACGGCAACACGACGCTCGAGCACAATATTCCGCAGGCCGTGCTCTACGAGGATGTGCTGAGTTTCTTCGGCCAGACCAATGTCGGCTACACGCCGACGCTGACGGTGACCTATTCGGGCTTGGCCGGCGATCCATACTGGCGTGCGCATACCGATGTCTGGCGCCATCCGATCCTCTCGCGCCATGTGCCGCCGCGTCTGTTGCAGGCGAATTCGGTGCGGCGGACGATCGCGCCTGAAGAGGATTATGTCGACGACGAGGCCGCCGCGGCCGCGCATGCGCTGGCCCTGCGCGGCGTGCCGGTCAGCATCGGCGCGCATGGCCAGCAGGAGGGGCTCGCCGCGCATTGGGAGATGTGGAGTTTCGCGCGCGGCGGGATGAGCCCGCTCGAAGCGCTGCGCACCGCGACCATCGTGCCGGCGCAGGCGCTCGGCTTCGCGCGCGATATCGGCAGCCTCGAAGTCGGCAAGCTCGCCGATCTCGTCATCCTGAATGCCGATCCGACCGCCGATATCCGCAACAGCGACGATATCCGCTATGTGATGCTCGGCGGGCGGCTCTACGATCCGATGACGATGAACGAGACGATCACCGGCAATCGCACGCGCGATCCCTATTTCTGGGAATAGCGGACGGTATCGTCGCAACGGATTACGACGAACCGACTCATAGATGCGGCGCGCTGCGCCCCTGAGGTAGCATCGCTCATTCGCGCTTCAGCTACCGCGCCCTATAGTTGCGGCGAAGCGGCGAGCGGGGGCTTGCCGGAAATTGCGAGGGAATCTCCGTCATGCGTAACAGGATTTCGGCCGGAATATCATCGATTTGCCGTCGCGCGGCATGTGTCGCGCTGGCGTCTGTCGCGCTGACCGGCTGTTCCGGCATCATCCCGCAGGCCGCGGCGCAGAACGCCCAGTCGAACACGCCCTATATCGCGCCGCCGCCCCAGGAAACGCGCCAGCCGGAGCGCGCCGAGATGCCGCGCGGCCCCTCCCGCCAGCTCAGCGAGGCGATCGAGGCGCTGGGCCGCGATTTCAGCGGCGAAGTCGGCATTGCCGTCCGCGATGTCGAAGAAGGCTGGACGGTGTCGTGGAACGGCGAGCGCTGGCTGCCGCAGCAGAGCGTCAGCAAGACCTGGGTGGCGATGACGGTGCTGGACCAGGTCGATCGCGGCGAAATGTCGCTCGACCGGATGGTCCGCGTGCGTCCCGAGGATGCCGTGGTGTTTCACCAGCCGATGCTTTCGCGCATGGGCAATGGCGGGTTCCAGGCCTCCATCCGGGAACTGTTCGTCCAGGCGATGACGCGCAGCGATAATCTTGCGAACGACCGGCTGCTCTGGCTTGCCGGTGGCCCGGACGCGGTGCGCGCCTTTTTCGCGCGCAACGATCTCCAAGGGCTGCGGTTCGGGCCCGGCGAACGCGAGTTGCAGGCCGGCATCGCGGGCCTCACCTGGCGGCAGGCCATGGCCCGCGGCCGCGCCTTCTACACCGCCCGATCCAATCTCGCGCAGAGCATCCGCCGCGCCGCGATGGACCGCTATCTGGCCGATCCGGTCGACGGTGCGACGCCGAACGGCATGGTCGAGGCCTTGGCCCGGCTCGCACAGGGCGAATTGCTGTCCGAGCGCTCGACGCGGCTGATGATCGATACGATGCGCGCCTCGCGCACGGGGCCGCGGCGGCTAAGCGGCGGTGTGCCGAGCGGTTGGCAGTTCGGCCACAAGACGGGCACCGGCCAGAATCTGAACGGCATGGTCGCCGGATATAACGATGTCGGTATCCTGACGACGCCGGACGGGCGCAACTATGCGGTGGCCGTTCTGATCGGCAATACGCGGGTCGGCATTCCCGCGCGCCAGCAACTGATGCAGCGCGTGATGGGGCAGGTCGTAAGCCACCACCTCCGGCGTCGCTACGAACTGTTCACCGGCGGTATCCGCACGTCCGACTAGCGAGCGCGGCTAAGCGTCGAGCATGCGCGCGCCATGGGCAGCCCGCATGCTGTGCCGCCCGGCGATCTCCGTCGAACGCGCGCGGATCGTGTCCATGAACAGCCATTCGCCGGTCGCCGCCTCGGGCGTGAGCGTCACGGTCAGATAGCCGCGCTGCGACGTATCGGCCCAGCGCATGTCCGGGCTGGCGGCGACCATCGCCTGCGCCAATGCATCCGGCGGTATTTGCGGCAACAGCCCATCGAAGCCGGGCGACGTGACGCTCTGGCCCGCAAATTCGACGCCGACCGCCGCCCCGTCCTGCTGCAGGTCATAGGCCCAGCTATTGTGTGTGTCCCCGGTAAGCACGAGAAGATTGGCGTCGGCTTCCTGCGCGGCGCGGAACAGCCGGGCGCGGGCCGCCGGATAGCCGTCCCAGGCGTCGAGATTAAGCGGTAGGCCCGCGCGGGTCGCGGCGGCGAAGAGGCGGGCGCGCTGCCGCACCAGTTCGTTCTCGCTGTTCGCGATTTCCTCGGCGAGCGGCAGCGGGAAATGCGTCCGCCCCATGACGACCTGCTGCGCGAGCACCTGCCAGCGCGTGCCAGAAGCCGTCGATTCGGCCATCTGCCGGGCGACCCAGGCCTCCTGCTCGGCGCCCATGATCGTGCGCGCCTCGTCCGACCAGGGCCCGTCGCGAAAGGCCGCGAGGTTGCCGGCCATGCCGCCGCCGTCGCCGACAGCGGCCGCATAATCGAGCTGCTGGCTGCGTGCCGTGATCCGCGTTTCGGGCAGGATGATCGTGGCCAGATCGCCGATCTGATAGCTGTCCCAGGGCGCATCGGAGACGGGCATCCAGTCGCGATAGGCCTGCAGGGCCGCCCGCTTGCGCACTTCCCAGTCGCCTTCGTCGGGCTGGTGGTTTTCCGCCCCGCCGACCCAGGGATCGTTGGTGATCTCGTGATCGTCCCAGCGCGCGATCATCGGGAAGTTGCGATGGAGCGCGGCGAGGTCCGGATCGGCGCGATAAGTGGCGTAGCGCAGCCAGTAATCGGCGAGCGCCAGCGTCTCGTATGACGGCATCAGATCGCGCCCGGCGAGCGCCTGCTCCTCGGACGGGTAACGCCCCATTTCATATTCGTAGAAATAGTCGCCCGTGTGGATCATCAGGTCGATATCGCTGCGCGCGGCGGCATGCGCATAGGCGTTGAAATGCCCAAAGCGGAAATTGGAACAGGAGAAGACGCCGAGCGTGAACCGGCCGGTCGGCCCCTCGGGCAATGTCCGTGTGCGTCCGATCGGCGATGCCGTGCCGTCCGGCGCGACGAAGCGGTAGAAATACCAGCGATTGGGCGCGAGGCCGTCGACCGTGACCTTGGCCGTGAAATCATGCGCATTGCGCGCCGGGGTTTCGCCGCGGCCGACGATCCGGCCGAACTCGGCGTCTTCGGCGACTTCCGCGCGCAGTGCGGGTTCGCCCTCCGAGACGTAGCGCGTCCACAGGAGCACCGAGTTCGCCGACGGCTCGCCCGAGGCGACTTGATGGGTGAAGCCGCGCGCCGCAATCAGCCGCGCCCCGGCCGGGGTGGCAAGCGCGCCGAGGCCGAAAAGGCCGGTCTGAAGAAGCAGCCGTCTGTCCATCATGATCGTCATCGCGAATCCCTTTCTTTTCTCGCCTTATCCCCTGTCAGCGTTGCAGCGCGATGACGGCGCGCGTCAGAGCTGCGTCCTCAAACTCCATAACTCGGGAAAGGCGCGTTTCGACAGCGTCGATTGCAGATAGGGCACGCCCGCCGTGCCACCCGTACCGCGCTTGCCGCCGATGACGCGCTCCACCGTCACCACATGTTTGTGCCGCCAGCTCGCCATCGCATCGTCCATATCGACGAGCTTTTCGGCAAGCTGGTATAATTCCCACCAGCGCTCGGTGTCCCGATACACGGTCGCCCAGGCGTCTTCGACCGCGGCGCTGGGCGCATAGGGCGCCGTCCAGTCGCGCTCGAGCACGTCGTCCGGGATGGGCAGGCCCGCCCGCGCTGCCGCCTTATTGGCTTCGTCCCACAGGCTCGGCGACTCCAGCGCCGCGCGCATGGCGTGCTGCTCGGGGCTGTCTTCGTCCTGATGCTTGAGATGGCTCGCATCCTTGAGGCCGAGCATGAATTCGACCTGGCGGAACTGGGCGGACTGGAAACCCGAACTCGTCCCGAGCACGTTGCGAAAACGCGTATAATCGGCGGGCGTCATTGTCGCGAGCACATCCCAGCTCAGCGTCATGACCGCCTGTATCCGGCTGATCCGCGCGAGGCCCTTATAGGCAGGCACCAGCGCATCCTCGCGCACCAGCGCCAGCGCCTGCTCCATCTCGAAGATGATCTGCTTGAGCCACAGTTCCTTGGTCTGGTGGATGATGATGAACAGCATCTCGTCATGCCGCCCCGAAATCGGATGCTGCGCCGAAAGCAGCGGATGGAGCGCGAGATAGCGCCCATAGGTCATGTCGTCGGGGGATTGGGTCATGGGCGGATGCTTAGCCCGGGCTGCGCGATGCCGCCAGTGGGTGTGCATGTGCTAGCCGCCGCGCGCTTTCAGAGCGGAATGACCGTTTGCGACCCTATTGCGGACGTTGGCGATTAAGCGCCCTTCCTGTAGAGTGCTGTCTCGGGGGAAGGCTATGGCACTTGCGGCGACCGGCAACGAAGCTCCGGTGATATCGAGGGCCGACCGCATATTCTTTTCAGGCTTTGCCCTCGCCACCACTGTCACGGCATTCCTCGGCTTCACCTTTACATATTTCACCCCGATGCTGACCGGAAGTTATCCGGATTTGTCGCCATTCGTGCACATCCATGGCTGGTCGTTCTTCCTCTGGTATCTTCTGTTTCCAATGCAGGCTGCGCTGATCGCGGCCAACCGTTCTAAACTCCACATGGCCTTCGGACGCGCGAGTGTTGCGCTCGCATTGCTCATGATCGTCACAGGAGTGTTCGTGCTTGCAGTCCGGATGGATGATGCGTTGAGCGGCGACGCTGACGGGTTCCTCGCCTTCCTGCGGTATGTTGGCTCGCTGATCTTCTCCAATATCCTGCTCTTTGCGGTCTTCTATGCGCTCGCCATTCGCATGGCCATGAAAGGGCGCTTTCAGGCACACAAGCGGTGGATCGTATTGGCGAGCTCGGCTGGCTTGGGTGCGGCACTTTTCAGGGTGTTCGGATTCCTCTTCGGACCAGTCGCATGGGCTGATACCGGTTGGGTCCTGGCCACAAACGCCTTCATGGTGTCGGCGATAGTCTTCGACCGGTTATTTCACGGCAAAGTCCATCCGGTCTATTGGCACGGGTTGGCGTTCGCGATCGCGGTTGAGGCAATGCTATGGCCTTTCCCGGGTAATCCGGTCGTAGCTCAACTTAATTCATCGCTCGCATGGATCGGAGACTATGTCAGAGTGATCTATTAGACTGGCAGACAGTCAGGCCTCTTTGTTGCGACTGTCCGCTCCCCACCCAAAAAACAGCATCGCGGCGTAATGGATCAACGCCCTAAACCCGCTCCGCCTGGCTCACGACATCGGCGGCGCGCAGGGCGGCGAGGATGCGCATCAGGTGGGCGCGGTCGTGCACCTCGATATCGACGCAGAAGCTGTGGAAGCTGCCGTCGCGATTTTCGAGCTTCACGTTGAGGATATTGGCGGCATGGGTGCCGAAAATGCCCGCCATCACGGCGAGTGCGCCGGGCTCGTTCTTCAGGACGACGCGCATCGGGGCCGTGCCGCCGTCCGAACCGTCGCCCCAGTTGACCGACAGCCAGTCGGCATCGTTGCCATCGGCGAGCGTCTCGCAATCGATGGTGTGGATCTCGATATCCTCGCCCGTGCGCCGGATGCCGACGATCCGGTCGCCGGGGATTGGGTGGCAGCATTGGGCGAGCTGGAACGCGACGCCCGGCGTCAGCCCCTTGATCGAGATCGCCTGGCCCTTGGGCGGTACCGCGCTGTGCAGGTCGCCGCTGCCCATGCCGGGCATCAGTGCTTCCATCAGCGCGCGATCGTCGATCTCCTTGCGCGCGATCTTCTCCATCAGCGCCTCTTCCTTGGCGAGCTTGAGCCGCTTGAGCGCGGCCTTGGTCGCGCCGCGGCCGAGCGGGGCGGGGAGGCGGGCGACGACCTGGTCGAACAGCTTGCGGCCGAGCGAGATCGTCTCCTCTTTCTCCTTCTGGCGAACGAAGCGGCGGATCGCGGCGCGCGCCTTGCCGGTGACGACGAAGCTCAGCCAGCCGGGATCGGGATGCTGGTTGTCGGA
>NZ_JBQLZN010000015.1:0-76260 GCF_052168295.1 Parasphingopyxis sp. | reverse complement strand
GGGGTTTCGCCCGGCTTGGTGAGCACGCGACGTTTCTTGCGCTCGACCACGACCGTATTCTTGCGGCCATGGCTGAACTGCTGCTGCACCTTGCCCTCGACGGTGCGCTTCACGCCAAGGGTCCGTGTGCCAAGTGTCTTCTTGTTATCGTCGCTCATTCTAAGCCTTTGTCTTCCAACTCATTATCGCTCGGTTCCCGCGAGTCTCGCCCCGCGGGACCGGTCGTGCCATTCGATCCAGAAAATTCCATCCAGCGCGAGATTGCGCCTGATACACGCTTTGCGGCCCGTTCGTCCACAATAGCGATGTGAACCGCATTTTCGCGGCCCAGCGCAGCGCCCAATATGGTGCGGTTCGCCGGAATAACCAACCCCCGCATTTCGCTGCCCTCCGCATCCATGCCGACGCGCCATGCCTGATCCAGCTTGCGTCGCCCGTCTTCGGCCGCGTCGGCGGCATGGAGGAGCAGGTACACCTGGCCCGCGCGGGCGGCATCGCGCAGCTTTTCGGAGCCCGTGATCAACGTGCCGCCCCGCGCTTCGAGTCCAAGCCGGTCGAGGGCGTTGCGCGTCAAAGCATCCGCGATGCGGTCGCCCAGATCCTCGGGGATACGCAAATCGCCGGCCTTGAACGCGCGGGCGAGTGCACCGCGTAACTTGCCGCCGCGCAGGGCCGCCTCGAACGCTTCTCCGTCGGCGGATATCCACGCGCCGCGCCCCGGCGCCTTAGCGCGGACATCGGGCAACACCTCGCCGTCTGGCGACAGCGCCAGGCGGATCAGCGACTCACGCGGCTGCACATCGCCCGAAAGGATGCATTTCCTTTCGGGTTCTTGCGGCCCTTTCTTGTTCGGGCGCTGTGTCGGCTTCAGGCCGTCTGCGGTCTCATTGTTCGCCATCCGCAACTGCGTCCTCCTCGGATGCGTCTGCGGCGGCCGGTTCGTCTTCGTCTTCGAACCAGTGCGCGCGGGCGGCCATGATGATCTCGTTGCCCTGTTCCTCGGTAAAGCCATATTCGCCGAGCACGCCGCCCTTGGGCTGCGGACGGGCAGGAGCGGCCTGATCGCGGCGGCGCGGTTCGACGCGCTTCTTCTCGATCAACTCGTCGGTTGCGAGGTCGGCGAGATCGTCGAGCGTCTTGATGCCGGCCTCGCCCAGGGTCACGAGCATCTGCTCGGTCAGATAGGGCATGTCGGCCAAAGCGTCTTCGACGCCCAGTTCCTTGCGCCGGGCCCGGGCCGCTTCCTCACGCTTTTCGAGCGCTTCGACGGCGCGCGACTGCAGCTCGGTGGCGATTTCGTCGTCGAGGCCCTCGATCGCGGCGATCTCGGCCGGATCGACATAGGCGACTTCTTCGAGTTCGCCGAAGCCTTCGGCGACGAGCAGCTGCGAGAGCGTCTCGTCGACATCGAGCTCGGCCTGGAACATGTCGGACCGCTGCATGAACTCGGCCTGGCGCTTCTCGTTCGATTCGTCCTCGGTCATGATGTCGATGGCCGAACCGGTGAGCTGCGAGGCGAGCCGGACATTCTGGCCGCGGCGGCCGATGGCGAGGCTGAGCTGATCGTCGGGCACGACGACCTCGATCCGCTCTTCCTCTTCGTCGATAACGACGCGCGACACCTGGGCCGGCTGCAGCGCGTTGACGACGAAGGTCGCGAGGTCCTCAGACCAGGGAATGATGTCGATCTTCTCGCCATGCATTTCCTGGACGACGGCCTGAACGCGGCTGCCTTTCATACCGACGCACGCGCCGACCGGGTCGATCGACCCGTCATGGCTGATGACGCCGATCTTCGCGCGGCTGCCCGGATCGCGGGCCGCGGCCTTGATCTCGATGATGCCGTCGTAAATTTCCGGCACTTCCTGCGCGAACAGCTTGCGCATGAAATCGGGATGCGCGCGGGAGAGGAAGATCTGCGGCCCGCGATTTTCGCGCACGACCTTGAGGATCAGTGAGCGGATGCGGTCGCCGACACGCACGATCTCGCGCGGGATCTGCGCATCGCGCCGGATAACGCCCTCGGCGCGGCCGAGATCGACGACGATATGCCCGAACTCGACGCGCTTGACGACGCCGGTGATGATCTCGCCCGCGCGGTCCTTGAACTCCTCATATTGCCGCTCGCGCTCCGCTTCGCGGACCTTCTGGAAGATGACCTGCTTGGACGCCTGGGCGGCGATGCGGCCGAACTCGATTGGCGGCAGCGGGTCGACGATGAAATCGCCGATACTGGCATCGTCCTGCAGCTTCTGCGCCTGTTTCAGGTCGACCTGCTTAAAATGGTCCTCGACCTCTTCGACCACCTCGACGACGCGCCACAGGCGCAGGTCGCCGGTCTCCGTGTCGATCTTGGCGCGGATGTCATTCTCCGCGCCGTAACGCGCACGGGCGGCGCGCTGGATCGCGTCTTCCATCGCTTCGATGACGATCGCCTTGTCGATGATCTTCTCGCGCGCGACGGCATCGGCAATCGCGAGCAGCTCGGCTTTGTTGGCGGAAATGGCAGAGGCCATGGCGTTATCCTTCTTCTTCCGTAATCGTGTCGGCGCCTTCCATGGAAAGTGGCGCGGTTTCTGCAATCAGTTTATCGGTCAAGATCAACTTGGCCGAATGAATATTCTTGAAATCGAAGACATGGTCGTCCTTGCCGGCGATTTCGACATGGATGGCCTCGCCTTCGCGGCCTTTGAGCACGCCCTTATACTGTTTCTTGCCCATGACGGGCTCGATCAGGTTAAATCGCGCGTCATGGCCGGCCCAGTCCTCGAAATCCTTCAGCCGGGTGAGCGGCCTATCGATGCCGGGCGACGACACCTCAAGACGGTATGCGTCCTCGATCGGATCGGCTTCGTCGAGCATGTCCGAAAGAGAGCGCGAGATGGTCGCGCAATCCTCAATCACGAGCTGCCGCGTATCCGGGCGCTCGGCCATCACCTGCAGGACCGGTCCGTCCTCGCCGCTCGTCATCTTGACGCGCACGAGCGCGAAGCCGAGCTTTTCGACTTCGGGTTCGATCAATTGCGTCAGTGCGGCGATGTCCGCCATGCGGTCTCCATAGCATAAATAAGTCTTGCCCGCGCCGGCCCGGGGCTTCCGGACCAGCCTCTGCAACGTCGCCGATGTAGAGAAAGGCAAGTGCTATATAGGCAGGGCTTTGATATCCGGCAAGGGAAACCATAAGTAGGTCCGAAACGTAATATGGACCGAGACTTCCGCCCCCTTAGGAGAAATGTCATGCGAACTCTTTTTGCCAGCCTGTCCGTCCTCGCCCTGGTCGCCTGCAGCGCGTCCGAGGGTGTATCCGCGCAAGGAACGCAAGCGGAATCGGGCGCGGCGGCCGAAGTCTTTACCGTTGAGGAAATGGGAAGCTTCGCCGAACCCTGGGCGATGACTTTCCTGCCTAACGGGATCGCGTTGATCACCGAGAAAGAGGGCGTGATGCGGTTTGTCGATTTCGGGCCCGATACGCCGCGCATGGGTACGATCTCGGGCGTTCCCGAGGTCGACTATGGCGGCCAGGGCGGGCTGGGCGATGTCGTCCCGCATCCCGATTTCGCCGAGAATTCCATGATCTATTTCAGTTACGCCGAAGCCGGTGACGGCGACACGCGCGGTGCGGTCGTCGCGCGGGCGCGGCTCGTGATGGACGAGGCCGATGCGGGCCGGCTCGAAGATGTCGAGACAATCTGGCGGCAGCTGCCGAAGACCGGCCGGCGCGGCCATTACAGCCATCGCATCGTGTTCGGTCCCGATGGCTATCTCTACATCGCCTCGGGTGACCGGCAGGAGCTTGAACCCGCGCAGGACACCACCAACAATCTCGGCACCATCGTCCGCCTCAACCATGACGGCAGCGTGCCGGAGGACAACCCGTTCGCGGACCAGGGCGGGATGACGGCCGAGATCTGGTCCTATGGCCATCGCAATCCGCTGGGTCTCGCTTTCGCGCCCGACGGGCAGCTCTGGGATGTCGAGCACGGCCCGGCGGGCGGCGACGAGCTCAACCTCGTCCAGCGCGGCGTCAATTATGGCTGGCCGACCGTTTCGGACGGCGATCATTATGACGGCCGCCCGATCCCCGATAACGATACCGAAACCGGTTTCGGCGAGCCCGCTATCGTCTGGACGCCGGTCATCGCGCCGGGCGCCATGATCTTCTACACGGGCGACATGTTTGCGGATTGGCAGGGCGATGCTTTGATTGCGGGCCTTTCGACGAACGCGCTGATCCATGTCGAGTTCGACGGCGACAGCGCGCAGGAAGTCGCGCGCTACGATTTCGGTAATCGCGTGCGCGAAGTCGAGCAGGGCCCGGACGGCGCGATCTGGGTGCTGGAAGACGGGGAGGGCGGCCGCCTGCTGCGCCTGACGCCGGGCGCCTGATGGGCGATCTCGTCAAGGTCGCCGAGTATCGTCGCGATCTTGGCGCGAGCCTTGCCCGCATGTTCGAAAATGCGCTGGACTGGGAGCATCTGCCCCATGTCCACGCGCATGCCTTCGCGTCGATCAATCTCGTGGAAGAACGCGAAAGCGGCTGGCGCGCGACGGTCGGCACGCCGCAGGGCGGCGACTTGCTGATCGATCTTGAACTCGACCGGGAGGCCGGATGCTGGACGACGAACAGCTATGCGGGCGATACGCTGGTCGGACGGATCGTCACCCATGCGACGGCCACCGGGTCGGATAGTTGCCGGGTGGACATCGAATTTCTCGTGCCCGATCCGGATACGGCACAGCGGGACGCCTTCGGCAATTATTATCCGGCCCTATACGCACTGCTCTATGACGAGGACGAGGCGATGATGATTGCCCGCGCCGAAGCCGTGGAACGCGGGCCGGCGGCGCTGGACGAGCGGCGCGCTGTCACGCTGGCCGATGGCGAAGCCGCCAAGGTCGCCCGCTACTGTCCGCATCTCGGCCTACCGCTCGATGCCGAACCGGACGCGGACGGAACGATAACCTGCCCCTGGCACGGCTATCGTTTCGATATCGCCACGGGGCGATGCGTTAGCGGCGCGCAGTGCGGCTGGCGGGTTTGAAAAGCGCCGGGATGGGGCGCCCGCCAATCGCTTACTCCGAGAACAGCCAGTCTAGATAGGCGGCGAGCCGGACGCCGCCCTGCTGCATGCGCCGCTCGGCGATGGGGAGATAGTAATAACCATAGCGCCAGCTTAGCCGCGCATCGGCGCTTTGCGGATAAATGCTCGGCCGGATCTCCGCGCTCTCGGCGATCCACACCAGCGGATCGGCGGTCCACCAGTCGATCTCCCATTGCGGCGGGATCGCCCGGCCCAGCCAGCGTGCATATTCGGTATAGCTCAGATTCTTGCTTTCGATGAGCTGCGTGTCCCAAAGCCGATGGAGATTGGTTTCCTCGCCGAACCATCTCACGGAGACGTCGTTGCCACCGAGATCCGTGCCATTGCCGACATGCAGCGGCTGATGGAGATCGCCGACGATATGGATGATGAAGCGTAGCGCCAGTGCCCGGTCGGCTGACGGCGCGTTCCGGTCGCGCACGGTCTGCGTGAACCGGGCGAGCGCCGTCGCCGCATCGCCTTCGGGCGGTGCGCCAGCCTGCTCGTACGTCATCCCATCCGGGACGGTCACATAATGCCAGGGGTTCGCATCGTTTTGCCAGAAGGAGGCCGGGTTGGAGCGCTCTTCGTCGGGCCAGGTCGAGGCTTCGGCCAGATCCTCGACGCCCAGGATCAGCAGCACTTCGGCCCGGGTCCGGCCCGACACGCGTTCGTCGGCGAGCTGGCCGATCACACGGTGGCCAAGTTGGCCCCAGGCGAGGGCGGGCTGGGGCCAGGCAGAAACGAAGCATAGGCAGGCAAGGACTAGATAACGCATCCCGCTCTTTTGCAGTCGGTCGGTGACAAGGGAAAGACTATTTCGCTTTCGGTGCCATCAACCCTCGTGCGGATGCGCACGCCGGAACCAGCGCCAGCCATGCGCGCTCGCGAGCATCACGGCGCCTGCCACCGTAATCGGCGTCTCGATATCGTGCAGCGCGTGAACAAAAGCCGCGCTCAGCAGCAGCGCCAGTCCGAGTCCCGCGATCATGGCGAAGAGCGGTCCTCCGGCGGTGCCAAGCGCGCTGAAGATGGCCACTCCCGAAATTGGCAGCGCCAGCAAGACGAATGCGCGGTGCACCCATTCAATGTCTGCGAGGCTCGCGAAGAGCGGCAGGAACGCCGCGCCCATGGGGAGGAGCAGGCAATGCGCAAGGCAAAGCCCGGAAAGCCCGATCGCAGTCGAGTCGATGGTTTTCGCAACAGTCATGACCGAGCCCATGATGATATGATGTATCATCTATGGTTATCGCGGCCGATGTGCAAGTGGCTTTACAACAGAGTTCGCCATAAATCGGTCAGAACCCATGAAGCGCGGGACAAAGAAAACGGGGACCTCCGGTGGGAAGCCCCCGTTTTACTAGCCGATATCCGGCCGCTTAGCCGGCGCTGAACGGCATCGACGAGTGGTGTAGAACGATTTTGAGTTCGCCATTCTCGTCTTCGATATAGCCGAACGTGTATTCGACCTTCACTTCTTCGCCCTCGGTGGTCGTGAAGTAGTAATTGCCCATCGCCATGGCGCTATCGGAGTCGATTATAGTGCCTTCATTTTCCCAGCGCACATTGGTGTAGGGAGCGATGGCGAAGCCGCCATCTTCGGCGATCGAGCCGCCGACGAAATAGGACAGGGCTTCATCGAACGTACCGCGGAACTGGTCCTCGGCGGCGAGCGTCGGCTTGAACAGCACCGTGCTGTCGTCGCCATAGGCGTAGAAGCGCTCGATATGGTCGCGCGCGGCCTGCTGATAATCGCCGTCTTCGGTATAGACCTGGCCGATGGAAACGATGCCCTCGCCCCAAGCCTGCTGCGCGGCGGTCACTTCTTCTTCGGTGATTGCCGCGCCTTCGCCACCACCGGCGGATTCCGCCGAGGCTTCTTCGGAGGCGGGGGAACAGGCGGCGAGTACGGTGACGCCGGCGATAAGCGGAATAGTGCGTTTCATGGTCATAACTCCTGTGTTGCGGTTGGGTCGGAAATCATCGGATCGGCTTGGTCTGGATCGGGAGACATCAATCCTTTGAATAAGCCGATATATCATCTCTTTTCGTTGTGAAGAAAAAACGCCATGACAATGTGCCAGGACGCTTTTTCTTATGTGCGCCGGACTTAGCCGCCGACGAAAAGGATCTCGCGATCGCCGGTCGGCTGCACCGGACGCGCGGTGTTGCCGTAGAGTTCGGTGTAAGCGGCGATCTGGTCGGCCGAGATGGTGACCGGTTCGCTCATGAATACCCAGTTCACGCCTTCGCTGCACGGCGGCGTCGTCAGCGAGCCAGGGAAGCGGAAGAAGCTGCGCGTTTCGGGCAGCACGGCCATCGGATCGAACGTGATGCCTTCGAGCGTGCGCGTGCCTTCCTCGGTGTTGAATTCCTCGAACGCGGCGGCGAGCGCACTGTTCGCTTCGCCTTCGGCAAGGAACACGCCGATCACGGCGAGTTCGCCGGCTTCATTCGCGTGCACGAAGTGAATATCGCCGGCCGGCTGTTCGCCTTCGATCGTATATTCGCTCGGCATGTGCATATGCGCCTGAATGAAGTCGTAGCGTTCGCCTTCCAGCATGATGTATCCGCCTTCGGGGGCGACGAGGTTGCTGTTATAGCCGGCGCCTTCGATCGTCATCGGGCCGCTTTGCCAGTTGATTTCGAGCGTCACATCTTCGCTATCAGTCGCATCGGCGCGCACGAAATTGATCGGGGACTGGACGGTGCCGGTCGCACAGGTCGCATATTCCTCATGGACCGTGCCCCATTCGCCGGGGTTCTCATACGTCCAGGACGCTTCCTGGACTTCGCCGCCTTCGGTTTCGGTGGTCGTGGCTGTGTCTTCGGCCGCGCCGCCACAAGCGGCAAGTGCTACGGCCGAAGCCGCCAGCAAGAAAGTCGTTCGCATCGGTGGGTCTCCTGTTGTTCCGAGCTTTCAAATCAGGTCGGATGGTTCCGATATACAGTCAACTCGGCGCTTTTGGATGGGTTCCAAATAGATTGTTGGAAGGGCATGTGATAGGCAAAGGCTATCGATGGACAGCCAATCGTTCCGCTCTTGCTACCGTCGCAAATAGCGGAAGTACCACACTTCATGCCCCTTTTTGCGCGCCTTGGCCTCATATCGCGTCTCCGGCCAGTCTGCTGGGCGCTCGAGAAAGTCGCGCGGTGTTTCGGCCTGCCAAGCGAAGTCCGGCCGCTGGCCCATGATCATCATCGACCAGCGGCAATAGGTCGGATCGTCCGTGCCGAGCCGGAATTCTCCGCCGGATTTCAGCTTGGCGGCGATCATGTCCATCGGCCCGTGATTGACCATCCGCCGCTTGGCATGCCGGTTCTTCGGCCATGGGTCGGGATGCAGCAGATAGAGGCGATCCAGCGATCCGTCGGGCAGACGTTCCAGTGCATCGAGCGCATCGCCCATATGGATGCGGACATTGGCGAGATCGCGATCCCGGATATGTTTGAGCATGCCAACCACGCCGGTTTCGTAATGCTCGCAGCCGATAAAGCCGGTATCGGGCCGCGCCTCGGCCTGCGCCGCCAGATGCTCACCCGATCCGAAGCCGATTTCGAACTCGAGCGGCCGCTTGTCGCCGAACAGACGCTCCGCATCCAGCGGTCCGTCCGCCGGGATGGCGAGCTTGGGCAGCATCGTATCGAGCATCTCCTGCTGGCCGGCTCTGAGCCTGTGCCCCTTCGAGCGGCCGTACAGGCGGCGGATGGTGGCGGGATCCTCGGTCATCTCGCGGCGAACAGCCCTTCATGCTGCTCGCGCAGTCTCGCCTTTTGCACCTTGCCCATCGCGTTGCGGGGCAAGGCGTCCGCGAACAGGATGCGGCGTGGCTGCTTGAACCGGGCGAGATCGCCTTCGACCGCCGTGAGAATCGCGGTCTCGTCCAGCGTTCTGCTTTCGCGCACTACGACGGCCACGGCCGCCTCGCCGAGGTCGGGATGCGGCACGCCGATCACCGCACTTTCCCGCACACCCGCGACCGCGTCGATCGCTAGCTCGATCTCCTTGGGATAGATGTTGAGCCCGCCCGCGATGATCAGGTCCTTGCCGCGCCCGACGATCGCGATACGGCCATCGACGTCCATGGTCGCGATATCGCCGGTGATGAAAAAACCGTCGTCGCGCATCTCTTCGGCCGTCTTGTCGGGCTTGTTCCAATAGCCGCGGAACAGGTTGGGGCCGTTGATCTCGAGGATACCCGGTTCGCCGCGCGGCAGCTCCGCGCCGTCATCGCCTGCAACGCGCGCGGCGACGCCGGGCAGCGCGAAGCCAACCGTCCCCGCAATGCGCTCGCCGTCATAGGGGTTGGATGCGATCATCCCGGCTTCCGTCATGCCGTAGCGTTCGAGGATGCGATGGCCGGTCTTGGCTTCGAATTCGGCGAAGGTGTTTTCAAGCAGCGGGGCGGAGCCGCTGATGAAGAGGCGCATGTTCGCGCTCGCCGCGCGGGTCAGCCCGGCATGATCGGCGAGCCGCACATAGAAGGTCGGTACGCCCATCAGGACGCTCGCCTCAGGGAGATCCGACAGCACCGCATCGGCGTCGAAGCTATGGTGCCAAAGGATCGTCGAACCGCCGAGTAGCGCGAGATGCAGAGCGACGAACAATCCATGGACGTGATAGATCGGCAGCGCGTGGATGAGCACGTCATCCGAATGCCAATGCCAGATATCGTACAGCGTCTGCGCATTGGACGTCAGATTGCCATGGCTGAGCATCGCGCCTTTGGACCGGCCGGTCGTGCCCGATGTGTAACAGATCGCGGCGAGATCGTCGGTATCGCGCGGTACGGTTTCAAACCCTGCGTCCGACACTGTCGAGATCGCTTCTTCAAGGCTTCCGCGCCCGTTGGCATCGACGGTCAGCAATCGTGTCTTGCTTGCAAGCGAGGCAATCGCCTGTTCCTTCTCGGGATCGCAGACGATGAGCGCCGGGCCCGCATCTTCGATGAAATAGGCGAGTTCGGTTGCGGTGTAGGCGGTGTTGAGCGGCACATAGACGAGTCCTGCGCGTAGGCTCGCCAGATAGAGCAGCACATTATCGACCGATTTCTCGACTTGGACGAGAATGCGATCGCCGACCTGCGCGCCGCTCGCGATCAGCGCCTGGGCGTAGCACGCCGTTTCCCGATCCAGATCGGCATAGCGAAGCCGGGTTTCGCCGCCTTCGACGATCAGCGGCTTCTCGCCGGCCTGCTCCGCGGACTGCGCGATTAGAGCGTAAAGGCTGGCCGTCATATGGCCTGTATTACAGTGCCGCCTTCAAGGCGTCGACGAGGTCGGTCCGCTCCCACGGAAAAGCATCGCCTTCGGCCGCGCGGCCGAAATGGCCATAGGCGGCGGATTGACGGTAGATCGGCTTGTTCAGCCCCAGATGCGTGCGAATGCCACGCGGCGTCAGCCCGCCCAGCGCCTGAATGCTCATGATGGCCCGTTCGATCGCCGCATCGTCGACGGTGCCTGTGCCGTGGGTGTCGACATAGAGCGACAGCGGCTCGGACACGCCGATCGCATAGGCGAGCTGGATCGTGCAGCGCTTCGCTAGGCCCGCCGCGACGATATTCTTCGCGAGGTAGCGGGCGATATAGGCGGCCGAACGGTCGACCTTGGTCGGGTCCTTGCCGCTGAACGCGCCACCGCCATGCGGGGCCGCGCCGCCATAGGTGTCGACGATGATCTTGCGGCCGGTCAGCCCGGCATCGCCGTCGGGCCCGCCGATCTCGAAGGCGCCGGTCGGGTTGATGTGATAGACGGTTTCGTCCGACAGCAGCTCGGCCGGAATGATGTCGGCAACCGTTTTCTTCACATAGTCTTTCAGCTCGGCTTCCTTCTCGCCCTCGTGATAACCGGGCGCGTGCTGGGTCGAGACGACGATGGCGGTGCAGGCGACCGGCTTGCCATTCTCGAAGCGCAGCGTGACCTGGCTCTTGCTGTCGGGTTCGAGGAAGGGCGCGGTGCCGTCCTTGCGGTCGCGGGCCATCCTTTCGAGGATCTTGTGACTATAGTCGAGCGTCGCCGGCATCAGGTCCGGCGTCTCGTCGCAGGCAAAGCCGAACATGATGCCCTGGTCGCCCGCGCCTTCGTCCTTGTTGCTGCCATCGTCGCCGGCATCCACGCCCTGCGCGATATGTTCGGACTGGCCGTGCAAATGGTTTTCGAAGCTCAGCGTCTCCCAGTGAAAACCGTCCTGCTCATAGCCGATTTCCCGGATGGTGTGGCGGACGGCCTGTTCGATCTCGTCACGTGCGCCAGGCGCCCAGCCGCCATTTTCGGGCCACTTGTCCTGATCATACATCGGCTTGCAGCGGATTTCTCCGGCGAGCACGACACGCTGGGTCGTGGTCATCGTCTCGCAGGCAATACGCGCTTCGGGATCCTTGGAAAGCATGAGATCGACAATGGCGTCCGATACCTGATCCGAAACCTTGTCGGGATGGCCTTCTGAGACGCTTTCGGACGTAAAGAGATAGTTGCTGCGCATGGTTTTCCTCGATCCAATGAAGAAGGACCGGCGAGGCCGTTACGGCGCGTCCGGTCCACATATAAAGAATTCCTTATGTCCTTTAGCCGGGGCGGCGCATGAGTGCAAACGCCAATCCGGCCAGTAACAGGGTGAAAATGAGCGGGATCGTATTGCCATAACGCGCAAAAGGCGTCGCCCCGTGCGCGTTGGGGAGACGGGCATCGATAGTCCCAGCCTCGCGATAGGGGATGCGATGGGTGACACGGCCATGCGCGTCGATAACCGCCGAAATACCGGTCGGCGTCGAGCGGATGACCGGCAAACCTTCTTCGATGGCGCGCAGCCGGGCCTGGGCCAGGTGTTGCGGCGGCCCCCATTCGCCGAACCAGGCGTCGTTGGACGGGTTGAAGATCAGGCTCGGCCGATTCGCGCTGTCGACGACCCGGCCGGAAAAGATGATTTCGTAGCAGATTTGCCCGGCGCTACTCCCGAAGCCGGGAAGCGGAAGCGTCTGCGGCCCCGGCCCGGGCCAGAAATCGAGATCGCCGGGAGCGAGCCGCGACAGTCCGATCGCCTCCATCCAGCCACGCATCGGCAGATATTCGCCATAAGGCACGAGGTTCGCCTTGTCATAGCGACCGATCAGCTCGGCATCCGCGTTCATCACATAGAGGCTGTTGCGCGCGCCCACGGCTTGGCGTCGGCCGGCATCATTCTCTTCGATTATAAGCTTGGTCGCGCCGAGCAGCAGCAGGTCGTCCGGCCCAAGCAGGCTCGCGATGCGAAACCGCGCCAGCGGCTCGTCCTCGATGAACTCGGGCACCGCCGCCTCGGGCCAGAAGATCAGGCGCGGCACATCGCCCGTTTCGCCGGTGGTTTCGACCAGACGGCGGAAGTTGCGCTGGGCGAATGCCGGGTCCCATTTTTCCGACTGATCGATATTGGGCTGGATCACGCGGATTTGCGGCTGGTCCGCATCGGCGGCCGCCGTGTGCGACGGCAGGCTCAGCCAGCCTGCGACGCTGATCACGAGCGGGATGCTGACCAGCATCGCCAATGCCGACCAGCGGCGCGCGCGGAAGATCAGGAAGATCGCGCCGGCGAGGAGGATGATCAGCCCGGACAGCCCATAGGTTCCGATCATTCGCGTCGCGGGCGTCAACAGTGCCTCGCTGTCCATCGTCCCGACCGTGATCGTCGCCAGGGGATTCCAGCCGAAGCCGAACAGGATCGTGGCGCGCAGATATTCGGTCACGATCCACGTCGCCGCGAACAGGAGGACGAACGTCACCGGCATCGCCTTGCCGATCCGCCAGGCGAGGGCGGTGGCGAGTCCGGGAAAGATCGAGACGTACGCCGTCGTGATCAGTACGGCGAGCCAACCCATCCAGGCGGGCATCGCGGCCTGATAGGTGAAGGCGGTGGCGATCCAGTTCAGCCCGACACCGAAATGCCCGAGGCCGAATACCCAGCCGATGGCAAAGGCGGATCGCATGCGCTCAACGTTCAGCGTGAGCGCGATCAGCAGTGCGAACGCCGCCAGCGTCAGCGGCCAGAGCCCGAGCGGGGCGAAACCGGTGGCCGATACCGCCCCGGCGGCGAGAGCGACGAATAATGCGCGCATGCGAGCGCTATCGCGCGGGCGCAATACTATTTCAATCGCTATCGCTGAGGATATTTCGGGAGCCGCGCTTTTCGCCTATGGCATGCGGATGACCGATCTTCCGCCCTTCCATCTCGCCTTTCCCGTCCACGATCTTGCGGCGGCGCGGCGTTTCTATGGCGAGATCATCGGCTGCCAAGAAGGCCGGTCGGATGAGCACTGGATCGATTTCGATTTTTTCGGGCATCAGATCGTCGCGCATCTCGATGAAAGCGCGAGTACAAGTGCGACGAGCAATCCCGTCGACGGCCACGACGTGCCGGTGCCGCATTTCGGCGCGGTGCTGGACTGGGACGATTTCGCGGCGCTGCGCGACCGTTTGGAAGCGGCCGATATTTCCTGGGTAATCGAACCCTATGTCCGTTTCGAAGGACAGCCGGGCGAGCAGGCGACGATGTTCGTGCGCGATCCCAGCGGCAATGCGCTCGAATTCAAGGCGTTCCGCGATCGCGGCCAGCTTTTCGCGAAAGACTAGCTTTCCGTTTCGTCCGTTTCCGGTTCGGGCTCGCGGGGCGGTGCATCGGGATTGCTGACGCGCCAGATACGATTGCCGACATCGTCTGCGACGAGCAGCGCGCCCGTCGCGTCGGTCATCACGCCGACGGGGCGGCCACGCGCTTCGTCGCCGTCGAGAAAACCGGTCAGCACGTCGATCATCTCGCCGACAGGACGGCCCTCTTCGAAGTGCACGAACACGACCTTGTAACCCGAGCGCGGCCGCCGGTTCCACGACCCGTGCTGGCCGATAAAGGCGCCGTTGCTGAAGCGCGAACCGAGCCGCGCCCGGTCCGCGAATTCGAGGCCGAGCGAGGCGGTATGCGGCCCGAGCGCATAATCGGGTACGCGTGCATATTGCGCCATGCGCGGCGTCAGCGGTTCGACGCGTTCGTCGAGATAGCGGCCCCAGTAGATGCCGGGCCAGCCATAATGCGAACCGAACACGACCTCGCTCAGATAGTCTGGCACGAGATCGCCGCCCAGCATGTCCCGCTCGTTGACGACGGTGTAGAGCCGGTTGCGGGTCGGCTCCCAGTCGAGACCGACCGGGTTGCGCAGGCCCGCCGCGAAGACGCGAAAATCGCGGTCCTCGACATTCACTTCGAGGACGGCCGCGCGGTTTTCCTCGGCTGCCATACCGCGCTCGCCGATATTGCTGTTGGAGCCGACCGCTACATAGAGCAGGTTGGGGTCGTCCGGGCTGGCGACGACATTCTTCGTCCAGTGGCTGTTGGGCGCGTTAGCCGGCAGTTCGACGATCAGCTCGCCTTCGCCTTCGATCTCCGTTTGGCCGGGCTCGAACGGAAAGCGGATCAGCGCATCGGTGTTGGCGATGTAGAGATAGTCGCCGGCGACGGCCATGCCGAAGGGCGAGTTCATGCCGTTCGATTCATCGAGCAGGGCGGTGCGCTGATCGGCCGTGCCGTCGCCATCGACGTCGCGGAGCAGCGTGATGCGGTTGGCCGACGGGCCGAGCGCGCCGGCGCGCGTCATCAGGCGGCGTTCGAACCAGCCGCTGATGCCGCTATATTCGCGCGGCGGCGCCCGCGTTTCGGCGACGAGCACATCGCCATTTTCCAGCGTCAGCATCCAGCGCGGATGATCGAGATCGTCCGCGAACAGATTGACCTCGAGCCCCTCGGCGGGCGTCGGCATCTCGCCATCCTCCCAGCCGGTGGCCTCCGCGACATTGATCGTCGGGAAGGTTTCGGCGCGGGGATCGACGAGTTCGGGCGTCGGTCCGCTGACCGCCTCGACGCTGAGACGCGCCGGATGCGGACGGATCATGAGCCAGACGACGATGCCCAATACGATCAGGGCGAAGGGAATCAGGATCAGTCTTCTGCGCGTCATGTATCGTCTTTATCCTTCTCATCGTCGGCGGGCGGGTAGAGTTTCAAGCGCGTTACGCGCTTGCTGTCACCGTCCGTCACCTCGATCTGCCAGCCGCTTGGATGTTCGAGCCGGTCGCCCTCGACCGGCACGCGGCCTGCGAGTACGAAAGCCAGCCCGCCCAGCGTATCGACATCTTCGTCGATCTCCCCGAGCCGCTCGTCGATGATCTCGGCGACATCGTCGAGCTCTGCGCGGGCTTCAGCTTCCCAATGGCCTTGTGGCGTCTCGGTCAGAAGCTCGCTCGCCTCCTCATCATGCTCGTCCTCGATTTCGCCGACGATTTCCTCGACGATATCCTCGATCGTGACGATGCCTTCGGTGCCCGAATATTCGTCGAGCACGATCGCCATATGCGTCCGCGTAACCTGCATCTCGGCGAGCAGGTCGAGCACGCCCATCGACTCGGGCACGTAACGCGGTTCGCGGATGAAGCTCTCGATACTGTCCGGGCGTGGTTCGTCGGATACGAGAGCCGCGAAGATGTCGCGGATGTGGATCATCCCGATCACTTCATCGAGGCTGTTCCGGTAGACGGGCAGCCGGCTGTGTCCGGCCTCGGAAAACACTTTTACGACGGCGTCGAAGCTCTCCTGCTCTTCGACCGCTATGATATCGGCCCGAGGGACGCAGACATCGTCGGCGGTGGTCTCGCCGAAATGCAGCAATCGTTTGAGCATTTGCCGTTCGACGATCGAAAGATCGCTTTTGTCTTCAGGTTCGGCCTCATGCTCGTCGATCGCCGCTTCCAGCTCGTCGCGCAGCGTCGCTTCGCCATTCTCGCCGAAAAGCAGGCCGCGAAGCCCTTTCCATAATCGCCCGCCGCCATTTTCGGCGGGGGCGGTGCTACTCGATTCCTCTGGCATGGAGTTGGTGTGCTATACCTCGTGCAGGTTCACAATAGGTTCGTATGGATCGGCAATGCCGAGCGCCGCCAGCGCGGATCGCTCCATGGCTTCCATCGCTTCGGCTTCGGCTTCGCCCGTTTCATGGTCATAGCCTAGCAAATGCAGCATCCCATGGACAATAAGATGGGTCGCGTGATGGGCGAGCGCAACATCCTTGGCCTCGGCCTCGGCAGCGCATACGCCGCGCGCCAGCACGATATCGCCGAGCAATATCTCGCCATCGTCGCTATTGGCGAGGCCGGCGAGCATGTCGGTCTGGACCATCGGGAACGACAAGACATTGGTCGGCTTGTCCTTGCCGCGATAGGCGGCGTTGAGCGCCTGTACTTCGCCATCTTCGGTCAGCTTCACCGATATCTCGACGGTTGCGGCCTCGTTCACGAGATCGCCGTGCGGCGTCTGGAGCGCTGCCTGTGTCACGGCCTTTTGTGCAAGTTCGTCCCAGTCCGTTCCGTCCGTCCATGCATCGCCGCATTGTATCGCGACTGCAATCATCCCGCGCCCTCATAGGCTTCGACGATCCGCCCCACGACCGGGTGCCGCACGACGTCGCCGACGCCGAAGCGGACCGTCGCGATGCCTTCCACGTCTTCGAGCCGCGATACCGCATCGGCGAGGCCCGACACACCTTCGCCAGGCAGATCGACCTGCTTCGGATCGCCGCACACCACCATCCGGCTATTCTCACCGAAGCGGGTCAGGAACATCTTCATCTGCGCGGGCGTCGTGTTCTGCGCTTCGTCGAGGATCACAAAGGCATCGGCCAGCGTCCGGCCGCGCATGAAGGCGATGGGCGCAATTTCGATCTCGCCGCTGGCGATCCGGCGTTCGACCTGGTCGCTCGGCAGCATATCGTAGAGCGCGTCGTAAAGCGGCCGCAGATAGGGATCGACCTTTTCGCGCATATCGCCGGGCAGGAAGCCGAGCCGCTCACCCGCTTCGACCGCCGGGCGCGACAGGATCAGCCGATCGACCGACCCGGTTATCAGTTGATGCACGGCCTGGGCGACGGCGAGATAGGTCTTGCCGGTGCCGGCGGGACCAAGCGCAAAGATCACATCCTCGCGCGCCAGCGCCTCCATATAGCGGGTCTGGGTGATCGAGCGCGGAACGATCGTTTTCTTGCGCGTGCGGATCATGACCTTGGGCGGTTCGGAGACATCCTTGCGGACCACACCGTCGAGCGTCGGCTCGGCGGACATCGCGATCACCGCCTCGACCGCACCGGCGTCGATTTCCTGGCCCTTGGCGAGGCGGTTGTAGAGGCCGGTCAGGACATCACGCGCGCGTTCAGCGTTCTCGGCATCACCTTCGATCGTCAACTGATTGCCACGCGCGGCGATATAGACGCCGAGTCGGTTCTCGATGGCGACAAGATTCTGATCATATTCACCGAACAGACCGCCCAATAACTGCTGCTGCTCGAACTCCAGATCGATCCGCGTCTGCCCTTTGTCGGCCTTGGCGGCGCTTTTCTTGGCCATCAGGCGGCCTCCCTTTCGGCGAGCGCTCCGCCGAGGCTCTTCGGGCCCGCGCTGACGATATCGACATCGATCATCGTGCCGATCGGCGCATCGGTTTTCAGATGGACCGATTGCAGCCATGGCGATTTGCCGATCCGCTGCCCCGGCTTGCGGCCATCGCGCTCGAGCAGCAATTGCGTACGCTTCCCGACGGTCTTGCGATTGAAGGCGAGCTGCTGTTCGTTGAGCAGCCCCTGCAAGCGTTGCAGCCGTTCGTCCGCCAATTCGGGCGCGACGAATTCATCGGTCATCTCTGCGGCCGGGGTGCCGGGCCGCGCGCTATATTTGAACGAGAAGGCCTGCGCGTAATTGGTCGCCCGTACGATATCGAGCGTCGCTTCGAAATCGGCATCGCTCTCGCCCGGGAACCCGACGATGAAATCGCCCGAAATCGCGATATCCGGGCGGGCGGCGCGCATGCGCTCGATGATCGCCAGATAACTTTCGGCGCTATGGCTGCGATTCATGGCCTTGAGGATGGGGTCGGAGCCGGACTGCACAGGCAGGTGCAGATACGGCATCAGCGTCTCGACTTCGCCGTGCGCGGCGATCAGACCGTCGGTCATGTCGTTGGGATGACTCGTCGTGTAGCGGATGCGTGCGAGGCCGGGGATGCGGTCCAGCGCCCGGATCAGCCCGCCCAACCCTTGCAACCGGCCCTTATCGTCTTCCGCGGACCAGGCGTTTACATTCTGGCCCAGCAGCGTGATCTCCTTCGCGCCCGCATCGACTAGCGCCCTGGCCTCATCGATAATCGCGCTCCACGGCCGCGATATTTCCGCGCCGCGGGTATAGGGCACCACGCAATAGGTGCAAAATTTGTCGCAGCCTTCCTGAACGGTAAGGAAGGCGCTCGGCGTCTGTTTCGCGCGCTTCGGCAACGCGCCGAATTTCGAATCCGCTGGCATATCGGTATCGAGCGCATTCTCGCCGCGCGCCGCCTTGGCCACGAGTTCAGGCAGATTGTGATAGGCTTGCGGACCGACAACAATATCGACTTCTTTCGCCCGGCGCGGGATTTCCGCGCCCTCGGCTTGGGCGACGCAGCCTGCAACCGCGATCATCGGCGTCGATCCGTCCTCCCGCCGCATCCGGCCGATATCCGAATATACCTTTTCGGCCGCCTTTTCGCGGATATGGCAGGTATTGAGCACGACAAGATCGGCCGCTTCCGCATCCTTGGCGGGCGATAATCCCTTCGCGTCGAGCAGCTCGGCCATGCGTTCGCCGTCATAGACGTTCATCTGGCAGCCAAAGCTCTTAACGAAATAGCTCTTGGGGTCAGTTCGACGGTTGGTTCGACTCATGGCGCGCGCCTATAGGACAGCTCGGCCGCCAAGAGAAGCGGAGAGCGCCTGACGGATCTGTTCGCGGGCGGTCGCGGCGATTTCCTTGCGTCCGTTGCAATGGGCGGGATCGAAGGGCGAGAGAAACACCATGCGCACAGGGATGACCGCGCGGCGGCACATTACCCGCCACGTGTAATGCAGCGCGCCCTCGGTGCCGATCCAGCCGACTTCCGGCCCTGTTCCCTGGAAATCGAGCAGGATCGGCTGCACGCGGATACCGCGCGGCGGTGGCGCGAGCACTGCGAACAGCGAGGGTTTGAACGGCAACAGGCTGGTGCCGTCGGTGGTCGTGCCCTCGGGAAAGATGGTGACCGGCTGATGTTCGGCGATCGCTTCCTTCAGCTCCTCGACCTGCCGGGCGACGCCGAGCCGGTCGCCGCGCGACACGAACACGGTGTGGTTGAGTGTCGCGAGCCAGCCGGTGATCGGCCATTTGCGGATTTCCGCCTTGGCGACGAAAGCCGAGCGCGTGACACCGCCGATAATGGGAATATCGATCCAGCTCAGATGATTGGCAACGTAGAATACGTCCTCCTTCAGCCGAACACCCTCGGTCGCGATGCGGATATTGAGGATCCAGGCGATGCCGTAGAGAAAACGCGGCGGCCAGGGCGATGGCTGCCGGACCAGTCGGTAGCCGCCATGCAGCGTCAGACAGACGCCGAGGAGCGCGAACATGGCGGTCAGGCGGAGGACAAATCTGGCGGGACCGAAAAATCCGATGGGCGGATAGCTTTCCGGGTCCTCGGTGCTCATGCCGCTTCGCGTTGCGGTACAGCCTCGCCAAGTGCCGCCGCGATCGCCCGTTCGCATTCTTCGGCAACATCCTTGCGGTGCGAATTCTCGTCAATCGGTATCGGCTCGAGCAGGTGGATCGTCACGTCCTCGACGCCGCGCCGCGCGAAGATCTTGCGTGCATTGGCCGCCGCATGCGAGCCGCTCGGCCAGATCAGATCGTCGCTATGCACGCCATAGTCGAGCGCGATTGGCTGCACGGAGATATGGTCGACCGGCGGGATGACCGCGCCGAACAGCGCCGGGCGAAAGGGCATGAGCTTGCCGTTGTTGAGTTTGCCTTCCGGAAAAAAGGCGACCGACAAGCTGTCATGCAGCGCGCGCCGGATGCGTTCGGCCTGTGCGCCGGCGGCCCGGCGATCACCATTGGCGATATAGATCGTGCCGACCATCGTCGCGAGCCAGCCCGCGATCGGCCAGTGCCGCACGCTTTCCTTGGACACGAAGGAAGCACCGGTCGCGCCGCCGATCAGCAGTATATCCATCCAACTCTGATGATTGGCCGCAAACAGGATCGTGCCCGGCGCGCGTTCGCCGATAACGGTCGCGCGCATGCCGCAAGCCCGCGCGCACCAGCCGAGAAAGCGTTGCGGCCATGGCGAGCGTTGCCGGAATAGCCGCCAGAGCAGGTGCAGCGGTACGCAGAAGAGGATTAGTCCGACCAGCCATGCGAGGCGGAAGGCGAAACGGATCAACGGGCGGCCCTAGCCGTCGCGATTGTGCGAAACGCCATACAGCTCCATCCGGTGATCGACGAGCTTATAGCCGAGTTTTTCCGCGATGCGCCGCTGCAGCTCCTCGAGCTGCTCATCGACGAATTCGATGACCTTGCCGGTTTCGACATCGATCAGATGATCGTGGTGATCGTCGGCCGCCGCTTCGTATCGGGCCCGGCCGTCGCCGAAATCGTGGCGCTCGAGAATACCGGCCTCTTCGAACAGCCGAACGGTGCGATAGACCGTCGCGATCGAAATGCCGCTATCGACCTCCGAGGCCCGCTCGTGAAGCGCTTCGACATCGGGGTGGTCATCCGCTTCCGAAAGGACGCGCGCGATAACCCGGCGCTGCTCGGTAATGCGCAACCCTTTTTCGGCGCACAGGGCTTCGATGTCTATCTTGCGGCTCATAAAGTGAGTTTAGAGGATAACCCCGAGACTGAAAAGGGTAGGAACGGCTGCGAGGTTGCCCGCACGGCGGCTATTTGGACTTGCGCCGCGCTCCTGGCTTGCGGCCGAGGCCGATCTTCTTGGCCAGCTTCCGCCGCTGCTCGGCATAGTTGGGCGATACCATCGGATAGTCGGCCGGCAGGCCCCATTTCTGGCGATACTCGTCCGGAGTCATGCCATAATGCGTCATCAGGTGACGCTTGAGCATCTTCAGCTTCTTCCCGTCTTCCAGGCAGACGATATAGTCGGGCTTGATCGAGGAGCGGATGGAAACGGCAGGCTCGGGCTTTTCTTCCGGTGCATTGGCCTCTTCCAGCTCGCTGAGCGCATTATGGACATTCTGGATAAGCAGCGGGAGGTCCGAAACAGCCACGCTGTTGTTGCTGACATGCGCGGACACGATGTCCGCGGTCAGGGTGATAAGCGTTTCGGTCATATCGACTGTATCTGTCATCGAACATCTTCCATTTCAAAATCTATACTGTGCGCTTCCGCGCGGCGCTGGCTCTCGATTGATGTAGGTCCGAAACGGATAAATCAACCGTTTTGGGACGAATTGACTATGCTGTCTGCGGATCTAGTTGAAGCGCCAAGGTAATTGCATCGAAGCGCTCGCCATTCCGGCCGCTATAATAGTCTTTTCGTCTTCCGATTTTCTCGAAACCGACTGCCGAATACAGATCGGAGGCGGCATTTCCGTCGCGTACTTCAAGGTGCAGCCGGGTGGCGCCGCGGGCCGCTGCGGTCCGCGCTACTTCCATCAGCATGTTCCGCCCGATCCCGCGCCCCCGATATTCGG
Source organism: Parasphingopyxis sp. (assembly GCF_052168295.1). GTDB lineage: Bacteria > Pseudomonadota > Alphaproteobacteria > Sphingomonadales > Sphingomonadaceae > Parasphingopyxis. The sequence continues at coordinate 54,623 of NZ_JBQLZN010000015.1, read as the reverse complement.
GCTGCACGGCGATCAGCAGGAGTTCCGCCTCGTCGACGATCATCCGCGAGAGCGCAAAGCCGGCGGGACGGTCCCCCTGGCGATCGACGATGATCCAGCTATTGGCGTCGCCGAGCATGCCCCGGCATTGCGCCCGGGACCAGCCTTCGCCGAACCGCGGGTCGAATGCCTCTTCCATTATCGCCATGACATCGTCCAGATCGCGGGCGGCCGCGCTGCCGGTGGGCAGCTCGCGGGAGGCGATCACCGTCATTGCGAGGGACGGGCGTCGGGCGCCCGGCCATAAATCGGTTTCGGCGGCAAAGCGCGGAATGCTTCGGGGAGCAGGCGTACATCGGCCGCGCGCGGGAACAGGCTCATCGCCTCTCCGGTGCCCGCAAGCGCAACGAGTTCCTGTGCCGCATTGCCCACCAGCAGCGGTTCTTCGATCGCCGCAATCGCGGCCTCGGGTTGCAGCGATGCGAGCGGCGCTATTTCGGCAAAGGGTTCCTTGCTGAAGCGCTGCACGAACATTTCGCCATGACCTCCGAGAATCGTTACCGCCAGTCTATCGGCTGCGCCGCCATCGGAAAAGGCCATCGCGGCCATCAAGGCGAGCGCGGAATAGCCATACACGTCGACGGACCAGCCAAGGCCGAGCGCGCGGGCGGTGGCGAGGCCGACGCGCAGCCCGGTGAAGCTGCCCGGCCCGCAATCGACGAGTATGGCATCCGCGCGGCCACTATCAGGCAGTTCGGCGATCATCGGGACCAGTTTCTCGGCATGGCCGCGGCCGACGATTTCGTGCCGTTCGGCCACGATCGTGTCGCCATCTATCAGCGCCACCGAACAGGTGTCGGAGGCGGTATCGATTGCGAGGAACATGCCGGTCCGCGCGGATCAGACGATTGTGTTGAACGTATCGAATTCGGGCCGCGGGCTGCGATCGAAAATCGTTTCCGGATCGCCATAGCCGAGCGTCGAGATGAAATTCGCCTTGTGCTTGGTGCCGTCGAAAAAGGCCGAATTGACCTTGTCATGATCGAAGCCCGACATCGGGCCGGTATCGAGGCCGATGGCGCGCGCCGCAATGATGAAATAAGCGCCTTGCAAGGAGCTGTTGCGGAACGCGTGATCCTTGCGGCCTTCCGGATCGCCTTCGAACCAGCTTTTCGCGTCGGTATGCGGAAAAAGCCAGGGCAGTTCTTCGTGGAAATCCGGATCCATGCCGATCACGACGGCGGCGGGCGCCGCGCGGATCTTGTCCTTGTTGCCCTCCGATGCGCAGTCGGCGAGCCTGTCTTTCGCGTCTTGGCTCATGCACCAGACGAAGCGTGCCGGTTGCTGGTTCGCCGATGTCGGCCCCATCTTCAGCAGCTCGTATATCCGGTGGATATGGTCTTCGGTGACCGGCTTGTCATGATAGCCGTTATAGGTGCGCGCGGTGCGAAAAATCGTGTCGAGCGCGTCGTCAGACAGCGGCTTTCCCATCAATATCCCCTCTTGGAAACGGTTCGGATCAGATCGCGCGGACTTCGGTCACTTCCGGCACATAGTGTTTGAGCAGCTGTTCGATGCCCTGTTTCAGCGTCGCGGTGGAGGACGGGCAACCCGAACAGGCGCCCTGCATCTGCAGGAATACCTTGCCCTGCTGGAAGCCGCGATAGACGATATCGCCGCCGTCCTGGGCGACGGCCGGACGCACGCGCGTTTCGATCAGCTGACGGATCTGCGCGACGATCTCGGCGTCCTCGGGATCGTCCTCGAAGCTTTCCGCCGGCACCGAGATGTCGGCCGCGCTGCCTTCCTTGAACAAGGGCGCGCCGCTCGCGAAGTGGTCGAGCATGACGCCCAGCACATCGGGTTTGAGTGTGGCCCAGTCGACGCCCTGCGCCGCCGTCACCGAAACGAAATCATATCCGTAGAACACGCCGGTTACGTCGCCGAGATTGAACAGCGCTTCAGCCAGCGGCGAGGCGCTCGCCTCTTCGGGCGCCGCGAAATCGCGCGTGCCGGTCGCCATAACCTGCTGACCGGGCAGGAATTTGAGAGTCGCCGGATTGGGCGTCGCTTCGGTTTCTATCAGCATGGTTCGGACATGGCGTTTCGGCGCTTGGGGATCAAGAGGTTGCCGGTTTTCCATTTGACAGTGAACGGGTTCCCGAACAGGTTGAACGCGGGTTTATGAGAGGAGAATTGCAATGGTCGTATTGCTGGGTCGGATTCTGCTGGGCGCGCTGTTCGTCATGGCCGGTTTCAACAAAACGCAGGGCATCGAAGGACTTGCCGGATTTCTCGAAACTGGCCCCGTCCCGGCCTTCATGGCCTGGCCCACCGCGATCTTCGAAATCGTCGCCGGGCTCATGGTCATTCTAGGGTTCTACACGCGCTATGCGGCAATCGCACTCGCGCTCTTCTGCGTGGCGACCGGCGTATTCTATCACCCGGCCGAGGGTGGCGGGATCGATATCGGCGCGATGCTCAAGAATTTCTCGGTCGCGGGCGGATTCCTGATGCTCTACGCGCATGGCGCGGGCATGCTCAGCATCGATGCACGCCGCGGCGGCATCGACTAGGCGCGAGCGTCGGTCATGATCCCCAAGAGCCTGTTCGATTTTCTCCGGGAACTGGCCGACAATAACAACCGCGACTGGTTCAACGCGAACAAGGATCGCTACAAGGCGGAGGTCGTCGCGCCGGTCTCCGCCTTTATCGAACGGATGGCGCCGCGCGTTCATGCGATCAGCGAGCATATCGTCGTCGACCCCCGGCCCAATGGCGGATCGATGTTCCGCATCTATCGCGACACGCGTTTCTCGAAGGACAAGACGCCCTACAAGACGCATGTCGGCTGCCAGTTCCGTCATGCGGCTGGCAAGGATGCGCATGCGCCGGGCTTCTACGTGCATTTCGAACCGGGCAAATGTTTCTTCGGTGGCGGCATCTGGCAACCGCCGTCCGAACCGTTGCGCGCCATCCGGCAACGGATCGTCGACAAGCCGAAAGAATGGCAAGAGGCGGTTGCGGGGATCGACGTCCGGGGCGATCAGCTGAAGCGAGGGCCCAAGGGCTTCGATCCCGAGCATCCGCTGATCGAGGACCTGAAGCGCAAGAGCTTCTTCGCCATGCATGAGGGCAAGGAAACGCTCGCCCGGTCGAAAAAGCTCGAGGATGAAGTGGACGCGCAGTTCCGCAAGGCCGCGCCGCTCATGCGGTTCGTTGCGGAGTCGATCGGGGTCGCTTTTTAGCCTTTAGCGCAATTTGCTTGCGTATTCGCGCAACATAACCCATATGCGCTGCAGCGCAGCATGAAGCGGATATCCCGCTTCTCCCAACAATCGGCAGCGTGATCGTCCGCCACTAAGCGGAACCGGCCGGTAACCAGCGCACGAATTTCCTGAGGCTTCCCTTATCACGCGGGTCGTTTCGCAACCCGCGGACATGCGGTTGCGCACCCGAACGATGGCGCGCGCCCGCATCCGCTCAATATGAGTATATCCATTGACAAAATTTTCCGATCTCGGCCTGGCCGAACCCATTCAACGCGCGCTTGCCGCAAAAGACTATACGACGCCGACGCCGATTCAGGTGCAGGCAATTCCGCCGCTGCTCGACGGCCGCGATCTGTGCGGCATCGCGCAGACCGGCACCGGCAAGACGGCCGCCTTCGCGCTGCCCTCGCTCGATTATCTGGCGGAGGAGGAAGTGGCGCGCATGCCCAAGGCGTGCCGCATGCTGATCCTCTCGCCGACCCGCGAGCTGGCGAGCCAGATTGCCGACAACATGCGCGGCTATGCCAAATATCTGCGGATGCGGATCGAGACCGTCTTTGGCGGCGTGCCGATCAACAAGCAGAAGCGCAAACTCGAAAACGGTGTGGACGTGCTGGTGGCAACGCCGGGCCGGCTGCTCGACCTGATCGATCAGCGTGCGCTGACACTGAGTGAAGTCGAAATCTTCGTGCTCGACGAAGCGGACCAGATGCTGGATCTCGGCTTCATCCACGATTTGAAGCGCATCGAGCGGCTCCTGCCGCAGCGCCGCCAGAGTCTGTTCTTTTCGGCGACCATGCCGAAGAACATCGCCGCTCTCGCCGACAAATTCCTGTACCAGCCGGTCAAGGTGTCGGTCGCGCCGCAGGCGACGACGGCCGAGCGCGTCGAACAATATGTGACGTTCGTCGGGCAGAAGGAAAAGCAGGCGCTGCTCACGATGACGCTGCGCGACGAGGATATCGAGCGCGCGCTCATCTTCTCGCGCACCAAGCATGGCGCGGACCGCATTGTCCGCTTCCTTGCCGGCGCGAAGATCGGCGCTGCCGCGATCCATGGCAACAAGAGCCAGCCGCAGCGCGAGGCCGCGCTCGCCGCGTTCCGGTCCGGCGAGATCAAATATCTGGTCGCGACCGATATCGCGGCGCGCGGCATCGATATCCCGGCGGTCAGCCATGTCTTCAATTTCGACATGCCAAACGTGCCCGAGCAATATGTGCACCGGATCGGCCGCACGGCCCGGGCCGGCGCGAGCGGAATCGCCATCTCCTTCGTCAATGACGAGGACGAGCGCGGTTATCTCAAGGCCATCGAACGGCTAACCGGCGTTCGTCTCGAAAAGCGGGCCTTGCCGGAAGATTTTATCGCCAAGGCCGCGGAACTGCCCAAGGCCGCGCCGCGTAGCCATGGCAAGGGGCCGCGCAACGGCAAGCCCAAATCGAACAATCGCCGCCGCGGCGAGCGCAACGACGGGCAGGGGCAGAAGCGCCGCCGTCGCCGCAATCGCAACGCCAATGGCGTGGGCGCGCATCGCGGCGCGGTAAAACGCCAGGGCGGCCGCTAGAGCCTGAAAACCCGAGCGAATGCGGATTGTCGGGCGCCATCGGTGCGTTCGACGATCCGCGTCCGCTCTAGGTCGAAAACGGATTGCCGCGCCGCGTGGACTGTTCTGGTCCTGACCAATGATGTCAGGAAAGGACAGAATCATGGGGAAATTCTTTACATTGATCGCGGCGGCCGCGTGTCTGGCGATGCCGGGCATCGCACAGGCGGCGCCCGCCGACATAGAGGCGGCGCTCGCGCACACGGACCGAACCGATGCCGATCGCGAGCAGGACGAAGCACGCCAGCCCGTTCGCGTGCTCGGCTTTCTCGGCCTCGAAACCGGCGACCGCGTGTTCGATTTCATCGCAGCCGGCGGCTATTACTCGGAACTGATGGCGCGCGCTGTCGGGCCTGACGGCTTCGTCATGGCGCAGAACTCGCCGCGGCTCATCGCGCAATTCGATGGGCGCAACGGCATCGACGCGCGCGGCTATGGCACGCGTATTCCGAACAGCACGTCCTACGAATATGAAGTCGACGAAATCTCCTTCGAACCGGAGAGCATCGATTTCGCGCTGTTCAATCTGGTCTTCCACGATTTCTGGTTCGTGTCGGGCGAGGACGCGCCGATGCTGTCGGAGGATCCCGATGCTTTCCTGGCCGAATTATATGCGGGCATGAAGCCGGGCGGCATCGTCGGCATCGTCGATCATGTCGGTCTCGCCGGATCCGATCCCGCCACGGAAACGGCGCGCGCGCACCGGATCGATCCGGCGGTCATCCGGTCGATGATGACCGAAGCCGGTTTTGTGCTCGAGGAAGAAGCGGATTTCTTCCGTAACCCAGCGGACGATCATCAGTTGCTCGTCTTCGATCCGGAGATCCGCGGGCAGACCGACCGGGTCGTCTACCGGTTCCGCAAACCCGGCGGCGAGGATTAGAGCGCGTCGACGGCGGCCACGATGTCGCTGAGTGCGGGCCGTTCGCGATAATCGGTTTCGACCATCGTCGCCTGCACCACGCCGTCCGTGCCGATCACGATGATCGCCGGCCGCGGCACGCCATGGGCGAAGCTGCCCTCGCGATATTGCGGATCGCGCAGGTCGAACGCGTCGATCATCGCCGAACCCTCGTCTGAGAGCATCGTGTAACCGATATCTTCGCGCTCGGAGAATTCGGCTAGGATTTCGGGCGCGTCGTAGCTTAGCGTCGCAAAATTGTAGCCGCGCTGTTCGAGCTGCGGCTGCAGGTCGCGGAATTCGACCATCTGCGCCTGGCATACGGTGCACCAGTCGGCCGATCGGTTGAACGCGAGCACTACGCCGTTTTCGCCGACCAGATCGGCGAGGCGCCGTTCCGCGCCGGTCGCGTCGCGGGTTACGAAATCGGCCGGAATGGATTCGCCGACGGCAGGGCCGCCATTTTCCATCGGCGCGCTGGCGGCCGTTTCGACCTGCTCTGCAGGATCGTTTTCGCTGGCCGTGTCTTGCGTACAGGCCGCAATGCCGAGTGTCGCGGCAGCGGAGAGAAAAAAGATGGTTGTCGCACGCATGGTGTGGGCTCCTGAAAAAACTGTCCGTTTCCTGTTCGCGATTCTCACGCGAAAGGTTACGATCTAGATCACAGTTTTGAACGATATATGGCATTCGAGGCATATTCGTCAGCCCGGCCTCTTGCCTGCTAGCCGTCCGGCGTGAAATATAGCGACGAAGGGGTGGGGCACCATGAACAAGAATATCATCATCATCATCGGCGCGGCGGTCACGGCTTTTCTCGCGGTGCTGCTCATTCCGCGATTGCTCGATAGTGACGAGGATGCGTCCGATGCGCCGGCCTCTTCGCAGGCGGCCGGGGAAAGCGGATCGGCGGGCAGCGACGGTTCAGCGTCCGACGACGAAAAAGATGAGCCGGCCGCATCCACACCGTCTCGCAGCGGTTCCAATCCCGTTCTCGAAGCGCAGCTAGAGGAGGCCGTGCGCCAGGTGAATGCCGGCGGCCCGATCGTTATCGACGAATTCACGACGATGACCTCGGCCCGGGCGCAGGGCAATCGCATCCTCTACCGCTATGAGATTTCGGAGAATCTGAACGCCGCCCAGGTGTCCTCGTTCCAGCAATATGCGTCGAGCCAGAACCAGCAGACAATCTGCACGCGTACCGAAACGCGTCAGCTCATCGATATGGGCGGCGAAATCGAATATGTATATTACGGCCCCGGCAACCGGTACCTGTTCAGTACGGCGATAACCGGCTGCTGATCGGCTCGGGGCGGATCAGCCCCGCGATTCCGCGGCATCCACGACCCGCGCCGTTTCGCCGGCCGGATCGAAGCCCAGTTCGGACAGCATGTCATGCCCGGCATCGAAAGCCGGGCCCGTCCAGACGGGTACGCCCGCCGCCCGAAGACTGTCGAGCGCCGCCTGCTTTTCCGCTGCGATCACTTCCCCGGTTGCCATGCGGATAAAGGTTGCGGCGACCCGGCCAGGATGGTCGCGCGCCACGTGCCAAAAGGCTTCGGCATCGCCCTGGGTGTCGTCGCCGATCAGGACGAAGCGCAAATCGGGATAGAAATCGAGGATGCGGCTGATCGCGTCGGTCTTGTGCGCGCCATGGCTCGATTTCCCGAGCGTTTCCTTGTTGAACCCCCAGTCGCGCAGCAGCATCGGTCCGCGCGGGATATCGTTGAGCCGTTTGAACTCGGTGAGGAAGCCGTAGAGATTCCAGGGGCTCGACGAGACGTAAAAAAAGGCGCGACGCGGATCGGCATCGGGGCTGGGCCCTGCCGGATTGCCGAGCTGGCCGAACAGGTCTGCCGCCCCCGGCACCGCCAAGCGGTCGCCGGGCATCTCGAACAGGAACCGGCGCCAATTGCTGAAAAATTCATGCGCGCCGGATTCGATCACCGTATCGTCGATATCGGAAATAACGCCGAGCCGGCCGTCGGTCCCCGGGCTGAGGATCGGGGCCTGCTCGTCATCGGCCATGTCGAATTCGGGGAGCGAGAGCGTTATCTCGTGCCATTCGGAATGGAGGGGCAGCGGCGTTTCCTCGATCTGCAGATCGAAATCGACAAAGCCCTCGGCGTCGGTTTTCGCCTCTGCCGATACGCCGAGCCCATCGAGCTTCACGGTCACGCCCGGCACCTCGTGCGACGAGTAAAGGCGCAATAAACCGATCAGCTTTTCCGATGCGCCCTCGCCGTCCCAGAGCGGCTTGTCGCGCCGGAGCACGCGGGCGCGGGCCGATAGCCGGCTTTCGTTCCGGAAACCCGCATAGGCGGCGATGGATAGCGGCAGATCGTTTTTGAACAGACCGAGCGGCATGGTTTCTCCTTTCGCTACCAGCGCTTCGGCCCAGCGGAAGGTTCCGTCACGCCAGCGGACGATGCCGATCCGCTGTCCTGTGCTCAGGCGATCCGGCTAAAGCACATATTTGCTCAAGTCGGTGTCGCGCGCGACTTCGGCGAGCTGTTTTTCGACATAGGCCGCGTCGATAACCAACGTGTCGCCATCTTCGCGCTCCTCCGAGCCGGCGGCGAAGCTGACATCTTCGACCAGCTTCTCCATCACGGTCTGCAGCCGCCGCGCGCCGATATTCTCGACCGACTGGTTCACCTCGGCGGCGATCTTCGCCAGCGCGGCGATCGCGTCCTCGGTGAATTCGATCTCGACGCCCTCGGTGCCGATCAGGGCGCGATACTGTTCGGGCAGATTCGCCTTCGTTTCGGTCAGGATGCGCACGAAATCTTCTTCGGTCAGCGCGCGCAGCTCGACACGAATCGGCAGGCGGCCCTGCAGTTCGGGCAGCATGTCGCTGGGCTTGGCGACGTGGAAGGCGCCGGAGGCGATGAAAAGGATATGGTCGGTCTTCATCGGGCCGTACTTGGTCGCGACCGTCGTGCCCTCGATCAGCGGCAGGAGATCGCGCTGGACTCCTTCGCGGCTCACGGAGCCCCCGCGCACGTCGCTGACGGCGATCTTGTCGATCTCGTCGAGAAACACGATTCCGTTCGCCTCGGCGTTGGCGAGCGCGACGCGGGCGACATCGTCCTGATCGAGGCGTTTCTCGGATTCTTCCTCGACGAGTTTGTCCCAGGCGTCCGCAACCCGCATCTTGCGTTTCTTGCGTGGCTGCTGGCCGAACGCTTTGCCCATCATGTCGGAGAGATTGATCATGCCGACCTGGCCGCTCATCCCCGGGATTTCCATCGGCATGTTCGGCGTGTCCTCGACCTCGATCTCGACTTCGGTGTCGTTCATGTGATTGTCGATGATACGCTGGCGGAAGCTTTCCCGGGTCGCATCGCTAGCGCCCTTGCCGGTCAAAGCGTCGAGCAGCCGCTCCATCGCTGCCTTGGAGGCATCTTCGCGCACGGCTTCGCGGCGGCGGTCCTTTTCGAGCCGCACCGCATCCTCGACGAGATCGCGGGCAATCTGCTCGACATCTCGGCCGACATAGCCGACCTCGGTAAACTTCGTCGCTTCGATCTTGACGAAGGGCGCATCGGCGAGCTTGGCGAGGCGCCGGCTGATCTCGGTCTTACCGCAGCCGGTCGGCCCGATCATCAGGATATTCTTCGGCGTCACTTCGTTGCGCAATTCTTCGGGCAGGCGCTGCCGCCGCCAGCGGTTGCGCAATGCCACGGCGACCGCACGCTTCGCATCGGTCTGCCCGATAATATGCTCGTCGAGCGCAGCCACGATGGCTTTGGGAGTAAGGGCGTCGTTCATGGAGTCTCGTCAGGAAAAGAGAAAAAGTTCAGGGCAAACATGGGTGCTGGATGGGGAGCGTCAAGCCTCCGCCGCGCAGCGCCAGCTCTCCGCCAAGGCGCGGTGCCGGTCGACAATGCGCGCAATGTCCTCCGGTTGGGGTTCGGCCGTCCATTCGCCATGTTCGAACGTACCGCCCAGGACGATGCCGTCCGGGCGCGGGAACATGTATCCCTGGCGCAGGGTATAGGCATAGTCGATCTCGGGTTGCGGGATCAGGATGGCGAGCTGACCACGTACCGGTTCGAGCTCCTCGTCGCCGAACAATGCGCGGGCGCCGAGCCCGGTACAGTTGAATACGAGCCGTTCGGGCAGCGCGGAGATCTCGGACGGTTCTGCGAAGTCGCGGACGGCGATCGACCCGCCGGCAATTCTGATGTCGCGCATCAGCGACGAGAGGAAACGGCCGGTTTCGACATACATGGTCCGGTAACGGAGCATGTTCTCCGCTGGGAAGGGGTGCGCCGCGTAGGATAGCGCCTGCCGGTCCGGAAAGACCGGATTATGGGCTTCGGAGCGCAAACGGCCCTCGTCATAGGTCGGCAGCCAGCGGATTCCGTAATCGTCGCCGATCATGATCTGCATGCGGCGGCGGGTGAAGTCCGCAGCCAGTCTCTGCCTTGAGAGCCAGTCCTGCGTTACGCTGCCGCGATCGTAATGGCTTGCCGGCATGATCTGGCCGCCGGCGATATTCGAAACCGTGTTGGGTGGGAGCGCTTTGGCGTAAATGTGAACGACAAAGCCTGCCTCCTGCAAAAGTCGGGCGGTCGTGAGCCCTAAAGCGCCCGCACCGATCACGGCCACCGGACCGGCATGCCCGGGCAGGCCGAGCGCAATCGCCTCGCGCGACGATCCCCAGCATAAGGATATGCCGCCGCCGCCATGGCCGTAATTATGGACGACCGTCTTGCCGTCGAACAGCTGGGCTTCGACCCGATAGCCTGAGGGTCTGTAAGGCCGCAGCCCTGCGACCGTCCGGATTACACGGTTGGGCGAAACATTGACGCGCGGCAGGCAGGCGACACTGGATAGTGAAGGAGGGCGGGGGGTGGTTGTTGCGCAGCCGGTTACCGTCATTGCCGCCGATCCCGCCACAAAGGCGCGCCGGGAAAGCAAAAGGCGTGATGGACTGCCGGTCACGCCCGCTTGCATAAAGAACTAGCTGTCAGAGTCGATTGTTTCGATCGTAAGCTGATCGTTGGTGTAGACGCAGACTTCGGCGGCGATCGCCATCGCGCGGCGCGCGATCTTTTCCGCATCTTTTTCATAGTCTTTGAGGGCGCGGGCCGCGGCAAGCGCATAATTGCCGCCGGAGCCGATCGCCGCGACGCCATCCGCCGGTTCGAGCACATCGCCGTTACCGGTCAGGATCAGCGTGATCTCCTTGTCGGCGACGACCATCATCGCTTCCAGGTTGCGCAGATATTTGTCGGTCCGCCAGTCCTTGGCGAGTTCGACCGCCGCGCGCATGAGTTGTCCGTTATGGCGTTCGAGCTTGCTTTCCAACCGTTCGAACAGCGTGAAGGCGTCCGCCGTCGCTCCGGCGAACCCTCCGATAACCTTGCCATCGCCCAGCTCGCGCACCTTGCGCGCGTTCGGCTTCATCACGGTCTGGCCCATCGAGACCTGGCCATCGCCCGCGATCACTACTTTATCGGAATCCCGGACGGCGAGAATGGTCGTCCCGTGCCAGGGTGCGTTGCTGCGATTATCGTCCATGCGCGCCGATATATGCCTGCTGCGCGCCGCCGCAACCGTGCCGGGTCTTAAGATCGTGGTAACCATTATTCGTTACTGGTTTTTCAGACGGTTAGGGGGTCATCCGGAATGGCGTTGATCGACGATCCACTGGTGGCGGAATTGCTCGCCGAAGTCAGCGACTTCGGCATATTTGCGATCGATCTGGAAGGGGTCTGTACGGCCTGGCAGCCGATCTCGAGCAATTATCAACTGGCGCCCATGGACTCGGTTATCGGTCACACGCTCGACAAATTCTATTCGCCCGAAGACCGCAAAGCCGGTAAATATTGGGACAATCTGCGGATTGCGAAAGAAACCGGCCGGATGGATACCGAAGGCCTGCGCGAACGCTGGGACGGCAGCTATTCCTGGACCCGCGTCAGCATCGTCAGGAAGGACGATGATGACGGCAACCATGTCGGCTATATCGGCGTGGCCTATGATGCGACACGTCAGCGCGATGCCGCCCGGGCGCTGCACGCCAGCGAGCAGGCATTGCGCACGCTCGTCGACGGGCTGCGCGATCATGCGCTCTATATGCTGAGCAACGATGGCCGGATCACCAACTGGAACGCGGGCGCGGAACAGATAACCGGCTACTCCGCGGACGAGGCGCTCGGCCAGCATTTCTCGATCTTCTTCAGCAAGAAGGACATTGGCCGCGGTATTCCCGAACAGATACTCGAACAGGCGCGCGTGGCGGGCAGCTATCGGGAGAAAGGCTGGCTCGTCAAAAAGGGCGGCGAACGGTTCCGGGCCAAATTGTTCGCCCAGGCCCTCTATGAAGAGAATGGCGAGATACTCGGTTTTGGCGGTATCGCGCGCGATATCACCCGGCAACATGCGGTGGAGCGCGATCTTGCCGCCGCAAATGAAGCGCTGATCCAGTCCGAAAAGCTTCGCTCGCTCGGCGAACTGACCGGCGGCATCGCGCACGATTTCAACAATCTCCTGACGGTCGTGCGCGGATCGGCGGAGCTGCTGAAACGCGATACGCTATCGCCCGAAAAAAAGGCGCGGCATATCGACGCGATTGTTGAGACAGCGGACCGCGCGGCGGAACTCACCGGACAATTGCTCTCCTTTGCGCGGAAACAGCCGCTGCAGCCCAAGCGCATCAATATCAACACGATCATTGCGGGGATGACGCCGCTTCTCGACCGCACGCTCGGCGGCAGCGTCAGCATACTCAATGCGCAGGACGCAACCTTGTCGGACGTTCTCGTCGACCCCGTTCAGCTCGAAAACCTCATCCTCAACGCTGCGATCAATGCGCGCGATGCGATGGATGGCACCGGCATGCTGACGCTGTCGACCCAGAATGTGCACGGTCACAGCGGCGGCGAAGTGTGTCTGTCGATCTCCGATACCGGCGCCGGCATTCCCCCCGAAAATCTCGAACGGGTCTTCGAGCCATTTTTCACGACGAAAGGGCCCGGAAAGGGCACTGGGCTTGGCCTGTCGCAAGCCTATGGTTTCGCCGCCCAGTCCGGCGGGCGGCTGGAGATCAAGAGCGAGGTCGGGCGCGGCACGACCTTGAGCCTTTACCTGCCGTGTGCCGAGCCGGCCTCGGACTGTGCGGACGGTAGCGCCGTCGGAGACGCGATGCGGGATATCCCGGTCGGTACGCGCGTCCTGTTGGTCGAAGACAGCCGCACGGTAGCCGTGTTCGCCCAATCGCTGCTCGAAGATATGGGGTGTAACGTCGTTCACGCGAAGAACGCGGAAGAGGCCCTTCTGGCTGTCGAGACCGATCCGCAAGAGTTCGACATTATCTTCTCCGACATCGTGATGCCGGGGATCAGCGGGCTCGATCTCGCGGCCCGGATACGAAGCCAGAAGCCGACGCTGCCGATCCTACTTGCAACCGGCTATAGCGAAGCCGCCGCGCGCGGCGAGGGCAGCGAGTTCCCGATCCTGCCCAAACCCTACAAGCGCGAAATATTGTCGGAAAAACTGTGCGAGACGCTGAACAGGTTTCGGCAAGCCGCCTAGTTTGTCTTCCTAAAGGTCAAACGGTCCGCTGGACAGAATCTCCAGCTGGCGATCGTCGAGCGAGTGGCCCGCCAGCGCGCTATCCCGTTCGCGGATAAGCTCCGCAATCTGGTCACGAAAGGTCGCGACCGCGGCGGTCAGCCAGCCGTTGACCAACGGATCGCCCGGTGCATCGTCGACATCGAACAGGCCGAGCCGGTCGACGATAGCCTCGGCCGGCATGAAATATTCGTTCGTGACCCATTGATTGGTCGTGAACCAGTGGGTGGGAACACCCTGTACGTTGCACGATAGCGCGACGAAATGGACGACGGCCGCGGGCGTCTTGCCCTCGGTTTTCGGTTTCGCCTCTGCGAGTGGCGTAACGCCATCAAAGGCGTCGAGCGGCAGGAACAGGTGGAAGTGCCCGTGTTCGCCCGGTTCGCGCTGTTCGGGCGGATGCGCGTGATAGAACCAGCGCGACTTCGTCGACGGGCTGACCGCGTCCTTTTCGGGATAATGGTCCCATTGCCGGAAGTCACTATCCGGCGGTACGACGCGCGGGACGAGCGGCGTCCCCTGCGACGCCATTCGCTCGGTCAGAGCGAATAGCGTCGCCTCCGGGGAATCGTTTAATAGGCTGCGCAACAGCCTTCCGCTGCGGCACAGCAGCCTTCGGCCGCCGCGGTTTCAACGGCGGCGCAGCAGCCCTCGGCGGCCGCGGCGCAACAGCCTTCGGCCGTTGCCGCGCAGCAACCCTCGGCAGCGCAGCACCCTTCGGCGGCACAGCAACCGCCGGTCGCATCGCCGGCCGCAGCCGCGCAACAGCGTGCGCCGCAGCTGCAGGCCTGCAGCGCAGGCGCGGCAAGTGCGAGGCCGCCTGCCACCGCGAGCATGGATGCGAGACTGCGCTTCTCGGTCTTGTCAGTCATGTGGTTCTCCTTTGACCCTGATTGGCTAACCCGGTTCGTGCCGGTTCGGAAGCCGGTTACTATGTGCCGGAAAAAATGTCGGATGACCATGGGCTCGCCATTGCCCGGACGCTTGCAAACCGCCGTATCGGCAGACTCAGCCGGCCGGCCGGGGGTGGCATATCTGGCTGCGAATGCCCATTGAAGTGGCATGGCCGATACCGAACACCCGTCATCCATCGCCTATCGCGCACCGGCTCCGCCGGACCGGTCCGCTCGCCTTTCGGGCATCGCCGATGCCGTCGATCGCGGCAATGAAGCGACGCATTTCGTGCCCTTCCGCGACGGCTATTGCGAAACGCCGGTCGTCACGATCCCCGACGAAATACTGCTCTATCGCGCGGACAACGGCCGGCTCTTCGCGGAACTCGTTGCCGCGGGCGTATCGCGCGAACAGCGGAACGACGAGGCGCAGCAGCAGTTGCTGCACGGACTGCTTCTGGAAAAAGCGCAGGATCCGGCCGGCCCGATCTTCCAGGAACTCGAACGGCACGCCAAGCAGACCGAGCCGCTTTTGATCGCGGCCGACGGCGTGATCGTCAACGGCAATCGGCGGCTCGCCAGCATGCGCGAACTTCGCGCGCGGGAGCCGGAACGCTTCGCCGGTTTCGACAATGTGTCGGTCGCGGTGCTGCCCGATACGATGTCGCATGAGGACATCGAGTTTATCGAGTCGGCGCTGCAGCTCGCGCCCGATCTCAAGCTCGATTACAGCTGGACCAACCGCCGCCTTAAGCTGCGCGACCATGTCGAGCGGATGCCGATGGGCGAAGAGGCGATCGTCGCGGCCTATCGGTTCGAGGACGCCTCGGCCATCGACCGCGAACTCGCGGAACTGGCGCTGGCCGAAGCCTATATGCGCTACGCGGGTGCGTCCGGCGACTACACGCTGGTCGGCGGCATGGAAGAGCCGCTGACCGCCATGCATCGGGAGCTCAACGTTTTCGAAAACCGCAAGGTGATCGATCTCTGGACGCTGGCCGGTTTCGCCATGCTGTATGCGCGCGAGTCGCTCGACCGGCCGCCCGAGCAGTATTTTCCGTTCACTCGCCCGGTGCCGTTCGAACTCGTCCATTGGGTGTTGCGCACGCTGGCCGAAGAGGAAGGGCTGGTCGCGCCCCAAGCGGCTGGCGAAAATCGCCCCGTCGACCAGATGATCGTCGACGGACTCACGCCGGTTTTGCGCGACGCCGGCAATGCCGAGCGGCTGGCCAAGACCGTGTGCGCGCTCAGCGACCGGCTTCGTGCCGATGCCGAGCATGCGATCGGCGCCGCACAGACGCTCGCCCATCTGAGCAAGGCGACGAAGAGCCTCCAGAAGCTCGATCCGGCGACCGTATCGGTCACGCAGTCGCGCGAAATCCGCGCGCAGTTGCTGGCATTGCTCGACTATATGGAGGCTTTCCGGTCGCCCGATGCCGCGCGGACGTCGGGCGAGGACGAGCACCGGAAGGGTATGCTCGGGCGGCTCTTCGGCCGCGAATGACGTTCGGCCCTAGCGGTCGACGCCCTTGATCTTGCCCCATTGGCGGGCGGCCGTATAGCCCAGATAGCCGGTGCCGAAGAGCGCGTAGAGCGGCTCGGGTATGCCTTCGAGATAGGCGTTCATCCCGGCTGCGATATTGTGTGCGGCTTCGGGCCGGACGGCGGCGAGCAGCCCCATCGGCAAGGCCCAGAGCAGCAACACGTACATCACGTAGAGAAAGCTCGGCCGGGCACGGCTCGTCCAGGGGTCGGGCGACTGCGCCTCGGCAATGATCGCCGACATCTGGGTGCGGATCGTCTCGGCCGCCTGGGTGCCTTCGAGTTTCAGCAGTTCGAGCTTCGCGCGGTCGCGCGCGTCGCGGTCGGGCAGGACACGGTCGATAACGGTGGTCAGCGGCCCGAGCAGGCCGGACAGGATGGACATCATCTTTCTCCTCGGTACGAATCGAGTATCGAGAATAACCTATATGGTTACGTGTAGGACAGCGCTTTCACGACAGCGGGCGCGCGGGGCATTGCGCCGCACTGCGCCGATCACCGATTTCAGGAGGAGAAAGGCTGGTCGGGGCGACTGGATTCGAACCAGCGACCTCCACACCCCCAGTATGATGCGCTACCAGGCTGCGCTACGCCCCGACCAAGGGGGCGCGATGTAAATCCGATATGCGCGCAATGCAAGCGCGCTTCCGTGAATCCGGATATGCCGCGACGCTATGCGCCGATGAAGGTGGTGAACTCCGACACCGGTACGCGGTCGGTCCTCAGGCTGTTGATCGGCGCATCGGGATCGTGATGGCCGAGCGCCATGCCGCAATAGAGCATGTGGCTGTCGGGAACTCCGAGCCAGGGGCGCAGCATTTCGTGCAGAACGGCCCAGGCTTCCTGCGGACAGCTGTCGATCCCTTCGGCCTGGGCGGCGAGCATCAGCGTCTGGATGAACATGCCGAGATGCGCCATCTGCCCGTTGCCGACGGCGAGCGCCCGGTCGATCGTGAAGAACAGCCCGACCGGCGCGTCGAAGAACCGGAAATTGGCCGCCATCTGCATCATCCGCCCGGCCTTGTCGTCCCGTGCGATGCCGGCCGCGCCGAACATCTCATCGGCGTTGCGCATCCGGCGCTCCGTATGCGTCTCGCTCATTCCCGCCGGGTAGATTTCGAATTCGGCCGCACCGAGATCGACGCCGCCGGCAATGGCTTCGAGCGCGCGTTCTTTCAGCTCAGCGAGTTTCTCGCCCATCACGACATAGACAGTCCAGGGCTGCATATTGCTGCCCGAAGGCGAACGGCTTGCCAATGCGAGCAGGCGCTCGACGGTTTCGCGCGCGATGGGCGTATCGAGAAAGGCGCGCCGCGACTGGCGCGCATTGATGGCCTCCGAAACGGTGAGTTCCGCCATGGCTCAATCGTCGCCCAGCAATGTGCGGCCGGGCTCGGCCGTATAGCTTTTGACGCTCACGCCGGTGATCTTGGCGCCGGATAGCGCCGCGTTGAACGTCGCCATATGCGGGGCTTTGAAATGCGCGTCGAGCGCCGCCTGGTCTTCCCAGATCTCGGCGATCCGCATCACGTCGGGCTCTTCGAGGGCGCGGCCATAGGCGTAGCTGATGCAGCCCGGTTCCTTCCGCGTTTCTGCGATCATGGCGGTGGCGGCATCGTGCAGCCTGTCCAGCTCGCCGGGTTCCATCCGCACCCATCCTTCGACGATAATCATCGGCATTCCCTCCCTCGTGTTTTCGGCGCCACTGCTAGCGCCGGGCAGAGCGGATGCAAATAAATTCGCCGGCGATGGATGGCAGTTGCGCGAAACGCACCTTAGGTGATAGAGGCGCGCCACTTACATGGGGCGTTAATGTGACGCCCGATCCACCAGCTTACAGGTCCGCATCATGTCCGCCACACCCGTTCTCGCCGCAGCCGCGCCATCCGGAGGCGCGGGCGCTTTCATTATTCAGCTCGTACCGCTGATCCTGATCTTCGTGATTTTCTGGTTCCTGCTGATCCGCCCGCAGCAAAAGCGCATGAAGGATCATCGTGCGATGATCGACGCGGTGAAGCGCGGCGACAGGGTCGTTACGGGTGGCGGGCTGCTCGGCAAGGTCACGAAGGTCAAGGACGACGAGGTCGAAATCGACCTCGGCGGCGGCCAGAAGGTAACGGCGATCAAGGCGACGCTTTCCGACGTTCGCAATCCCAGCGCAGCCAACGATTAAGGCGTATAGCTACCGATGAACGATTTTCCGACATGGAAGGTCTGGATGCTCACGGCGCTGCTCGTCGTCGGCGTGTTGACGGCCGTACCCAGCATGCTGAACGAAGAGCAGCGGTCCTACATCCCCGATTTCCTGCCGCAGCCGACGATCAATCTCGGCCTCGATCTGTCGGGCGGGGTGCATATCCTGCTCGAGGCGCAGACCGAGGAGTTCGAGGAGCAGCGGCTCCAGACCATGTCGGACCGGATCGAAGACGCGATGGAGGACGATGGGCCCGAGATCGACATTGGCGGCCTGTCGCGCAGCGGCGGCGAGATCAGCTTCACGGTACGTGACGAAGCGGATCTCGACGACGCGATGGAGCGCGTTCGTGCGCTGACCCAGCCGGTCGGCTTCACCGGCGAACGCGATTTCAGCGTCGAGAATGAGGATTCGCTGACCGTCGTCGTCCGGCCGACCGAGACCGGCACGGCCGAGGCCGTCAACACGGCCGTCGAAACCGCGACCGAGGTCGTCCGCACCCGGATCGACGAACTCGGCACGCGCGAACCCACGATCATCCGCCAGGGCGCCGAGCGCATCGTCGTGCAGGTGCCCGGGCTCGACAGTCCGGAATCGCTGATGAGCCTGCTCGGCCGCACGGCCAGCCTCGAATTTCGCATGGTCAATTACGAGGCCGATCCCAATATGGCGTTGGCCTGCCAGGCACCGATCGGCAGCGAGGCGTTGCCCTATGCCAATCAGGACGAGGGCACGGGCTGCGTCATCGTCCAGCGCCGCGTAATGGTGTCGGGCGATCAGCTTGTTAACGCGCAGCAAGGCTTCGATCAGCGCACCGGCGAAGTGACCGTCAACCTGACCTTCGACGGGGCGGGCGGCCGCGCTTTCGGCCGGGTGACGCAGGAAAATGTCGGTCGGCCCTTTGCAATCATCCTCGACGGAGAAGTGCTCTCCGCACCCAATATCAACGAACCCATTCTCGGCGGCAACGCGCAGATTACCGGCAGCTTCTCGGTGCAATCGGCCAACGAACTCGCAATCGCGCTGCGCTCCGGCCGCCTGCCGGTCGAGCTGGCGGTGATCGAAAACCGTACGGTCGGTCCGGAACTGGGCGCCGATTCGATCCGTCTCGGCGGCCTTGCCGGGCTCATCGCCGCAGTTGCCGTGATGAGCTTCATGTTTGTTACATATGGCCGGTTCGGGATCTATTCGAACATCGCCCTGATCCTGAACCTCACGCTCGTCCTGGCGATCATGGCCATGATGGATGCAACGCTCACCCTGCCGGGCATCGCCGGCTTCGTGCTCACCATCGGTGCGGCCGTCGATGCGAACGTGCTCATCAACGAGCGGATACGCGAGGAACAGAGACGCGGGCGGAAGATCATAGACGCCGTGCAGATGGGTTATAAGGAAGCCAGCCGCGCGATCTTCGACGCGAACATCACCAACTTTATCGGCGGCGCGTTGATGTTTTCCTTCGGCTCGGGGCCGGTGCGCGGCTTTGCCGTCGTGCTTGTCATCGGTATCATCACTTCGGTCTTCACCGCGGTGACGATCACACGGATGATGGTGTCCGTCTGGATCAAGAATAAACGGCCCAAGGAGCTCGTGGTCTGATGCGCCTTCTCAAGCTCGTTCCCGAGAATACCAATATCGGCTTTCTCAAATGGCGGAACATCGCCATCGCGATCTCGATCATCCTCACGGTCGCGTCGATCGCGCTGACGGTGACGCGCGGCCTGAACTTCGGCGTCGATTTCGCCGGCGGTCAGATGATCCAGGCGACCTTTACCGAGGACCAAGAGGCGCCGGTCGTCCAACTCCGCGAGGATATTGCCGCCCTCGATATCGAGGGCGCGTCGATCCAGCGTTTCGGCGAACCCAACCAGGTCTCGATCCGCATGCGTGTGACCGAGGGTGCGGACGACGATCCGGAACTGGCAAACGCTGTATCCGAACGCGTGACGCAAATGATGGAAGCCGAATATCCGGGCGTGCGGATCGATTCGGTGGACTCCGTATCGGGCAAGGTGTCGGACGAACTGTTCCGGGCCGGCGCGCTGGCGCTGGGTCTCGCGATGGTGGCGATCGCGCTTTACATCTGGCTGCGGTTCGAGTGGCAGTTCGGCGTCGGCGCGCTGTTCGCGCTGTTTCACGACGTCGCGCTTACTTTCGGTTTCTTCGCGCTGACCCAGCTCGAATTCAATCTCAACATCGTTGCCGCGCTGCTGACGATCATCGGCTACTCGCTCAACGATACGATCGTGGTCTACGACCGGATTCGGGAGAATCTGCGGAAATATCGTAAGATGGAGATCGTGCCGCTGCTCGACCTCTCGGTGAACGAAACGCTGGCTCGCACGGTCATGACCAGCTTGACCATGGTCATCGCGCTGGTCGTGCTCATCTGGGTCGGACCCGAAGTCCTGTTCGGTTTCACGGCCGCGATGCTGCTCGGCATCTTCATCGGGACCTATAGCTCGGTCTATATGGCCGCGCCGATCCTGATCTGGCTCAAGGTCGGCCCGGATACCTTCGTGCCTGTCGAGACCGGCGACGGCCCGAAAGTCCATAAGGAGGGCTACGGCCGCTAATGGTTTCGCTGAAGCGCGAAGGTCCCGCCTCCGGCCCGGTCATCACGGGCTTTGCCGGTTCGGGTTTTCGCGTCGACGAAGAGATCATCGATAGCGGTTTGTGGCTGACTCCCGAATGGGCGCAACCCTGGGGCCTGTCCGATATCGGCGCGCTGGATGTCGGTATGCTCGAACCGTTGCTGTCCATTGATCCGTTGCCGGAGTTTCTGTTGCTCGGGACCGGCGCGAGCCTCACGCGGCCGTCATCCGCTTTCGTAGCCGCACTCGAGGCGCGGGATATCGGGGTGGAAGCGATGGACAGCCGGGCGGCTGCTCGCAGCTGGGGCTTGCTCCGCAGCGAAGAGCGCTGGTTCGTGGCTGCGCTTTTACCGCTCGACCAGAGCTGACAGATGCGCGAACAGCGCGTCGCTGTTCCGCTCCCATGAAAATCGATCGACCGTGGCGCGAACCGCGTCCTGATCCGGCGGGTCGGCGAGGATCCGTCGGATCGCGACAGCGATCGCGGCCGGTTCTCGTGCGACGATCTCACCAGCCTCGGGCCGATCGATCAGTTCCGCCGCGCCGCCTGCCTCGCTGATGACGATAGGCGTGCCGCACGCAAGCGCCTCGACCCATGCATTCGCCAGCCCTTCCGATGTGGAGGGGAGCGCCATCACGTCCGCTGTCGCGAGTAGTGCGGCGACCTCCGCGTGCGGCAGGTTTCCGGGCATGCGCACCCGGTCGCCGAGGCCCGACGCGCTGATCCGCTCTTCCAGCATGCGCCGATCCGAACCCTCGCCGATACACCATAGGGTTGCATCGGAAATGTCGCGCAACGCGTCGATCACGAGCCGCTGGCCCTTGCGTGGAATCAGCGCGCCGACCGTGACGATCAGCGGTCCCGTTATCCCGAGCCTTGCCTTTTCGGCCGCCCGGTCGACGGGACGGAACAGCTCTTTGTCGATGCCGGTGTAATGGACCGCGATCTTGTCCGCGGCCATGCCGAGCCCGACCATATCGGCTTTGAGAGCGGCGCTGACCGCGAGCAGTCCGCCCGCCTCCCTTCCGGCATCCAGCACCTGGCCGGCGCAGCCCGGCTTGCTGCCCCAATAATGGATGTCCGCGCCGCGTGCCTTTACCGAGAAGGGGACGGCGAAATCTTTGGCGAGCCGCATCGCCGCCGGGCCGTCCGGATAGAAGAATTCCGCATCGATCACATCGAACGCGAAGCTTTCGCGGATCGCGCGAAGCAGCGGCCCGACCGACCGCGCAACCGCGCCGGGAGCGAGCGGGCCGCCGATCTCGGGGATCACGGTGAAGCGCGGCCGGTGGACGATGACGCCCTTCCATTCCTCGCGTTCGGGAACGGCCGCGAAGGGCCGGTAGCGGGCATGGCTGCGCAGTGGCCAGGGCGGCACCCCGATCGGCGCCACGACCTGCAGCTCGACATTGTCGCGCGCGGCGAGCGTCAACGTCTGGCGCTCGACGAAACTCCCGAAAGTCGGCCGCGACGCGTCGGGAAACAGGGTCGCGAGGGTGAGCACGCGGAGCATGGCCCAGCGCTATAGCCGAACATCGCGCCTGCGGAACCCTTTGCGCGATCCGGCTTACATGCTCTCTTGGCGGCGGCGATCCGCTGCGCTAGAGGCAAGGCCATGCGTATCCAGTTCCGCCCCGCAGCCACGCTTCTTGCCGCTGCCGCTCTCGTGCCGCTCGCATCGTGCGCCGGCCCGAGCGCCCAAACCCGCGCCGACACCCAATATGTCGCGCGCGACGTCAACACGCTCTACAATCTGGGGAAAGACCGGCTTGACCGAAACCAGTACAGTATCGCAGCGGCGATCTTCTCCGAGGTCGAGCGCCAGCATCCCTATTCGCCCTGGGCGCGGCGGGCACAGCTTATGGGCGCTTTCAGCTATTATCTCGCGCGCGAATATACCGAGGCGATATCCTCGGCCCGCCGTTTCCTCTCGATCCATCCGGGCAATCGCGATGCGCCCTATGCCTATTATCTGATCGCGATCAGCTATTATGAGCAGATTTCGGACGTGACCCGCGACCAGTCGGTCACGCGCCAGGCGCAGGCGGCACTCAACGAGGTCGTCCGCCGCTATCCCGAAAGCGTCTACGCGGCCGATGCCCGGCTGAAGCTCGATCTGGTCAACGATCATCTGGCCGGCAAGGAAATGGAGATCGGCCGTTTCTACCAGCGCCGCCGCCAATGGCTGGCCGCGACCGTCCGCTTCCGCAACGTGGTCGACAGCTACGATACGACGACACATGCGCCCGAGGCGCTGATGCGGCTCACCGAAAGCTATCTCGCGCTCGGCATCGTCGAAGAAGCGCGCCGCGCCGCCGCCGTGCTCGGCAACAACTATCCGACGACGCAATGGTATGAGCGCGCTTATGAGCTCATGCAGCGCCATGGCAACGTCGCGAGCGCCAGCAGCAATTAGGGCGCTGGCCTGACCGCCAAAATCCGGTAAAAGCGGCCCGATGCTGACCGGGCTTTCCATTCGCGATGTCGTGTTGATCGAAGCGCTGGATTTGCGTTTCGAGAACGGGCTTGGCGCGCTGACCGGGGAGACGGGCGCGGGCAAGTCGATACTGCTCGATGCGTTGGGCCTGGCGCTCGGCGTGCGCGCCGATAGCGGGCTCGTGCGGCAAGGGGCCGAGCGGGCAGTCGTCAGCGCCACGTTCGACATTCCGGCGAGCCATCCGGCGGGCGCGCTGCTGACCGAGAGCGGTCTCGACGCCGAGCCGGGCGAACCGCTGATCCTGCGCCGGATCGTCAAGGCCGATGGCGGCAGCCGCGCGAGCGTCAACGACCAGCCGGTGTCCGCGGCGCTGCTGCGCGAAATCGGCGGGCTGCTCGTCGAGATTCA
Source organism: Parasphingopyxis sp. (assembly GCF_052168295.1). Lineage (GTDB taxonomy): Bacteria > Pseudomonadota > Alphaproteobacteria > Sphingomonadales > Sphingomonadaceae > Parasphingopyxis. The sequence continues at coordinate 31,215 of NZ_JBQLZN010000015.1, read as the reverse complement.
CGGCCAGCATGACGATCGCGGGCTGCTCAACGCCAGGGGGCATCGTGCGTTGCTCGACGCTTTTGGCGATGTGGAACTGACGAAGACCGCTACGGCCTGGGCCGAATGGCGCGCTGCGGAGGACGCGCTGGCCGATGCACGCGCCGAAGCCGAGGAAGCCGAGCGCGACCGCGATTTCCTCGACCATGCCGTGAAGGAATTGCAGGCGCTCGCGCCGCAGCCGGGCGAAGAGGCCGAACTGGCCGAGGCCCGGGCGACGATGCAGAAGGGCGACCGGATTTCGGGCGATCTCAATGAGATTACCGAGCTACTCGACGGCTCCGAAGGCGGGCTTGCCAAGCTGCGTCAGGCTGCGCGCCGGGCGGACCGGATCGCCGGCGAGCATGAAGTTCTGGGCGCGGCGCTGGCCGCGCTCGATCGGGCGTTGATCGAAGCCGATCTTGCCGAAGAGAAGCTGGCCGAGGCCTCGCATATCCTCGCCTTCGATCCGGCCCGGCTGGATGAAGCGGAGACGCGGCTCTTCGATATCCGCGCGCTCGCCCGCAAGCATCGCGTGGAGCCCGATGCGCTGCCCGCGCTGGCCGAGGAGATGGCGGCAAAGCTCGAACGGATCGAGGCGGGCGGCGCGCATCTGGCGAAGTTGGAGGCGGACGTTGCGGCGAAGCGCGACGCTTATGTCGCGGCGGCCGAGGCGTTGCACGCGAAACGGATGAAGGCGGCGAAGGCGCTCGACAAAGCCGTCGCGGCCGAACTTGCCCCGCTCAAGCTCGACGCGGCGCAATTCCGCACGGCGGTCGAAACGCTGGACGAGGCGCAATGGACGGCGGACGGACAGGACCGGGTCGCCTTCGAAATCTCGACCAATCCCGGCGCGCCGTTCGGCCCTCTGGCGAAGATCGCGTCGGGCGGCGAACTCTCCCGCTTCATCCTCGCGCTGAAGGTTGCGCTGGCCGAGCAGGGCGGGGCGGCGACGATGATATTCGACGAGATCGACCGCGGCGTCGGCGGGGCTGTGGCGAGCGCGATCGGCGAACGGCTGGCGCAGCTCGCCGAGGGCGCGCAGCTCCTCGTCGTCACCCACAGCCCCCAGGTCGCTGCCCGCGCGAGCCATCAATGGCAGATCGCGAAGACGAGCGATGGACTTGTGACGCGCACCAGCGTCCAGCGGCTGGACGATACGGAGCGGCGCGAGGAAATCGCACGGATGCTGTCGGGCGCCGAGATTACCGACGAAGCCCGGGCGCAGGCAGATCGGCTGTTGGAGAGCCAATAGCGGGTTAGTCATTGTAACCGGCAACGGCGTTGCCGCGAACAGGCAATCGGGAGAGGGGATGATGAACAGTTCCAGACGCGAAGTGATAAAGCTGACCGGCGCGCTTGCTGCCGCCGTGGCGCTGGGAGCCCCCGTCAGAGCACAGGAGGGATCGACCATGTATGGACTTATCGGACAATTGATCGCGCAACCCGGAAAACGGGGCGACTTGATCGCGATCCTGTCGGCGGCGACCGGGGATATGCCGGGCAATCTCGCCTATGTGATTGCCGAAGATCACGAGAACGAAGACGCGATCTGGGTCACGGAAATCTGGGATTCCGCGGAAAGCCATGCGGCGTCTCTCGGCCTGCCCGCCATCCAACAGGCGATGGCCGAAGGCCGTCCGCTGATCGCCGGCATGGGCCATCGTTTCGAAACCACGCCGGTGGCTGGCGTCTGAGCGAAAATTCGCTGTCCAATGCGTCCGGCCGCTGGCATTGTCCCGGCCGATGAGCGAGGACGAGATTACCGAAGCCGAGGCCGCGAACGAATTGATGCGGCTGGCGAAGCAGATCGCCAAACATAACCGGCTTTATCATACCGAGGATTCGCCCGAGATTTCGGACGCGGACTATGATGCCCTCGTCCGGCGCAATGCGGAACTCGAAGAGCAGTTCCCGCATCTGGTGCGCGAGGACAGCCCGTCGAAACAGGTCGGTGCGGCCGTCGCCGCATCGCCGCTGTCCAAGGTGCAGCATGCGCAGCGCCTCTATTCGCTCGATAACGGATTCTCGGACGAGGACATCGCCGAATGGCTGGCGCGCGTCCGCCGCTATCTGAGCCTCGCCGAGGACGAGCCTGTCGCGGTGACGGCGGAGGACAAGATCGACGGGCTGTCGCTCTCGATCCGCTACGAGGATCGCAAACTCGTGCTCGCGGCGACGCGGGGGGACGGCGAGGTCGGCGAGGATGTGACGGCCAATGCCCGCACCATCGCCGATATCCCGGACACGCTGCCCGCCGATACGCCCGATATCTTCGAGGTCCGCGGCGAGGTTTACATGTCGAAACAGGCCTTTGCCGATCTCAATGCGCGGCAGGAAGCGGCGGACGAGAAGATTTACGCCAATCCCCGCAACGCCGCGGCGGGCTCGCTGCGCCAGCTCGATGCGTCGGTGACGGAGAGCCGCAACCTCAACTTTTTCGCCCATGGCTGGGGCGTGGCTGCCGATGTGCCCGGCGGTACGCAGATGGCGGTGATGGAGGCGATGCGGGCCTGGGGCATCCCCGTTTCCGACCGGCTGGTTCGGGTCGACACGCTCGGCGCGCTGCTCGACCAGTATCGCGCCATCGAACAGGACCGCGCGGACATGCCCTATGATATCGACGGCGTCGTCTACAAGGTCGACCGGCTGGACTGGCAGGCGCGGCTCGGCTTCGTCGCCAAGGCGCCGCGCTGGGCGCTCGCGCATAAATTCCCGGCCGAGCGCGCCGAAACGACGCTCGAAGCCATCGATATCCAGGTCGGGCGCACGGGCAAGCTGACGCCGGTCGGGCGGCTGACGCCGGTCACGGTCGGCGGCGTGGTCGTCTCCAACGTCACGCTCCACAACCGCGACGAGATCGAGCGGCTGGGCGTCCGGCCGGGCGACCGGGTGGTGGTGCAGCGCGCGGGCGACGTCATCCCGCAGGTCGTCGAAAACCTGACGCGCGACGAAAAGCGCGACGCCTATGTCTTTCCCGACGCATGCCCGCGCTGCGGATCGGAGGCCGTCGCCGAGGAGGGCGAAGTCGATGTCCGCTGTACGGGCGGGCTGATCTGCCCGGCGCAGCAGGTCCAGCGGCTCATCCATTTCGTCAGCCGCGTCGCGCTCGATATCGATGGGCTGGGCGAAAAAAGCATCGTGGAATTTTACGAGCTCGGCTGGCTCGACAAGGGGCCGGCCGATATTTTCCGGCTGCACGAAAAACGCGAGGAGCTGCTGGCCCGCGAGGGCTGGCAGGAGAAATCGGTCGATAACCTGCTCGCGGCCATCGAGGCGCGGCGCCAGCCGGATGCGGCGCGTCTCCTGTTCGGCCTTGGCATCCGCCATATCGGCGCGGTGACGGCGCGGGACCTGCTCAAAGGGCTGGGCGATATCCGCAAGCTGCCGGACAAGGGGAGCGAGATATTCGCTTATCGGCGAGACCATCCGCAGGGCGAAGACGAATCCGACGGCAAATATCGCGACCGGCTGACCGAAGCCGTGAAGTCGATCCTCGAAGTCAGCACGGACGGGATCGGCACAGCAGCCGGTTTCGCGCTCGCCGATTTTTTCCATGAAGCTCATAACCGGGCGGCGTGGGACGATCTGTTCGGCGAGGTCGATCCGCCGCTTTACGAGGTCGAAGTCACCGAAAGCGCGGTGTCGGGCAAGACGATCGTCTTCACCGGCAAGCTTGAAACGATGAGCCGGGATGAAGCGAAGGCACAGGCGGAGCGTCTGGGCGCAAAGGCTGCCGGTTCCGTCAGCGCCAAGACGGATTTGCTCGTCGCGGGCCCGGGCGCCGGCTCGAAGCTCAAAAAGGCAGCGGAACTCGGGATCGAGGTGATCGACGAAGCCGGTTGGGCGGAAATCGTCGCGGCTGCCGCTGGGAAATGAAGGAATCCTTCCACGTCATCCCAGCTTTCGTTGTGATGACGACAGCGTTCATCGATTAGCTCCAGGAATCGCTGTCCTACAGACGTCCGGCTATGGCAATCGTGCAGTATGGCCGGCTCAGATCAGTGCATATCGTTTTCGGTCCAGAGGGGGGGACATACCGGGGCAGTGTCAACCAGTGTCAACCGGGGCATCGAACCAGCGCATCACGCCCGTGTTGAACGGCGTCCAGACGCCGATGCGTATGCCGGCGTCGCGGAGGATCGCGCCGGTCCACTCGTTGCAGGTGCGGAAGGCCGTGTACCGGCCATGCGCTTCGTAGAAGACGTCATTGGGTCCGTAAGCGCCGGCCGGTTGCGAATTCCCGTCGGCATCGAGCGCGAACTGCGCACGGATGGCGGCGGCGATCTGGACATATTGCTCGCGCGTGACCGTCAATGGGCGCAGATCGTCGGCGATTTGCGGCGCGGCGATATGATCGACATGGACGAGGCTGGCGTCGCTGCCGAACAGGGCCGTCACGGCCGTGGAAAGCCGCAGATCCGCCCAAGTCGGCGTTTCGAGATAGAAGGTCCGGTCGCCCCAGCCGAACAGCAGCCAGTCGCTCGCATAGCGGGGATCGGCCAGATGTTCGGGCCGCACGAGGTCGCTCCAGTCCGCGATGGCATTGGCGCGGGGCAGGACGAGACCCGTATGGATGCCATTGTCATGGACATAGAGCGTGACGCCGGTTTCCGGTTCGCGCCAATCGCCATTGGCGGGTATCAGCGCGCCGCCGATACCGGCGAGCGGATAGACGAGCAGCAGCAGGCCGATAATCGCAATAGTGCGGCCGATGCCGCGCAAGACCCGTTTGATCGCCTCTCTCCGCTGGATTTTGACCTCGGTCATTCGTTCTTTACGCGCTTTGATGCTATATCGTCCGCATGACAGCAGAAACACATGTTTTCGAACGCCCGCCAGAAGGCGCCGCCGAGGATTGGTCGATCCCGCAGCAATGGGCGAACTATACGGCGGAAGAGCATGAAACCTGGGACATTTTGTTCAAGCGCCAGCTCAAGCAGTTGCCGGGCCGCGCGAGCCAGGCCTTTCTCGACGGGATCGATGTCCTGAACCTGTCGAAACCGGGCATTCCGGATTTCGAAGAACTGTCCGAGCGGCTGATGAAAGCGACTGGCTGGCAGGTGATCGCCGTGCCGGGGCTCGTCCCGGACGATGTGTTCTTCGACCATCTGGCCAATCGCCGTTTCGTCGCCGGCAATTTCATCCGCGAGCGCGACCAGCTTGACTATCTGCAGGAACCCGACGTCTTTCACGACGTGTTCGGCCATGTGCCGATGCTCGCGAACCCTGTGTTCGGCGATTATATGGAGGCCTATGGCCGGGGCGGGCTGCGCGCGCTCGAATTCGACAGTCTCGACCATCTCGCACGGCTCTACTGGTATACGGTCGAATTCGGCCTGATCGACGAGCCCGAGGGCCTGCGCATCTATGGTTCGGGCATCGTGTCGAGCCATGGCGAGAGCCTGTTCGCGCTTGACGATCCGAGCCCCAACCGCATCCGCTTCGACATGAAGCGCGTGATGCAGACCAATTATCGGATCGACGATTTCCAGCAGGTCTATTTCGTGATCCCGAGCTTCGAGGAACTGCTGCGCGTGACGGTCGAGACCGATTTCGCGCCGCTCTATGACGAACTGGAAGACGCGGTCGATTACGCGCCGGACGATATCGCCGCTGGGGACGAGGTGATCACGCGCGGGACGCAGGCTTACGCCCGCGAACGCGCCGCCGCTTCTCCAGCCTGAGGATCGCCCATTCTCCGCGGTCGAGTCGTTCGCCCAGCCGGAAACGCTGGCGGCGATAGGCGGCGATCACGGCTTCGGCCTGGCTGTCCAGAAGTCCGGCGAGGACCAGCGTACCGCCCGGCGCGACAGCATTGCCGAAAGCGGGCGCCAGATCGATGAGCGGCCCGGCGAGGATATTGGCGATCAACAGGTCGTAAGGCGCGCGGGCGCGCAACCGGCGATGGACGAGCCCTGCGGCCGTCACCAGTTCGATCCGTCCGGGCCCACTGCCAAGCGCGACGGCGTTGACGGCCGCATTGTCTCTCGCCACTGCGATCGCCACCGGATCGATATCGGATGCCACAACGCGTGCCCGTGGCCATAAAGCGAGCGCCGCGAAGGCGAGTAGGCCCGTGCCGGTGCCGATATCCGCGATTTCGCGATATCGGCGGCCGGCCGATTTGAGGCCGTCCAATATGGCGAGGCAACCGGCGGTGGTCTCGTGATGGCCGGTGCCGAAGGCCTGGCCGGCGTCGATCTCGAAGGCGATGCTACCGTCGGGCACCAGATCACGATGGATCGGTGTATGGACGAAGAAGCGGCCCTCATGGATCGGCTCCAGGCCCTGCTGGCTGACGGCGACCCAGTCCTCGTCGCCGAGCCGGGTGATAAAGGCATCGTGACCGGCCGCGCTCGGCACCAGATGCATTGCGGTCGCTATCGTTTCTGCGGACGGTTCCTGCTCGAAATAGATGTCGAGCTGCCACTCGTCCGGTCGTTTCGGATCGATCTCGCTCGTCATGAGCACCGGCACAGGCTCCATCAGCGCGAACGGCGCGATATCGTCCTTGAGAATCTCCGCCTCGGCACGCGTGCAAGGCAACGTCAGCTTCCAGCTACCGGACAAAGCTCGCCCCGTTGATATCGAGCACCGCCCCGGTCATCGAGTGCGGCGCATCGAGCGCGCAGAAGCGAATCGTTTCCGCCACCTCCTCCGGCGTGGCGACCCGGCCGAGTGGGATATCGCGCAGCAATTGCTCGCCGCCGCGGCTTTCGAGATAGTCCTCGGCCATGCCGGTCATCGTGAAGCCGGGGCAGATAGCAAAGGCGAGGATGTTCTCGGCCGCATAAGCGCGCGCGATCGTCTTCGTCATCGCGACCATGCCGCCTTTCGACGCCGCATAATGCCAGTGATCCGGGCTATCGCCGCGATAGGCGGCGCGGCTCGCGACATTGACGATCCGGCCGCCCCCGCGTTCGCGGAAGTGAAGGACGGCGAGGCGGCACAGTTCGGCGCTGGCGGTGAGGTTCACGCGCAACGTCCGCTCGAAATCCGAGCGCCACGTCTCGTCATCCTGATCGATGGACGAGGCTTCGAAAATGCCGGCATTGTTGACGAGCACATCGATCCGGCCGTCCAGCAGGTCGAGTGCCGCACCCCAGGCATCTTGCGCCGCCCCCGGTACATTGAAGTCTGCGGCGATCGTCACATCGCCCTCGCGCTGTGTCGCATGCCGCGCGAGACGTGTGTCGGGCCCCGAGAGCGCGTCGGCGGCCGCCTTGCCGATACCCCGGCGCGCGCCGGTGATGAAGATATGGGTGTCGCTGGCGTCGGTCATCCGCCCTCGATAGGCGGGCCGGCGCGCGAGTGGAAGCGCTTAGCCTTCGGCCATGCGGCGGACGAACTCGCCGGTCGCGCCGGTCAGCTTCTGAAGATGGCCGTCGACACCATGAAAGCCGTCCGAAACCCGGTTGATGTCGGACGAAACACTCTCGCTGTCTTCGCGAATGGCGGCGATCGTGCCGGACATCGAATCGGCAGCAAGCGCCGTCTCGTCGACGGCGGCGGTAATCGTCGTCACGGTTTGGGCCTGCTGTTCCATCGCTTCGCGGATGCGCGTCGCGGACGCCTGGACCTCGTTGACCGTCGTGCGGATCGATTCGTTCGTTTCGACCGTCTGCGCCGTTGCCGCCTGGATCGCCGCGATCTTGTTGGCGATATCGTCGGTCGCCTGCGCCGTCTGATTGGCAAGGCTTTTCACTTCCTGCGCGACGACTGCGAAACCGCGTCCCGCATCGCCGGCACGCGCCGCCTCGATCGTCGCGTTGAGCGCGAGCAGGTTCGTTTGACCGGCGACATCGCGGATCAGGCCGAGGATCGATTCGATCGATATCGTATGTTCGGAGAGCGCCTCGCTCACGCGCACTGCTTCCTGCGCCTGTTCCGAAGCGCGCGTTGCCACGTCGGCAGACGTCTCGACCTCGCTGCGCGCCTCTTCGATGGCGCGGATGAGACCGGCCGCGGTTTGCGCCGCTTCGCGCATCGCGATCGCCGATTGTTCGGCCGCGGCAGCGACTTCGGACGCCTTGCCGAGCATTCCCTGCACCGATTTCGACGCGTCGCCGGTATTGGCGATGACCGCCATACTGTCTTCGGTCGCACTCTTGACTGTCTGCTCGATCTTCTCGCGGAAGATGCGCGTGATCTCGCGCCGTTTTTCGTCCTCCTGCTTGAACAGGAATTCGTTGATGAAAGACGCTTTGACCTCGACCTCCATTGCGGCGAATACGACCAGTGCCTGATTGAGCTTCAGGAAGCGGTCGGGATCGTCGCCGGTCTTCTCGCGGATGAGCGTCAGGACAGACTGGTTCACATAGGCGAGCGCGGCGAACAGCTGCATCGCGGAAATACCCGATTCCAAAATACGCGCGGCATTCTTCTGGGCAATCTCCACCCAGCGTTGCTCGCCCGGTTTGTTGAGCTTCTCTTTTGTATATTCGGTGGCGAAATCCACCGCTTTTTCAAGCTGTTCGGGGCTCAATGCGCGAAGCGACGGATTGATCGCGATGAAGCGCTGCCAGAATTCCTCTGCCAGAGCGCGCTCATGCCCTTCGACCAGAGCGCCGATCTGTTTCACACTGTCTTCCAGGCTTCCGTCATGGTCGAAAACCGCGATATGATCCTTGATGCTCATTAAGGCCTCGCCCGCAATAAAGTCGCGATCGACAGCATTAAATGCGATTGGTTAAGAGCACGTTAGTATTGTCCGCGCTGTCCTCAGGCCTAGGTTGCATGGATAGGCGGTTCGTCTAAGAGGAACCGCACACAGGAAAGCCGCAAGAGACCATATGTCACGCAATCAATCACGCCCCCTATCGCCGCATCTCATGCATTGGAGATGGGGCGCCAATATGCTGGTATCTATCCTACACAGGATCACCGGTTTCGGCCTCGCCATCGTCGGCGGGCTGCTGTTCGCCGGATGGCTGCTGGCGGCGGCCAGCGGACCGGAGAGCTATAACTGGTTCCTCGGCCTGCTGACTGTGGAAAGCGGTGCCATCAACATGGTCGGTGCGGTGCTCGGCATCGGGCTGAGCTGGGCGTTTTTCACGCATCTGTTCAACGGCATACGCCATTTCGTTCTGGATGCGGGCGCCGGCTATGAATTGAATACTAACCGGACCTGGTCGATCGCCGTCGTTGCGGGGGCGATCCTGGCGACGGTGGCGCTGTGGGCGTGGCTGCTCTGGCCGACGATCGGCGCGCTGATCGGGGGAGAAGGCTGATGGGTACGGGGCTCGGCCGCGTTCGCGGTCTCGGTTCGGCGAAACAGGGCACGCATCACTGGTGGATGCAGCGGCTCACGGCTGCCGGCAATCTGCTGCTCGTCAGCTGGTTCGTCGTTTCGCTCGTGCGCCTGCCGGATCTCTCGCATGCCGTGGTGACCGAATGGCTCGCCAAGCCGCTGGTCGCTGTCGCGATGATCCTGCTCGCCGGTAACGTCTTCTGGCATTTGCGGCTTGGGCTGCAGGTTTTCATCGAGGATTATGTGCATAACGAGGCCTCCAAGCTCGGGCTGCTCGTTTTGCTCAACTTCTTCGCGATCGGGGCAGGCGCGATCGCCATTTTTTCCATCGCCAGGATTGCTTTCGGAGGCGCCGCATAATGGCCGACGCGTACAAGATTATCGATCACACCTATGACACGGTGGTCGTCGGTGCTGGCGGCTCCGGTTTGCGCGCGACCATGGGCAGCGCCGAAGCGGGCCTGAAAACGGCCTGCATCACCAAGGTTTTCCCGACGCGCTCGCATACGGTTGCCGCGCAGGGCGGGATCGCCGCTTCGCTCGGGAACAATACGCCCGATCACTGGAGCTGGCACATGTACGATACCGTCAAGGGATCGGACTGGCTCGGCGATCAGGATGCCATCGAATATCTGGTGCGCGAAGCGCCCGAGGCGGTCTACGAGCTCGAACATGCGGGCGTCCCGTTTTCGCGCAACGACGACGGCACCATCTATCAGCGCCCGTTCGGCGGCCATATGCAGAATATGGGCGAGGGGCCTCCGGTCCAGCGGACCTGCGCTGCGGCCGACCGGACCGGCCATGCGATGCTCCATGCGCTCTACCAGCAGAGCCTGAAATATGACGCGGATTTCTTCATCGAATATTTCGCGATCGACCTGATCATGGAGAATGGCGAGTGCCGGGGCGTTGTCGCCATGTGCCTCGAAGACGGATCGATCCACCGGTTCCGCTCGCAGGCTGTCGTGCTGGCGACTGGCGGCTATGGCCGCGCCTATTTCAGCGCGACGAGTGCACACAGCTGCACGGGCGATGGCGGCGGCATGGTGCTGCGCGCCGGGCTACCGCTGCAGGATATGGAGTTCGTCCAGTTCCACCCGACCGGCATCTACGGCGCGGGTGTGCTTATCACCGAAGGTGCACGCGGCGAGGGCGGTTATCTCACGAACTCCGAAGGCGAGCGTTTCATGGAGCGCTATGCACCGAGCGCGAAAGACCTCGCCTCGCGCGATGTCGTTTCGCGCTGCATGGCGACGGAAATCCGGGAGGGCCGCGGGGTCGGTGACGAGAAGGACCATATCTTCCTCCATCTCGACCATATCGACCCGAACGTGCTGGCCCAGCGCCTCCCGGGCATCACCGAAACAGGCAAGATCTTCGCCGGCGTCGATCTAACGCGGCAGGCGCTGCCCGTGGTGCCGACCGTGCATTACAATATGGGCGGCATACCCTGTAACTATTGGGGTGAAGTCGTGAACCCGACGGCGGAAAACCCCGACGCGACCGTGCCCGGTCTCTATGCGGTCGGCGAGGCGGCCTGCGTGTCCGTGCACGGCGCCAACCGGCTCGGCTCCAATTCGCTGATCGACCTCGTCGTGTTCGGCCGGGCTACCGGCCTGCGGCTGAAGGACAAGCTCGAGGCGGGCGCATCGCAAAAACCGCTGCCCGACGACAGCGCCGATATGGCACTCGAACGGCTCGACCATTTCCGCCACGCCGATGGCGGCATGCCGACGGCCGAACTGCGGCTCGACATGCAGAAGACGATGCAGGCCCATGCCGCCGTGTTCCGTGACACGAAGCTGCTCGACGAAGGCGTCGAGAAGATGGGCGGCGTTTATGCGAAGCTTGCCGATGTCCGCGTCAGCGACAGATCGCTGATCTGGAATACCGACCTCATCGAGACTCTCGAGCTCGACAATCTGATGGGCCAGGCCGTCGTGACCATGGCGAGCGCCGCCAACCGCAAGGAAAGCCGCGGTGCGCATATGCATGAAGACTATCCGGATCGCGACGACGAAAACTGGATGAAGCACACGGTGACGACCTTCACCGGCTGGGGCGGCAAGGACGGCACCGTCGGTATCGATTATCGCCCCGTCCACGATTTCACGCTGACCGACGAGGCCGAATATATCGAGCCGAAAGCCAGGGTGTACTGAGCATGGCGTGGCCGGCCTGGATTGTCTCCGCGCTGGCGCATCCGCAGGTTCGGCGCGCGGGTATCGAGGCCGCGACCAAGGCGGGCGGCCTGCTCGTCGACCGTTTGGCGAAGCGGCAGGGCGGCACCGAGGTGCTGCCGCCGGAAAAGGGCGAGCCGTCCGATGCGGAACTGCTGCGCGAGGCGATGGAGAGCCTGCCGACCAAGCAGGAACTGGCCGAGGCGATCGCCGCGCTCGATGCGCAGAGCGAAGCGCGCGTGGCGCGGCTGCGCGGTACGGTGATCCTGATCGCCATCGTCCAGTTCGCCGCGCTTGCCATCCTCATGGCCATTTTGATCTAGGACGAGTTCAACGGAGACGATGATGAAGGCTTTGGCGGTTACGGCCATGTTCGGGCTTCTGGCGGGCGGGCTACCTGCAGCAGCCGACGCCCAGCTTTCTCCCGCGGAGGAGCAGATCGTCGAGACGGTCGATGCTGAATATGAACGGCACGTGTCACTGCTGGAACGGCTGACCAACCAGAATAGCGGCACGCGCAATATCGAAGGCAATCTCGCGGTCATGGAAATGCTGCGGCCAGAGTTCGAGGCGCTGGGTTTCGCGGTGGAGATTATCGACCAGAGCGAAGTTGATCGCGCCGGCCATTTCTTCGCGCGGCACGAAGGCGATCCGGACGGCACGCGATTCCTGCTGATCGCGCATACCGATACCGTTTTCGAGGTCGATTCCGACTTCCAGACGTTCGAACGAAACGGTGAGCGTGCGACGGGCCCCGGCGTCTATGACGACAAGGGCGGGATCATCGTCATCCTCTCCGCGCTGCGGGCGATGGAGGCGGCAGGCACGCTGGACAGCGCGAATATCACGGTCGCGATCACCGGCGATGAAGAGGATTTCGGCGAACCCGCAAGCATTTCGCGCCGCGACCTGATCGCGGCCGGGCAATGGGCCGATGTCGCGCTCGGTTTCGAAAGCCTGTCGATCGAGGATGGACGCGATATGGGCGTGATCGCGCGGCGCTCGTCCAATGCCTGGACGCTGGTGACGCGCGGCAACGAAGGCCATAGCTCGGGCATATTCAGTGAGCGGATGGGCGACGGCGCGATATTCGAGATGGCGCGGATCATCGCGGCCTTCCGCACCGAGTTGCCCGAGCCGAGCCTGACCTTCAATGTCGGGCTGATCACCGGCGGCACCACGGCTGCGTTGAGCGAGAACCAGCTTGCGGCGGAAGCAACCGGCAAAACCAATATCGTCCCACCGATCGCGATGGCGCGTGGCGACTTCCGGACGCTGACGCAGGACCAGACCGACCGGGTGCGCACGCGCATGGAGGAAATCGTCGCCGATCACTCGCCGGGCACGAGCGCGACGATCAGCTTCGACGAGGGCTATCCGCCGATGGCGCCGACGGACGGCAATCGCGCGCTGCTCGCGCGGCTCAATGCTGTGAATGCCGATCTCGGGCTTGAAGAGCAGCCGGTGCTGGATCCGCTGCGGCGCGGGGCCGCGGACATATCCTTTGTCGCGCCCTATGCCGACAGCCTTGCCGGGATGGGGCCGTCCGGCGAACGTGCGCACGCGCCCGGCGAGACTATTCATCTCGACAGCATAAGGCGGCAGGCGACACGCACGGCGATCCTCATCTCGCGCCTGGCGGTCGAGCCGCGCTAGAGCGGCGATGCTTGACTCGGGCATGGCCGCGCGGGAGGGTTGGTCGGTTTCCTGACCGGAGGGATATATTGACTGACGCGCTTGGTCTCCTCGCACTGATACGCGCCGCGTTTTTCTTTACGCTTGTGTGTCTCGCCGGCGTGAATCCGGTGTCTGCTCAGACGGGTGGTGAGGAGGCGATCAGTCACACGCGGCCGCTGCCCTCGTTCCTGTCGCGCGTACAGCCGCACGAAGCGGTGCTCGGTGCCAATGCCGGTACCGAATTTGCCTACGATATCGATCCGGAGCAGGCGCTTGCCGACCATCGCCGGCTGTCTGCGGCACTGGCGGAACTTGCACCGCAGGAGCCAGGCACGGTCGACGCTTATATTCTGTCGATCGCGCTCGATAGCGATCCGGTCTTCGGACGCGAGGCGCGCGAGGCTGCGCGTGTCCTGGCCCGGCGCTATGGCGCGGAAGGCCGCGTGCTGACCTTGGCCGCCCCAGACGGAAATGGCGGCGAAAGCCTGCCGCATGGTTCCCTGACGTCGCTGACCATTGCTCTCGCGCGGATCGCCGAGCTGATGGACCCGGTTGAGGATGTGCTGGTCCTATACGTGACGAGCCACGGCCTGCCGACGGGTATCGTCTATTATTATGGCGATCAGGGTTACGGGACGATGTCGCCGCTGCGCCTGTCCAACCTGTTGGGCGAGCTCAGGATCGTGAACCGGCTCCTGATCATGAATGCCTGTTTTTCAGGTACGTTCGTGCGCGGCCTCTCCTCACCGACCAGTATCGTGGTGACGGCCGCGGCCGCCGACCGCTCGTCTTTCGGCTGTTCGCCGACCAACGATTGGACCTATTTCGGCGACGCTTTCGTCAACCGGTCGCTGCGCCGGCCCCAGCCGCTCGCCGCCGCGTTCGATCAGGCGCGCACCAAGATTGCCCAATGGGAGGCCGGTATCGCGATGACGCCGTCCGAGCCGCAGATCGATATCGGGCGGCAGGCGGCCAACTGGCTCGATGCGCTTGAAGGCCGGATGCCGCAAACGGCGACGGCACCGGTTGGCCGCCCCGCGAACGAAGACGCCCGCTCCGCCAGCCGCTAGCGCCAGCGCAGATTGTCGCGGCTTAGCGCGCCGACATTCGTTACGCCCATCAGCTTCATGTCCCGCTCGATCTCGGCGCGCAGATTGCCGAGCGCGCGTTCGACGCCTGCCTGTCCGGCTGCGGCGAGCGCGTAAAGATAGAGCCGCCCGCCCGAACACGCCTTTGCGCCGACGCTAAGCGCTTTCAACACATGGCTGCCGCGCCGGATGCCGCCGTCGCAGATCACCTCTAGCCGGTCGCCGACCGCGTCGACGATTTCGGCCAGCTGGTCGAACGGCGCGCGGCTGCCGTCGAGCTGCCGCCCGCCATGGTTGGACACCATGATCGCGGTCGCCCCGATATCGGCGGCGCGCTTCGCGTCCTCGACCGACATGATCCCTTTCAGGCAGAACTCGCCGCCCCAGTCCGCACGGATCCGCTCGGCCATTGTCCAGTCGAGTGACTGATCCAGCATCGTCGTGAAATAGTCGCCGATCGACAGGGCGACGCTGCTGCCTTCGCCGATATGGCCGGAAAGGTTCGGCAGTTCGAACTTTTCGCGGAACATATAGTTGAGTCCCCAGGCGGGCTTGGCCGCATAGCTGAGAAATGACCGTGGCGTGATGCGCGGCGGGGAGGTGAAGCCGGTGCGCAGACAGCGTTCGCGATTGCCACCGACGATCGTGTCCACGGTGAGCGTTAGCGCATCGAACTCGGCCGCCTTGCACTGTTCGACCATGGCGCGGTTAAGGCCCTTGTCCTTGTGGACGTAGAGCTGGAACATCTTGGGGCTCGATATGGTCGCGCCGATCTCTGCGATACCGACCGTTGCGAGCGACGAGATCCCGAAATAAGTGCCGAACTTCTCCGCCGCCCGGCCGACGGCGCGCTCGCCCTGCCAGTGGAAAAGGCGCTGCAGCGCGGTGGGCGACAGGAACAGCGGCATGTCGATGGTCCGCCCCATGACCGTAGTCGTCAGATCGACCTCCTCGACGCCGGCCAACACGCTCGGGACGAGATCGCATTCCTCGTAAGTACGCGTATTGCGGGCAAGCGTGCGCTCGTCGTCCGCCCCGCCGTCGATATAATGGAAGACCGGTCCGGGCAGCCGGCGCTTCGCCAGGGCCCGGAAGTCGTTGACATTGTGACAATCGGTCAATCGCATCGTCGCACCGTCTAATGCAGCCGGGGCGCGTTGCCCACCATGCTATCTGGCGGCGGCCGAAATATGGGTCTAGGGAGCGGCTTTCGGGCGCAATAATGGAGGTCGCCATGGCACAAGCCTTGCAGCCGCTGAGAATACCGGACGCAGACAAAGAACGGATCCGGATCATGTTTATGGCCAAGCATGCCCTATGGGGCGGGGGCATGCATCCCGAGGACGGCAATCATGCCATCTACCATCATGAAGTGCGCACCACGCTCGAAGGCCTCGACCTGAATTTGCGCATCGAGAACAGCTATGACGTACTGTTCACCTATCCCAACGTCGATTTCGTCTTTCCGCTGTTGAATCGCGGCGGGTTCGTCAATTCGGAAATGCTGATCCCGCTGCTCTGCAACATGCATCGCATTCCCTATGTCGGCGCGATCCCGTTCGTGCGCGGGCTCGGCGACGACAAATCCGGTTCGAAACTCGTCTGCGTTCATGCCGGTGTGCCGACCGCGCCCTGGTTCTGCTACCGGCGCGGCGCGCCAGTCGAAGAGGCCGATTGTCCGAAGGCCGATCGCTGGGTGATCAAGCCCAACGCATCATCGGCGAGCTGGGGCATATCGGATGCACATGACTGGGCGGGCGTCGCCAATGCCGTGGCCGACATGCACGGCCAAGGGCATGACGCGATCGTCGAGCCCTATCTCGACGGTTATGACGTGCAGGTGGCCTTTATCTCGATGGGCGACCCCGTGATGCTGCCCATGCTGATCTATGAGCGCGAGGACACGCAAAAGCTCTGGACCTATTATGAGAAGCGCGACCTTGTCGCGAATACCGAAAAGTCCACGCTCAAACAGTTCGAAGAACCCGAATTCGCACCGAAGATCGCCGAGTATGCGAAGAAGGTCGCTCGTGAGTTCCAGCCCTTCGATTATGGCCGGATCGAGTTCCGCCTCGATCGCAATACCGGCGATATCAACTTCATCGAGATCAACCTCAATTGCAATCTCTGGTCCGAAAAGGTGATGGCGAAATCCGCCGCTATTGCCGGTTTCAGCCATGCCGATTTACTGGAAACGATCCTTGCCGACAGCCTCCGGCGCAACGGATTGATCAGCCTGTAGACTATTAAGCCGGGGTTCAGACGCCTCCCGCCACTGCCGTCGACGAAGCGAGTGATTTTGTCGATGAGTTGAGTGGAGGGTGATATGAGCGAGACAGCAAACGGCCGGTCGCCGGGGTTCAAGCTGGCCATGGTTCTATTGGTCGCGTTCCTGCTGTCGATCCCGCTCTTCACGATCTGGCTGCTCGTTTACGACCGTGAACAGCAGTCCCAGACGGCGCTGACATCCATAGCCGAAGGCTGGGGCGGTCCACAGGTCATCAGCGGGCCCTATCTCGTGATACCCTATCGCGCGGAAGCCAATGAGACGGTCACCGAGAATGGCCGCGAGACGACGCGCACGCGGCAGGTCTGGCGCGAATTGACGCTCGCGCCCGAGCGTTTCGAACTGGCCACCCGGATCGATCCCGAACGGCGCCAGCGGTCCATTTACGAAGCGATCGTCTATACCGCGGCCAATGAGGGGCAGGCCGTCTATCGTCTGCCCGCGGACCTGGCGCGCCAGGGCGTCGATCAGGCGACGCTGGCGTTCGACCGCGCCGAACTGCGCTTCGGCCTGTCCGACATGCGGGGCATTCAGGAGGCGGAGATCCGGTTCGACGGAGAGCCTGTCGCACTGACGCCGGGCGGCGGGAATCGCGCGGGGTTTTCGGCCGCCATAGATGCGAGCGGGCTCGCCGAACGACCGCTCGAAGCATCCGTCACCTTTTCCGTGCGTGGCAATCAGCGCCTGTCACTGATGCCGCATGCCGGTCATACCGATTGGCGGGTCAGCTCGAGCTGGCCGCATCCCTCCTTCACCGGCGGATTTTCGCCAGAGCGCGAGATCGACGGCGAGGGCTTCACCGCCTCCTACAGCGTTCCGAACCTCGCATTGGGGCGGTCGCTTGTGATGACCGGCGATGCGGCGGCCGACGAGATGATCGCACCGCAGCCAAGCCTCGATCCGCGCTATGATGTCCCGGCGGCAACGACCGAAGCGCGTGTTGGCCTGTTCCAGCCCGTCGATCTCTATTCGCAGGTCGACCGGTCGGTGAAATATGGCTTCCTGATCATCGGTTTCACTTTCCTTGCCTATCTGATGTTCGATCTGATCGGCGGCGTGCGCGTGTCGACGATCGAATATCTGCTCCTGGGCGCAGCGCTCGTGCTCTTCTTCGTGATGCTGCTCGCCTTTGCCGAAATTATCGGTTTCGCCTGGGCCTATGTGGTAGCGGCGGCCGCGATCGTCGGGCTCAATACAGCCTATTCCGCCGCCGTGCTCGGCAGCTGGCGGCGGGCCGGCATGATGGGCGCGCTGATGATCGGCCTTTATGCGGCGATCTATGCGCTGCTCAATCTTGAAAGCCTCTCGCTGCTGATCGGTTCGCTGATGCTCTTCGCGGCGCTGGCAGCCGTGATGTACCTGACGCGCAATATCGATTGGGGACGGTCTGCAGTCGAAGCGCAATAGGCGCGCCGCTCGATTGCGCCCATCGAAAATTTGCGTGCGGCAACCCCTTCCGCAGTGTGGCATGACGCGCTATCTCGCTGCTGCACGGGAAGGAAATCGAACGCATCATGGCTGAATTCACGCTTCCGAAGAACAGCAAGGTCAGGAAGAACGGCAAGGTCCATAAATCGGACGGCGCCCGTACGGTTACCTTCAAAGTCTATCGCTACGATCCCGATAGCGGCGAAAATCCGCGCTACGACCGCTTCGAGGTCGATCTCGACAATTGCGGGCCGATGGTTCTCGATGCCCTAATCAAGATGAAGGGCGAGCAGGACAGCACGCTGACCTTCCGCCGCTCCTGCCGCGAAGGGATTTGCGGTTCCTGCTCGATGAATATCGATGGCTCCAACGGCCTCGCCTGCACGACCGCCATCGAAGATTGCGACAAGAAGGAAATCACGATCACGCCGCTGCCGCATATGGACGTGATCAAGGATTTGGTGCCCGATTTCACCCATTTCTACGCGCAATATGCCTCGATCCAGCCCTGGCTGAAGACGGAGACGCCCGAGCCGTCGGGCAAAGAGCGCCTGCAATCGCCGGAAGAGCGCGCGAAACTCGACGGCCTCTATGAGTGCATCCTGTGCGCCTGCTGCTCGACAAGCTGCCCCAGCTATTGGTGGAATTCCGACAAGTTTCTCGGTCCCGCGATCCTGCTCCAGGCCTATCGCTGGCTCGCCGATAGCCGCGACGAGCATACGGGCGAGCGGCTTGATGAGCTCGAAGACCCGTTCCGCCTCTATCGTTGCCACACGATCATGAACTGCGCGAATGTCTGTCCCAAGGGCCTGTCGCCGGCCAAGGCGATCGCCGAAACAAAGAAGATGATGCTCGAACGCTCGGTTTGAGCGGAGCCAAAGTCTTGTCAGACTCCAAATTCCGCCACGAACCCGATCCCGACAATCCGGGCTGGATGATCTGGGAGCTGGTCGGCGAGGAGCGTTTCAATACGGTGCTAGGGCCGTTCCGCGTCCGCAAGGAAAGCGAAACGACGTCCCGCTGCCGGATGTGGCCGCAGCCGATCCATGCCAATCTGGCCGATGTCGTCCATGGTGGCGCCGTGATGACCTTTATCGACGCCGCCCTGTTCGCCGGTTCGGCGGTGCTAGGCATCCATCATATGGGGCGGTCTGTCACGGTCGATATGTCGGTACAGTTTATCGGGCCGGGTTTCCTCGATCGCCCGCTCGATGCCGAAGTCGAGGTCTTGCGCGAAACCGGCCGGCTGGTCTTCCTGCGCGGGCTCGTCGTGCAAGAGGACGCACGCGTCGCGGCCTTTTCGGGCACTATTCGCAAGGCCAGCCCGCAAAAATGACGGCGCTCGCCGCGCGCTATCGGGAGCTGGTTACGGCCGAAGAGCTACGGCCCGATCCCGATCAGGAGCGGGCGGTTACGTGTCTTGCGGAACTCAGCAAGGCGCTGGAGGCCGCACCGCGGCGCGGCAGCATTCTCTGGCGCGCATTGGGGCGCAAACCGGACCCGATACGCGGCGCCTATCTCTGGGGCGGCGTCGGCCGCGGCAAGTCGATGCTCATGGACCTGTTCTACGAATGTCTGGCGATACGCTCGAAGCGGCGCGTCCACTTTCACGAATTCATGCTCGATGTGCACGGCCGGTTGCGCGCCGAACGGGCGAAGGAGAAGGGCGACCCAGTCCTCCCCGTGGCCGATGCGCTGCGCGACCAGGCGCGGCTGCTCGCGCTCGACGAGATGGTGGTGAACAACACCGCGGACGCGGCGATCCTGTCCCGCCTGTTCACGGCGCTGCTCGAAAAGGGCGTTACCGTCGTGACGACTTCGAACCGGCCACCCGAGGATCTCTACAAGGATGGGCAGAATCGCGAGCTGTTCCTGCCGTTCATCGATTTGATTACCGAGCGGCTCGATATCGTCTCATTGAACGGACCGACCGATTACCGGCTCGACCGGCTCGGCGGCATGCCGACCTGGTATGTGCCCAATGGCGAGGAGGCGACCGCGAAGCTGCGCGAGGCGTTTTTTCGGCTAACGGACTATTCGCCGGATGATGCGGACAATGTACCGAGCGAGGATATCGACGTGGCCGGTGGGCGGTCGCTGCATGTCCCGAAGTCGTTGAAGGGCGTCGCCGTGTTCTCCTTCAAACGCCTGTGCGGCGAAGCGCGGGGCGCGCCCGACTATCTCGCCATTGCGCGCAAATTCCACACGGTGATTATCGTCGGCATCCCGGTCATGGGACCGGAGAAGCGCAACGAGGCAGCGCGCTTCAAGACGCTGATCGACGCGCTGTACGAATATAAGGTGAAGCTGTTGGCCGCGGCCGATGCGCAGCCGACGGGTCTCTACGAAAGCGGCGACGGCGCGTTCGAGTTCGAGCGCACGGCATCGCGGCTGATCGAGATGCAGTCGGCCGATTACATGGCGGCCGGGCACGGGATTTAGACGCTAGATCGCGCGGGCGAGCTGCGTGCCCCGATCCGTGAGGCCATAGAGCGGCACCGGCGGAAAATCCTCGACGATATCGCGCGCGACCAGTTCATGGGCCATCATCTGCTTCAGCGTCAGCGATAATGCGCGCGGCGTTGCCGGAGCGAGCCCAGTCTTGAGCTGGGTGAAGCGCAGCGGGGCAGGGCGCAACGCCGATGCGAGCGGGAGCGTCCAGCGCTGAAAGGCGTCCGGGCCGAGCCCCAGCTCGGTCGATGCACCCAGAATATCCTGCGCGCGCAGCGCTATCGCGGTGCCCGCTTCGGTGAGAATATATTCGGGGCGCAGCGGATGGCCGTGCCCCGGATTGTGCGCCACCCAGCCATGACGCTTGAGATGATCGAGCGTGCTCACGAGCGCGGATCGGGCACATCCCAGCCGGTTGAGCAGGACGACGAAACGCGCGCCGCCGCCCTCGGCCGCCAACGCGGCCAGCACCGGCACGGCCCAGCGCCGTTCGCCCAATTTCCGCATATCGTCGGCCGAAAGCATGCACTACCCAATCGCGATTGACTCATTCTATATATGGTATAAAATCAAGACTATCAATTCGGGAGGAGGAGAAAATGGGGATAGATTTCGATGGCGGGCTGACCTGCACCTTGGGCGTGTCCGATCTCGACAGGTCGATCGACTGGTACGAGAAGATGCTGGGTTTCACACTCCTGTACCGGGTCGACGAGATCGGCTGGTGTGAAGTTGCGACTGCGGTCGACAATGTCGCGATGGGCCTGTCTCAGGTCGAATCGGTTGCTGTTGGCGGCGGCGTGACACCGACATTCGGAACGACCGATATCGAGGCGGCCAAGGCCGATCTGGATGCCAAGGGAGTCAGGCAGGATGGACCGATCCAGGACGTGCCCGGCATGGTGCGCCTGCTGACATTCTACGACCCCGACGACAATCCTCTGATGCTCTATCAGGACATGCGCGACGCAGCGGAGTAGGAGCGATGATGAAAAGGCTCGTTTCCGCCGTGTTCGCCGCGACACTGTTTGCTTTCGTTCCGGCTCAGGCGCAGGATGGCGCGACGTTCGCCGAATGGATCGCCGGTGAGTGGGCAGGACCAGGGCAGTTTTCCGGACAGGACAGCATGGCGACGCTGTCCGTCGACGCCGCAATTGGCGGCCGGTTTCACGCTTTCCGATATCGCTTCGCAGCCGCCGGGGCCGATGGCGATACCACCTATTTCGAAGGGCTCGGTCTCTATCACGCGGAGGGCGAAAGCGCATGGACCGGGCAATGGTTCGACAGCATGGGTAACGTCCACGCGCTGAACGCTACTGTCGACGGCGAAGGGCTCGTCGCGCGTTGGGGCGAGCTGGGCCGCACTCATTATCGGCGTGTTGCCGACAATCGCCTTGAAATCGTCGACTCGATGCGAAATGCCTCTGGTGAATGGCAGGAATTTGCCCGCTATTCGCTGAACCGGATCGCAATCCGCGCACCGGCAGACTGATCTTCGCCGCCATTCCGTTCCGGCCGGCAGGCCGCGACCTGCACGGCAATCGCAAAGCGAGCGAAAAGCGGCAAAAATAGCCGTCTCGAACGGTTGCCGACTCATGCCTCACCGTCTAAGCCCGGCGCGTTTCAGGGACGTTGGCCAGCAGACAAGAGGATAGACATGGCTCGCAACAAGATCGCGCTTATCGGCGCCGGCATGATCGGCGGCACTCTCGCTCATCTCGCCGCGATGAAGGAAATGGGGGATGTCGTTCTGTTCGACATCGCCGAGGGCATGCCGGCAGGCAAGGCGCTCGATTTGGCGCAGGCCGGACCGGTCGAAGGCTATGACGCGGCGCTCAAGGGTACGAGCGACTATGCCGACATCGCGGGCGCCGATGTCTGCATCGTCACCGCCGGTGTCCCGCGCAAGCCCGGCATGAGCCGCGACGATCTCCTCGAGATCAATCTCAAGGTGATGAAAGCGGTCGGTGAGGGCATCAAGACGCACGCGCCGGACGCGTTCGTCATCTGCATCACCAACCCGCTCGACGCGATGGTCTGGGCGCTGCGCGAATTTTCCGGGCTGCCGCACGCCAAGGTCTGCGGTATGGCCGGCGTGCTGGACAGCGCGCGTTTCCGGCACTTCCTGGCCGAGGAATTCGGCGTCTCGGTCGAAGACGTGACCGCCTTCGTGCTCGGCGGCCATGGCGATACGATGGTTCCAGTCCCCGCCTATTCGACGGTCGCTGGTATCCCGATCCCCGATCTTATCAAGATGGGCTGGTCGACACAGGAAAAGATCGACGCGATCGTCCAGCGTACGCGCGGCGGCGGCGGCGAGATTGTAGGCTTGCTCGGCAATGGCAGCGCCTATTATGCGCCGGCAACGAGCGCGATCATGATGGCCGAGAGCTATCTGAAGGACAAAAAGCGGGTGCTGCCTGCAGCGGCGCATCTGACCGGACAATATGGCGTCGACGATCTCTATGTCGGCGTGCCGGTGGTGATTGGCGCGGAAGGCGTCGAGCGGATCGTGGAGATCGAGCTCGGCGATGAGGCGCGCGAAAACTTCAACGTATCGGTCGACGCGGTGAAGGAACTGCTCGAAGCATGTAAGGGGCTCGACGAAAGCCTCGCATGACGCGCCGGCGCCATCTTTTTGCCGGACTGTCTTTCGCTGTGCTGATTGCGGCGACACCTGCCGTCGCGGCGGACGATCCGGCGGCCGCGCCCTATCCTTTGAACGATATTCTCGAAGCTTTTGCGACGGCCTGTTCCGGCGTCGAGGATCCCGCGGTCAATCGCGCGTCCGTCGAAGCCGCCGGCTGGGAAGCCTATGAGCCCGAAGCCGATAGCGTGATGGGCCGGCTGATCGCGTTCGGCCGTGCGGCCATCGAGAATGAAGAATTGGAAGACGGCGAAACGCCGACAGAGATACTCGAAAACGGCGTGTTCCGGCGGACCGTCTCGGGGCGGCCGCTGCATATCGTCCTCTCCGGCGCTCGGATCGACGAGATTGTGACGACCGGTTGCCGGATGTACGATTTCGATGCCACGGACGAGCCCGACGCGGAAATGCTGGCAAGCTGGGCGCGCCGCGCGCCGGAAGCCACATCCCGCCCGGCTGACGGTCTGGTCGCCTATAAATGGAATGGCGGGCTCAAGCCCGGCCATCTCGATATGGAAATCTTCTTCGCCGCCCCGGGCGCCGAACTTCCGATGAATATTCCCATTTCCGGACTGACATTGTCCGCCAGCAATTTGGAGTTTGAAGGTCTATGAGCATTCTTGTCGACCGGAATACGAAGGTCATCACCCAGGGCATGACCGGCGATACCGGCACGTTCCATACGCAGCAGGGCCTCGATTACGGCACCAAGATGGTCGCCGGCGTCACGCCGGGCAAGGGCGGGACCGAGCATCTGGGCCTTCCGGTGTTCGATACGGTCGTCGAGGCGCGTGATGCGACGGGCGCCGATGCGAGCGTCATCTATGTGCCGCCCAAATTCGCAGCCGCCTCGATCATCGAGGCGATCGAGGCGGAGATTCCGCTGATCGTTGCGATTACCGAGGGCATTCCGGTGCTCGACATGGTCACGGTGAAAGGCCATCTCGAAAAATCCAATTCGCGGCTGATCGGGCCGAACTGTCCGGGCGTGCTGACTCCCGACGAGTGCAAGATCGGCATCATGCCGGGCAGCATCTTCTCCAAAGGCTCGGTCGGCGTGGTCAGCCGTTCGGGCACGCTGACCTATGAGGCCGTGCATCAGACCACGGCGGTCGGGCTCGGTCAGTCGACGGCCGTGGGTATCGGCGGCGATCCGGTCAACGGCACCAATTTCATCGATGTGCTGGAGATGTTCCTCGCTGACGACGAAACCGAATCCATCGTCATGATCGGCGAGATCGGCGGCAGCGCGGAAGAAGAAGCCGCGCAGTTTCTCGCCGATGAAGCGAAGGCCGGCCGCTCGAAGCCGGTTGTCGGTTTCATCGCCGGTCGCACGGCGCCGCCGGGCCGCCGCATGGGCCATGCCGGCGCTATCGTTTCGGGCGGAAAGGGCGGCGCGGACGATAAGATCGCGGCGATGGAAGACGCGGGGATCACGGTATCGCCCAGCCCGTCAGAGCTCGGCACGACACTCGCCGAACTGCTCAAGGGTTGATAGAAGACGTGCCGGACGCCAGATCGGCGCGGTGGGACAGCTAGGGATCACATTTCATGGGCTATGAGGGCATGGACTTCTCAGAGCTGGAAGGCGTCAGCCCGTCCTTCGTCGAAGGCCTTTATCGCAAATATCGGGAAAATCCCGACGCAGTAGATGCGAGCTGGCGCGGCTTTTTCGACGGCCTCGAGGCCACCGCTAGCGGCCCGAGCTGGCAACGCCCGGGTTGGCCGGTCGTAACGACGGATGCGGTCACGTCGGGGCTCGATCCGACGCAGATGACGATCGCCGATCCCAATCATCCGCCGGCCGCCCCGTCCTACTCCCGGAAACCGCTATCGTCGGACGAAATCGAACGGGCCGCGGGCAACGCGATCCGTGCGATGATGCTGATCCGCACCTATCGCGTGCGCGGGCATCTCGCAGCCAACCTCGATCCGCTAAAGCTGCATGAGCGAGAGCTTCCGGCCGATCTGACGCCCGAATTTCACGGCTTTACGGCGGACGAACTCGACAAGCCCGTCTATCTCGGCGGCGCGCTCGGCATGGAAGTCGCGACGGTCAACGAGATCGTCGCGATCCTCCGCGAGAATTATTGCGGGCCGGTCGGCCTCGAATATATGCACATCAACGATCTGGAGGAGCGTCGCTTCCTGCAGGAGCGGATGGAGGGCAAGGAAGCCTCGATCCAGTTCACGCCGGAAGGCAAGGAGGCGATCCTTCGCAAGGTGATCGAAGCCGAGCAGTGGGAGAGCTTTCTCGGCAAGAAATATGTCGGCACGAAACGCTTCGGGCTCGATGGTGGCGAGTCCATGGTCCCGGCGCTCGAGGCGATTATCAAATATGGCGGCGCGGACGGCGTGCGCGAAATGGTGATCGGCATGGCGCATCGCGGGCGGCTCAACGTGCTCGCCAATGTGATGGCCAAGCCCTATCGCGCGATCTTCCACGAATTCGCAGGCGGCGCGGCCAATCCCGAGGATGTCGGCGGGTCCGGCGACGTCAAATACCATCTGGGCACGTCGACCGACCGCGAGTTCGACGGAATCAGCGTGCACATGTCGCTGGTGCCCAATCCCTCGCACCTCGAAGCGGTCAATCCGGTGGTGCTGGGCAAGACCCGCGCGACGCAGGTCAACCGCGAAGACCTGGAAGAGCATAAGGAAGTGCTGCCGGTACTTCTTCATGGCGATGCCGCCTTTGCCGGCCAGGGCATTGTCATGGAATGTTTCGGTTTCTCCGGCATTCGCGGCTATAATACCGGCGGCTGCATCCATTTCGTCATCAACAACCAGATCGGCTTTACGACGAGCCCGCAATTTGCGCGTTCCTCGCCCTATCCGTCGGACATCGCGAAGATGGTCCAGGCGCCGATCTTGCATGTGAATGGCGACGATCCGGAAGCCGTGACCTTCGCCTGCAAGCTCGCCATCGAGTTCCGCCAGACCTTCCACCGCGACGTCGTCATCGACATGTGGTGCTATCGCCGTTTCGGCCATAATGAGGGCGACGAGCCGAGCTTCACCCAGCCGGTGATGTATCGGGCGATCCGCTCGCATCCCAAGGTCTCGAAAATCTATGGCGAGCGGCTCGTGACCGAGGGCGTGATCGGCGAAGACTGGGTCGACGAAGCGACGGATGTATTCAACGCGATGCTCGACGAGGAGTTCGAGGCCGGGAAGAGTTACCTGCCGAACAAGGCAGACTGGTTCGGCGGGCGCTGGGAAGGGCTCGGCATGCCAGCCGATCCCGAATCGGCGCGCCGCGGCATCGTCTCGGGCGTTGAGGAAAAGACGCTGCGGTCCATCGGCGATATCCTGACCAGCGTTCCCGAGGATGTGACGATCCACAAGACGCTCGGCCGTATCCTCGATGCCAAGCGCGCGATGTTCGAAAGCGGCGAGGGCTTCGACTGGGCGACGGCCGAAGCGCTGGGTTTCGGCACCTTGATCAACGAGGACTATAATGTCCGCCTGTCGGGCCAGGATTCGGGGCGCGGCACGTTCAGCCAGCGCCATGCCGAATGGGTCGATCAGGAAACCGCCGAACGCTACACGCCGCTCCAGCATGTGCCGGGCGGACGGTTCGAGGTTCTGAACAGTCCCCTGTCCGAATATGGCGTGCTCGGTTTCGAATATGGCTATGCGCTGGCCGACCCGAAGACGCTCGTGCTCTGGGAAGCCCAGTTCGGCGATTTCGCGAACGGCGCGCAGATCATGATCGACCAGTTCATTGCGTCTGGCGAAGCGAAATGGCTGCGCGCGAATGGCCTCGTGATGCTCTTGCCGCACGGCTATGAGGGACAGGGCCCGGAACATAGTTCCGCCCGGCTCGAACGCTTCCTGCAGCTCTGCGCGGGCGACAATATGCAGGTTGCGAACATCACCGAGCCGGCCAACTATTTTCACGTGCTGCGCCGCCAGATGCTCCGCCCGTTCCGCAAGCCGCTCGTTATCATGACGCCCAAATCGCTGCTGCGGCACAAGGCGGCGGTGTCCGGCATCGAGGATTTCCTCGGCGACAGCCATTTCATGCGGATCAAGTCCGATCCCAACGCGCCCGCGGACAAGGATGTGAAACGGCTAGTGCTCTGCTCGGGCAAGGTCGCCTACGACCTGTTCGAAGCGCGCGATGCGGCAAAGGACAAGAATACGACTATTGTCCGGCTTGAACAGCTCTACCCTTTTCCCGGAGAACCTCTGGTCGTGCGGTTGAAGCGCATGACCAATCTGGAGACCGTCGTCTGGGCACAGGAAGAACCGAAAAATCAGGGTGCGTGGATGTTCGCCCGGCACTATATCGAGGAATGTCTCGAAGAGGCCGGCCTCGGCCCCGAACGACCCGAATATGCGGGCCGCGAGCCGAGTGCGTCGCCAGCGACCGGCCTCGCGAAACGGCACGCCGAACAGCAGGAAGCGCTGGTCGCCGCGGCGCTCGGCCATAGCCAAGGAAAGAAGTAGAGATGGCAACCGATGTTGAAGTCCCGACGCTGGGCGAATCGATTACCGAAGCCACGCTCGGCGAATGGCTGAAACAGCCGGGCGATGCGGTCGGCCGCGACGAACCGATCGCGAGTCTGGAGACGGACAAGGTCGCCGTCGAAGTGCCGTCACCTGTTGCCGGCGTGCTCGAAGAGCATGTCGTGGCGGTCGGCGATACGATCGAGGTTGGCGCAGTGATTGCGCGCATCGGCGAGGGTGCCGGCGCATCGGCTGGCAAGAGCGAAGAAAAATCCGAGCCACCGGCCAAGAAGGCTGCCGCCGCCAAGCAGGAGAGTGCGCCCGCCGAAACAAAAACCGAGGCACCCGATACGGACGGCCCGCCCTTGACCCTGTCTCCCGCCGTACGCCGGCTGGTACTGGAGCACGGGCTCGACCCGTCCAAGATCAAGGGCACCGGCAAGGACGGCCGGCTGACCAAGGACGATGTGCTTACCGCGGCCAAGGCGGAAAAAGCCGAAGCGCGTGAACCGAGTCTGGAACGCACCGAGCCGCCCGCCGCCGCCCCGCAATCGGCGCCTGCCGTTGCCGGAGAGCGCAAGGAAGAGCGGGTCCGCATGACGCGGCTGCGCCAGACGATCGCCAAGCGGCTGAAGGATGCGCAGGATACCGCCGCGCTGCTCACGACATTCAACGATGTCGATATGACCGCCGTCATGGATGCGCGCAAACAGTATAAGGAACTCTTTGAGAAGAAGCATGGCATCCGTTTGGGTTTCATGGGTTTCTTCGTGAAGGCGGCCTGCCTCGCGCTGCGCGATGTCCCCTCGGTCAACGCGCAGATCGACGGCGACGAGATCGTCTATCACGATTATGTCGATGTCTCGGTTGCCGTGTCCGCGCCGAATGGCTTGGTCGTTCCGGTGATCCGCAACGCCGAGAGCATGAGCTTTGCGGAGATCGAAACGACGATTGCCGATTTCGGCCAGCGGGCGAAAGACGGTACGCTCTCGATGGACGAGATGAAGGGCGGCACCTTCACGATTTCGAACGGCGGCGTATTCGGCTCGCTGCTCTCGACGCCGATCATCAACCCGCCGCAATCCGCAGTACTCGGCATGCACCGGATCGAGCAGCGCCCGGTCGTTCTGCCCGACGGCTCGATCGCCGCGCGGCCGATGATGTATCTCGCGCTCTCCTACGACCACCGCCTGATCGACGGCCGCGAGGCCGTGACCGCGCTCGTCCGCATGAAAGAAGCGCTCGAAGATCCGATGCGGCTCCTGATCGACCTTTAGAAATTTCGCTCCCCGCGCCCGAGGAAAGACAATGGCTGAGAAGACTTACGACTATGACGTGCTGGTGATCGGCGCTGGTCCGGGCGGCTATGTCGCCGCTATCCGGGCCGCGCAGCTTGGCCTGAAGACGGCCTGCGCGGAAAGCCGCGAAACGCTGGGCGGCACCTGCCTCAATGTCGGCTGCATCCCGTCCAAGGCGATGCTACACGCGTCCGAGCTCTACGAGGAAGCGCATGAGGGCGCGCTCGAGAAATTTGGCATCAAGCTGACCGGCGCGAAGCTCGATCTCGATCAGATGCACGCCGAAAAGTCGAAAGCAGTCAGCGAACTCACTGGCGGAATTGAATTCCTGTTCAAGAAGAACAAGATCGACTGGCTCAAGGGCCATGCCAAGTTTACCGGTGAGAACACGGTCGAGGTCGACGGCAAGAGCGTCACGGCCAAGGATATCGTGATCGCCACCGGCTCCTCGGTTACGCCGCTGCCGGGCGTGGAGATCGATAACGACAAACACCAAATCGTCGATTCCACGGGCGCGCTGGCCTTACCCAAAGTGCCCAAGCATATGGTCGTGATCGGCGGCGGGGTGATCGGGCTCGAACTCGGTTCGGTCTGGCGGCGCCTGGGCGCGGAAGTCACGGTCGTCGAGTTTCTCGATCAGATCCTCCCCGGCATGGACGGCGATATCCGCAAGGAAGCGGCGAAGATTTTCAAGAAACAGGGTTTCACGATCCGCACCGGCACCAAGGTGACCGGTGCCGAGACGCTGAAGACCAAGGTCAAGCTGACGGTCGAACCGGCCGCAGGCGGCGGCGAGGAGTTGCTCGAAGCCGATTGCGTGCTCGTGTCGATCGGCCGGCGGCCGAATACCGAAGGGCTGGGCCTCGATGCGATCGGGCTCGCGCTCAACGAGCGCGGCCAGGTGCCGATCGACCATGAGTTCCGCACGAGCGTCCCCGGCGTCTGGGCGATCGGCGATGTCGCGCCGGGCCTGATGCTCGCGCACAAGGCCGAGGATGAAGGGATCGCGGTCGCCGAAAATATCGCGGGCCAGGTCGGCATCGTGAATCACGATGTGATCCCCTCGGTCGTCTATACGATGCCGGAGATTGCCGGGGTCGGTCTGACCGCCGAGGAGGCCAAGGACAAGGGCTATACGATCAAGGCCGGCAAGTTTCCGATGATGGCGAACAGCCGGGCCAAGACGAACCGCGATACCGATGGCTTCGTGAAGGTGATCGCCGATGCGGAGACCGACCGTGTGCTCGGCGTTCACATCATCGCCTCGCTTGCCGGCACGATGATCGCGCAGGCCGCGCAGGCGATGGAATTCGGCGCGACGAGCGAGGATATCGCCTATACGTGCCATGCGCATCCGACCCATGCCGAAGCGGTCAAGGAAGCGGCGATGGCGGTGCAGGGCAAGCCGATCCATATCTGATTTGGACGATGGTTTCGTTTACACAGAACGGGGTGTCGGCAAATCGGCCCGGCCAATCCTATTCGGCAATATTGCCAATAGGATAAGCCGCGGTTCGGGTCGTTGACGGCCGGCCCGCGCCGTAACGCGAAAGATGGAGCTGGCGATGCGCCTGAAGCTTACCAAATGGCATATCTGGCTCGGCTGGCTGGCCGGCGTGCCGCTGCTGCTCTGGACGGTGTCGGGCCTGTTC
Organism: Parasphingopyxis sp.; assembly: GCF_052168295.1. Lineage (GTDB taxonomy): Bacteria > Pseudomonadota > Alphaproteobacteria > Sphingomonadales > Sphingomonadaceae > Parasphingopyxis. Next base: position 781 of record NZ_JBQLZN010000015.1, on the reverse strand, counting down.
ATGGTCGCCCAGCCGATCGAGACGGTGCGCGGCGAGCATCTGCGCGCGGAGGCCCCTGTGGTTGCTACGCCCGCCAACCCCCCGGTCTTCCCCCGCATCGACAGCACTGTCCGCGCGGTCCGCAGTGTCGAGCTCGCCCAGCGGCCGTCGGGCACGCAATGGATCATCCGCTACGCCGATGGCGGGGGGCGGCGGGCGTCGATCGAAACGGGCGCCTATCTCGCGCCGCAACTCACGAGCGACGAGGCGGCCGGCATCGCCGAGGCCGCCTATGCCGGCGACGAACCGCTCGCGCGGATGCAGCGCTTCGATGCCGACGCCAACCCGATGGACTTGCGCCGCGGCCGCCCCGCCTGGCAGGCGCGGTTCGGCGACAGCCATCATGTCTATGTGGACGCGGAAACCGGCGATGTGCTGGCCGTCCGCACCCGGTTCTGGCGCGCCTTCGATTTCATGTGGGGGCTCCACATCATGGACCTCCAAGACCGCAGCGATACGAGCCACCCGATCCTGATCGTCTCGGCCATCCTTGCGCTGCTGATGACGCTGTTCGGTCTGATCGTGCTCCCCTGGCGCTACCTGAAGAAACGGCGTCGAAGCGATTGACATAGGCCGATTATCCGCCTTACTGATATATATATCTAATACAGTAAGGATGACGCCGTGATCCGCACTCTCTCGTCTGCCGCGCTCGCGCTCGCCGCGCTAAGCTCTCTAGCCATCGCTCAACCGTCGGCGGCGAACCCTGCGCCGTACGAACCTCCTGCGGCGCTCGCGCCGG
>NZ_JBQLZN010000014.1:0-9504 GCF_052168295.1 Parasphingopyxis sp. | reverse complement strand
GTTCAATCGGAAAAGCGAGACACCTGCGCCCGGGCCGGCTTTCGTTATGGTGGCGACCGTCGCAGATCGGGCCGCGGGCTCTTGACAACTCGGCGGGCGTTTTGAATTTCGGCGAAAGGGCGATAGTGTCGCAAGTCTGACATGCATGATATCGCCTCTCTTAGTCCGCCGACCAAGCCGAAAACGATCCAGTCGTTTTCCGGGTGGCGGGATGCAATTCAGGAACTGTTCCCCGGTTTCGATCCCAAACCGCATAGCGGCGACCCGTTTGAAGCCCGGGTAAGCCACTGGATGGTGGGCGACTTGGATATCGCGGATATGCACGCCGGCCGCTGCCTGGTAGCGCATGACCGGTTGCATCAGCGTGCGGCAATGCGCCCCGGCTGCTGCCTGATCTTGCAGATGGCCGGTGAGGCGCAGGTCGAACAGGCCAATCACCTCGTATCGCTGCGTCCCGGGGATCTGACGCTGGTGGACGGGACTCGCCCGGTCCGCTTCGATTTCGTTCAGCCTTATCGACAGATCAGCGTCCGCCTCGGCCATGGCTCGGTGGCGGACAGGTTCGGCGGCAGCGTGCCGGTCGGCGAAATCCTTTCCGGCAGCGATATCATGACCGAGATTATTCGGGGAATGATCGTTTCGCTGTCGACTGGCGCGATGGATCTGGACGCACCAAAGGCCAATCTTCTGGTCACCAATCTGCTCGATCTGATCGGCACGGCCATACCGGGTCTTGATGGCGGCAACGGTCCGGTGGGCGCTGACGAAGATGGCGAGCGCAGATCGGGCGCGGAATTACTGCTAGTCAAATACTTCATCGAGCGGAACCTGTCGCAGCCCGATCTCGATCCGCGGAGCATCGCGCAAGAGTGCGGCATGTCGTTGCGCAAGCTCTACCGGCTGTTCGAAGATGAGGGAACGACGCCGAACCAGTGGCTGATCGAACGCCGGCTACTGGAGAGCCGCCGCCTGCTCAAGGCGCCGCAGAACCGGTCGCTGCCGATCGGCAATGTCGCGATGAACACCGGCTTTTCCAGCTTCAGCCATTTCAGCCGGAGCTATAAACAGCGTTTCGGCCTGTCGCCGAAAGAGGACCGGCTGTCCGCCTAGCTTGTCGTCCTAACCGCTGAAATTGCTGTCAAATCACTCCCGAGCCGCGCGAATGGCACGGTCGGGCATTTATCGGGCACGCACAGGCAAGCTCGGACAAATCCCGCCCGCTACGCTGCCGTCCTGTAAACGGGACAAGGCACGTACATGGCGACAGCGACATCCGAGCGACACGAGACCGATGCCCGTACTCTCTTTTCGTTGGACGGGAAGGTGGCCCTCGTAACCGGGAGCAGCCGCGGACTGGGCCACGCGATGGCCGTTGCTTTCGCCCGGCAAGGCGCGCGCGTCGTCTTGCATGGCCGCGATCCGGATCAGCTCACCGCGCTGGCGGAGCGGTTGGAGGAGAGTGGCGCGAAAGCGGGGACTGCCTCTTTTGACGTAACCGACCTGCCAGCCTGCGAACGCGCGATCGACGCCATCGTTTCGGATCATGGCCGCCTCGACATATTGGTGAACAATGCCGGCTTGGCCAGCCGGGCGTCCGTTGCCGAGACTGCGCTCGCCGATTGGCGGACCATGCTCGATGCGAACCTCACATCTTGTTTCCTACTTGCCCAACGTGCCGGCGCGCATATGCGCAAGCGCGGATATGGGCGGATCATCAATATTTCCTCTGCCGCCGGCCTGTTCGCGGCGCGGGACCGGGCGGCGTACGTCACGACCAAACATGCGCTGATGGGGCTGACCAAGTCGCTGGCGCTCGAATTCGGCCCGTTCAGCATCACGGCCAATGCTATCGCGCCCGGGTTCATTGCGACTGACATGACGGCGGAAATGCGCAACGACAGTCAGGCGGACAGCTGGGTCAAAGCACGCAACCCACAGGGCCGCTGGGGCCAGGCGGATGATGTCGCCTTTGCCGCCGCTTATCTCGCATCGGAAGAGGCGAAATTCGTGAATGGCGCTATCCTGACCGTGGACGGCGGAATGTCCGCCGTCGTGATCTGAGCGGAAAGGAGATCGCGCGACATGGGCACGGCACGAATGAAACACCCGATTACGGGGGATATCTATACCGACGAGCACGGCGATGTGCGGGTCGAGCGGGGCGATAAGAACGGCCTGTTCCGGCGCGACGGCTCCTGGATCAGCGGCGAGCTGCGCGAGGCGGATCCGATGATGTGCATCTGGATGGCGGGTCACAATTTCGGCGACTCCGTGCCGTTCCGCAATCAGCGTCTGCAAAAGGATCATGGAGCGGGCCGTCGCAAGACCGAGGCCGGAGAGGAATCGTAATGAAGTCCAAAGAAAAAACCGCCGCGCCGGCGCCCGGCGCGCATTACCAGAAAGAGCTCGATCGCGAAGATCGGCCGATCCCCGATTTCCTGCGCGAAATCCGGCCCGATACCGCGGGGCCGGATACGGTGCCGATCGAGAAATATATCTCCCGCGACTATCACGAGAAAGAGATCGAAGGCGTCTGGAAGAAAACGTGGCAATGGGCTTGCCGCGAGGAACAGATCCCCGAGGCCGGTGACACATTCATCTACGATATCTGCGGCATATCCGTTGTCCTGGTCCGGCAGCGTTCGGGCGCCATCAAGGCGTTCCGCAATGTGTGCCTCCATCGCGGCCGGCGCTTGTGCGATTACAACGCCCGGGTCAGCGAGCTGCGTTGCCCGTTCCACGGTTTCGCCTGGAAGCTGGACGGCGATCTCAAAACGGTGCCGACGCCCTGGGACCTACCGCACGTCGAGCGCGAGAAATTCAGCCTGCCCGAAGTCCATGTCGATACATGGGCGGGCTTCGTCTTCGTGAATCTCGACGAGGATCCAAGTCCGCTGGCCGATACGCTGGACATATTGCCCGACCACTTCGCGCGCTGGGACCTGCAGGATCGCGCGATCATCGCCGACGTTTCCAAGATCATGCGCTGCAACTGGAAGATCAACAAGGAGGGTTTCCTCGAAACCTGGCACGTCTACGCCACTCATCCGCAACTATTGGCCAGCTTCGGAGCATTCACTTCGCAGTTCGACGTATACGATACCGTCGGGCGTGGCATGGCGCCGTTGATGGGAGACACACCTGCGCTGGCCAACAAGCCCACCGAACAGGAGCGGCTCAACTCGCTGACCTACCAATATCTGGCCGGTGCCGAAGGGCCACCCGTACCGGAAGGCGAACGCGCGCGCGATTATGCGGCGACACAGGGGCGCGCGGCGCTGAAGGACTCGATCGGGGACAAGGCGGACGAATATTGCAACTCGGAGCTGATGGATACGATCGCCTATTCGGTCTTCCCGAACTTCCTGCTCTTCGGCGGCCCGGGTGTCAGGCAGATGTATCGCTGGCGGCCCTACAAGAACCGGCACGACATGAGCGTCATGGACGTCGTGCTGCTCGCGCCGTTCGACGGTGAGCGGCCCGAAGCGGCCGAACACAGGACCGTGGGGCCGGACGAATCCTGGCGGGTCGCGAGTGAACTCGGCGGTCTCGCCCTGATCGAGGATCAGGACGCGACCAATTTGGAGGCCGTCCAGATCGGCCTCGAAGGAGCGTCGCACGATGAGGTGACGCTCGCGAAATACCAGGAATCGCTGATCCGGCATTTTCACCGTTTGCTGGACGAGCATGTCGCGGCGATCGCACGCAAGACCGAATAAAAACTGTAAAAACAGTATGATGGAAGGGGAGCGGAAATGGCTTTAGGGTCAAGAATATCGAGCAACTGTTCGTTGCTGGCGCTCATGGCGCCGGTGGCCCTGGGGGGCTGGTCGACTGGCGCCCTAGCCCAGACGGAAGAGGCGAGCGCTGCCGCGACGCAGCAATCGTCGGGCGTCATCGTCGTCACCGCCCAACGCCGGGACGAAAGCATCACGGACGTTCCCGTTTCGATCAGCGTGTTGTCGCCCGAAACGGTGGAATCGTTCGGTGTGCGCGAGGTGAACGACCTTGCCCTGACCACCCCTTCATTGACGCTGAACGGATCAAGCGGCGTTGCCGGTGAAGGCTTCAAGGTCCGGGGAATCGGAGGATCGACCCTAGCAGACGGTATCGAGCAGAGCGTGAGCGTGCTGGTCGATGAAGTCGTCACCGGATCGAGCGGCTCGGGCCTGCTCGAATTCTGGGACATCGAACGCATAGAGATCCTGCGCGGTCCGCAGGGCACCTTGTTCGGCAAGAATGCCTCGGCCGGTGTCATTTCGATCCTCACGGCAGACCCCAGCGATGTGTTCGAAGCGGGCGTCGACGCCGAATACAGCCCGACCTTCGATGCCACGCGGCTCGAAGCGCATGTCAGCGGTCCGATCACCGATAATTGGAGCCTGCGTCTGTCGGGTTTCTATTCGGATCAAAACGAGGGTTTCATCGATAATCCGGTTCGCAACGTGACCGAGAACAGGGGCGAGAGCTGGGGCGTTCGGCTGAAGAGCCGGCTGAACCTCGGCCAGTTCCGCCTCGATGGCTCGATCGAAGTGTTCGAACAGGAGCAGGATTGCTGTGCGCGGACGTTCAGTTTCGTCGATACCGATATCGCAAACCAGAGCACCTTCGGCCGCCTCTTCCTCTCGCGGATCGCAGCCAACGGCGTTCAGCCCGGCATAGGCAACACCGTTAACATCTCCGACGCGCCGATCCGGCACACAAACGATGTCGTCCACGCAACGCTTACTCCGTCCTACAGTTTCGATGACGGATCCGAGATCAGGGCCATTTTCGGCTATCGCAGCTGGGAGCAGCGTGCGCTTACCGACAGCGATATGCTCGACATCGATCTGGCCAATGTGTTCGATATTTTCCGTGACATGGAGGTAACATCGCAGGAACTGCAATATATTTCCCCGGCGGAGGATCGCTTCTCCTATATTCTCGGCCTCTATCATTTCGAGCAGCGTTTCGATGTCGATGCCGAGCTTGGCACGGGCACGTTCCTGACCAATGGCGTTCCGCTGCAGACACTGCAAACGACCGTTGTCGAGAGCGAGAATTTCGCTCTCTACGGCCATGCGACGTTCGAGATCAGCGACAATTGGGAAATATTCGCAGGCGCGCGGCTTATCCGCGACGAGATCGAAGCGGATTTCGTCAGCAACGGGAACTTCTTCTTCTTCCCGACGGGCTTGCGTACCGGCAATGCGCGAGCTGAAGACACGAACTGGGCTGGCACTGCGGGCATCGAGTACAATGTTACCGACGATATCATGGTCTATGCGGCCGCTTCGCGTGGCTATAAGGGGCCTGCAATTGACGTCAGCATCAGTGGCGGCATCGCCAATCCGGGCTCCGATCCGACGCTTGAGCCTGAAATCGTGACGAACTACGAGCTGGGCTTCAAAAGCGCCTTGCTCGGCGGCGATGTCCGGCTCGATATCGTGACCTATCTCAGCAACGTCCGGGATTTTCAGGCGACGGCCTTCGATCCGCAGACGGCGACCTTCGTTCTGCGCAATGCCGGTAAGGTCCGCAGTATGGGCGTCGAGGTCGATTTCAGCGCGACGCCAATCGAGGGACTGCAGACCTATTTCAACCTCGCCTATACCGACGCCGAGTTCGTGGAGTTTCTCGGCGTGCCGTGCACGGTGCCCCAAGTGTCCGCGGGCAGTTGTTCCAACGCCGCGGGCGGACAGGATCTGTCCGGCCAACCGGTCAACCAAGTCCCCGAATTGGCGCTCACCCTGGGCGCGCGCTACGACTTCGATCTCGGCTCTGTTCCCGTCTTCCTGCGCGGTGATGCGGCCTGGCAGGACTCGGTGATCTCCGATCTCGATCTAGATCCGAACACGCGGATCCCTTCCCATTGGATCGCCAATTTCGAGGCGGGATTCGAACCGATCGAGGGTGGGGTCTTCTCGGTATGGGTGCGCAACGCGTTCGACGAAATCTACCCGACCCGCATCCTCGATGTAGCGGCCTTCTCAGGCGGATATGCACAATTCCTCGGCATCGGGCGGCAGGTCGGCTTTTCTTTCTCATATGACTATTGACGCCGTTGAGCAGCCGGCCCCGCTGGCCGGCAACGACGGGGACACCCGCCTCCGTCAATGGTTCGCGCGACGATCTTGGTATCGCTGGTATGCGCTCGGCGTTCTAACGCTCGTCTATACATCAAGCCATGTCGACCGCCAGATCGTGGCGATCCTGCTCGAGCCGATCGGCCAAGATCTCGGGGCGAGTGATACGCAGCTCGGCTTCCTGGTCGGGCTGACCTTCGCGGTTTTCTACGCGACGCTCGGCATCCCGATCGCGATGATCGCCGATCGCAGCAACCGGCGGAACATCATCACGGCCGCGGTCGTGATCTGGAGCGGCATGACGGTTCTGTGCGGCTATGCCCAGAATTTCCTGCAGCTGGCACTGGCGCGGATCGGCGTCGGGGTCGGCGAGGCGGGTTCGTCCCCGCCATCGCATTCGCTCATCTCAGACCTGTTCCCGGCAAGCCTGCGCGCGACGGCGCTTGGAATATTCGCTGTCGGTGTCAATCTCGGCGTCCTGATCGCCTATCTGGGCGGCGGTTTCATGAGCGAAGCCTGGGGCTGGCGCTGGACGTTGATTGCCGTCGGCCTGCCCGGGCTGCTGATTGCAGCGATCACCTTCTTTACGTTGATCGAACCCAAACGCGGCGCATCGGAGACGAAAGCCGCAAAGCCCGACGAGCAGGCGCCGCCGCTCCGCAATGTATGGCGGAAGATGTGGCGTACTCCGGCGCTCCGGCATCTGACATTGGGCGCGGCGGTCGCCGGTTTCAGCGGATACGGGATCGTCATGTGGACGCCGACATTCCTGATGCGCTCGCACGGGCTTTCGGCGGCGGAAGTCGGCATCGTGCTCGCGCTCATGTCCGGCGTGCTCGGCGGCATCGGCACCTATTCGGCCGGCTATCTGGCGGACGGGCTGGCGAAGCGGGACGAACGCTGGCGGGCATGGGTCGTCGGTGCGGCCAAGGTCCTGACCGTGCCCTTCTTCATCGGTTTCTTCATAGTCGAAGATACACGCACCGCGTTGCTGCTTTTCGCCGTTCCCGCGTTCCTCAGCGGTTTCTCGCTCGGCCCTACTTTCGCCCTGGTTCAATCGCTCGTCGATATCAGGATGCGCGCCGTAGCTTCGAGCATCCTGCTGTTCCTGCTCAATATCATCGGCATGGGATTGGGGCCGCAGGTCGTCGGTATCCTGTCCGACCTCTTCTCCGGACAATATGGCGACGAGTCGCTCAGAATGGCGTTGCTCGTCCCGGCCGTCGTGAACATCTGGTGCGGGCTCCACTATTACCTCGCCGGCCGCGCGCTGGGTCAGGCAGGAAACGGTCCAGCAAGACCAACGATTAACTGAATTGATCAGATGTCGTTTATCGGGCTTTGTTACACAAGGTTGGTACGTCCGCTTCTGCCTCATTCAGTCCCCGCGCTACGCCTGTCGTTCTACTTCACCTTCTTCGCCAGCACCCCTCCCGCGAAGCGGGTTCGTGCTTCGGGGACTTCCGTACGCCTACGGCGCCCGGAACCCTTCACCATCCGACAGTCCGCTTTCATATCAGAACTCCGGCAAAGCAGACGCTCCGCAAGCGACCACATTGCGGACGTTTGGGGCGATTTCGCGGCTACCCAAGAGCGGCCATTCGAGGAGAATACCTCAAAGGCCTAGCCGCACCGAGCCAAGATCGTATACGAGAAGTCTGGCGATTATATACTTGATTGGACCAGGTAGGCGCGCTGGTCAGCAGCCGGCCGAGGCCGTTATAGCGTAACCGCCCACGGTTCCGGTGATGCGGCAGGATAGAAGAGGCTAAAGCCGGAGTGCCGCTTGGGGCGGGCTGAAGGGGGCCTGTTATCGGTTGACACCGGTTGACACGCGGTGGGGGTGGCCGGGCCGTCAGCAGTCAAAGTTGACGAAGTTGACGCATAGCGCGCGTCGTGCCGCTGGGTCAGGAGATCGACAGGGTCAAAGAGCTTACGGCTGGGCCGTTAGACGAAAGATAGCATGGGCGGATGGATGTAGGACAGAAAATTAGCGCGTAGGTAGAGAACTGTCATGACAATCTATTTTGTTTCAATTTCAAGAGCCTTGGCTAGATTTTTGACTGCATTAAAAACTTCATGCTCACCAATATAGTTTGCGATTTTTTCGCGCTCTTCAGGGAATGGAGAATACCAAGTAACAGTATTGAAAATATTATCGAATAACTCATTCTCTTGAGGAGTTATGGCATCATCTATATCGTTTTCATTGTATAATGTCTCGAAATTAGAGCAGAATTTACTTGTATTGATCTGCCCATTCAAAAATGAACTGATTAGTTTCTTGAGAATTTTCGAAGTATCGTCTTTCATATATTTACCTAATTCGCAAAACCTCGAGCAGTTGACCGATATAGTACGTGAACGATCTGGCCAGTACGCTCATTTATAAGTACTTCCAATGTGCCGCTGCTCCACCTCCTTTGTCCAACCGAATTCAAAAAAGTGCGTCCCGCAGTGATGGTGTACATGAACTGATTTGCAACCCCTTGAGGATCAGGGCGGCGCACCCCTGCAGACAGAGCTTGGGTAATTGCCTGCACTGGGATGTAGCTGCGTTGACCAGCGAGTTGAGCGGCTACAGTCCTCGAAGTATTTAAAGCTCCGCTCGGCAAAATCGCTCTACTAAGCAATGCCGCACTGTCAGGTGCTACTCCACTAGCTGTGCTGCGAATGCCCAGCCGTCCCAATCCCCATCTAATGCCAGAGGCAATTGCACCGGCAACCGCAGTCACAACGCCAGTTGTGACAAAATCTTCCTCAAGAGGTTCGTCTGCAGGGATAGTGATGAAACTGCCGCTTCCCCCGCCGCCGCTGTTTCCTTCGTCAGTAAATGTCAGCGGCCCACGTATTCCGCTTTGTTGGCCGCCAAGGGCCCGCAGTGCGTCCTGCTGCCGCGAGCTGAAGCTGTATCCAAAGCTTGCCGATGAGCAGAACGTCCGATCCTCGCACGCGATCAACCCCGTCGGATCCGCCCCATTCACCGGATCATTCCCGACATAGGTGTAAAGGTTCATCCCGTCCTCATAGCCGATGGGATCGGTCTGCATGAACCGGCCCATGTGGGGCGCGTACATGCGGGCCTTGTATTGGTACAGCTGCATCTGCGGCAGCCAGATCTGGCCAGTATATTGGAACCGTCCGATATTGTCCGGCGCGGGCACTCCCCAGGTGTCATAGGTGTTGATGTCGGTGACCGTGCCGCCGCTGTCGCTGACCGCGACGATGCTGCCGCGCTCGTCGGCGTGGAGGAAGCGGGGCGAGCTGGTGCCGCTGCCCTCGTACCGCGAGCGGGACCGTGGCGCCGGGGGCGCCGCGAAAGCCCGCGCAGCCTGCGGATCGTCCACCCCCGCGCCATGGACATAGCGGCGCAGTATCGCCGTGCCGGCGCTGTTATATTCAACCGCCAGCTCGTCGCCGTCATAGAGATAGCGTA
>NZ_JBQLZN010000013.1:0-10656 GCF_052168295.1 Parasphingopyxis sp. | reverse complement strand
AGCGGTTCGCGGAAGAGACAGGTGCGATGCGCGGTCCGATCCGGATCGTCGCGCCGGTCGCGCTGGGGCAGGACCGGCTCGCCGATGCCGCGATCGCCTTTCAGAACGACCATCCTGGTGTTGCTATCGACTGGATCCTCGAGGACGCCGATATCCGGATGGCCGATATCGGCGCGGATATCTGGATCAAGGTCGGCCCGGTGCCCGACGAGCGGCTGATCGTGAAGCCGCTTGCAACGGTCGAACGTATCCTGGTCGGCGCGGCGGGAACGGGCGGCGATACCCCTCTGCGCAAACCGGACGATCTGGCGGGGCTCCCCTGTGCGGCGCTCGGACCGTTCGAGGGCGGGCGCATTCCATTGACCGGACCGGACGGCAAGCGCGCCCGGCTCGACGCGCATGTCGTGTTCACCAGCAACAATATCCTCGCCATCCATCGTGCCGCGCTGCAGGGCATCGGCTATGCCGTCATGCCGCGTTGGTTCGTCGCGGACGATCTGGAAAGCGAAACGCTCACGGAGCTGCTTCCGGGATGGTCGGCCCCGGCGCTGACCATCCATGCGGCCTTTCCGCCCGCCCATCGCCAGACGCTGCGCGTGCGGCGATTTGCCGAGCATCTCGAGGGCGTGTTGGCCGGCCTCTAGCCGCCGACCATCGCCGCATCCTTCGCCAGCAGCTCGGCAAAGCTCTCGCGGCCGAGTACGCGCTCCTTGAAGGCCTGTGTCTTCGGATAGGCATCCCAATCGATCGCCGCCCGGCCATAGTCGAGATTCTTGAACGGCGCAGCGACCGAGATATCGGCGAGCGTGAGGCTGTCGCCGACGAGCCATTCGCGTCCGTCGGCCAGCGATTTCTCGATATGGGCGAGGATGGGCGGCAGCGTCTCGGTTTCCGCCGTCACCGCCGCCGCCTCGTCGGGTTCCTGCCCCATGAGCGCAGCGACGACGCGATTGAAGAAGATCGTACCGCCCGCCGGCACGAAGATGGTATCAGCGAACTCGTCGAACCACATCACCTTGCCGCGCGCCTCCGGGTCGGCCGGGATCAGCATCGGGTCCGGATGCTTGGCCTCGAGATAATGGGCGATGGCCGTCGAATCGGCGAGACAATAGTCGCCGTCGCGCAGACCCGGGATCTTGCCGAAGGGCGAACATTCGCGAAATTCGGGGTCGTCGGCGCCGGGCATCCGGTCGCGATGCTCGAACTCGATACCCTTCTCATTGGCAAAGGCGACCGTCTTGCGGACGAAGGGCGACAGCGAGGCACCATAGATGATCATGAGACCGACTCCTGAACGGGAAAGAAGAGCCGTTACGCTATCAGAACAGTTTCATATTGCAACGCATAAAAACGCACCGGGATGGTGCGTCACCCGCCGCGATGCCGCGCCCTATTTGGAGTCGCCGCGGAAGCTCTGCTCGGCCCGGATCTGCTCCTCATAGTCCCGCGCGACGCCCTCGCCGAGGCTGACGAGCCCCCACCAGGCGAGCAGCCAGGCGACGCAGATCGCGAGCGCCAGCGCCCCGGTGATGATCCCGGTCCAGGCGAAACCGCCGCCCGTCGGCTTGTTCTTGCCGATGATGCCGAACACGATCGCGAGCGGCGCCAATAGCCACGAGATGAAACCGATGATCGGGATCAGCGCCAGCAATACGGCGCACAGGCCGATGATCATCGCGGCGATCGCCATCCCGTTGCTGTCGCCGCTCTGTACGGGCTGCACCTGCGGCCGCGGGTCCTGATTGTCCATGAATTTGCCCCCTTGTTTGCCCGCACACACTAGTCACGGCGCGCCGCTGCTGACAAGCCGTGTGCACCCAAGGCCTTAAAATCGCGCGATTATGAACAAGACTGTCGGCACGCGCATGGACAAAGGCTGCAACTTTCCGGAGAATGCGCGGCACGGGACAGGTCGCATATGTCGTATCAATTTGCCGAATTCACGCTCGACCGGGAACGGTTCGAACTGCTGCGCGGTGACGAAGTGGTGCGGCTGCAGCCACGCGCGATGCGCCTGCTCGACCTGCTCGTATCGGCCGAGGGCCGGCTGTTGACCAAGCAGCGGATTTTCGACGAAGTCTGGGACGGACGGATCGTTTCGGATTCGGCGCTGTCGAGCCAGATCAAGGCGCTGCGCAAGGCGCTCGGCGATACGCAGCGGCCCTACCGCCTCATCGGCACCGTGCACGGCCAGGGCTTCCGGCTGCTGGCCGATACGTCGCGGCGCACGTCCGCGAGCGTGGCGACGCGCGAGCAGCCGCCGGTCGCCGAAGCCGAAACCGAACGCGTCGGCGTCCGGCCGTCGATCGCCGTCCTGCCCTTCACGACGCTCGGCGCGGCGGACCCGCACGGTGCGATCGGCGAGGCGTTGCCCGATGAGATCATCACCGCGATTTCTCGCCTCCGGACGCTCCATGTCATCGCCCGCGGATCGAGCTTCCAATTCTCCGCAGGCGGCAACAGCATCGCGGATATCGGGCACGCGCTTTCGGTTCATTACTGCCTGTCCGGCACGATCGAGGTCGCAGGCGATAAGCTGTTCGTCACCGCCGAACTCGCCGATACACGCGACGAAAGCATCGTCTGGGCCGAGCGTTTCGCCGGCAGCCTGAGCGCGATTCACGATATCCGCGCGGACATCGTCGCCGCCATCGTCTCCCAGATCGAGCTGCGCATCTCCCACAACGAAGCGCAGCGCGTCCGCCTCAAGGTGCCCGACGAGCTCACGGCGTGGCAGGCCTTTCATACTGGCATGTCGCGCTTGTTCACCCGCGATATCGAAAAGCAGGACGCGGCGGCGCGCTATTTCCAACAGGCGATCGGAATGGATCCGCTATTCGCGCGCGCCCATGCGGCCCTCTCCTATGTCTATTGGTGGATGAGCGTTCAGCGGTTGCTGGACGGCAACCGCGGCTTGCGCGTCAGGGCGCACGACAGCGCAATGCGCGCGATCGAGTGCGATCCCTTCGATCCGGCCGCCAGCCTCGCCATGGCGCGCGCGACATCGTTCGAGCTTGACCAGGACGAATCCCTGATGTGGCTCGATCGCACCATTGAGTATTGCCCGAACTATGTCGACGCGCACCGGCAGATGGCCGCGAAGCGATCGATGACGGGGCCGCCCGATGCCGCAATCGAACATGCGATGACCGCTCTGTCGCTGAGTCCGCGCGATCCGTTGCGCCACACCACCTATGCGTCGCTCGCAAGCGCGCACGCGCGGCTAGGAAAGCTTGAAGAAGCAGCCGAATGGGGCCGTAAGGTGATGGAGCTGCCGCATACCGATATCGTGGCGATGATATCCGGACTCTGTGCCAATTTTCTCGCCGGCCATCGCGATGTCTCGATGCGGATCGCTCGGAAGATCAAGTCGATCGACCCGTCTTTCACCACGGAACGGTTCATTCGGGCCCATCCCATGATGCCGCCTGAAACGGGATCGCAGATCGGGGCAATCTTCGCCGAGCATAATATTTCCTGAAGCAAAACGCTCTGCTGCAACAAAAATCCCCGAATTATCCAGAATTGATTCAAGACTTTGGGACATGTGCCGCCGCATAAGGTCGTACATCGCGAACGTCGCTGCCGAACAGTCTGGCGAGCGGCGTGCAAACAGATGAGGCAAGGAACTCGTGGCGGCTTTGAACATGGAACCCGACTGGCCGAACCCCGGCGAAAGCCGCGCCGAAGCGCGCATCAGGCTGTTGTACCGGACGGTCCGCCTGGTGCTCGGCGACCAGGAAATACTGGCCGTGATCCGCAACGTGTCGCGCACGGGCGTCGGCATCCGGACGTTCGGCCCGATCGAACTGCCCATGGAAATGGAAATCGAACTGGCGAACGGCACGCTGCTGCCGATCCGCAAGGAATGGCAGAATGATATGGGCTGCGGCGCATCTTTTCGTTCGCCGATCGATGTCGAACTGTTCCTGACGCAGGAGACGCCGGGAACGGTCCGGCGCTCCCTGCGGGTCAATCTGGATCACCATGCCATCCTGAAGGATGCGAGCGGCCGCCGCCCCGTGCAGATTCGCAATATCGGCATCGGCGGCGCATTGCTCGAAATGGAAAACGGGATCGAGCCGAGCGGCGCGTTCCAGCTCTTTTTCGACGCGCTGCGTTCGCGCAGATGTTCGGTGAGATGGTCGGCCGGACAGCACTTCGGCGTGCAGTTCGACACGCCCTTCCCCTTCGCGGAACTTGCCGAATGGCTCACCAAATTGGCGCGCGAAAACATGGCCGGCCCGCCGGCCGCCGATAGCGTCGATTGAGGGTGCCCTTTCCCCCGGAAGCTAGCTCTTGTTCGGCGTTCGCATTACCGGTTGTCCGGGCTTCCGCCCGGCAACCGGTAATGTTCGGCCAGCCGGTCGAGCGCCAAGCATAGAACGAGCTTGCCTGACCGCGCCGGCCAGCCCATCTCACCCTCAGCCGCCTTGAGCCCTTCGCCCGCACACAGGACGCGCCATGCGATATCCTCAAGCCCCGGGCCGAGTATCGCTACCGCCTGCTCGAAGCGCCGCTTGGCCGCGATCTGCGCCTCCCCCGGATCAAGCGCCGCCGGTGCGCCGCGCGCGACCTTGCCGGTCGGCGGCGCATCCCATTGCATCGTCACCCGCGGCGATAGCTGGGACAGTTCATAGTCGCGCCGCAACGCCTCACCGGCGTCATATTGGCGCGCCGTCACATGACCCCGCGCGCGCAGCCAGGACAGCGGCGATTCCGCAAGATTGACGGTAACCGACCGCGCGAGCCGGCCCTTGCGCACCGGAGCCCCGGGCCGGATCGGATCGGGGCGCGCCACGCCGTCGCGCGGCAAGGGGCGTTCGACCAGGATCCGCGGATCGGCTTCGGCTGTGCGTCGGTTTTGCGGCATCGATGACTGTCCTTCCGCCAGGGGAGAATCGGGAAATGCCTACTTGCCATTCCGGCTATGATGTAGGAAAGAGAAAAACCGATTTGGTTAGTTATCGGACGGCAGCGCCACCGTCTCGAGATCAGGGAGAGCGTCGATGATCACGGCCATCCGCGAAATCCGCAAGGCGAAGGGCATGACCCTGCAGGAGGTTGCCGACCGGTGCGATCCGCCGACCACGGCGCAGACCATCGGCCGGCTCGAAACCGGCACGCGCACCGTGTCCGTCGACTGGCTGAACCGGATCGCCAAGGCGCTCGGCGTCGAAGCCGGCGATCTCGTGACGCTACCCGAACAGGCCGAATTACCGGTAGCGGCGATCTTGGATGCCGACGGCGTCGATGCGCCGCACCAGCCGATACGGCTCGCCCCGCCCCGGCCGGACGCAGGCGCTGTCGCGGTGCAGGTGCGTGCGGGCGTCGGCGATTACCGGGCAGGCGACGAGATATGGTGCGACCGGATTGCGCCGGAGGCCTATAGCGGGGCGCTCAATCGCGATGTGCTCGTACCGCGCCCGGCGGGCCGATTTCTATTCGGCCGACTGATCGGACGCGTGGGCGAGCGGATACAGATATTGCCGCTGGGGGCTGGCGGGCGGCAGCAAATCGTCAGCGATCCCGCCTGGATCGGCGTTGCCACCCGATTGGTAAGGGCGCTCTAGGCGCCCGTTCCATGGCGCGAGGTCTGCGTTCAGGCCGAGAACAGCGTAAGCGCTAACAAGGCAAGTCCGACCGCGACCGCCTGTAGCAGGACTCGGCCCTGCATCGCCTTGTTCTGGGCACGCGCGCCTTCGCTCGGCCCATCGCCGATCAGATCCTCCTTCGTCGTGCTGAGAAACGCGACGATGCCGCGCACGAAGAAATAAACGGTGCCGGCGATGGCGGCGAAGACGAGAAGAAGAGTTATCCAAAACATGAAAAGGAGATCGGTATCCGCGCGGCCGCGTGCGAGATGACCCTTGGTGCATATCGCCCCGACGGCTTGCAGCCTGTTTGCCAAGCGGCCTATAGAAGCAGCGGGAGGAAGGTGAGTGCAGATGCAAGGGAATGAGGCCGACGTGCCGATCCCGACGGAACCCGATCCGGAGTTGATGGCGTTGATCGACAATAGCCCGGTCGCTTCGGTCATCAGCAATCCCAGGCTACCCGACAACCCGATCGTCGCGGTCAACGAGAAGTTCATCGAACTGACCGGTTATGACCGGGACGAGATTATCGGCCGCAACTGCCGGTTCCTCGCCGGGCCGGGTACGGAGCCATGGTTGACCGAGGAAATCCGCCGCGGCGTGCGCGAAAGAACGTCCGTGCTCGTCGAAATACTGAACTATAAGAAGGACGGCACACCGTTTCGCAACGCTGTGCTGGTCGCCCCGATCTACAATCAGGAGGACGAGCTCGACTATTTCCTCGGCTCTCAGGTCGAAATCCCCGACGGCGCGGCCAATATCTCCACCGCCCGCCAAACCAGCGCCGTCGAGGCGGTGAAGAATCTGTCCGAACGGCAGCGCCAGGTCCTGCAATATGCCGCCAAGGGCCTGCTCAACAAGCAGATCGCCTATGAGCTCGGCGTGACCGAGCGGACCGTGAAAATGCATCGCGCGCTCGTGATGGAGCGGCTCAACGTGCAGACCGCGGCGGACATGATCCGGCTGGCCGTGGAGGCCGGGCTCTAGGCAGCGCGACCGGGCGGGCAGCTCGCGAAAACCATCGCGAAACACAGTCCATGTCCCAAGGGACATGTAGGCGAATCACAGTCGATAGGAGATACCGACAATCGTTGCGGTGAGCGGCGCTTTTTTGACTCTGCCACCCTCCCTAACTTGGCTCTGTCCTCCCCAGTGCCGTCGCCGCAACAATCGATTCAGCGAACGAGGTGAACGGTGATGTCCGCCAGCGAAGACAATATGGATCGCAGCGGCGCGGACAGCACGAGCGGCATCCGCCGGCTCATCGCGCGCAAGAACGAAAAGCTCAAAAGCGTATCGCGCGCCTTCTTCGCGAGCCGCGGCCATATGAACCTGCAGAACGACAAGTCGCAGCATCGCCGCTTCGCCTATCTCTATGAAGACATGCTGACCTGATGGGCCGCAAGATTTCGACCGGGCATGAAGCGCATGGCCGATAAGCAGAAAACTCTCGTGATCTTCGGCGCCGCCGGCACCACCGGCGCCGCAGCCGTTGCCTGTGCACGCGACCGCGGATTTGCCGTACGGGCCGTCGAACATGAATGGCCGGCTGACGCGCCCGATGGCGACGATGTTACCCATCACAGCGCCGACGTAATGGATGACGATCTCGCCCCGCTGATCGACGGGGCGGACGCGGTGATCTCCGCCATCGGCCTCAGCATGTCGATGCGCACGGTCGTCGATCCGCCGCCGCTCTACACGAAGGGCACGGCCAATATCGTCGCGGCGATGCAGGAAACGGCCGTCCGCCGGCTCGCCGTTATCTCGGCGACATTCGTCGAGGATGCCGGGGCCGGGCCGCTCTGGTTCCGCGTGACCGCGATGCCGGCGCTCGCCAATATCTATGCGCAGATGGCGAGCATGGAGGCCGATCTTGCCCGGGCGAAGGATATCGACTGGACGGCGGCGCGCCCCGGCTGGCTGCTGGATCGCCCCTTCACCGGCGACTACAAGGTGACCGACGAAAAGATCACGCCCGGCCTGCTCCGGACGCGGCATGCCGACCTTGCCGACTTCCTCGTGCGCTGCGTTGCCGAGGGCCTGCATATCGGCGAAACACCGGCCATCGCGCGCCGGGAATCCGAACTCGACGAAAGCCCGCTCGCGCTCAAGGACGAGCTGGTCTGACTCGGCGGATGCGCGATCAGGCGTCGCGCGCAACCTAACCCATTGATTTTCAAAAAGAATGGTGGGCGCTGACAGGCTCGAACTGCCGACCCTCTCGGTGTAAACGAGATGCTCTACCAACTGAGCTAAGCGCCCGCACCACAAGATGCGCTGTGCCCCCTGCCAAATCGCGGGGCGCGGCGCAAGCGGAAGATTGCCGCCGCGGCGTTTATCCCGACAGCAATTCGCCCTTCTGCCGGGCCGCCGCGAACCATCGCTCGATCGCATGCGCCGCATCGTCCGACAGCTCGATGAACACCCGCCGCCCGTCTCGCGGGTCGGACCGGCGGACGAACAGCCCGCGATCGGTCATCGTGCGGATCCAGCGCAGGGCCGTCGTCGGCGGAACCGCCGCCGCGATACACAGGCTGGAGACCGCTACCTGCCGCCCCTCGAGCCGCGCTGCCATCAGGTCGAGCAGCATGTCCCATGCGGGATCGGCAAAGAGGTCACGGTCGAAAAAGCGTTCGCGCAGACGCCGCATGCGGATCATCACGCGGATATCGTCCGAGCCCACAGTCTCTGTCCGCCGCGGTTCGGCATGGAAGGCGTGCGGCGCTTCGGCCAGGCGATTATCGTCGCCATTGGGCTGCGCACGTTCGTCATGCGACAGTTCGGCGAGCGCGCGGGCGATCCGCCCCGCCTCCTCGCTCAGACGCCGCAGACGGGCATCGTCGCGTTCTCCGCCAATGTCATGAAACGCGTCCCGCCGGTTCGCCAGCGCCAGACCGAGCGCCGCCGCCTGGTCGATGGCCTTGGGCGCACACAGCATGGCGATATCGCTATGGGCGATTTGCGCATCGACGATATCGACAAGTTCGATGGGTACCGAGACGATGCTGCGATGCCGGCCCGCGCGCGCATTGCCCTCGATCTTGTCGAGCAAGCCATCGAGGGTCCGGCCATGATCTTCCGACAGGTCGACCAAAGCCACATCGAGAGAAATCTGTTCGCCGATCCGGTCAACCGCGTCTTCCGGTTCGGCGGTACACACGACCCGGCCGCCGACGGCATCGACGGCGTTCCGGCATCGCGCCTGACCGGCAGGACTGTCCGTAACGATCAGTATCGCGGGCGGCTCTCCCGCCTGCCGTTCGCCGCCATTCGACTGTGCCATGTCCGCGTCCCCGTTCTGCCTATGTTCGCTATATTCCGACCAAAGCGGACCGAGAAGCCTGGAGTTCATCCGTAACGGTGAATATCTCGATGATAACGCGAAGTCCGCTTTCCGGAACCCCGGCGGCGGCCATGGAAAAGCGTCACTCCGACGTCGCGCGAGCCGAAGGGTGACTTACTCCAAAACGGAGGCAGATTGATCCGATCGCGCCCGGTGGCAGCTATTCGGCATCGAGTATCCAGTCGAGCGCGGCCTCGGCGTGCAGCGCGGTCGTATCGAATATCGGCAGGACATTGCTGTTGGGATTGACCACCATCACCAGTTCGGTGCAGCCCAGTACGACGGCTTCGTTGCCCGCCTTTTGCAGGTTCGTGACGAACGTTTTCATCGTTCGCTTCGATTCTACCGTTGCCTCGCCCAGCACCAGTTCGTCGAAAATGATCCGGTCGATCTCCGCCATGCGTTCGGGATCCGGAATCGCGAGTTCGATGCCATGGCTTTTCAGGCGATCACGCAGAAAACCCTCGCTCATGGTGAAACGCGTTCCGAGCAATGCGGCGCGGCCGATCTTTTCCGCGCGTATCGCTTTGGCAGTCACATCGCCGATATGCAGCACCGGGATATCCACGGCGTCGGTCAGATAGTCGTAAAGCTTGTGCATCGTATTCGAACAGAGCACGAGCCCCTCCGCGCCGGCGGTCGCCAATCGCCGCGCGCTTTCGGCAAGCTGATTGCCGAGACGGTCCCACTCGCCATCGGCTTGTGCCTGGGCGATCGGCTCGAAGTCGAAGCTCTCGATCAGCAGCGGTGCGCTGTGCCGGCCGCCAAGCTTCCGTCGCACGCCGCGATTGATCTGCTCGTAATACATGGCGGTCGAGGCCCAGCTCATGCCCCCGATCAGACCCAACTTACGCATGACACATTCCTCTCCGCCGCGCCTTCATGGCGACACAACGGTACATTTCGGCAAACGTTCCCTATGCGGAACAATATCGCGCGGGAATCAACCCAGGCTCTTGTTGATTTCCTCGACCATCTTCTTGGCGTCCGACAGCAGCATCATCGTGTTGTCGTTGTAGAAGACCTCGTTGTCGACGCCCGCATAGCCGACGCCGCCCATCGACCGTTTGATGAAGAACACGGTTTTCGCCTTGTCCACATCGAACACGGGCATGCCGTAGATGGGTGAGCTTGAGTCGGTCTTCGCGGCCGGGTTCACCACGTCGTTCGCACCGATAATGAAAGCCACATCGGCCTGGCTGAACTCGCTGTTGATATCCTCCAGCTCGAACACCTCGTCATAGGGTACGTTCGCCTCGGCCAGCAGCACGTTCATATGCCCGGGCATCCGGCCCGCGACCGGGTGGATCGCATATTTGACCGAAACACCCTCTTCCTTGAGCAGGTCCGCCATCTCGCGCAGCACGTGCTGGGCCTGAGCGACGGCCATACCGTAACCCGGAATGATGATGATCTTCTCGGCCTGTTTCATAAGGAACGCCGCGTCGTCCGCCGAGCCAGCCTTCCATGGCCGCTCGACCCGCTCGCCCTTGTCACCGCCACCGCCGCCATCGGCGCCGAAGCCGCCCGCTATGACCGACAGGAACTTCCGGTTCATGGCCCGGCACATGATGTAGCTGAGGATCGCACCGGATGACCCGACCAGCGCGCCGGTAATGATCATCGCCGTATTGCCGAGCGTGAAGCCCATCGCGGCGGCCGCCCAGCCCGAATAGCTGTTGAGCATCGAGACCACGACCGGCATGTCCGCGC
>NZ_JBQLZN010000012.1:0-21293 GCF_052168295.1 Parasphingopyxis sp. | reverse complement strand
TCGGTATCGCCGGGCTTGGGCTCGAGCACGCAGACCATCATCGTCGCCGCGCCGATCCGGTCGTCCTTCTCCGCCGCCAGCTTGGAGAGCAATATCGACATGGTCTGGCCGCCCGAGCAGCCGCCGGAGACGTTGACCGTATCTGAACCGATGATCTCCTGCACCGCGTCCAGCGCGCGGATACAGGCATCGACATATTCGTCCATGCCCCAGACGCCCATCTCCTCGGTCGGATTGCGCCAGCTTATGACGAAGGTCTGGATGCCGTTGTCTACTTGGTACTTTACGACGCTCTTTTCGGGCGAGAGGTCGTTGATATACATTTTGTTGATCTGTGGCGGGATGGTGAGCTGCGGGATCTCGTACACGTCTTCCGTCGTCGGCTGATACTGGATCAGCTCGAACATCTCGTCGCGATAGACGACCGCACCGGGAGAGGTCGCGATATTCTCGCCCAGCTCGAACGGCTTCTTGTCGACCTGACTGACCATGAAATCGTTATTGACCATATCGTCATAGGCGTTTTTGAGGCCCTTGATCAGCGAGAGGCCGCCGCTGTCGATCGCCCGCTTCTGCGCCATCGGATTGAGGGCGAAGGTGTTGGTTGGTGCCAGCGCGTCGATGACGATTTGCGAGATAAAGCTCGCCCGGTCCTTCTCCAGCGCATCGAGCTCGAGGTCCTCGATCCACTGTTTCGTGCCTTTTTCGACCGCCAGGAAATATTGCATCCCGGCCTTGTAGAAAGGGTTGAAGCTGAAGGCCGGATCCTTGAAGCGCCGGTCCCGCGGGTCCGGTTCGAGTTCGGACTGGCCGGTCATGATCTGGACGACGTCTTCGGAGAAGCTTTGCGCGTGCTTGAAGGCCCTTTGCGGGTCGCTCGCGGTTTCGCGCAGCAGCATCGCGATCGCGCCGACAAAATCCTCGCGTGCGAGGCCGACTAGCGGCCCCAGCGCCATAGTGACTTCCGGCTCGCCCTCGAGCGTGGGTCCGTCCTGCGGCATGTCTCTTCCCTCCAGTGTTTTCTTTGGAGCGTGGCGCGGGACGGGCGGCAATGTCAATCATTTTGCCTGTGCCGTTCCGGGAGGCCGCGTCGCGCGGCCCAGTTCATCGGGACGCACAGGTTTTCGGCAGATCGATCTTCCCCTTTTGTTCCAATTGCGGCACATCGTGACCATGGCTCTTCGGATATCCAATCGCGATGCCCGCCGGCTCTGGCTCGACGCGCAAGGCCTGTCGGCGACGCCGACCGGGCCGCTCGATGCGATGGCGATCATCCGCGACCTCGGCTTCGTGCAGCTCGACACGATCCAGGCGGTGGCCCGGGCGCACCATCATATCCTCTGGTCGCGCAACCAGAATTACCGCGAACCGATGCTGGACCGGTTGCTAGCCAAGGATCGCGCGATCTTCGAACATTTCACGCATGACGCGTCCGTCTTGCCGATCGAGACGTTCCCCTATTGGCGGCGGCAGTTCCGGCGGCTCGGCGAAAAGACGCTGCGCTGGGAGGACATGCGAGCCATGCCCGGCCCGAGCGAACGCGCCGCGATCCGCGCGCGGATCGAGGAGGAGGGGCCGCTATCGACCCATGCCTTCGACACCAAGGCGAAATCCTCTGAGATGTGGGCCCGCCCGCCGCACAAAATGGCGCTCGACCATATGTGGTATGCGGGCGAACTGGCGACCGCTCATCGCGAGAATTTTACCAAATTCTACGATCTTGGCGAACGGGTCATCCCGCCGGAATTCCGGCAGGCCGAAATCGCCGACGAAACGCAGATAGACTGGCTGTGCCGCTCCGCGCTCGACCGGCTGGGTTTCGGCAGCGAGGGCGATATCATGCGCTTCTGGGACGCGGCGGCGCTGGACGAGGTCAAGACGTGGCGTGTCGCGCATGGCCGCGACCTGGTCGATGTCGAAATCGCCAATGCCGACGGCAGCCTGCTGAAGGCGCTCGCGCCGCCTGATATCGGGCAGCGGCTGGAGAGCCTGTCCGCGCCCACCTCGCGACTGCGCATCCTCAATCCCTTCGATCCCGCGGTACGCGATCGCAAACGGCTCGAGCGGCTGTTCGGCTTCGATTTCCGGATCGAGATTTTCGTGCCCGCCGCGCAGCGCCGCTGGGGCTATTATGTGATGCCGATCCTGGAGGGCGATCGCTTTGTCGGGCGGATAGAGGCCAAGGCCGATCGGAAGAAAGGCGTGTTGACCGTCCACAATGTCTGGCCCGAACCGAGCGTGAAATGGGGCAGGGCACGCTGGGACAGGCTCGCTGCGGAGCTTGACCGGCTCGGCCGTTTCGTCGGATGCCGGACCGTGATCTGGGGGAAGGGGGCACGCGATGGTTGAACTGCTGGTCCGGCTGCCCGAAGAGCTTCGCCACGCCGAGCGGGACGACTGGCGCGCGCTCGGCGCGATTATCGGAGACGCTTTTCAGGACGATCCGGTGTCGCGCTGGATTTTCGGCGGCAAGCGGGCGATGCCCGGCACCTTCGGCCGCCAGGCGCGGCATCTCTATCTGCAGCGCGGCATCTGCCATCTGGCCGGCGACAGCGGCGCGACGATGTGGTTGCTGCCCGATGCGGACAAGAGCATTTCGCTATTCGGCATGCTCGATATCGGTTGGCACATGGCGCGGACTGCGGGCATCGCCGCCGTGCGGCGCGGAATGGCCGCGGAGGCGGAGATGACGCGCAAACGCCCGGACGCGCCGCACGCCTATCTCTTCACGATCGGCGTGCGGCCGCACGCGCGCGGCACCGGGCTCGGCCATCGGCTGCTGGCGCCGATGCTCGACGCCTGCGACCGCGCCGGACTGCCGGCCTATCTCGAGAACTCCAATCCCCGCAATCATAGCTTCTATGCGGGCCATGGCTTCGAACATATGGAGCATTTCGCGCCCGCACCCGGCGCGCCGCCGCTCGAGGCGATGTGGCGCGTGCCGCGCTAGTTCGGAACCATCCCGCGCCTGTATCGTTTCGGGATAGGAACAACCCCCAATAGCTGCGGCTGTATCAAATTCGGTCAAATTGCCGTAGCGTCAACGCATACAGATAAGCCGATCCGGGAGAACCGGGCGCGCAAAGGAGAAGATCATGCAGCAACTCAGCCCGATGGACGCGGCCTTCGTCTATATGGAAACGCCCTCGACCCCGATGCATATCGGGTCGCTGGCGATCTACGATCCGTCGACATCGCCCAACGGCAAGCTGCGGTTCAAGGAAGTGTTGAGCTTTATCGAAAGCCGGCTGGACGGCGCCTGGGCGTTCCGCCGCCGGCTGGTCCGCGTGCCGTTCGATCTCGATCATCCCTATTGGATCGAGGACCCCGAATTCGATCTCGAATATCATGTCCGTCACATCGCGCTGCCCGAGCCCGGGGACTGGCGCCAGCTCTGCATCCTCGCCGCGCGCCTGCATTCGCGCCCGCTGGACCTGAACAAGCCGCTCTGGGAGTTCACGGTGATCGAGGGGCTCGACAATATCGAAGGGCTACCAAAGGGTTGTATCGCGATCCTCTCCAAGATCCATCATGCCGCGATCGACGGGATGTCGGGCGTCGAGATCACGACCGCCGTGCACGATGTGACGCCGGACGTGCCCGAGCGCGAATTCGACATGGAATGGAAGCCCGACAGCAAGCCCGCCGATGCCGAGCTGCTCATTCGCGCGCAGATCAACGCCGTGCGCCAGCCGTTCAAGATGGCCGATATCATGGCGCGCAGCATTCCCGGCCTCGCCAAGGCGAGCGCGGGGCTCGTGACGCGCGACCTGAAGCTGCCGGTCAGCGGCACAGCGCCCAACACGTTGTTCAACCAGCCGGTGTCGCCGCATCGCGTGGTCGACGGGGTGAAATTCGATCTCGACGAAATCAAGGCGGTGAAAGCGGAGTTGGACGGCGTGACGGTCAACGACGTCGTCCTCTCCGTCTTTGGCGGGGGCTTGCGCAAATATCTGTTGTCCAAGAACGATCTGCCGAAAGACGACATGACGGCCATGGCGCCGATTTCGGTCCGCTCGGAGGACGAGAAGAAGGATCTCGGCAACCAGGTATCGGCGATGATCGTCGGCCTCGGCACGCATATCGAGGATCCGGTGGAGCGGCTCGAATATGTGCACGACAAGGCGCAGAAGTCGAAAAATCTGACCAACGCTATCGGCGCGCGCAACCTTTCCCGCATGAGCGGGATGACGCCCGGTGCGCTGATGGGATTGGGCGCGCGGCTGTATGCGCGGGCAGGGCTCGCGAACGCCCATGCGCCGGCGTATAACTGCGTCGTCACCAATGTGCCGGGTCCGCCCATGGACATCTATTTCGCCGGCGCGCGGCTCGTTGAGCAGTTCGGCGTGGGGCCGATTTTTGACGGTATGGGCCTGATTAACATCGTGTACAGTTCGGGCGGCACGCTGACGCTCTCCTTCACCGCCGATCGCGATGCGGTCAGCGATCCGGAGAATTACGCCGCGGCGCTGCGCGAATCCTTCGACGAGCTGAAAGCGGCCATGGCGAAGCGCAAAAAGAAGCCGGCCAAGCGCAAGCCGCCCGCGAAGAAAGCGGCGAAGAAGAAAGCCAAGGCGAGCTAGCGCGGCCTAGTTTTTCGACGGAAAGATCGTGTTTTCGATGCCTTTGGCTTCGAACGGCTCCCATTCGCCTTCCGGCTGCCCGAGCCGGTTGGCGATCAGGTAGAGTACCGTTCCGTTAACGCCGAGGCCGCAATGGCTGCCGTAAACGGGCAGGTTTTCCGAATGATCGCTCTCGGTGACGCAGCAATTCTGCCACGGCACGACCCCGTCGGCCTTCGAATAGACGGCCGTGGTCGGCACTTTCGGCGCCGAGGCGATCTCCGCCATCTGTTCGCGCACCTTGTCGCTGCTGACCCGTTCGCCCGTCGCCGCCTCATAGACGCGCCAGACGGTCGTCGATTGCGCGCGGCCGCGCAGCGGCGAACCCAGCGTGATGACCTGGCGGACCTTTTCGGGGACGCGCTGGCCGAGCTGCGCCGACATCGATCCGCCAAGGCTCCAGCCTACGAGGCTTACTTTCTGGCCGGTTTCCTCATGCACCTGATGCAGCTTGTCTATCAGATGTTCGCCATCGACGCCCACCGCGCGCGGGCCCAGATTGCGGCCGAGATCCCAGCAATAGGTGTCGTAACCGAGCCGGTCGAGATAGCGGCGCAATATCCGGGTCGATCGGCCGCTGGCCATGAAGCCGGGCAATACCATGACCGGATGTCCGTCGCCGCGCGGCGCCGAATAGAGGAGCGGTGACGATAGCGGTAATGTCGCGATCTCAAACACTGCCCGGTGCAATTCCGAATATGTGAGAAGACGCGAAGGTTTGGGAACCGCGTGATGCGGTTCCACCGATGCTGCTGCTGTTGCCAAGTTCCCTAACTCCTACCGTTCATGTGGTTTATTATATGTTCCTGTCGCTTCCACATGTCGGCAGGATTTAGTGCCTGTGTTCGGGCCGCAGCGTGTAGCGGCCTTGTTCGATACCGTCGAAAATTCCCGAAATTGCGGGATGATCGACCGGTTCCTCGCTCTCGTCGTGCAGCAGGTTCTGCTGGCTGACATAGGCGACGTAGCTGCTCTCCGCATTCTCCGCGAGCAGGTGATAAAAGGGCTGGTCCTTGCGCGGCCGGATGTCCTCCGGAATCGCTTCGTACCAGTCGTCGCTGTTCGCGAAGACCGGGTCGATATCGAAGATCACGCCGCGAAAATCGAACATGCGATGCTTCACGATATCGCCGATCGTGAACGTTGCATGGGCGATTGGGGGCGCGTCTTTCGCAAGCTCGCTGCGCTCGCGCGGAGAAGGAATATCCGGATCCATTACCGAATAATGTAGGTCCGCCCGACTCTCGTGGCAAGCACCGTCTTGGCAAGCGCTGTGAGGTAAGCTAATGCGCGCCGCTCGAACGGCCCGCCCGGCGTTTTTCGCCGGTGCACCAGACTCATGCGGAGAGGTGCCGGAGTGGTCGAACGGGGCGGTCTCGAAAACCGTTGTGCCTTTCGGGGTACCGTGGGTTCGAATCCCACCCTCTCCGCCACGTTCTATGACATTGATTCGAAAAGACAATTTCTTCGATATCGACTGTCATCGCTCGTTTTTCCCGATGCGCATATTTCTTTGATTTCACGTCGGTTTCGCGCGCAAATCGGACGTTATCCGCGACAGCCTGACCGAGCGCCTCACGTGATGGCGACAGCGAAGAGAAACCGCCGCCAAAAGCTAAAACGACCGGGAAAGCGGGATATTGGAGGAAGTGAGCGGGCGGCTAGAACGGAATGCGTAGTCCCGCGCGCCCGCCAAAACCCCAATAATCGCCGCTGATATCAGCATTGCCTTCGATGAAGCCGCTGACGCCGCCGGCCGAGAGGATATTGAGCCCGAGTTCGAACCGGCCATAGGTTCCGAGCGCATCGTTCACGATCCGCGCGGACGAGTTGCCGCTCGCAAAAAACACGCTGCCTTCGCCTTCGAACTCATGCATCACATGGCCGCCGAAATAATAGGTCAGGTCGCTGCCGCCGCCGATGCCACTTTCGCCGCCGAGACGCAGCCCCACCCGGCCGCGCACGCCGTCGAAATCGTCGAAATCGATGGTGGCACCCAAGATCTGGAAATCCTCGAACGAGACGGTCTGCCATTCGATGGCCGCGATCGGCTCGACGAAAAAGCCGCCGCTGCTCGTCCAGCGATAGCCGATATCGGCTCGGGCGCCGTAATTGTCGCCGTCGATGCCTGTCGTGTAGCCCGCCGTACCGCTGATGATATCGACGTTCAGGAAGTCGTACTTGGCGAGCGCGTTCGCGAAGAAGCCGTTCGAGCGGTATCCGAGATAAAGCCCGATGTTGAAGTCTTCGTACCGGGCCTGATCCGGCGTGCCGTCGAAACCGAGATGCGACGTCAGATAGCCGAGGGTAACGCCCCAGACAGCGCCATCGCCGGATTCGCCGCGCGGCCCGAGGCCGAATTCATAGCCGCTCTGGAACCCGTAATAATCCTGGTTCTGATCGACGGTGATGGCCTGGCCGAAGCCGGTGCCCATATCGATCCGGCCCTCGTCCCGGCTCGTATTGGCGGCATAGAATTGCAGCCATAGCGGCGAATGCGGCGCACCGGCGGAATCCCGCCGCGCCGTCATATGCGCGTTCCACGCGTCGGCCGAGCGGTACCAGAGCGACGTCGCCGCGGCGCCGATTTCAGGCAATTGGAAGACCGGCGCGCCGAGCAGGGTCCGGAGATAGAAATCGTCGTTCGGCGCGTCGAAGAACACGTCATAGGTCAGGAAGCCGACAGTGATCGCGCCGTTCGGCAGATCGAACGCGCTTTCGAGCGAACCCGCGCCGGCATCGACGACCAGGATCGCCTGGTTGAAGTTGCCGGCCTCGAGCGTGAAGCTGGGGCTGGTCCCGAGCGGATTGACGAGCAGCGTCGTCGCGCCCGTCGCCGCGCCGCCGACAACCAGCGTATCGGCAACGCCAGCGCCATCGAAATTGACGTCGATGTTCAGCACACCGCTGCCGTCATAGGTGGCGTCGGGCAGGACGAAGCTGCCGCCGGCCACGCCATCGATCATCGTGATCAGGCCATCGTTCCGAAGCCGTTCGAGGCCGAGGAAATTGACCGTGCCACTGACGCTGATCGTGCCGGTGTTACGGAAAAAGTCCGTCCCGTCGCCGAAATCGCTATCGCCCATCGCCGCGAAAGTGCCGCTATTGTCGAACAGATCGTCGCCCTCGCCCAGCCGCACCCGGCCGAGCACGGTGCCGCTATTGTTGACGGTCGTCGGGCCGATGGATGCGTCGAACACGAAGACGGCGAAATTGCCGCCCCAGAGCGTGCCCGCATTGTCGAGCGTTGCCGAACCGCCCGTCGTCTGCAGCGCCACGCCGTTCATACCGCCCATCACGGTCGCGCCGGACGCAACCGAAACGCTGACATCGCCACCCGCGGCCGCCTGGATCGCGTTACCGGTGCCCGAGGTCGTATAGCCGCTGACGGACACCGTGGCCGAGCCGCCCGCATAGGCCATGATCGCCGTTGCACCCGCCGCATAGGTCGTGCCCGCGCCGATCGTAACATCGCCCGTCATGCTCTGCCCGGCGATGGCGACGCTGGCATCTCCCCAGGTATCGACCGACGTCGTCGTGATCGCGACATCGCCGTCCGTGGACATGGCAAGAATGCCATAGGCGTCGTCGCCCGCGGTCGTCACGGAGCTTGCCGCAATCGTGATGCTGCCGGTGCCGGACATGGCGAGAATACCGGCCGCACCATCGCCCGTCGTCGAGACGGCGCCGATCGCGCTCGCGGCAGCGGCTGCAGGCGCTGCGGCGGACGGCGCAGCACTTGCGACGGGCGCGCTATCCTCGCCACCGGCGCCGGCAATATCGGCTTCTGCGGGATCCGTTTCGGAGGGCAAGAAATCCTGCGGCGCAGGGGCCGCGCCGCCCGTATCGCTACCGGCCGCATCGCCACCGCCCGCCAGCGTCATCGCTGCAGGCCCCGGCGCATCGGCCACGGCCGTGCCATCGAGCTGAGCGGCATGCGGCGCATTCTCGCCACCCGCAATCGCGTCCTCGCCCGATCCATCCATGGCCCCGGCGTTCGCGCTATTTTCGCCGCCGAGAATCATATCGGAGGATCGCACGGCGATTGCCGGTTGGCCCGATTGGCTTGCGGAGGCAGCAGGCGGACTGGCTGGCTGCGCATTCGCCACACCGATGCCCGATGACTCCTCCGGAGCAGCAGGCGCGCCGGCGATTATCGCAGGTTGCGGCGCAGCCTCGGTGGCGCTCGGCGCTCTCGGGCTATCACCCAATGCCGTTGGCACAGCGCTTGCCACGACGACCGGGGCCGCGGCCGGTTGCGTGGTGATCGTGATCGCGCCATCGGTGCTCTGAGCGAAGATCGCTGCGGAATTCGCGCCACTGGTCGAAACCAGTCCGGTCGTGGTGATGGTGATGTCACCGGTCGTCGTACTCGCGGCGATAGCGCTGTTAGAACCGCCCGTGACATTTGCGGTCGAAATCGCAATCGCTCCACCGGAGAGATCTTGCGCGAATATGCCGTAGGTCCCGCCAGTCACGGTTCCGGCGGTGCTGTCTATGGTCGTACCACCGCCAACGCTGGTGCTGAGTATGCCTACGTCATCAATGCCGGTCACATCGGCCGCATTGATCGTCAGATTACCGCTACCGTCATTGCGTACGTCGATGCCGTTTGTGACGCCCAACACTGTCCCGGCGGTACTGTCAATTGTCAGGGTGGTGCCTCTGTTTCTGCCGTAAATTGCGCTAGCCGCAGTCGTCGTCACATCCGCGGTCAAAATGCTGAGCAAGCCGGAGCCGCCATTGCGGGCATCTATACCGGCAAATCCGCCGAACACGCTGCCCGCACTGCTATCGATGATGATGTCGGAACCGGCAGCACCGTTGTTGGCGTAGATGCCGGCGATCAGCTGACCCGTCACGTCGGCTGTAGTGATCTGAATCGTACCGGAACCGTAGAAACCCTGCAGCCTGGCACGGATACCATTCGCAGTGCCGATCACATTGGCCGTGCTGGTATCGATTGTAATGTCGGCGAAAGTTGTCGTGAGCACCACTATTCCGCTCATCGAGGATGTTATAATTGGCCCGCCCGCTGCGCCGGTGATGTCGCCATTCCCGGTCACACCGCCGATATTGATCGAACCGCCAAGGCCGGGCGACGTCGCGTCTGCAAAAATGCCCGCGCCGTTCGTGCCGGTAATGCCGCCGACCGTTCCGGATCCCTGGATCGAAATATCGCCGTCGTCGCTATCGGCGAGAATGCCGTTGCCGCCCGTACCGAAGATCGTATCGACAGCGCTTATGGTAATCGCACCGCCATAGGACTGCGCATCGATCCCGTCCCCGGCCTGGCCCGTGACGCTGTCGAGATTCTGGACGAGGATGTCCGCACCAGCCGTATCGATATCGATCCCGTCGGTACCACCGATGACTGTACCCGACGATCCCTCAACTGTTATGCTCGCCGTCGACCCTGTGGAACTGGCATGAATCCCCTGCGCCGTCGTTCCGACGACAGATGCCATAGCATCCAGTGCAATTGTAGTGGCGCCACTCCATACCCTAGTGCGAATGCCTCGATTGCCGCCAGTGACCTGATCCACGCTCAATGATACGGCACCTGCGCCGAACGCCCCCACATAGATTCCAGTATCCCCTCCTACGACAGCGCCCCCTCGGCTATCCACACGGGTCGGCCCGGCACCGCCAATGATGGAAATGCCGTGCATGCTGCTGCCGTTGACATCGGCTGTGCGGATCGAGAGCAATCCGGAACTGATATGGATTACATCTATCCCCGTGGTGCCTGCCACAACGCTTCCGGCCGTGCTGTCGATCGTCATCGCCGCGGCACTAGAGCCGTTTCCAATCCGACCATAAATGCCGATCCCGTTCGTCGCCGTGACATCGGCCGTTGTGATCGTTACGGGCCCAGTTCCGGAATTGGATACCCTTAAGCCGCTTGAAGTACCTGTTACCGTGCCCGCTATGGTGTTGATCTCAACTGTGCCAGAGCTAGCCGTGTAACCGAGGTTCGCAAGGATGGCTGTTCCGCCAGTGGCAGAGACGTCGGCGGTAGTGACCCTCAGTCCACCGCTCCCGAAATTGCTTGCTCGAATGCCGTACGTTTCACCGGTGATCGTGCCGCCGAGTGTGTCGATCGTCAGATCGGTACCTCGATTTCGCGCATAGATTCCTCGTGCGGTACTAGCGGTTACGCTGGCAGTCGTGATCTGGATATAGCCGGTACCTTCGTTGACCGCAGAGATTCCGTCGCTCTGGCCTGCAACGGATCCTGCTGTTGTGTTTATGGTAATACTTCCTGAGCCAGTGGTTAGTGCGGTGATGCCGTTGCCCGATCCGGTGACGTCGCCAACTGCTGTCGTGCCGCCAATATCGATCATGCCGCCTGCGGCGTTGGCGTAGATCCCGTCGCCTGCCGTACCGGTGATTCCCCCGGCCGTACCCGAACCCTGAATCGAGATATCGCCGCCATCGCTATCGGCCAGAATGCCGTTACCGCCCGTGCCAAGGATCGTATCCACGGCGCTGACCGTAATGTTGCCGCCGCTCGAGCCGAGGTCGAGGCCGTCGCCCGCCTGCCCCGTCACACTGTCGAGATTGTCGACGAGGATATCGCCGCCCATGCTGCGCAGATACTGGCCATCGGTCGCGCCGATCACATCGCCCGAAGACCCCTGCACGGTGACCGAAGCGCCAGCATAGTTCGTCGCTGCATATACGCCGAAACCACCCTGGCCGGTCACGACCGCCGACGAACCGAGGGTGATCGTGATGTCTCCCGTGCCGTAATTATAGGTGTAGATGCCGTTGGTGGCGCCAGTGACGGCGCCGTTCGCCGTGATCGACACCGAGGTCCCGTAATAGTTGACCGCCTCGATGGCGTTGTCGCCGGTGCTGGTGACATTGTTCGCCGTAATCGAGATCGCGCCGGTGCCGAAATTGTCGGCGTCGATACCCTCTTCGAGAGCCATGATCGTGCCATTGGCGATGATCGTCAGATCGGTCGTATTAATGCCGTTATCGGCATCGATGCCTTCATTGGCGCCCGCCGTCACATTGTTCGCGGTGATCATCGTCGCGCCGGTGCCGCCATTGTAGACGTCGATCCCGTGCGTGGCGCCGCTGACCGACCCGGTCGAAAGGACGGTGACGGAGGTGCCGTAATTGTTGACCTCGATGCCGTCATTGTTGGTGCTCGTGACATCGACCGCGCTGATCGAGACAGCGCCGGTGCCGTAATTGTCGGCATCGATACCTTCCTCGAGCGCCATCACCGTGCCGGTCGAGACGATCGTCAGGTCCGTCGCGCTCACCGCATTCTGCGCGTCGATGCCCTCGTCGCCCGTACTCGTGACATTGCCGGCGATGATCGTCGTATAGCCGCTGCCATAGTTGCGGGTGTAGATCCCGTTGCCGCCGGCGTTCACATCGCCATTGGCGGTAACGAGGATATTCGTGCCGCCCGGGCCAGGCGGGCCTTCCTCGGCATAGCGATAGACATTGTTTATCGCGACGATCCCGTCGCCACTGGCGCTGTCCACTGCCACGGTCGTAATCTCGATAGCGCCGTAGCCGCCGTTCAGCGCCACCACGCCGCCATTCTCGCCGTCCACCGTGCCGTTCGCCGTGATGGTCAGCGACGAACCGTTATAGGTGATGGCGTAGATGCCGATGCCGTTGTCCGACGTGACGGTGCCGGTCGTGATGTCGATCAGGCCGCTGCTGGCCGAGATGGCGCGGACGCCGTAGGTGCCGCCCGTCGCATCGGCCACGTCGATCGTGATATCGCCCGTGGCGCCGAAGGCGAGGGCATAAACGCCGTCGATTCCAGCTCCCGTCGCGCTGTTCGCATTGATGTCGATATCGCTTTGGCTGATCGTCACGATACCGCCGAGCGCGCCATAGACCGTGCCGGTTGTCGTCACATTGACGCCGCCCGTGCCGCCGATGCCGAAGACGCCGACAAAGTTTGCGCCCGTGACATCGGTCGCGGATATCGAAACCGCATTGCCGCCATAGGCGTAGATACCGGTATAATCGCCCTGGACGAGCGCGCCGCTATCGATCGTGACGCTGCCGAGCAAGCTGACTGCATTGATGCCGGTTTCGGTCGTGCCAGTCACGATACCCGCGGTCGTTATGCCGATATCGCCCCCGAAGGAGGTTGCGACGATGCCGTCCGTCTGGCCGGTCACATCGCCAATCGCCATTGTGCCACCAATGTCGATCATGCCGCCGGGCCCGCCTGTCGCGTTGGCGTAGATGCCGGCATAGGCGGTGCCCGTTATCCCACCGACAAGCCCGGAGCCCTGGATCGATATCGTGCCGCCGTCGCTATCGGCGAGGATCCCATAACCGCCGGTGCCGAGGATCGTGTCGACGGCGGAGACCGTGATATTGCCGCCGCCCGACCCGAGATCGAGACCGCTGCCGGCATTACCGGTTACGCTATCGAGATTCTGGACGAGAATGTCGCCGCCCGCGGTCCGCAGATATTGTCCGTCCGTCGCGCCGACCACATCGCCGGACGAGCCCTGGACCGTGATCGATGCAGAGGCGCCGGTAGAGGTCGCGAAGATTCCGCGGCCGCCGTAGCCAGTCACCGTCGCCGTAGAACCGACCGTTATCGTCGTCGCGCCATCTGCCGCGACCGAATATATCCCGTAGATTCCGCCGGTCGTATCGCCGTCGCTGACGATGATGGTCGAGCCGGTTCCATCATGACGGCTATAGATACCCGTCGCGCCGCCATAGACGGATCCTTCCGAGTTGACGGTAAGGTCACCGGCGCCGCTGAAAATCGTCAAATACGCACCGAACGCGCTGCCGCTGATCGAGGAGTCGCTGTTGAAGATGCGGAGCGTCTGCGCGCCGCCGCCGGTCATGCTGATCGCGTCGCCGAATACATTTTCGACATTGGTCGGCGTCGTCGCATCGCCGACAACGATGGTGAGATCATCCACGGTGGTCGCGATCGGATCGATCGGGTCGGGCGGCGAGAGGCAGGTGATCGTGTCGCCCGCCGTCGCAACCGCGGGCGTACACCCGAAAGGCACCGCCTGCGCCGCCGCCACGCCGGGAATCGCCCATGCCATGGAACCGGCCGAGGCCGCCAATAAAAGCCTTCGATGCTGCTTCGCGCTCTTCAGCAGCGTTGCGGCACGGAATATTGCGTGCGACTCGCTTGTAGACACGGCCACTCCCCCTGTCGGCAGGTTGAAACGCGGGCCCGCATTAGTCAATTTTTTACCAAGACCTATCCCGATCTGGGGCAGTGTTTGACAGTTCGGGCTCGCCATATCATCCCGATGCCCGCTAAACGGCCTGTTGGGGCGCGACAGACCGGGTTTGCCGACATCGATGGTTGGGGAGCAGGACGATCTCGAAAAAGGACGTGAAAACAAAGGCCAAGAAGGCAAAAAACGAAAATGCCGACGCGGACGGCAAGGCGAAAGCCGCTGAGGAAAAAGCCAGCAAAGCGGCCAAGATCGACATCAATTTCTCACAAGGGCTGGCCGGGTTTCTCGCCGCCCAGGATATCTCGATCGCCTTTACGTCATACCAGACCGGTCGCCTCTACCTGATCGGCCATGGAAAGGACGGCAAGCTCGCCCTGCACGAGGCGCTCTATCCGCAAGCGATGGGCGTCACCGGCGACCGCAACCGGCTGTATCTCGGCACGCTGACCCAGCTCGTCCGGCTCGAAAATGTGCTCGCGCCGAACCAGCTCGCCAACGAGGTCCATGACAAGGTTTATGTGCCCCGCAATATGCAGACGCTCGGCAATATCGATTTTCATGAAGTCGGGATACGCGACAATGGCGTCGTGGTGTTCGTCAACACGAAGTATTCCTGCCTGTGCGAACCGAGCCTGACGCACAGCTTCCGGCCGATCTGGAAACCGGATTTTATCTCGAAACTCGCGCCCGAGGATCGCTGCCACCTGAACGGCCTAGCCATGGTCGATGGAAAGCCCAAATATGTAACCGCCGTCTGCAAGTCCGACGTGATCGATGGTTGGCGGGACCGGCGCCATAACAGCGGCGTCGTGATCGATGTCGAGACCAACGAAATTGTCGCCGAAGGGCTGTCGATGCCCCATTCTCCGCGCTGGCATGACGGGAAGCTGTGGGTTCTCAATTCGGGAACCGGCGAACTCGGCTGGATCGACATGGAGAAGAAGCGTTTCGTGCCCGTCGCCTTCTGCCCCGGCTTCACCCGCGGCCTGGCGCTACACGGCCAACATGCGATTATCGGCCTTTCCAAGCCGCGCCACGGCCGCTTCGAAGGCCTGGAGCTCGATCAGCGCCTGAAGGACAAGGATGCCGACGCCTGGTGCGGGCTGCAGGTCATTTCGCTGGCGAGCGGCGATGTCGTCCAGTGGCTACGTTTCGATGGCGCGATCACCGAGCTGTTCGACGTCTGCGTGCTGCCCGGCGTGAAAAATGCGCTCACCCTCGGCCCGCAATCGAACGAAATCCGCGATTTCATCACGATCGAGAACCCGGCCTGGATAGGTGGCGCGAACGCGGGCAGGTGATCTCTTGCGAAGAGCACAGCTGTTATCGGATAGTTGGTCAGAATGTATGCGGCGATCCCATTTTCGGACGACCGAAATCGGGGCATTGCAGTTCCCGCAAAAATAGAACAAAATAGGAACATTGTGATTCTCTCGATAGTCGATAACGCTTGCCGATACCCAACCGCCTTTCCTACGATACTGCCTGGCTCCACAGGAGGCGATCGGCGCACCGGAGCCACGTTGCAGGAGACATTCGCTGTCGCCGGAGACGCTTCGGCGATCGGGTTCGTGCTGTCGGAGATAAACTCGGAAAACCCGGGCCCGTTGCTATGGGTTCAGGAAGCGCGCGCCTTCGGAGAAATGGGGCGGCCTTTCGTGCATGGCCTGCCACGGTCTTTGGGCGGGAACTGTATTCACGTCGCGGCACGCAATGCCAGAGATGCGCTCTGGGCGATGGAGGAAGGGCTGAAATGTCCCTCGCTCTCAGCCGTGATTGGCGAGATTTACGGCGATCCGCGCGCGCTCGATTTTACCGCTACGCGCCGGCTTGCCGTGGCGGCCGAACGCTACGGCGTGCCGGCCTTTCTCGTGCGGATCGGCGGGCGCGCGGATTTGAGCGGAGCGCGGCGGCGCTGGCGGGTGGCCAGCCGGCCCTCCATGCCGCATCCGCGCGATCCCGAAGCGCCCGGCGCCCCTGTCTGGTCGCTCGACCTGTTCCGGGCGCGCGACATGCGGCCCGGCCAGTGGGATGCCGTTTATGACCGGGCGGCGCATAGTCTCGATCTGGTTTCCCCGCTTCGCGATGGACCGGTGGAGGAAAGCGCACGCCGATACGGATGATGGCCTGCCGGTCGCGCTGGCCTCGGAGGCCGCGCATGGCACGGTGATCGATGCGGTCAGCGAAGCCGCACGCAAGGCCGGCGCCAAAGCCGGTCAGAAAGTCACCGATGCGCGCGCCATCTATCCGGATCTGGTCGTCGAAGCATCGGATCCCGGGGGCGATGCGAATGCGCTTATGCGCCTCTGCAAATGGGCGCGCCGCTGGAGTCCGTGGACGGCGCTGGACGGTGCGGATGGCCTGCTGCTCGATAGCCAGGGTACGGCGCATCTGTTCGGCGGCGAAGCGGCGATGCTGGCTGATATGAACAATCGCTTGCGCCGGCTCGGCTTTGCAAGCCGGATTGCGATTGCGCCGACCATCGGCGGCGCATGGGCGCTGGCGCATTTCGGCGACCGCAGCGGTATTATTATCGATGATGACGCACTCGATGGTGCGCTCGCCCCGCTACCGATCGAAAGCCTCCGGATCAATGCCGATACGGCGCTGCTGCTGCGCCGGCTGGGCCTCAAAACTATTGGCGACTTGATCGATATACCGGCGCTGTCGCTCGCGCGGCGTTTCCGCAAGACCCCAGATGCCACTACCAATCCGCTCCGCCGTCTCGAACAGGCGCGCGGGCGGATCGAGGAAGTCGCCGAACCGCTGGTCCCGCAGACCGTCTATCGCGCCGCACAGCGAGTGGCCGAACCGGTGCTGCACGTCCAGATACTCGCGCCGATCCTCGCCGATCTCGCCGATGATCTCTGCAAGGCATTGGAAGACGGCGGGCGCGGCCTGCGGCGCGTACGGTTCGAAGCGTTTCGCGTCGACGGGCATATCGCGGCGCTCCACGCCGAAACCGCCGCGCCCGTGCGCACGCCCGATCATATCTGCCGGCTGTTCGCCGAACGGCTGGAGACGCTCGATGCGGGCTTCGGTTTCGATGCGTTTGCGCTGACCGCGATATGGCACGATGCCATGCCTGCCCGTCAGAAAGGACTTGCGGAAGACGAGGCCGAGGGCCTTGCGCTGCCTCATCTGATCGATCGCCTGAGCGTCCGCATCGGTGTGGGCAAGGTCCGCCGCGCGGTTGCCTATGCCAGCCATATCCCCGAACGCTCGGTCGTCTGGCGTCCGGCTTTGGAGGAACAGCCGGGCGTGGCTGCCATGCAGGCACCGCGACGCGAGCGCCCGATCCGGCTGTTCGACCGTCCTGAACCGATCACCGTGATCTATGGAACGCCCGAAGGCCCGCCCAAGCGCTTCCGCTGGCGGCGAAAACTCCATGACGTCATCAAGGTCGAAGGACCCGAGCGGATTGCGCCCGAATGGTGGCGCGAGCGATCGAGCGTGCGGCTGCGCGATTATTATAAAATCGAGGACGAAGACGGCCGGCGCTTCTGGATCTATCGCAACGGCCTGATCGACGATGGGCGCGGCGGGCCGCCCGACTGGTTCCTGCACGGGCTGTTCGCCTGATGCCGGACGCACCGCTTACCCCCGCCAAGCGCACGCTCAGGCAGATGGGCGGCGATTTCGCGCCGAACCCACCCGCACCATTCGTAGAGCTGGGCGTGACGAGCTGTTTTTCCTTTCTGCGCGGCGCATCGGACGCCGTCGATCTTGTGCTGGCAGCGCTCGGACATGGCTATGACGCACTCGGCATCGCCGATCACAACACCATGGCGGGCGTCGTCCGGCTGCATAGCGAGGCCAAAGCAGGGAATATCCGTCCCGTCATCGGTTGCCGGATCGTTCTGGTCGAGGGGCATGCCTTTCTTGCCTATCCGGAAGACCGGGCCAGTTATGGCCGTCTCTGCGCGCTGCTTTCGAAGGGTAAGATGCAGACGGTGGAGGGCGAATGGCAGGACAAGGGCGAATGCCACCTGACGCTCGATATGCTGGCTGGGCATAGCGAAGGGGTGCAGTTGATCGTCCTGCCGCCCGAGGATGTCGACGGTTTTGCCGAGACGCTGCCCGCGCTTGTCGAACGGCTGCCGACGATGCGCCATGTCGCCGCGGCCTATCTATATGGCGGCGATGACAAAGCGCGGATCGCCCGGCTCGATGCGTTGGCACGTGCCAACGGCCTGTCGATCCTCGCGACCAACGATGTCCATTATCACGCGCCCGAGCGCCGGCCGCTCCAAGACGTGATGACCTGCATCCGCGAGAAGACCGTCATCCATGAAGCCGGTTACCTGCTCCATGCCAATGCCGAGCGGCATCTGAAAAGCCCCGAAGAGATGGTGCGCCTGTTTGCCGATTGGCCGCACGCCATCGCCGCGACGCGCGAAGTCGCTGACCGGTGCGATTTCTCGCTCGAAGAATTGAAGTACGAATATCCCGAGGAAACCGTGCCGGGCGGGCGGACGCCGCAGGACTATCTCGAAGAGGTGGCGTGGGATGGTGCGGCAAAACGCTATCCGGACGGCGTGCCGGACAAGGTACGCGCCTTAGTCGAACGCGAGCTGGTGCTGATCGCAAAGCTCAACATCGCGCGCTATTTTCTCACCATCAAGGACGTGGTCGATTATGCGCGCGGCTGTGAACCGCCGATCCTCTGCCAGGGGCGCGGATCGGCGGCGAACAGCGCGGTCTGCTATTGCCTTGAAATCACGGCTGTCGACCCGGCTCAGGTAGAATTGCTGTTCGAGCGTTTTATTTCTGAAGAGCGTACGGAGCCGCCCGATATCGACGTCGATTTCGAGCATGAGCGGCGCGAAGAAGTCATCCAGCATATCTACGAGAAATATGGTCGCCACCGTGCGGGACTCTGTGCGACCGTCATCCATTATCGTCCGCGTTCGGCGATCCGCGAGGTGGGTAAGGCGATGGGGCTCTCCGAAGACGTGACCTCGGCGCTCGCGCGCACCGTCTGGGGCAGCTGGGGCAGTTCGGTCGATGATGCGAAGACCGGGGAAGCGGGGCTCGATCTCGGCGATCCCTATCTCAAGCGCGTGATCGCGCTGACCGATCAACTGATCGGCATGCCGCGGCACCTGTCGCAGCATGTCGGCGGTTTCATCCTGACCGAGGGGCCGCTCGTCGAAACTGTCCCGATCGGCAATGGCGCGATGGCCGATCGCAGCTTCATCGAGTGGGACAAGGACGATATCGATGCGTTGCACATCCTCAAGGTCGATGTGCTCGCGCTCGGCATGCTGACCTGCATCCGCAAAGCCTTCGATCTCATCGATGCCCATTATGGCGAACGCTATACGCTCGCCTCGGTGCCCAAAGAGGTATCCGAAGTCTACGACATGATCTGCAAGGCGGACACGATCGGGGTCTTCCAGATCGAGAGCCGCGCGCAGATGAGCATGCTGCCGCGTCTCAAACCGCGCACCTTTTACGATCTCGTCATCGAAGTGGCGATCGTCCGCCCCGGACCGATCCAGGGCGACATGGTGCATCCCTATCTGCGGCGGCGCTCGGGTGAGGAAAAGGAGGAATATCCCTCGCCATCGCCAGAGCATGGCACAGCCGATGAGCTCGAGAGCATTCTGAAGCGCACCAAAGGTGTACCGATCTTTCAGGAACAGGCGATGAAGATTGCCATCGACGCCGCCAAGTTCA
Organism: Parasphingopyxis sp.; assembly: GCF_052168295.1. Taxonomy (GTDB): domain Bacteria; phylum Pseudomonadota; class Alphaproteobacteria; order Sphingomonadales; family Sphingomonadaceae; genus Parasphingopyxis. Next base: position 1,783 of record NZ_JBQLZN010000012.1, on the reverse strand, counting down.
CGCCGGATGAAGCCAATGAACTGCGCAAATCGATGGCCACCTTCCGCTCGCGCGGCACGATCGGCAAACTCGAAGACAAGATGGTCAACCGGATGGTCGCGCGCGGTTACGATCCGGAATTCGCGCAGAATTGTTTCAACCAGATCAAGGGGTTCGGCGATTACGGCTTTCCCGAAAGCCATGCCGCCAGCTTTGCCGATCTCGCTTATGTCTCGAGCTGGATCAAACACTTCTACCCTGACGCCTTTTGCGCTGCGCTGCTCAATTCGCAGCCCATGGGCTTCTATGCGCCTGCCCAGATCGTCCGCGATGCACGCGAGCATGGCGTCGAGATCCGCGCGCCGGACGTAAACTACAGCGATTGGGACAATTTGCTCGAGCCAGCCGAACCCGGGCGCTGGGCCGTCCGTCTCGGCTTCCGGCAGATCGGCGGTATCGCTGAGGAGGATGCGCGCAGAATCGTGGAAAAGCGGGATCGCGCGTACACGGATGTCGAAGATCTCAAGACGCGCACGCGCATTCCCGTTGCCGCAATCCAGAAACTCGCGGCGGCCGACGCTTTCCGTTCGATGGATCTCGATCGTCGCCAGGCGCTATGGGATAGCCGCGCCCTCAAACAGGCGCCCGACTTGCCGCTCTTCACCTTTGCCGAGGAACGCGACGAGGGGAGTGAAACGCCCGTCACGCTACCTTCGATGCCGCTTTGCGAACATGTCGTCGCCGATTATCAAACGATCCGATTGTCGTTGAAAGCGCATCCCTTCGAATTCCTGCGTGGCGAATATCGGGAGAGTGGCTTCCGGCAGAATAGCGAACTTCGCAGGATCAAGTCCGGCGTGCGCGTGAGCGTCGCCGGCATTGTCCTGATCCGCCAGCGGCCGGGCACGGCGAAGGGCGTCTGCTTCATCACGCTCGAGGACGAAAGCGGGATCGCCAATCTCGTCGTCTGGCCCGATGTGATGGCGCGTTTCCGTAAGACGATCATGAGCGCGCGGATGATCGAGGTGCATGGCAAAGTGCAGAAGGACGAGGACGTCATCCATATCGTCGCCGAAAAACTGACCGACGCCACGCCCAAGCTGCTGGCGCTATCCGACGACCTACTGGAAACCCAGGTCGACCGCGCCGATCATGTCGTCAACCCGATCCCGTCCGGCCTCCACCGCCATCCGCGCAACGTGCAGATCATACCGAAATCACGCGATTTTCATTGATCGTACCCATTCTTGATCCCGATCAAAGAGTCGGTCCCCGCACGCCCTAAGAGCAAGGCACGCTTTGAAAAGGGAAGGGCGCATGGAAAGTCTGACACTTAAGGTCGGCAGCCTACTGGTTGCCGCATTTCTGGCATTCGTCGCTGCCGCATCGGCCGTGGATACCGGGTTCGCCATCCACATGTGGATCGTGGTCGCCGCCGCGCTGATCGCGACCTTCGTGATCGCGAACAAGGCCGATTTCGCCGCGCTGGCGCGCTTCGGCGCCGTTTCGCCTGACCAGAGCCGGTATGACGACGATCCCGTCCGCTGGGGCGTCATCGCGACGATCTTCTGGGGCATGGCGGGCTTTCTCGCGGGCCTCTACATCGCCTTGCAGCTGACCTTCCCGGCGCTCAATCTCAATTTCGAGTATACGACGTTCGGACGGCTGCGCCCGCTCCATACGTCGGCCGTCATCTTCGCTTTCGGAGGCAATGCGCTGATCGCGACGAGTTTCTACATCGTCCAGCGCACGTGCCGGGCGAGGCTTGCCTTCCCTGGCCTCGCCCGCTTCGTTTTCTGGGGCT
>NZ_JBQLZN010000011.1:0-73192 GCF_052168295.1 Parasphingopyxis sp. | reverse complement strand
ATTTCTTCTTCCTGCTGTCGGGGTTCGTGATCTGGCTCAGCTATCGCGACCGGATCGCGGAGAACGGGATCGCCGCGATCCCGCGCTTCCTCGCGCGCCGCTTTGCGCGCATCTATCCACTGCATTTCGTGATCCTGTGCGGAGCCATCGTCTTTGCGCTGCTGCTCGCCGCAACCGGGCGATCGAGCCCCGAGGCCTATCCCTGGCACGAGCTGCCGCTCCACCTGCTCCTGATCCAGAATTGGGGCTTTACGACCGAATTGAGCTGGAACGACCCGGCCTGGTCGATCAGCGTCGAGATGGCGGCCTATCTGATGTTCCCGCTTATCGCGCTCGGAACGGACTGGCGCGCGATATCGACGCCGATATTGCTTGGCCTGATCGGCCTGCTCGCGCTGGCGTTGCACAGCTTCTTCCTCGCGATGGATGCGCCGATCCTCGACAGCGCGATCACGCAGACGGGGCTCGTCCGCTGCCTGATCCAGTTCACCATCGGCACGATCATCTGCGCACTATGGCTGCGCTGGCGCGACCGGACGGGCAGCATGGCGACCCTATCGATTAGCGCGGCCGTCACAATCGGCGCGCTGGTGCTTGCCGGCATTGTCCCGGAGACGCTTGCCGTTCCGCTCGCCTTTGCCGCGATGCTGCTCGCCGCGGCGCTGACGGCGAATATCGCAGGCAACCCGCTCGCCGCGCGGCCGCTGCACTATCTCGGCGAGATCAGCTATGCGACCTATCTGTCGCATTTCCTGCTGTTCGTGCTCTTCAAACTGCTCTTCGTAAACGAAACCGGCCAGATCGGCGCTGCCGCCCTGACCGGTTTCCTGATATTGGTCTTGATCGTCTCGATCGCGCTCTATCACGGGATCGAACGGCCGGCGCAGCGCCATCTCAATCGCTATTTCGATCAGCGGCTGGCCGGCAAGGCGCGTCCCGCCTGATCAGGCCGCTTCGGCGGTTTGGTCAGCAGTCTCGATCGCATCGACAAGCGCCTGGGTGAAGGCTGGGATATCGTCCGGATTGCGGCTCGTGATGATATTGCCGTCTACGGCGACTTCCCGGTCGACGACATTGGCGCCCGCGTTACGCAGATCGGTGCGCAGTGACGGCCAGCTGGTCGCGGTCCGGCCGCGCAGCAGGTCCGCTTCGACGAGTAGCCACGGCGCATGGCAGATGGCCGCAATCGGCTTGCCCTGATCGGCGAACGCCTTGATCAGCGCGATCGCGTCTTCTTTCATCCTTAGATTGTCCGGATTGCGCTGGCCGCCGGGGAGCAGCAGCGCGTCGTAATCTTCAGCGTCCGGCGTATCGAGCGTCGTGTCCGGGGTGATTTCGCCCTTCGTTTCGCCGCCCGATTCTCCGGTGATCGGATCGGTCGACGGCGCGGCAAGCGTGACGTTCGCGCCGAGTTCGATGAGCCGGTCCCGCGGTTCGGTCAGCTCGGAATACTCGAAACCATCGCTGGCCAGAATAAGAATGTTCGCGCCATTGATCGTCTTGGTCATTTTCGCTCTCCTCGTTCGAGTGACATCTACCCAATCAATGGACGAGACCGGCCACGGGTTCCGAGACCTGTACTCGGGCACAGGCAAGGGAACGGACGATCCGCGCCGTCGTTGGACAGGGGTGCGCAAGCTGGCGATCAGCTGCCGCGCGACGAAAGAGAGCCCACGCCATGTCCAACCTCGTATATGTCGACGACGACCTGCCCGGTATCACGCGCCGGGGCCACGGCACGGGCTGGAGCTATACCGACCCCGATGGCAAGAAGATCGCCGACCGCGCCGAGATCGACCGCCTGAACGCGCTCGGCGTGCCGCCCGCTTGGCGCGATGTGTGGCTGTGCCCGTCGGCCAACGGCCATATCCAGGCCACCGGTTATGACGACAAGGGCCGCAAGCAATATCGCTATCACGAGGATTTCCGCGCCGAGCGCGAGGCGGAGAAATATGAGCAGTGCGTCGCCTTCGGCCGTAAGCTTCCGCTGATCCGCGCCCGGGTGGCCGCCGATATGGAAGAGAAAGCGCTGGACCGCGATACGGTGCTGGCCTCGGTCGTCCGTCTGCTCGATCTCGGCAAGGTCAGGATCGGCAATCGCCGCTATATGAAAAACAACAAGAGTTTCGGCGCGACGACGCTGCGCGAGCGGCATGTCGAGGTCGGCCGCAAGACGATCAGGCTGGAATTTCGCGCCAAGTCCGGCAAGCAGCGCCGCGTCACTATCGACGACCGCAGCCTCGCCGAGATCGTCCGCAAGTGCCAGGACCTGCCCGGGCAGGCGCTGTTCCAGTATCTCGATGGCAGCGGCGAGCGCCGCGCCATCGGATCGTCGGACGTCAACGCTTACATCCGCGACGCGATGGGCGCCGACTTCACCGCCAAGCATTTCCGCACCTGGGGCGCGAGCGCGCGCGCTTTCGAGAGCCTGACCGAGGCCGGATCGGAATCGATTACGCTGACCGAGATGCTCGAGCCGGTCGCGGCCATGCTCGGCAACACGGCGGCGATCACGCGCAATTCCTACGTCCATCCGCGGCTTATCGCGCTCTGCAAGTCCGGCGCGCCCGATTATTTCGGCGAACGCAGGCTGCCAAGGAAAACGAAATATCTGAGCCGCTACGAGCGCGGCTTGATAGACTTGCTCGACAATCCGGCGAATTAGGTACTAAGAGCCGGTCCCAATATGACCCAGCCCAGCGAAACCACCGACATCCTGCCCGAGATCGAAGATCTGAACCTCGCCGAACGGTTCCAGAAGCTCTGGAACGACGCCATCACCTGGGTCGACAACCATTCGGTCGAGATCCTGATCGGTCTCGGCGTCGCCTTCATCATCGTGCTTGTGCTGATCGGCCTGCGGCGGTTCGGGCGCCGCCTCTACGAGAACAATACGAGCCTCGAAACATGGCAGTCCGTCGTCGGACGGACGATCGCGAAGACACGCACATGGTTCATGATCGCGCTGGCGCTGGAGATTGTCGCCGTCCTCTCCGACGCGCCGGGCCTTATCGCGCGCTCGATCGGCTTCCTCTTCTCAATCGCCATGATCGTCCAGTCGGCGATCTGGGCGCGGTCGATCATCCTCGGTTTCGTCGAGCATCGCACGCGCACCGACGAGGGCTCGAGCGAGGCGCTGAGCAGCGCCATGAAGCTCATTCGCGTGCTTGTGACCTTTGGTGTCGTCGCCATCGCCACGATTGTCGTTCTCGACAATCTCAACGTCGACGTGACCGGCCTTATCGCCGGTCTCGGCATCGGCGGCATCGCCATCGGTCTCGCCGCGCAGGGCATTTTCTCCGACCTGTTCGCCGCGCTTTCGATCATCTTCGACAAGCCGTTCAAGGTCGGGGACACGATCAATTATGACGGGACGTTCGCAAGCGTCGAGCAGATCGGGCTGAAGTCGACACGGCTACGCTCGGTGACCGGCGAGGAAGTGATCATCTCGAACACGAACCTGCTCGACAAGGAGATCATGAACCTCACGCGGCTCAACCGCCGCCGCATCGTCTTCAATGTCGGCGTGATCTATCAAACCGACGCCGAGAAGGCGCTGCGCGTCCCCGATATCCTGCGCGATATCGTCAACGCGGCGGGGCACACGTTCATCCGCTCGGGCTTTACCGGCTTCGGCGATTCCAGCCTCGACTATGAACTCCAGTTCGACGTGCAGAGCGCCGATTACGAGGTCGTCTACAATGCCCGGCACGCGGTCGGCGTGGCGATCTTCAAGCGGTTCGCCGAGGAAGGCCTCGAATTCGCCTATCCGACCCAGACAACCTTCACCGCCGCCCCGGACGGCGAAATGATCCTGCCTTATCCCGAAGGCGGCTGGGGCGCATCGGGCGAGACCAGCTAAAGCCCCAGCCCCACGTCATCAAGCGAAAGCAATGCGGCATTGCCGCCGGCGCTCGTCGTGTCGATGCTCGTCACGCGCTCGGCGCAGAAGCGCGGCAGATAGTGCGGGCCGCCGGCCTTGGGGCCGGTGCCGGACAGCCCCTCGCCGCCGAATGGCTGGGAACCCACGATCGCCCCAATCATCGAACGATTGACGTAGAGATTGCCGACCCGCGCCTTCGCTTCGACGAGATCGCCCGCGCGCGCAATCCGGCTGTGCAGCCCCATGGTCAGCCCAAAGCCCTTGGCGTTCACACGCCGCACCGTTTCTTCGAGCTTGCCCGACTTCCATGTCGCGACGTGGAGCAGCGGCCCGAACCATTCGGTCGTGAGATCGTCCATGCTGTCCAGCCGGATCAGTGTCGGCGGCACGAAGCGGCCCTGTTCCGGCACGTCGAGCGTCTTCAGCCAGCGATCCTTCATGGCGGCGCGATGCGCCATCAGCTTTTCATACGCCGCATCGTCGATCACCGGGCCGACATCGGTCTCGGGGTCGGCCGGATCGCCGACGATCAGCGCGTCCATCGCACCGGTCAGCATCTCGATCATCTGATCGGCCACTTCCTCCTGCACGAGCAGCAGCCGCAAGGCCGAGCAGCGCTGTCCGGCCGAGCCGAAGGCCGAGAGCAGCACGTCCGCGACGACCTGTTCCGGCAAGGCCGTGGAATCGACGATCATCGCATTCACACCGCCGGTTTCCGCGATCAGCGGTACGATCGGCCGGTCTTCGCCTTCGAGCAGGCTATGCGCGATCTTCTTCGCCGTGGCCGTCGAGCCGGTGAAAGCGACGCCGGCGATACGCGGATCACCGGTCAGCGCCGCGCCCACTTCGGGGCCGCCCGGCGCCAGGATCAGCGCATCCTTCGGTACGCCGGCCTTGTGCGCGAGACGCACGGCTTCGGCGGCGATCCGCGGGGTCTGCGGCGCGGGCTTGGCGATGACCGTGTTCCCCGTGACGAGCGCGGCGGCGACCTGGCCGGTGAAGATAGCGAGCGGAAAGTTCCACGGCGCGATGCAGGTCCACACGCCCCGCCCTTCCATCCGCAGGACATTGCTCTCGCCGGTCGGGCCCGGCAGCTCTTCGGGCTGCAGCTTCTCGACCGCTTCGCCCGCATAGTAGCGGCAGAAATCGATCGCCTCGCGCACCTCGGCCAGCGCATCCGGAATCGTCTTGTTGGCCTCGTGCACCGCCAGCGCCATGAGTTCGCCGCGCCGCTCCTCGAACAGATCGGCCAGCCGAATGAGGCAACCGGCGCGCTCCTCGACCGGCAAGGCGGCCCAGTCCGGAAAGGCTGTGCTCGCCCGGTCGATCAGCGGCGCGACATCGGTCACGGGATCGGGTTCGGGGCCGATATCGGAGCGCTTGGCGATGCCCTCCTTCACGCGCTTGAGGACGCGCCAGTCTTCAAGGTCCAGCCCCTGGCTGTTCGGCCGTTGCGGCATGAACAGGTCCTTGGGCAGCGGGATGCTCGGATGCCGGGTGCCGCCAACGGCGACGATCTTGTCGACCGGATCGGCCAGTAACTGATCGTCGGTCAGCTGCTCGTCGGCAAGCTGGTGGACGAAGCTCGAATTCGCGCCATTCTCCAGCAGGCGGCGCACGAGATAGGCGAGCAGGTCGCGGTGCCCGCCCACCGGCGCGTAGATGCGGCACCGATAGCCTTCGTCGCGCACCAGCCGCTCGAATAGCCCTTCCCCCATGCCGTGCAGCCGCTGAAACTCGAAGCTCCGCTTGTCGGGCGCCCATTCGATGATCGTCGCGGCGGTCAGCGCGTTATGGGTAGCGAAGGCCGGGCGGATGGACTTCGCTTCGAGCATGTCCTTCGCGCAGGCGAGATAGCAGACATCGGTCGCGGCTTTGCGCGTGAACAGTGGATAGTCGGAAAGGCCCATTTCCTGCGCATGCTTGATTTCGCTGTCCCAATAGGCGCCTTTGACGAGCCGCACGGGCATCGACCGGCCCGTGCGGCTGGCCAGCGCTTCGGCCCAGCCGATCGTGCGCTGGGCGCGCTTGCCATAGGCCTGAATCGCCATGCCGAACCCGTTCCAGCCTTTGAGCGACGGCAGCTCGGCGATCGCCTCGATAATATCGAGACTCATTTCGAGCCGCTCGGATTCCTCGGCGTCCACGGTAAGGCCGATTTGCGCCTTGGCCGCCGCTTCGGCCAAAGCTTCGAGCATCTCGGTCAGCGCGGGCACGCACCGGCCCCATTGCGCGACCTCGTAGCGCGGATGCAGCGCGGACAGCTTCACGGAAACCGAGTGATTGTCCTCGGTCGTCCCGTCGCCGCGCGCCTTGCCGACTGCCTCGATCGCCCGGAGATAGGAATCGAAATAGCGATCGGCGTCGGGAAAGGTCCGCGCCGCCTCGCCCAGCATGTCAAAGCTTGCGGTGAAGCCTTTGTTTTCCGGCTTCTTCATCCGCCGGATCGCTTCGTCGATCGTCCGGCCCATGACGAAGATCTCGCCCATCATCCGCATCGCCGCACCGACCGCCTGGCGGACGAACGGTTCGCCGGAGCGCGAGATCAGCCGCTTCAGCGCATTGGCCTGTTCCTGCTGACCGACCAGCGCGCGGCCGATGACCAGCCCCCAGGTCGCCGAGTTGACGAGCTGCGAATGCGACTGGCCGCGATGCGAGCGCCAATCGCCATCACCGAGCTTGTCCGAGATCAGCCGGTCCGCGGTATCGGGGTCAGGCACGCGCAGAAATGCCTCGGCGAGGCTCAAGAGCGCGATGCCTTCGGAACTGTTGAGCCGATATTCCTGCAGGAACTGGTTGACCCAGCCCGTGCGCTGCCCCTCGCGCAGATCCGCGAGCAGTTCGAGCGCCGTCGCCTCGACGCGGGCGCGCTCTTCCGCCCCGAGTCGCGCACGCTCGATCAGCGGCGCAAGCACCTCGGGTTCAGGCGCACGGTGCACCTCTTCCATATGCTCCCACGCGGCTGACGTAGGGGAATCGGGATCGTGCATCTGGCTGGGCATGGACGGGCCTTGCGGTTAGAGATTTTGGCTTCCACTATGGTCTGGCACTATGGCCCGGAAGCAGGGCCCATTTAGCAGATAATCGCAAAGAGGAAACGCATATGAGCACCGTCAGCATCGACGAAATGATGAACATGGCCGGCCAGGATCTCGGCACGTCCGAATGGATCACGGTCGATCAGGACATGATCAACAAGTTCGCCGATGCGACTGGGGACCATCAGTTCATCCATGTGAATGAAGAAGCCGCGAAGATGACGCCGTTCGGCACGACGATCGCGCACGGCTTTCTGACGCTCTCGCTTTTCCCGGTGATGATGGCCAAATCCGATTGCCCGCGCCCCGAAGGCGTGAAGATGGGCGTCAATTATGGCGGCAACAAAACGCGCTTTCTCGCGCCGGTGAAATCCGGCTCGCGCGTGCGTGGCCATTTCAAGCTGCTCGAACTGATCGAGAAACGCCCGAACCAGTATCAGCAAACGCTGGAATTCACCGTTGAGATCGAGGGCGAGGAGAAGCCCGCCCTGATCGCCGAATGGATCAGCCAGTTCTTCACATGACGCGGATCGCGCCTCTGTCCCAACCCTATCCGGAGGCGCTCGCCCCCGCATTGAACGCGCTCACCCCGGACGGCGGCGAGGCGCCGATGCTGTTCCGCATCGTCGGCACGTCGGAACGCGCCTGGCAGAAGTTCACCGGCGGCTCGCTACTCGACAAGGGCCCGCTGCCGATGCGCGAGCGCGAGCTCGTCATCTTCCGGACCGCGGCCCGGATCGGCGCCGATTATGAGTGGGGCATGCACGCCGCGCTCTTCGCCGAACGTTGCGACATAGACGCCGGACAGCTCGAGGCGCTGGCGAAAAAGGACGCGGAATCAGGCGGCTGGTCCGATGCCGATGCGGCGCTCATCGCCACGGTTGATATCCTGATCGATCGCCGCCATCTCGACGATGAAGAATATGCCCGGATTTCGGCGCATTTCACGTCGGACCAGCTGCTCGAAATCGTCCAGCTCGCCGGCTTTTACCAGGGCGTCGCCATGATCATCGGCACGTTCGATATTCCGCCGGAACCTGGCACGCCGCCGATCCCGGCCTGACACATACCGTAATTCAACAAGGAGTTTCCCCATGCGCGACGCAGTTATCGTTTCCACCGCCCGCACCCCGATCGGCAAGGCCTATCGCGGTGCGTTCAACAACACGCAGGGCCCGACGCTCGGCAGCTTCGCCGTCAAGGCCGCGGTCGAGCGCGCCGGGATCGAGGGCGGCGAAGTCGATGACTGCATCATGGGCGCGGCCCTGCAGCAGGGCTCGACCGGCACCAATATCGCGCGTCAGGTGGCGCTGCGCTCGGGCCTGCCGGTAACCGTCTCGGGCATGTCGATGGACCGGCAATGCTCGTCCGGGCTGATGACGATCGCCACGGCCGCCAAGCAGGTGATCGTCGATCGCATGGATGTCGTCGTCGCCGGCGGCCTGGAATCGATTTCGCTCGTCCAGACCAAGGAAATGCGCGTCCAGCCCGACCCGGAACTCGTCGCGATGCACAAGGACGTCTACATGCCGATGCTGCAGACCGCCGAGACCGTCGCCAAGCGCTATGACATCAGCCGCGAGGCGATGGACGAATATTCGCTCGAATCGCAGAAGCGCACGGCCGCCGCGCAGGAAGCCGGCCATTTCGACGACGAGATCGTGCCGACCACGACGACCAAGATCGTCGTAAACAAGGAAACTGGCGAAACCAGCCACGAGGAAGTCACCCTTTCGCAGGACGAGGGCAATCGCCCGTCGACCACGCTGGAAGGCCTGCAGGGCCTGCAGCCGGTGATGGGGCCGGACATGACGATCACGGCGGGCAACGCCTCGCAGCTTTCCGACGGTTCTTCGGCGAGCGTCGTCATGGAAGCCTCGGTCGCCGAGAAGAAGGGCCTCACGCCGCTCGGCCGCTATGTCGGCATGGCGGTTGCCGGCACCGAGCCCGACGAAATGGGCATCGGCCCGGTCTTCGCCATTCCGAAACTGCTCGAGCGGTTCGATCTCAAGATGGACGATATCGGGCTCTGGGAACTCAACGAGGCCTTCGCCGTGCAGGTTCTCTACTGCCGCGACACGCTCGGCATTCCGAACGAGCTGCTGAATGTGAATGGTGGCTCGATCTCGATCGGCCACCCCTATGGCATGACGGGCGCGCGCTGCACGGGCCATGCGCTGATCGAAGGCAAGCGCCGCGACGCCAAATATGTCGTCGTCACCATGTGCGTCGGCGGCGGCATGGGCGCAGCGGGGCTGTTCGAGGTCCTGTAAAGACGATCTGCGGCGCAGAATAATGGTCTGTTAGCAAGGGCTTGATCTAAACGGTCAGAGGTGTATCGTATAAACAATACACCTCTGACCGTTTACCGTTAAAGGATCGATGCCCGGATGTTGAGAATGCTCAAACTGTGCCTCCTCGTCGTCGCGTCGATGAGCGGTGCGGCCGCCCTTGCCAACCCGCAGCTCGCAACGATACCAGGCGCGCGCGCGAACATGGCGCTGCAGGAGCCGGTCTCCGTACGTGCCGCAACATTCGATTACGATCATCAGATCACCGTTGCGTTGCCCGCCAGTTATGACGCGCAGCCCGAGCGCACCTATCCCGTGCTATGGGTGCTCGACGCGCCGCTGATGATGCGCACGGTGGTGGGCATTCTGGACACGCTCGTCATCGGCAATCACGCGCCGGAAATGATTATCGTCGGTATCGGCAGTCCCAGCGAGGAAGGTTTGGCCGGTGTCGGTCGAAGGATTATCGACTTTTCTCCGCCCGGGCCCGACTATTATCCACCGGGACTTGGCGGCGATGCCTGGGAGGCGATTGCGGCGTTTCCGGAATATCCACACAAAGCTGACGATTTCCTCGCTTTTCTGGTCGACGATTTGAGACCGCGCCTGGCCACCGAATATCGGTTCTCGGGCGACCACGCCCTGTTCGGTCATTCGGCAGGCGGGATGTTTGCAGCTTATGCATTGTTTCAGCGCCCCGAAGCTTTCGACAAGATGATTATCGGAAGTCCTTATCTGAACGGCGTGCGCGGGGCCGTGTTCGATGCGGAACAAGCCTATGCCGACGCAAATGACGATCTGGACGCGTCGCTCTTCATCGGGGCCGGTGCGTCGGAAGTCGACGAATATTTCCTCGCCGTTTCCGGCATTGTCAGTTCGACAACAAGATTCTCCGAAACATTACACGTCCGAAACTATGATTCGCTCGAAGTCGAAACGCGGATTTACTCCGGCGAAGATCATTACACGGTCGTACCGCGCATAGTCGGTGAAGGTATCAGGCATCTCTGGCGCGAGGATATCGCAGATCTGCCGTCATCCTGGCCGGTCGTCGAATAAGACGGAACTCAAACTGCAAATGATTCGGGTCTGATACGGCACGCGCCGACCGGGACGAACTGTGCAACCATTCGCGCGCCGGGCCGTTGGTCAGGTAACTCTCACAATGGAGACAGCCATGACCGATATCTGTGAAATCGTTGAAGAATTCTGGGACGAGCTCGACAGCAGCCCCTATGTGATGATCGGCATTCCTTCACAGAATGCGCACAGCATTCCGATGCATGTCGCCTTCGACAAGACCGAGCTCAACACGCTTTTCCTCTACACGAAAACCGGCAACCGGCTGGTCGAGGGCATGGCTCGGGACCCGATGGCGATGGCCCAGTTCGTGTCCAAGAACCATGATTTCTTCGCCTGCCTGCATGGCCGCCTCTCGCGGGTCGAGGATCGGGCCGTCATCGACCGCTTCTGGTCCAACGCGGTCGAGGCCTGGTATGAAGGCGGCAAGGAGGATCCGGCGCTCGTCATGCTCCGGTTCGACATTCGCGATACCGAGATGTGGGAAGCGGATATGTCGGTCAAAGGAATGTTCAAGCTGCTGACCGGCAAGACCATCGAACCCGAAGAAGCCGGCGCCCACGCCGAACTGGCGATGTAGCGCGACAATCCCTCGGGTGAACAAGCGGGCCGGCGATCTGCCGGCCCGTTTCCTTATGCGTCGTGCGTGGCGATCCAGTCTTCGACGACCGGCGCGATGCGCTCGCGCCATTTGCGGCCATGGAAGATGCCGTAATGGCCGACTTCCTCCGCAATATGATATTTCTTTTTCTTCTTTGGCAGCTTGGACGATAGCTTCAGCGCGGCTTCGGTCTGGCCGAGCCCCGAAATATCGTCGCGCTCGCCCTCGATCGCCAGCATCGCGATATCGGTGATCGCGGAGGGATCGATCAGCTTGCCGCGATGCTGGAACTTGCCGCGCGGGAGCAGGTGCCGCTGGAAGACGACGTCGACCGTTTGCAGGTAGAATTCCGCCGTCATGTCGCAGGTCGAGCGATACTCTTCGTAGAATTTCTTGGTCGCATCGGCGCTGTCGCCATCGCCCTCGACAAGATGTTTGAACATCTCCCAATGGGTGATCATGTGATTGCCGAGGTTCATCGACATGAAACCGGCAAGCTGGAGAAAGCCCGGATAGACCCGGCGGCCCGCGCCCTGATAGTAGAGCGGCACGGTCGCGATCACATTCTGCTCGAACCAGGTATGCGCGCGCTGCGTCGCGAGCGTATTGACCGAGGTCGGCGCTTCACGGGTGTCGATCGGCCCGCCCATCATCGTCAGCGTGCGCGGCCGGTCCGGATGGTCGGACGCCGACATCAGCGCGGCGGCCGCATAACAGGGCACGGACGGCTGGCACACGGCGAGCATATGCGCGCCCGGGCCGATATGTTCGAGAAAGCCGATCAGATAGTCGATATAATCGTCGAGATCGAAATGCCCATTGGCAAGCGGTACGGTCTTCGCGTCCCGCCAGTCGGTGATCCAGACGTCATGCCCGGGCAGCATCCGTGCGACCGTGTCGCGCAGCAGCGTCGCATAGTGACCGGACATCGGCGCGACGATCAGCAGTTTTGGCTGGCCGGATACGCCGTCCTTCACGAAATGCTTGAGCTGGCCGAACGGCAAGCGCGCCTCGATCTCGACCGACACAGGCACGGTCTCGCCGTCGATCTCGACCGTTTCGATCCCGAACGCCGGCTTTCCGCGCGGCGCGGAGGCGTGGGAGAAAACGTCGAGCGCGGAGGCGACGATCGGGCCCATCCCCATATAGGCGAACGGATTGACCGGGTTCTGCAGCAGTTCCGCGCTCCAGCCGGCCATGGCGCTCGCTCCCGCAAGAACCGACCGCTGCATCTCATACATGTTGTAAAGCATCAAATTCCCCGCATGCGCGGCACTTCGGCCGCCTTGCCGAGCGTTGTAGGCGCTTTTCCGGCCCCGTTGCAATGCAGCAATTAAGCATGTGCCGTGTTGAGCCGTCTGGGCGGCGCTGCTAGGCGATTGCCATGGAAGAGAGCGATACGGACACCCCGAAATCCAGGAATCTCGGTAATCTGGCGCTGATCTGGCGTTTCGCGGTGCGCTATCCGGGGCGCATTTTCGGCGCCGCCGTGGCGCTGCTCGTCGCTGCCGCGGCAACACTCGCAATCCCCGACGGCTTCCGCCGCGTGATCGACCAGGGTTTCAGCGGCACGGACGGCGATATCTCGCAATATTTCTACTATCTGCTGCTGATCGTCGTCGTGCTCGCGCTGGCGACGGCGATGCGCTTCTATTTCGTATCCTGGCTCGGCGAGCGGGTGGTGGCCGATTTGCGGGTCGCGGTGCAGCGCAATCTGCTCGCGCTGGACCCCAAATATTTCGAGGAAAACCGCCCGTCCGAGATCGCCTCGCGCATGACGTCCGACACTTCGGTGATCGAGATGATCGTCGGCACGACCATCTCCGTCGCCCTGCGCAATATCGTCATGGGCATCGGCGGCATCATCTATCTGCTTACGCTTTCGCCCAAACTCGCCCTGATGCTGCTGCTCGGCATACCGCTCGCCATCGTGCCGATCGTGATACTGGGGCGGAAGCTGCGCAACGTATCGCGCTACAGCCAGGACCGGATCGCCGATGTCGGCGCGATGGTCGCCGAAACGCTGGGCGCGATGAAGATCGTGCAGGCCTTCGGACAGGAGCAGCGCGAGGGCGACCGGTTCGACGCCGCAGTGCAGAGCGCGTTCAAGACCGCGCGGCGACGGATCACCATCCGGTCGCTGATGACGGCGATCGTGATAACGCTGATTTTCGGCGCGATTACCATGGTCATGTGGCAGGCGGCCTCCGATGTCATCAACGACCGGATCACCGGCGGCGCCGTCGCGGCCTTCGTGCTGACCGGGATGATCGTCGCCGGCGCGTTCGGCGCGCTGACCGAAGTCTATGGCGAGTTGATGCGGGGCGCGGGCGCGGCCGGGCGGCTGAGCGAACTGCTCCGCGAAGTGCCGGAAATCCGCGCGCCGGCCGATCCCAAGCCGCTTCCCGAGCCCGCGCGCGGCGCGCTCCATTTCGATGATGTGACCTTCTACTACCCCACGCGGCCGGAGACTGCGGCGCTCGAAGATTTCTCGCTGCACGTCGATCCGGGCGAGCTCGTCGCGGTCGTCGGCCCGTCAGGCGCGGGCAAGTCCACGCTGTTCCAGCTCGCCCAGCGCTTCTACGATCCGCAGAAGGGCGCGGTGACGCTCGACGGGGTCGATCTGCGCGAGGCGGACCCGGCGGCCGTGCGCGGCCGCATCGCGATGGTGCCGCAGGACACGGTGATCTTCGCGGCATCGGCGCGCGACAATCTGCGCTATGGCGACTGGGACGCGAGCGACGAAGAGCTGTGGACCGCGGCCGAGGCCGCCAACGCCGCCGAGTTCCTCAAGAAACTGCCGGCCGGCCTCGATACCTATCTCGGCGAAAGCGGCGCCCGGCTCTCGGGCGGCCAGCGCCAACGGCTCGCCATCGCCCGCGCCCTGTTGCGCGATGCGCCGCTGCTGCTGCTCGACGAGGCCACATCGGCGCTGGATGCGGAATCCGAGCGGCTGGTCCAGGAAGCGCTTGATCGCCTGATGCGGGATCGCACGACGATCGTCATCGCCCATCGGCTCGCGACGGTACGCTCGGCCAATCGTATCGTCGTGATGGACGAGGGCCGTATCGTCGAACAGGGCGATCATGCAGGCCTTACCGGCAATGACGGCCTCTACGCGCGGCTGGCGCGGCTGCAGTTCGAGGGCGTGGCCGCCTGAGCTGACGCGGCGGCAGCTGCTTCGGACACGGCGCGGTCAGGCGCGCGCTGCTGATCTGAAAGAAAACATGATCGCTGCTTGGGGACACGCTCGCAGATACGCCATTAGTCCTGAGCCTGTCGAAGGGCGTCTATCGGCGGAGCAGCGTCCTTCGACAGTGAGCAGCTATCAATTGCCCCTCGGCAACTGATAGCCAAGCCGGGGGCTTGGCGACCTGCACACCAGGACTAACGGTTCTGGAGCACCTGCTATTCTACGTGTCGCTAGGGCATAATAAAAAGGCGGCGCGCCGGAAGCGCACCGCCTTTTCTATTCGAGAGGTATCGGCCTAGAAGTTGCGATACTGATCGTTGCCGATAAAGCCCATATTGGTGACTTGGGCACGCTTGGTGATTGCGAGCACCTCATCCACCGTATTGTAGCGCGCCTGCGCGTCCGGGAACATGTGCAGTTCGGGCACCGGGTTCATCGTCACGGTGATGTCCAGATACTGGCGCAGCGTC
Organism: Parasphingopyxis sp.; assembly: GCF_052168295.1. GTDB lineage: Bacteria > Pseudomonadota > Alphaproteobacteria > Sphingomonadales > Sphingomonadaceae > Parasphingopyxis. The sequence goes on along the minus strand of NZ_JBQLZN010000011.1, from coordinate 58,636 downwards.
TGCCGGGCGACCGGCTCCCCGTTCCAGAGGATCTGATCCGTGGGCGAGATATAGACCTCGTTCTTGACCGGATCGATCGCATCTTCCGGCGGATCGCTGTCATCGGACACCGGAAGGTCGATCTTCACCGCATGGGTCTGGATCGGGATGGTGATGATGAACATGATCAGGAGCACCAACAGGACGTCGATCAACGGCGTCGTGTTGATGTCGATCATCGGATCGTCGTCTGCGGCGGCGGGCCCTACTTTTCCACCCATGCTATACTACTCCTAAAATCGTCTGCACTAGAGGCGCCGGATGCCCTGACCCGGTGCCGGTTCGGAAATGAAGCCCACACGGGTGAAACCCGCCTGCTGCATCACGAAGATCGGTCCGCCGATGCAACGCCACGGCGTGTTCACGTCGCCGCGGATATGCACTTCGGGAAGATCGTCTTCCGTCATGTTTTCCGCTCCGCCGAACCGCTCGATCTCGTCTTCGATATGCTGGACGGCACGCGTCAGCATCTCGCTCGAATTCACCGGCGTCATGCCCCAGAATACTTCGCACGAACCGTCATCGGCCGCGCGGATCGACAGCGAAACATTTTCCGGCTTCGTCGTCGTCGGCAGCAACCGGACCGAAGGCAGGTTCACTTCGACCGTCTGGATGACGACAGGCACCGCGATCAGGAAGATGATGAGCAAGACCAACATGACGTCCGTAAGCGGGACGACGTTGATCTCGGACATGGTTTCTTCGCCGCCCTCGGCTTCCGAAGGTGCAACATTCATTCCCATGAAATCGATCCTATCCTAACTCTAACCGAAACCGACGCCCAGGCACCGGCTCCTATTGTCCGCCGAGGGCAGAGACGGCGAACCGCCCCCGCCCTCGCAGACATTTACGACTTCGTCGCAGGCTTGGCAGCCGTCGACGTTGCGGCGGCGGGCTTCTTCGCCCCGGCCGCGCCGGCTGCGGGCAGCGTAGGCCGCACCTTGCCGTCCGACACGATGTAGCCGTGGATTTCGTTCGAGAACTTCTGCAGCTCTTCCGAAACCGTCTTGTTGCGGCGAACCATCCAGTTATAGGCCATAACCGCCGGAACCGCCACGATCAGACCGAGCGCGGTCATGATGAGGGCTTCCCCGACCGGACCGGCAACCGCGTCGATCGACGCCTGACCGGCCGCACCGATCTTAACGAGCGCGCGGTAGATACCGACAACCGTACCGAACAGGCCGATAAACGGCGCCGTCGAACCGACGGTCGCGAGAATGGCGAGGCCTTCGGTGAGCTTCGAGTTGATCTTGCCGACCGAACGCTGAAGGGCGTTGACCGTCCACTCATGCGCTTCGACCGGGTCGGTCAGCTTGTCATGGGTTTCGCGGGCTTCAATGCCGTCTTCGACGATCTGCCGATAGGCGCTGTTCTTTTCCAGCTTCGCCGCGCCCTCGCGCAGGCTGTTGGCGCGCCAGAAGTTTTCGCGGGCACGCTGGCCCTGCTTCAGGATTTTCTGCTGTTCGAACCATTTGGTGAACAGGATGTACCAGGAAACGGCCGACATAAGCACCAGGATGCCAAAGGTTGCCTGGGCCACGATGCCGCCTTCCTCAAGCGCGGCACGGAGACCATAAGGATTTTCCGCCGGTGCTTCAGCTGCTTCAGTAGACATGATTTACATTCCTCTCAAATAAACTTGCTGCAAATGAATCGAGCGCCAAGGCTCGCGAAAAAAGCTATCCAGGAATCTCCCAGCGGATACTGCTGGAATACGAGCCAGTAGTCGGATTCCCGGCATCGTCGAGCGCGGGGTTAAAGCGCGCGCGGCGCGTAAGTTGCCGGCACGTTTCCTGGTCGAGACGGGAAAAACCCGTGGAAGACGTAATCTGGCAATTCGTGACGCGGCCGTTCGTTCCGATCGTCAAACGGAAGCTCGCCGTCCCCTGCTCCTCGTTCCGAATCGAAGCGGAAGGATAGTCGGCGTTCGTCACCCAGCGGCCCGGATTGCCGCGCGGCTGTGCAGCCTGCGCCTGGCTCGGCGGCGGTGGCGGCGGCGGTGGCGCCGGGGGTGGCGGGGCCGGCGCGGGTACCGGCGGGCGCGGCGCGACCGTCGGCCTCTGGATCACAACCGGTGGCGGCGGCGTGACGACGACGGGCGGCGGCGGCAGCGGCTGCTCCGGCGGCGGCGGCGGCAATTCTTCTTCCGGCGGCGGCGGCTCGTCCTCAACGTCGAAGACGGTGAGATCTTCTTGTACCGCCTGGGCGACCCTGACGGCCAAACCCGAAACCAGAGCATAAGCGAGAGCCACATGAAGGATGATCACGGCGATGATGGCCGTGACCCTGCGTGAGCTCATCTTCTGATCAGCATAGGCCATTAAACTAAGAAACTCCCTCCAAAGCCCGGTGTCCATAAAGCGCCAGTTCATCTGGCATCGCGAAGGACGCGTCATCGATGCAAATTATTGCTGTGCGACGACCAGCGATTCCCTACAATCGACAATCGCGTTACGCAACAGTTACCCTATCGGCCGGATACGACACAAGTCCATAGTGCCGCCATAATGTTCCGAAGGAGGAATTCCGTGCTCAGATTCGCCTGCATTCTGATGGCCGTGGGCGCGATGATCGCTCCCGTCGACCCCGCCGAATCTCAAGAGTTTACGCCGGAAACCGAACTCAGCTACGCGGATATCGCGGACCTTGCGCTCGGCGCTCCGATCGTCGCGCTGGCGCGTGTCGACCGCACGCGCAGAGTCGATGAGGAGCGGGCCGCGGGCCTCCGGCCGGGCCATGTACGCTACTATGTCGAGGCCGATTTGCAGACGCTGATTCGCAGCGCCAGCGCCGTGCCCGCCAGCGTTACCTATCTCGTCGATCTGCCGCTCGATGCCGACGGCCGGCGGCCGCGTATCCGCGACCGGGAGGTCATCCTTTTCGCCATGCCCGTGCCGGGACGGCGCGGCGAGCTGCAACTCATCGCGCCCGATGCGCAACTCGACTGGACCGAGGAACGCGAACAGACCGTGCGCGCCCTCCTATCCGAAGCGGCGTCCGACAACGCACCGGGCACGGTGACCGGCGTCGGCAACGCGTTCAGCGTGCCGGGAACCCTCCCGGGCGAAAGCGAGACGCAGATATTCCTGGCGACGAGCGACGGTCGGCCGGTCTCGCTGAGCATCCTGCGGCGGCCGAATCAGGAACCGCGCTGGACGGTGTCTCTGAGCGAGATCGTCGAAAGCGCCTCGCCGCCGCCTGAGCGCAACACCTTGCTATGGTATCGCCTCGCCTGCTTCCTTCCCGACCGCCTGCCGGACAGCAGCATGGAAACAACCGACCGCAACCAGGTCGCGGTGGCGCGGGAGGATTATGCGATGGTCATGCGCGACCTGGGAACCTGCACACGCTACCGGAGCTGATCCGGCAGGGCCTCTGCCGGGATACCGTCAGTCGGAAAACAGGTTCGGAAAATCGCGCGCAAAGGATTCAAGATGCGCGCCGCCATCGACGAAGATCGTCTGCCCCGTAACCGCTTGTGCCTGCGCCAGCCATGCCACGGCATCGGCGATCTGCGCGGGCGCGGGCAGGGTTTGCAGCGGCATCGCTTCTCGGGTCGCCTCCAGCATCGCCTCGTCATAATCGGCCGTCGGGATGGTCAACCCCGGCGCGACCGCGTTGACGCGAATGGCAGGCGCCAGTTCGCGCGCCAATATGTCGGTCAGGCCGGCGAGCGCCTGTTTGGACAGCGTATAGCTAAACTGGTCGCCATGCGGATTGGCCAATCGCTGATCGAGGATGTTGACGATCGCCGCTTGCCCCTTGCGGCGAAGCGCGGCGAAGGATTTCGCAAGCACGGCCGGCGCCGCACAATTCACCCGGTAGTGCGAGAGCAGCGCATCCATATCGACCGTCTCGGGCCGGTCGCTGCCGAATATGGCCGCGCTGTTGACGAGTAGATCCGGCGCGGTTCCGAAACGATCGACGACTGCATCGACAAGGTGCTCGGTCTGCAGCGGATCGGAGAGATCGGCCGCGATGCCGCGCCATTGCACGCCGGCTTCGTCGATGGCGGCGCGCAATTCGTCTTCGGGTTCCGGGTCCTCGGAGGCATGCAGTGCGAGCGCGTAGCCCTCGCGCGCCAGCCGCGCGGATATGGCCGCGCCCAGCCGGCGGCATCCGCCCGTGACGAGCGCCAGCTTCATCGCCGGTTCCGCGTCATCGTTATGCCGATCTCCTCGCCATTTTCGGAGATGGCGAGCTTGATGATCTCGATGGTCACGCGCAGCACCCGCTCGTCCTGCAGGAAAATCGTGTCCGCGATATGGTCGGCGACCGCCTCGATCAGCGTGAAATGCCGGTCCTTGGGCAGCGCGTCCGTCATCGCGTGTTTGAGGTCCATATAGTTTTTGGACTGCGAGAGCGGCGTATCCGGCTCGAAACGGTCCTGCGCCTGCATATCGGCCGCGACCGATATGCGCAGCGGTTGCGGCAACTTGGTTTCCTCGGAATAGATTCCGGTAAGGATCATGACCTCCACATTGCGCACTTCGAGCCGCAACGCGTCCGCGATCTGCCCTGTCGTCTGCCCTGTCATAGAATGATTCGCGCTTTCCTTTTTCCGGCGAACCGCTAATCGCCACGGCCTTCTACGTAAATGGCCCTTGGTACACCGTGACTGTTCTCCATCCCCTGTCCGCCGTTTCACCGGACGCCATCGAGACGCTGCTCGATCTGGCATTCGGCACCGATCGGCACGGGCGCACGGCCTATGCCGTGCGCGCGGGCGCGAGACCGATCGACAGCCTGTCGTTCGTCGCGATGGATGGCGATGCGCTGATCGGCTCGCTGCACAGTTGGCCGGTGACGCTGCGCACGACGGATGGCAACACGCTGCCGCTGGTGATGGTCGGCCCGGTCGCGGTTCATCCCGACCGGCAGGGACAGGGCGTGGGCAAGCATATGACGCGGGTCGTCGCCCAGAAGCTGGATATCGAGAGACTCTCGGCGATGATGATCGGCGATCCGGACTATTACGAGAGCTTCGGGTTCCGCTCCGGCCCCGCCACGCAATGGACGCTGCCCGGCCCGGTCGAGCCGCACCGCATCCTGCTGCGCGCCGCGACGCCAAGCGAATGGCCAGCCGAAGGCACGCTCGGCCCCGGCCTTTTGCGCTCCGGGCCGGGAATGCCTAACTAGCGGCCATGCCTTCGCCCGCGCCTCCCGACAATCTCGCCCCGCTCTCGCTCGACGACATAGCGGCGCTAGCCGACGACACGAGCCTGCCGCCGGTCGAGAAATGGCATCCGGAACGCGAGGGCGAGATCGATATCCGCATCGCGCGCGACGGCACTTGGTATCACGAGGGCGATCCGATCGAGCGCCCGGCGCTCGTCCGCTTGTTCTCGACGATCCTGCGGCGCGAGCCCGATGGCGGGCATGTCCTCGTCACGCCGGCCGAGAAGCTCGCGATCAAGGTCGAGGATGCCCCGTTTCTCGCGGTCGAGATGAAGCTCGTTGACGATCCCGTTTACACACAAAGAGCGGTATTTCGTTTGAACACCGGCGATATCATCGTTGCAGGTCCGGAACATTCTCTCGAACTGCGCGGCAACGGCGAAGAGGCCCTGCCCTATCTCCATGTGCGCGGCGATCTCTGGGCGCTGCTCGCCCGGCCCGTCTATTATGCGCTGATGGCACATGCGCTCGAACAGGACCCGGTCGGGATTACCAGCGACGGCACATTCTTCCCGCTCGCGCCGGAGGGCATGGCCGCGTGAACCTCGCCGCATCCCTGCGCGATATGCTCGAAAAGTCTCTGGCGCTCGACGTGCCCGTGCTCGACGCCGATATTCGCGGCGAGCGGCTGCTTGGAAATGGCGGCGCCGTCGATGCCGCGGTCCTCATTCCCGTCGTCGACCGCGACAGCCCGACCGTCATCCTGACCCAGCGCACCGACGCACTGCCCAGCCATCCTGGCCAGGTCGCTTTCCCGGGCGGCAAGGTCGACCCGCATGATGATGGCCCTGTCGCCGCGGCGCTGCGCGAAGCCGAGGAGGAAATCGCGCTCTCCCGCGAGCGGGTGGACCTTGTCGGCACGACAGATCTCTATCTGACCGGTACCGGGTTCCACATCACGCCCGTCATCGGCGTCGTACCGCCCGGCCTCGACTTGACCCCCGAAGAAGGCGAAGTCGCGGCGATCTTCGAAGTGCCCTTCGATACGCTGTTCGATCCGGCGAACTACGACGAACGCGAGATCGAATGGGAAGGCCGGATGCGCCGCTACTACGAAATGTATTGGGAAGAACGCCGCATCTGGGGCGTGACCGCCTCAATCATCATGAACCTCTCACGCCGGCTGCGAGCGGTGCAGGCGTGAAGCTGCCCGACGCGCCTTGGCGGCATTGGGCGGGGATGGACGCGCTGCTGGGCGCGCTCGACGCGGCGGAGGGGAAGACACGCTATGTCGGCGGGGCGGTGCGCGATGCGCTGCTCGGCCTCGATGTGGAGGATGTCGACTGCGCGACCGTCTTCCCGCCCGAAGAAACCGCGCGGCGGATCGAGGCGGCTGACCTCAAAGCCGTGCCGACAGGGATCAAGCATGGGACGATTACCGCCATACTGCCGGAGAAGCGCACGATCGAGGTGACGACCCTGCGCCGCGATGTTGCGACCGATGGCCGCCACGCCGAGGTCGAATATAGCGACGACTGGCGCGAGGACGCGGCGCGCCGCGATTTCACGATCAACGCGCTGTCGGCCGATCCCCTGACCGGCGAGATTTTCGACTATTTCGGCGGCGAGGCGGATCTCGACGCCCGCCGCGTGCGCTTTATCGGCGATCCGGCGGAGCGCATCGCCGAGGACCATCTGCGCATATTGCGCTTCTTCCGCTTTCACGCGCGCTTCGGCGAAGGCGCACCCGATGCGGACGGCCTAGCGGCCACCGCGAAATATGCAAAAAGCCTGATGGCGCTCTCGCGCGAACGCATCGCGGACGAGTTGCTCAAAATGCTCGCTCTGCCCGACCCGTCCGAGACTGTCGCGCTGATGATCGACCGAGGTATTTTCGCGCCTGCGCTCCCTGAGATAACTAGCGCCGACGCGCTGGCCCGGCTGATCCGCCGCGAGGAAAAGTTCGCCCAGCCCGGCGATCCGGTCCGCCGCCTCGCCGCCCTGCTCCCGCCGGAGCCCGATACGGCGCGCGCCATCGCGACGCGCCTCAAGATGTCGCGCGCCCAGCGCACCCGCCTCGCGACGGCGACGGCCCGCATCCCCGGCGACACGGTTGAGCCCCGCGCCCTCGCCTATCGCCATGGCATGGACGGCGCGATCGACCGGCTGCTGCTCTGCCCCACCAACGATACCGTCACCGGCGATGCACTCGCCCACCTCATCGCCAACCCGCCGCCGGCCATGCTGCCGATCAAGGGCGGCGAGCTGATCGCGATGGGTGTCGAAGCGGGGCCGGAAGTGGCGGCCAAGCTGCGGGAGATCGAGGAGGCCTGGATCGCCGAGGATTTTCCGGACGAGGCACGGGTGCGGGAGATTGCGACAGGATTGCTGACTTAGCCGTTATTCTGAACGAGTTCCAGGCTTAACTGTTTCCGAACGTCCATTGTGGAAATGCGATCACGTCATTCCAGCGAAAGCTGGAATCTCCGGCCACATACACCGTCGCTTGCCGCCTGAGATCCCAGCTTCCGCTGGGATGACGGGCGTTATCTGTTCGAAAAGCGAGCCTGAAACACCTCAGCATGACACCGAAAAACCAATGAACCTTTTCCCGCACCCCGCCGACTATATACTCGTAACGGGAGGTTTTCTGGATGGATCGCAGCGGGCGGGTTTTTGACGAGCTGCTCGTGCTGCATGTCCAGAATGGCGACCGGCGGGCGCTGGAGCGGCTGGCCAGCCGCTGGCATCCGCGGCTGCTGCGCTCGGCGCGGCGCTTTACCGGCGATGACGAGCTGGCGCGCGAGGCCGTGCAGGAAGCCTGGATCGGCATTGTCGCCGGGCTGAAGAAGCTCGGCGATCCGGCGAAATTCCCGGCCTGGGCGTTCACCATCCTGCGCCGCCGCTGCGCCGACCGGATCCGGGCGCATGCCGCGCACCGGCCACGCTCGGACGAACTGACCGAGGCCAATGCGCCCGTCATTTCGCCGCGCGGCGAGGACCAGGCCGCCATCGCTGAAGCGTTTGGCCGGCTGCCCGACGACCAGCGGATCACGGCGACGCTCTATTTCGTCGAACGGCTCAAGCTGGACGAGATTGCGGCGGCGACCGGCGTACCGCTCGGCACGGTGAAATCGCGAATATTCACCGCGCGCAAAAATTTGAAAGAGGCGCTGGGGAAATGAGGCTTTCGAATGAGTCCGTTAGTCCTGAGCCTGTCGAAGGACGATTGTCAGTCGGAGAAACGCCCTTCGACGAGCTCAGGGCTAACGGGGTTGAGACGAACGAAATTTGTAAAGGAGACGAAAAATGACCGAATTCGACGACAGGCTCCGCGCCGCGCTCGACGCGGACGACGAGGCGTTCCTCAAGGAACTGGACAGCGAGCGCGGCCTCTTCGCGCAAATCGGCGACACGCTGACCGGACCGCTCGGCGGCTGGGCGAAGCTGGTGTTCGTGATCGCATTCCTGATGGCGATGGTGATGTTTTACACCATCTACCGTGTGAGCATCGCGGAAACGGACCGCGAATTTTTCGGCTGGGCCCTCGGCGCGCTCGCCGCCCTCATTTCAACCGGCATGATCAAGCAATGGTTTTTCGAGCGGATGAACCTGATGGCCGTGCTGCGCGAGCTGAAGCGTATCGAACTGCGGGTGGCGCGGATGGAGGAGCGGGGTTAGGCTTGGTTGCTCGGATCCCTTTTCAGAAAGGCTAGGCGGTACAAGCCTCGCAATACCGCCAGCGATCCGAAAAATATGGCCAATGCGCCAACAAAGAAAAGCGGCATGGCGAGGAAAGCGAAGCCAGGCAAATCGGATTGCGTGTAACTGTAGAACCAAAATAGCGCTGCGTAGCCCAATGCTCCAAGACAAAATCCGAAAAGCGCGATTTTTAAACCGGCAACGATATGATGTTTGGGTGTCATGATCGCACAAGAATATCAGGGTAGTGAGTTGGTTCCTAGCGAAGCCTAGTCGGATCGAACTCCGAGTGGCGCGGATGGGCGCGCGCTAAAAATCCTCTCTGGCTTTGCCGGGGAGGGGGACCACGAAGTGGTGGAGGGGAGAGCGAGGCAGCGCCGAGCTTCCACCACAACCGGGTGAACGAATGGACAATGAGTCGCGTGGCCCCTCCACCGCGCAAGCGCGGTCCCCCTCCCCGCACTTCATGCAGGGAGGATTTAATCCTAAAACCGATTATCCTGCGGAAAGCCCCGTGGCGGCAGCCTCCCCGCCGTCCCGCGATTGCCGATCCAGTCGCCGAGTTCGGTCTCGGTGCGCGTGCGGCCCGTGTCGCCGCCCATGGCCCAGCTCAGGCCATCGTTCAGCACAAAGGCCAGCGCATCCGATAGGCCGCCATCCTTGTATTTCTGCAGCATGATGCCCTGGCCGCGCGCCATTTCGGGGAGGGCTTCGAGCGGGAAGATCAGCAGCTTGCGGTTCTCGCCGATCGCCGCGACATGGTCGGCGCCCTCGGGGATCGGGCGAACGACGCGGAGCTTCGCCCCGGCCTTGACGTTCGCCACCACCTTGCCCTTGCGCGTCGTGCTGACGATTTCCTCCGCCTTGGCGACGAAGCCCTTGCCCGCCGTGCTGGCGAGCAGCAGCCGGCCGCCCTCTTCCACCTTCACGAGCCCTGCAATCTCCGCACCGTCTTCCACGTCCACCATCGACCGCACGGGTTCGCCGAAACCGCGCGCGCCGGGCAGCTTGTCCGCGGCGAGCGTGTAGATGCGGCCATTGTCGGCGGCGAGCAGCAGTTTGTCGGTCGTCTGCGCGTGAAAATCGAAGGCCGGGCCGTCGCCTTCTTTGTATTTGAGCTTGGCGAGACCGGCTGCGTCGACATGACCCTTCATCGCGCGGATCCAGCCCTTTTCGGACATGACGACGGTGATCGGCTCCTTCTCGATCATCGCTTCCAGGGGGATTTCCTTGGGCGGCGCGGCCTCTTCGAGCGAGCTGCGGCGCCGGCCGAGTTCGGTGTCCGCGCCATAGGTTTTGAGCAGCCCGGCCAGGTCTTTCTTCAGCCGCGTTTTCTGCCGCGCCTTGGAGTTCAGGAGCTTGTCGAGTTCTTCGCGTTCGGCGAGCAGATCTTCGCGCTCCTGCCGGAGTTCCATCTCCTCGAGCTTGCGCAGGTTGCGGAGCCGCATGTTGAGGATCGCCTCGGCCTGGCGGTCGGACAGCTTGAACTCCGCCATCATCACCTGTTTGGGCTCGTCCTCATAACGGATGATCTCGATGATCCGGTCCAGATTGAGATAGGCGATGATATAGCCGTCGAGCAGCTCGACCCGGTCGTCGATCTTGCCGAGGCGATACTCCGAACGGCGCACGAGCACGATGAACTGGTGCGTCAGCCATTCCTTGAGCACCTCTTTGAGGCTCATCACGCGGGGTGTGCGGTCGGCATCGAGCACGTTGAGGTTGAGTGAAATGCGCGTCTCGAGATCCGTCAGGCGGAACAGCGAGTCCATCAGCACGTCCGGCTCAACGGTGCGGCTCCTGGGTTCGAGGACGATGCGGATTTCCTCATCGCTCTCGTCGCGCACGTCCGCGAGGATCGGCAGCTTCTTGTCGGCGATCAGCGCGGCGATCTGCTCGATGAGTTTGCCCTTGGCGACCTGAAACGGAATTTCGGTGATGACCGCTTCCCACGTCCCGCGCCCGAGATCCTCCTGATGCCAGCGCGCGCGGACGCGGAAGGCGCCCCGGCCCGTGCGATAGGCCTCGGCGATGATCTCCCTGCTGTCGACGAGGATGCCGCCGGTCGGTAGGTCCGGTCCTTGTACGAAATCCATCAGCTCGGCCTCTTCGGCCCTCGGATTGTCGATCAGGTGGGTGGCCGCGTCGATCAGCTCGGCGACATTATGCGGCGGGATCGAGGTCGCCATGCCGACCGCGATGCCCGACGCGCCGTTCGCCAGCAGGTTCGGGAACAGGCCCGGAAAAATCTCCGGCTCCTCTTCCTCGCCATTGTACGTTGGGCGGAAATCGACCGTGCCTTCGGCCAGCCCGTCCATCAGGTCGATCGCCGCCTGGGTCAGCCGCGCCTCGGTATAACGCATGGCGGCCGCGTTATCGCCGTCGATATTGCCGAAATTGCCCTGCCCGTCGACGAGCGGGTAGCGCATCGAGAAAGGCTGGGCGAGCCGGACCATCGCGTCATAGACGCTCTGGTCGCCATGCGGATGATATTTGCCGATCACATCGCCAACGACGCGCGCGCATTTCTTGTAGGCGCTGTCGGGGCCGAGCTTGAGCTGGCGCATCGCCCAGAGCAGGCGGCGATGGACCGGTTTCAGCCCGTCGCGCAGGTCGGGCAGAGAGCGCGCCGTGATCGTCGAGAGCGCATAGACGAGATAGCGCTCGCTGATCGCCTCGTCGAACGGCGCATCGACGATCCGGTCGAAGGGATCGTCTGAGTCCGGCGTATCAACGATATCGGTCGTCATGCCGTGCGGATTAGCAGCGGGGTGCAAAGGCGGCGAGTGGGATTTCCACAATTTTCAGGCCGCGCTGCGCCGGTCGGGGCCGGCGCCCGATCGGCCCGACGTCCAACGATACGCATCTCGAATTCCTCCGTTTCGGTGACGGTTGAAGCCCCGGCCTTCGAAACGCTCGATATTGTCGAAAGCAGGGGAGGATCGATGATGTCCATAACGATTCGCGCCACAATCATCGTGGCATTGCTGCCGTTGCTATCGGGCTGCACTCTCTTCGCGCCACGCTTCGACCCGGAACTCGCGGCGCGCGTCGACGACGCCCATGTCCAGGTCGGGCAATTGCTCTCGGAAGCGGAATTCGGACGCTATCAGAGCGCGGAGAGCTTCGACGGCGCGTTGACGCGCTATGCGGAGATCGACGCGAAGCTATCGACCGCCGAGCAGAGCGCCAACGCGCTGGATGCGCCTACCGCTGCGAGCCGCAGAGCGCGCGACCTGCTTGTCGGACAGGTGACGGGATGCCGCACGCAAATGCGCGAACTCGCGGTCATCCACCGGCGAGAGGGGATCGCGCCGAACGCCGGCATTACCGCCAACGCGCGCGTTTCCTGCAACGCCGCCGCCCATGCGGCCCATGCGATGGAGTAGAATGCCATGCCTGATCTTTCGACCTTCAATCCCGGTTCCGTATCCGAGCTACTCGACACGATGATCGGCGAGGTGAGCCAGGTCGCCGGCGACTGGTGGGAAGAGAATTCTGGATTGATGAAAGGCTATCTCGCCGAGCTGGCCGAGGGGACAATGCAGACAGGCGCAGCGTTGGCCGAGGGGCGTATTTCCGCCGAAACGGCCGATGCCGTTCTGCGGGGCCGTGCGCGTGTCCTCGATCAATTGCTCGACCTGGCCGCGTACATGACTCTGGTTCTTGCCCAGAAACTGGCAGACGCGATCTTTCGTGTCGTGGGCTGGGCTATATACAACCGAACGGGGGTCAACCTAGCACCGCATCTGTCGGTGGGTAGCGAATGACTGCGGCAGCCCTTCCGGACGGGGCGGCGCAAACGGACTTGCCCGAGGGTCCTGCAGAGGCCAGTGCCGGCGCGGACTCCGTGCCGGGTCCGCCCCCGGGCACACCGGTCGCCGACCCGCAAACGGAAACGGTGGCCAATGCCGCCGAGCGAAGTGAAGCGGGTACGCTTTTCTCGCTGGCCGAGATCGAACTGACCTGGGTCATTCTGCTCTTTGGCATATTTTCGCTAGTCGCCTTTTACCGGCTCGTCAAATCCGACAATGCAGCGGTCTCGATCCATGCCATGCGCATGTATGTTGTCATCATATTGGTGTTCGGAACCCTGCTCGTGGTTTCCAGCGCCTATCATTCCGAACAGATTGCGCCCGTTGTCGGATTTTTCGGTACGATTGCCGGCTATTTGCTCGGCAGGGCGGAGCGCAAAGATGCTCCGCAATAACCTCATCCGGTGCCGAACGGCCTGTGCCGCCTTGTGTGCCGCATCTCTCGCATCCTGTGCTGTTCCGGCCGGGCGATATGTTGTGAAGAACAACACCGCCATCCCGCTGTCCTGCATGACGATCGCAGGCCGGTCCGGCTGGGAACTTGTCGACCTCCCGCCCGGAGGCGAATGGAGCGTGCTCAACGGCGAGCGGCGCTATTTCTATTGCCGGCAGCCCGTCGACCAGATCCAGTACCGGCTCGTACCGGGCGAGCGCTACAGCCTGTTGCGGGATTCCGAGCAAGCCCCGGTAACGCTGCGGCGGATAGCAGAAGAGAATTGAGGGCACGCATGAAATCGGTCCATTCGATTTTGTTGGCTATCCTGCTCTCAGCGTCGCCGACAATCGCCAACGCCAGTATAGCGGTAGTTCAGTCGCTCGCCAGGGGAGACGGCGTGGTCGTCAAGAACAATTCGAGCGAGCGTTTGTCGTGCAGCGTCTCCTATCGTGGAGAAAGCTGGAGCGATTATTTCGAGCTAACCCCGGGCGCAGAATGGGATGACCCCTACGAAAGCGACCGCGTCTTCTTCTATTGCCAGAGGCCGGTCGAACAACGCGTCTATCGGGTCGTCTCGGCCAATCGGTACATCTTTCTGCGGGAGGAAGACGGAGAAATCCGGCTGTACAATATCGCTGCGCAATAGAAGGCGGCCGAGACGCCGAAACCGTCTTGAAACGAGAACCTCCCCGTAACGCGCGCGGCGCCGGGGAGGCTGGGCGGGGACTTTGGCCCCCGTCAATGTCGCCCGGGATTTTATCCCCGAGTGGTGCGACTCGCATAGCAGATTTCGGGGCAGATTGCACTGGCAAGCCAACGCGCCGTAGCGTCAGCATGCTCTCACTAGCGAAAGACGACCGTCCGCGTCCCGTTGACCAGCACGCGCCGTTCGCCGACCCACTTGACCGCCCGGGCCAGCACCTGCGCTTCGATGTCGCGGCCGACCCGGATCATCTCCTCGACGCTGGCGCGGTGGTCGACGCGCTCGACCGCCTGTTCGATGATCGGCCCCTCGTCGAGATCGGCGGTCACGAAATGCGCGGTCGCGCCAATCAGCTTGACCCCGCGCTCATAGGCGCGGTGATAGGGCCGCGCGCCCTTGAAGCCGGGCAGGAAGCTGTGATGGATGTTGATGCAGCGCCCGGCCAGCGTCTCGACCAGCCCGCCAGACAATATCTGCATATAGCGCGCGAGCACCAGCGTTTCGGCGTCTGCCCCGGCCATGATCGCGAGAATCCGCTGCTCCTGTTCCGCCCGATTTTCGTCGCTCACCGGAAGATGGTGAAAGGGCACATCGTGCCATTCGGTCAGCTCGCGGCAATTTTCGTGATTGGAGACGACTGCGGCGATCTCGACCGGCAGCGCGCCGGTCTTCCGGCGGTGCAGCAGATCGTTCAGGCAATGGCTGGCTTTCGAGACGGCGATGACGATGGCCGGCGGGGCGCCGCCGGCATCCAGCTGCCAGTGGAGATCATACTCGTCGGCGACGGTGGAGAAGGACGATTGCAGCTGCTCGATCGTTTTCGGAAATTTCGCGCCCGCACCCTTGAACTCGACGCGCATGAAAAACCGCCCGGTGTCCAGATCCGCATATTGCTGGCTGTCGAGGATGAAGCCGTCCCGTTCCGCCAGAAACCCGGTCACCGCCGCGACGAGGCCGACCCGATCCTCTGCCGTAATCGTCAGAATATAATTCGACATGCCCCGCCCATCCCGATTTGACCCGTTACCGCCCAATAGCCGTTTGCGCCGGATGGCACCCTTGCCATCATAACCTGGCGCCTAGGTCGTTTCTCAAACCTCTTACCAATCGGCCTCGTACCAATCGGCTTTGGGCAGAGTAACGCCCTCGCGTTCATTGTCCCAGATGATGTGCATGATCCACCAGCGGGTCCCGTCCCAGAACAGATGGATCATGTTCATGCCCTTGAACAGCAGGTTGCCGCCCTCTTCCGCATCGCGCGCCTCATATTCGCTGAAGGCCTGGGCGATATTGCCGAAGCGGAAAAGCTTCCGGTTGGTCTCGATTTCGTAGAAATGCTGTCCCTCGAGCAGCGGAACTGTCGCTTCGATGAAGCCCTCGATATCGAAAGAAAAGAGTATCGGCGTGCCGTCCTCGGCCACCCGGGTGCGCACGAGCCGCGCATCGGGATGATAGAGCTGCCTCTCCAGTTCCCAGTCCTGCCCGCCCGGCGGCCCGGATATGGCCGTGTAGAGTGCCGTTATCACCGCATCGATATCGCTGAAATCCATCACCGTCCTCTCCATACGTCGTCGCCGGATCTCACCCTCCCAGCGCATCCTCGGCCGCATCGAAGGTCGACCTGACGGCAGTCGCCAGCTGCTGTTGCGTAAAGGGTTTTTGCAGCCTGACCGTCTTGTGTGCGCTGTCGAGCGTCGATGTGTCGGACACCGTATCGAACCCGCTGACGAAGACGAACTTAAGATCGGGCGCCGTCTCCAGAGCCCTTTCGGCGAGTTCGTTACCGTTCATGCCCGGCATGACGATATCGGTCACGACAACACGGATGCCTGGATTGTCTTCCAGCGTCCTCAGCGCGGTCTCACCGTCCGGCGCGTGCACCACTGTGTAGCCAAGCTCCCGAAGCAGCTCCACGGTCATCGCGAGCACCTGTTCTTCGTCATCGACAACGAGAACGATCTCCTGCGCGATCCCCATCGGTGCCGAATCGCCGGCGCCCGCCGCGCAGGGTCGCCGCCGCCGCTGTTCATCGCCCTGGAAGCGCGGCAGGAAGAGCGTAATGGTGGTGCCTTCGCCTTCGGTGGAATCGACGGCCATGTCGCCGCCGGATTGGCGCACGAATCCGAACACCTGGCTCAGCCCGAGCCCGGTGCCCTTGCCGATTTCCTTGGTCGTGAAGAACGGGTCGAGTGCCTTGGACTGTACTTCGGGCGACATGCCAGAGCCGGAATCTGCCACTGCGATCGCAACGAACTCGGCCATCATGCCACTGTTTTCGCCTTCGGCTATGCCGCGCATTTCGTTCGACGTCGTGATCGTCAGCGTATCGCCGTCTGCCATCGCATCGCGGGCATTGATCGCGAGATTGAGCAACGCATTTTCGAGCTGGCCGCGATCGACGAGAGTCGGCCACAGGTCGTCCGCAAACTCGGTCCGGATTTCGACCTGCTTTCCGATCGTCCGTTCGAGCAGCGCGCTCATGTCCGCGATCAGCGCATTGGCGTCGACACGCGTTGGCGACAATGGCTGCTGGCGGGAAAAAGCCAGCAGGCGCTGGGTGAGTTCCGCCGCGCGGTCGGCTCCGCCCTTCGCCTGTTCCACGAACCGCTGAAGTGCATCGGGCTTGTCCAGACGGCGAAGCGCCATTTCGAGATTGCCGATAATGATCGCCAGCATATTGTTGAAATCATGAGCGATACCGCCGGTGAGCTGCCCGACGGATTCGACGCGCTGCATCTGGCGCACCGTCGACTCTGCCTTTTCGCGTGCGCTCACCTCGTCCCGTAGCCGGGTGTTGGTAGCCTGCAACTCGGCCGTGCGGCGGCGCACCTGTTGCTCCACCCGTTCCGCCGCGCGCACCTGTTGCCACAGCAAAGCCGCCAGCGAGATCGCGATCATCGCGCCGACAGCGCCGACGATCCACGGCAAGGCAGAGTTTATGCCCGATGAAAAACCGGGCAGCGCGATCACCTGGATATGCCATTCGCGCCCCCCGGCATCGATCGTCCGAACGGTCGTGTAACGGGCGGCTTCGGGCGCCGGCGCCGAGCGGTACAGCAGCCTCTCCTCGGAAGGCGGGCCGTCGAAGATATTGATCGAGATATCGGCGCGCTCGTCATAGGGGAAAATCGAGCCGAAAAGATCATAGGCCCGCAACGGGCTGTAGACCCAACCATAATGTTCGGGCGATCCGGCGGTGGTCTCTCGATACAGGGCCGTATAGACGAGAAAGCCAGGCTGCTTTTCCGGCTCTATTTCCTGCACGAGCTGCACCTTACCGCTGACCGTCGTCCGCTCCGAACGGACGGCAGCCTCCATGGCGGTCCGCCGGGTCTCTTCACTCGTCATGTCGAAGCCGATCGCTTCTCTGTTCATGACATTGCGCGGTTCGAGGAACAGGATGGTAGAGTAGGTGCCGCGCTCGCCCTCGGGCCACGCCTCGACATCGACCTCGCGGGACGGATCGAGGCGGCGCGCCACCTGTTCGAGCGCGGCACGATCGGGCCCTGTGACGGCGAAACCGATACCCAGAACTCCGGGATAATTCCGCTCGAGGTCGAGCCGGCCGATATAGGCCGCAAACTCTGCGGCGGTGATCTCGTCCGTCGCGTCGAAAAAGCCGGCGGTACCGCGTAGCAGGGTCAGCTGCGTCTCGATCTGGTTCTCGACGGCGCCGGCAATGGCATCGGACGTACTCAGGAACCGCTCGGCGACGCGCGCATCGTTCACGCGCGACAATTGCAGCGCAACGAATAACGACGCAGTCAGACCGACAAGCAATCCGCCAAAGACGAACAGCCTTTGAAGACTCACACGCAAATCTCTGTCCTTTCCCCACAAACATCTGAATCGCGCCAGATTCGCATGTACAGAAAAGATCCGATTTCCGACGAAATGGTGCAGAATCCCTTACGATGCGACCGCGCTGTAAGGGAATCCTGTGCATTTTGGACCGAGTCCCGAACTCCCGTCCGGAATCCGGCTCAGTCTCCGGGCCCCACTTCGCGCCGCGGGTCTTCCGGGTCCAGCCGGATGATCGCCCGCATCGGATGCGCCTCGGCCTCGCGCACGAGCCAGTCGCGGAACGCCTTGATCTTGGGCTGATTGCGCTGATGCTCGGGGCAGGCGATCCAGACCGATGCCTGGCCGTAGATCGCCGGGCCGATCTGCTCCAGCCGCCCGTCGGCCAGTTCCTCCGACCATAAAGCCGGATCGAGCATGGCGATCCCCTGCCCGGCCAGCGCGGCATTGCCTTCGACCATCTGGGAATCGAGCCGGATCGCCGGCGCGGGCGGCGCATCGGCGATCCCGAAATGGCGGGACCAGCGGCTCCACCAGCGGTCGTCCGGGCTGAGCAGGCGCGAGGTCATGATGCTCTCCGGCGTATCGAACGGGCCGTAAGTCTCGACGAAGCCCGGGCTCGCCATCGGCCCATATTGCACGCGCATGAGGAACTGGCTGTGGAGCCCGGGCCAGTCGCCCTGGCCCGTGCGGATCGCGACGTCGACATCGGCGCGCGCGAAGTCGATCATCCGGTCGTTGACGTCGAGCCGGACGGCGAGATTGGGGTGATCGAGCTGGAAGCCGCCGAGCCGGGGCGCGAGCCAGCGGTTCGAAAAAGTGCCGTAACTGCTGATCGTGAGCAGCGCCTCGTCCGCCGCGCGGATGCGCTGCACGGCCTCGTTCAACAGGTCGAACGCCGCCGTCGCCTGGGTCGCCAGCGGCGCCGCGTTGTCGAGCAGCGCGACCCGGCCGCGCTCGCGCCGGAACAGCGGCGCGCCGAGCCAGGCTTCGAGCGATTTGACCTGATAGCTGACCGCCGCCTGGCTCATGCCGAGCTCCTCGGCCGCGGACGTGAAATTCTCGTGCCGGGCGGCGGCCTCGAACACGCGGATGGCGGCAAGCGGCGGCAGGTTGCGCATGCACTATCCATAAGCCCTACTTATAGTTGATGTCGAGCCTTTAGTTGGGAAAGCCCCATGCAAAGGCCTAATTCCGTCTCTGCCACCAGATGATCATAAGGAGACTGAACATGCGTGACGAAATGGATTGCCGGCTGTGGAACGCCCATCACGACGGCGCGGGCGACGCGCTGAAGCGGATCGGCGAGGATTGCGTTCGCTGCGTCGAAACGGCGCGGACGGCGCTGCTGCGCAAGCTGCGCGACGCCAGTATCCGCGGGACGATCATGATCGCCGCGCTGCTGGTCAGCGGGACCTCGATCCTGCTGACGGTTACGCCGGTCGGCGCCGCCTGACGGCCCGCCCGCGCAGCCGCGTGCGATTGCGCGGCCCCGCGTCTTTCGCTATAGCCCAATACTCGCCCCGGCCCGCGCGCGACACGAGCGCCGCGTCCGGGGCGCGTTTCTTTTTTGGGAGTCACGCCAATGTCCCGCCGCCGCCAGATCTACGAAGGCAAGGCCAAGATCCTCTATGAGGGGCCCGAACCCGGCACGATCATCCAGTATTTCAAGGACGATGCGACCGCGTTCAACAACCAGAAAAAGGGTACGATCAGCGGCAAGGGCGTGCTCAACAACCGGATTTCGGAGCACATCTTCACCCGGCTCGGCCATATCGGCGTGCCGCATCACTTCATCCGCCGTCTCAACATGCGCGAGCAACTCGTTCGCCAGGTGGAGATCGTCCCGATCGAGGTTGTCGTCCGCAACGTCGCGGCCGGATCGCTGACCAAGCGGCTCGGCGTCGAAGAGGGTACGCCCCTGCCCCGCACGCTGATCGAATATTGCTACAAGGACGATGCGCTCGGCGATCCCCTGATCGCGGAGGAGCATATCGCGTGTTTCGGCTGGGCGAGCCAGGACGAAATGAACGAGATTGCAGACATGGCGATCCGCGTGAACGATTTCATGAGCGGGCTGTTCTCCGGCATCAATATCCGCCTGATCGACTTCAAGCTCGAATTCGGGCGCATCTGGGACGGGGATTATTCGCGCCTGCTTCTCGCCGACGAGATCAGCCCGGACGGTTGCCGCCTATGGGACATGGAGTCGGACGAGAAGCTGGACAAGGACCGGTTCCGCCGGGACCTGGGCGGCGAAGTCGAAGCCTATCAGGAAGTCGCGCGGCGGCTCGGCCTGTTGCCCGAAGGCGCGGCCAACGAAGTGCTGGACCTGGAGGAGCACCGCAAGAATCGCGGGAAGTGATGCGGGTTCAAGTCCCCGCAGTTCAGAAGCTTAGCGCCCGATCTTGTTGCCGCAGATGATGCCGAACACGAAGGTCGCCACGAGCGCGAGCTGCACCATGCCGGTCGGGTCGCGATAGCCCAATATATCGCCGCCGAAAATGAACAGCGCGATAAACATCGCCAGTGACATCAAAACCATGGTCGAAGCCTCCCCGGACAAAACTCCACGCGCCGCGTACAATGCGACAGCATCAGATTAACGATCGAGGTTTTGAAATCCGGTTAACGCCGCATAAGGGATTTGGCAGGCATTGCGCTGCGGTCCGGCGGCCGGCGCATGTGCACAACCGCGCTTCCGCGACCCCTTGCAACCGGCGCGCCATCGACCCATAGAGCGCGCGACTCTAGGGAGACCGATCCGGTGAAAACCCGTATCCATGTGACGCTCAAAAACGGTGTCCTCGACCCGCAGGGCAAGGCCATCCATCACGCGCTGGAATCGCTCGGTTTCGAGGGCGTCAACGATGTGCGCCAGGGCAAGCTGATCGAACTCGATCTCGACGAGAGCGTGACGGACGAAGATATCGAGGCGATGTGCCGCAAGCTGCTCGCCAATATGGTCATCGAGAATTTCGAGATCGAGCGCGATCACAGCGAGGCGGCCTGATGAAAAGCGCGGTCATCGTCTTTCCCGGTTCCAATTGCGACCGCGACATGGCGGTGGCGCTCGAACAGGCGACGGGCACGAAGCCGCAGATGGTATGGCACCGCGACACCGAGCTGCCCGACGGCCTCGGCCTAATCGCGCTGCCCGGAGGCTTTTCCTATGGCGATTATCTCCGCTCGGGCGCGATCGGGGCCAACTCGCCGATCATGCGCGAGGTGAAGGCGGCCGCGGACCGCGGCGTCGCCGTGCTGGGCGTGTGCAACGGTTTCCAGTTGCTCACCGAGGCGGGGCTGCTGCCCGGGGCGCTGCTGCGCAATGCGGGTATCGATTTCATCTGCCGCGACGTCGCGTTGACCGTCGCGTCGAGCCAGACGGCCTTCACGAGCCGCTACGAAGCCGACGAGGCGATCACCATCCCCGTCGCTCATCATGACGGCAATTATTTCGCCGATAGCGACACGCTCGACCGGATCGAGGGCGAAGGCCGCGTCGCCTTCCGCTATGGCGAGAGCGTCAACGGCTCGGCCCGCGATATTGCCGGGATCGTCAACGAGGCCGGCAATGTGCTCGGCATGATGCCGCATCCGGAACGTATGATCGAACCCGCCCATGGCGGCACGGACGGGAAGCGGCTGTTCGACGGGCTAGTGGAAGCTTTGGGTTAAATTGTCAGACCTTCGCTAACGCTCAGGCGCGGCACCGCCCCTCTCCCCCTCCCGGCCTCCCACACGGTAACCTCATTGGGAGGCCGGGAGGGGGAGAGGGCCGGTGCCGCGATTTTGCAAATGCAAAATTCTGACAAACAGAATCTAGCGTTCCGTTAGACCCGTAAACCGCGCCAGAGCGAATATCGCAACCGGCCAGAACAGCGTATTCCAGATATCGTGCCAGTTGCCCGCATAGACCTGCGGCGCGCCGATCGCATTCGTATCGTAGATATCCCAGGCTTCGCCGATCAGCGCGGCGAGCAGAACCGCGAGCACGGGCCGGATATCGCGGAGCGGCAACCGGAAGAGCAGCGCGGTGCCGAAATATACAATCAGCCCGACATAGACGTGCAGCGCATCCTTTGAGAGACCGAAAACATCGAGCAGCAGGAGTTTGAAATCCTGGAAAACGCTCATCAAACGCTCGTCTTGAACGGCGTGAAGCCGGTATGTGCGTCGTACACGTCCAGCCCCTCGCGCCGCTTGAGGAAGCCGACCACGGCATAGGTGACCGGCGTGAGCAGCGCCTCCCACGCGACCTTGAGCAGCCAGTTGGTGATCATCACCGTCACGACCAGCTCCGTCTCCCAGACGCCGTAAAAGGCCAGCGGATAGAAGATGAGGCTGTCGACGCCCTGCCCAAACACGGTCGAGCCGATGGTCCGCGTCCACAGATATCTGCCCTGGGTCCAGACTTTCATCCGCGCCATGACGTAGCTGTTCACGAACTCGCCGGCCCAGAAGGCGATGATCGAGGCGAAGACGATCCGCGGCACTTGGCCGAACACGGCTTCATAGGCCGCCTGGTTCGGCCAGTCCGGATCGGGCGGCATCGCGACGACGACGGTCGCCATTAGCGCCATGAACAGCATTGCGACGAAACCGGCCCAGATGCAGCGCCGCGCCCGGGCATAACCGTACACCTCGGTCAGCACGTCGCCGATCACATAGGAGAGCGGGAAGAAGAGGATGCCCGCGCCGAACGCATAGGCGCCGATGACGGGCAGATCGACATTGGCGACCTTGCCCGCGCCGATCACGTTGGAGAGCAGCAGGATCACGACGAAGGCGACCATCACATAGTCGAAATAGCGCATCCGCCGCCCGCCAAGGTCGGCCGCGTCGATTTTTTCGATACCTGTTCGCTCGCCGGTCGCGTCGCTCATATCGCACCCCCTGCCCCATATCGATCTTGCATTCCAGCCGGTTTTGGCGTGAAAGCGCGCCCATGTATTCGATTTTTACGTCGATGAAGGTGTTCAGCGACCCCTGGGTCGGCCATCCGGGGCTCAACAAATACGGGCTGCACCGCAAGCGGCTGAAAGCCGCGCAGGCGATTTCGAACTTCCGCCGCGCGCAGACGGTGCGCGTGCGCGACGCCGACGAACAGCATCTGATGGATCACGGCTTCGTCGCGATCGAGAATTTCCTGCCGGACGAGGGATTTGCGGCGCTGCGCGACGAGTGCCATGCCGCCGAGCAAGCTGCGCGGGCCGCGACGCCGCTCCCCGAAAAGCCGGAAGTCTGGGGCTTCGGCGACAGCGACCGCCACGATTGGGGGTTCGACCGGTTCGACGGGAGTACGCTCAACCGTTTCATCAAGCCCGGCCCGCTGGCCGCCGCCTTTCCGTGCAACCCGCGTTTCAAGCGGCTGGCGCGGCTGGTGACCGGCAAGACCATGTCGCCGCGCCGCAACTGGATCTACCAGACGGTCAATGGCGACGAAGGCGAAATCCCGGACCAGCAGCGCGAATTCCACCGAGATACGTTCTTCAACTGCATGAAATACTGGTATTTCATCGATCCGGTGACCGAAGATGACGGCCCGTTCGTCTATGTGCCGGGCAGCCACAAGCTCACGCCCGAACGCATCGCCTGGGAAGAGAAGAAGGCCGAGGCCGCGGTCGAGGCGCGGATCGAGCAGAACCGGCGCGGCATGACCGGCTCCTTCCGGATCGAGGAGGAGGAGATGGCGGCGATGGGCCTGTCCGAACCCCAAAGCTATCCGGTGCCCGGCAACACGCTGGTCGTCGCCAATGTCTTCGGATTTCACCGGCGGGGCGACGCAGTGCCCGGCACACGCCGGCTGTCGCTCTATGGCAATCACCGCCCCCAGCCTTTTATTCCGATCGGCTCCTAGCTACAGGAAGCCGGCGCGCGCCCGTAGCTCAGCTGGATAGAGCACGAGACTTCTAATCTTGAGGCCGCAGGTTCGACTCCTGCCGGGCGCGCCAATTATGTCGGCTCCGCTGTGCGCCGAGCCTAGCCTATCGCACGGCAAACCACGGACTGATCCGCATCGTTCGAGTCCCGGCAGTATTACGCGGCCTCGGCAGCGGCGATTTTTTTTCTGATTTGTTTGATCTGATTCACCTGCCAGTCGGAACGCGGCACGAATTTTTCGATGACGCCCCTGGCTTCGCCATATTCTCGTTGACCCAGAAGGGCCCAGGCCCACTCGATGGCCACAAAGCCTTCGGCATCGGCGGGATCGATCCCGGATTCGCGCAACCGATCCAGCGCTTTGCGATCATTGCCGGCCCGGCGAAATGCGCTGCCGACGAAGGACAATATGACTCCCCGTCTCGCCGGGACAGCCTGCAGCCATTCTTGTTCGATGGCCGCGATATCCTGCAGGTCCTTGCGGGCGACGGCGATGTCTAGCCTAGTCCGCCACTGCTGTTGTCCCTTGGGATGGGTTCGGCAAACGTTCGCCGCAACAGCAGCTGCCTCGTCGTAAGCGCCCGTCGCCCGTAACAGATTGGCGCGGAGCAGCTCGGCCTCGACACCCTCCGCAATGGCGAGGATATCGAGCGCCGCCTCCAGGTCCTTCTTTGCATAAAGGAATTTTGCATATTCAAGAGCGAAGGCGGGGGATTTTCGGGCGACGTCGTGATGCTCATCAAAAAAGGCTTCATCATCCAGCGCCCGTGCGCTGCGCGCCTGATCGGCAAGGAACAGAGCGGCTGCGTTCTCGTTCGAAAGACTGGCCTGGGCGGGCAACTGGCGCTCGACGGGATGCGGGTTGCCCGTGAACGCATCGACCATCCTGTCCACGTTGAGCCGGACCATCTCGTTGGACACATGGACCAAATCGTCCATCCATGCGAGACGACGGTCGCTTAGAGTCACTGTCTCATAGCTCGGAAAATAGGTGATCCGGTCGTCCGCTTGCACGACATGCTCGGCAACGGTTCGCAATAGCGACTTCGAATAGCTGTTGGCGGTAATCACGTCGGTACGCCGATGCGTCGCCATCATCGGCACAGGAGAAACGGTCAGGATCACGCGCAGATCGTCACGGCCATAAGCAAAGGCGATGTCCAAGGCGCGCCTGAGATAGTCCTGGCATTCGGCGAAATCGAGCACGTGCAGCGAGAACCGGTCAGCCGATGCGTTTAATACTGTCGGTAAGGGTGCGGTATTCAAATAGGTTTGCGCCTCTTCGTCCCACCACACTTCCGCCAGTCCGAGCGTCATGATCAGAACCCGGCACTCGGCGAGCGACCGCGTCGCTTTCAAGAGTCCCTTGCGACGGGCGATGACCTCTTCGAACGGACCGGGGCGAACACTGTTCACCATATGCAAATCGACAAATCTGTCCTTGCCGACTTGTACGATCGCCTTGTCTTCGTCGAATGGCTGTTCACCAAAAGCCCATGCAAACTCGTTATAGATGGAGGGCGTCCCGAAATTGTTTACGATCTCAGGCGCCAGGCCTTTGAATGCGCGTTTCCGGAACAGGTCGCGCATGGGAATTTTGAAGCCGCGATTGATGAGTTCACCTTCGACATGGCGGGCGAAACAGGAACCTATAGTGAAAATCTTTTCGCCCGGTTCGAGTTGAAACGGCGTATCGAACGCCGGTTTGGCAACCGGTTCGACGCGATTTTCGGTCGTCCGGGTTCCCCATGTGGCAAGATCGTTGGCCTTGCGAATACGCATCGCTTCTGGCCCGTTCAACGCAATGATAGGCATGAGCAGCTATTTATGCCTTGGCGCGAAGACCGCAAGCAAAACGAACGTCCGTTCAGCCGATAACTGTTCGGTAACAGTCAGGAAACGCCGGGAAGCCATGGATCAAGCGGGCGGCTGCAAAAATTCAAAAGTTGATACTCTCGAAGCAATTCGGCAATGCGTTGTAGGCGTCTGACTTGGATACGATGCACAGCATTCAACTGTGCGAACAGCATTTGGGCAGACGGTGACAATTGGTCGTTTCGTGAACGGTGCGCTCCAGAAAACAGATGCAAATTGATAGTCTGAAGGATGTTCTGAAGCTTGCGCAGCTGTCTAACGATCACGACCTCTGGATAAGGGTCGCCAAGAAGTTAATTCTCTACACGAGCCCGTTCGATAACGGAGCGCGCGTCGAAATCGACGAACTGCTCGCGCGATCGATGGTCGCCATGCGATATGGCTTCGACCTCCCGCTTTCCAACCGCGCCTCGATCTGCGCCGTAGCCGCGTACATTCCGACCTGGCAGCTTGTGAACGCTGTTAACGGCGAGACGGCCCCGAATTGGCCGTTCTTGTCGGTATTGGCGAGCATGCCAACTGCGCACAAACTCCTGGCCAAGATCTTGATCCAGGCTGGCAGAGCGAACGATGCTGAGCTTTTCGAGAATCTTGCCAAATCCTATTCGCACGCGTCGGATCGTGCATCGACCTATGACTTGGCGCTCGAAATTTTTGCGACCGGCGACCGTCTTGACGGGAGTCGGAATGTCGATCGCGCCGGCGGCACGTCGTCAGATCGACAGCGATCATCGACCGCACACTTTCTTTCAGCTGCCAGAATCGTCGGGCGCGGACAGCCCGGACAGGACAGTTTGGCGCCTTTGTACGAACGGCTCGTCGCGTCTGAATTCTTGCCACTCAGAATAAAGAAACTGGTGCGATCGTCCTCGGCTCGAGCGTTCGCGAAAAGCGGTATGCCGGATTGTCTATCTGATGCAGATCAGGAGCTGGCCCTCGCCGTGGCTCAACAAATCGGCACAGGTTTGCTCACCAAAGCTCTCGAGAACACAAGGTCTGCGAACGGCCTAAGTGAATTTGGCGATTGGCTGATTGCCAATCCCTTGAGCCACGGGTTCTTGAGATTGATCGTCAAACGGAGACCCGCGCTAGCGATCGATTATGAACACGCTGCAAGAGAGTCCGCGGACCGGCAGACTGAGAGTCCAAGTCAGCAACATCTGTTCGGCACAATGTGCTATGGCAATGCGGAGCCCGAGACGGTCGCGCGATACGCAGAAAGGCAGCGAACCGTGCTCCGGAGGATGTCCGACCAAGGAAATCCAGAGGCAGGCGCGGCGCTTTCGCTGATAGATCAGTGGCTGCGGCGCTACAGAGAACAGAAGGCTTTCGCAGATGCGGCGCCAGATGACGGCCAGCGGGCGATTGCGGAATTCGCGCGATGGCGGCAGATCGTGAAGCTCACGGTCGCAATCGACACGAACCATGAAACAAGCCTGACACTTTTGTCGAGCGAGGCGGCAGAACTCAGTGAGAATGGTGCACTGCGGATCGCGCTCTACAGTCTGCCGAGCCTGGAAAACGCGGCAGAAAGCCTGAAATTGAGCCTCGCCAAAGCGCTCCGCTCTCAGGGTTTCGATATTTTGACGGCCGCGCTGGTCAGCGGCTACGTTGAATCGTCCCAAAGCGCGGCGTTGTTGTTCGGCCGGGCGCTGGATAGTCACAAGAGCCCCGAGGAGCGGGTCTCGATATGGAAATCGTTGACTGAAAGTCATCAGCACCCAGCGGTTCTCGTCTCCTACGCCGCCGCGCTGATCGACGCTCTTCGCTATGACGAAGCCGATGCGGTAATCGCCGATCTTGTCGATAAGCACCCAGAGCAGTCGACCCTGCTTCGAAACCGGGTCTTGATGCTGTCGCGGCAAGGCAAGCTGATCGCCGCAGGAGAGGAAGCGGAGCGGCTGTCCGAACGGTTTCCCGACTGCAACATCGTAGCCGGCGATCTGGTGCGGACGGGTTTCGAGACCGGCAAGCCGGTAACGCTCGCGTTTGACCGAGCAGCGGTCCAAACCGACAATGTCAATTTGTACCGGGCTTTTTCGGATCATGAGCTGGCCGTCGGCAAGGTGGAATCGGCGGTAGAAATCAGAGCCGCCGTAGCCGAGCAAACGCAACAAGCGAACGACTATCACCGACAGCTGAATGCGGTTTTCGCAACGGGGCAGTTCGAAGAAGCGGCCAAACTGTGCGAACGCATGAAGCAACAGTTTCCGGGTGTGCCGGCCTTTTGGAAGAAGGCGGGCCAAGTATGCGAACGTCAGCGCGACTATGACGGGATGCTGTACAATTTTACCGAAATGCTGGCGCTGGCACCGGAGGATGAAAGCGCACGGTCGGCGATCGGGCGATCGCTGATATATCTCGACCGTACACAGGATGCTCTGGATTGGCTGAACGATTGTGCAGACGACCGGGACGAGAGCGTTTGGACCGACACATTGCGCGGCTTCTTGCACGCCAGAAACGGAGATGCCGGGGACGCGAAAAAGGCGCTGGATACCGTCTACGAGAGGTGCGCAAAGGTTATGGAGGCCTATCGCGAGGGCATCGCCCGCGATCCACGCGCCACCTACCTGCTCAACGGGACCTATGCCGATCATCCTAGCGATATCGCCGAACATGTTCATCGATATTTCGACAACTGGACTAAGGCTCTAGGGCACGGTTCCAACGCTCTGATCGGCAATTCGCCCTCGCTGCTCAAACAAGGGCATGGGCCGGCAATCGATGCCTTCGATACCGTGATCCGGCTGAACGATTTCGTCATCGAAGGATATGAGGAGGATCTGGGGACGAAAACCGACTATTGGTATTCGTCCGCCAATCGGCAGGCATCACCGCACCGAGCGAGCGTTGCGCATGCGAAAACCGTTATGATGCAGCCGCATGCCCGACATTTCCCGGATATCGCCGCATTCAGCCGGGGGCGGCTGGGTTTCGAACTGGATCCGGCGAACGCCGGATATCTGGCACCGTGTGTGAAGATGATGAGCGAAAATCTCTCATACCCGTTTCCCAGCAGCGGTTTCCGGGTAATCCAAATTCTCGAGTTTCTGGTTCAATGCCCCTTTACCGCGTTCGGTTTCGATTTCTTCTCGTCAGGAGAAATGCATTATTTCGACCTTGGCGAAACGCATCTCCAAGTGGGCGAAGTGCACGCCATAGATTTCGAACGGGACTTGGTGAATCAGCTAATCGTTCCCCATGGCCGGCACGCGACCTTTCTTTCCTGACCGGGGTCCGGTGGCTCTGCTGCTAGCTAATTCGGTTTTCTCACGATCAATGTCAGTCTGCCTCGGGGATCGTTGAAATGCGGCGGTTCGCCGCCTTCATAGATCGGGAATTCGAGATCGCCGATCTTGTCGAAGGTCTTAATGGTTGGTCCGCAGAGCAATATTTCACCGTCCAGCTTGCCGGCCAGCTCGCCAAGCGCCTGCGGGGTGAAGAACAATGTATGGGGCTCGTGTTTGTAGCTGTAGTGCTTCCAGCCAAGCCCTCCAGGAGGCACTTCGACATAAAGCACTCCGCCGGGGTTGAGCGTTCCCATAAGCATTCGCAGACGCTCACGCACATCTGAATACTGGAAGTGTTCGAGGCTGTGCGAGAGCAAGACGACGTCGTATCGATGGTTCGATGCACTCTCCCACCCGACTGTGGTGGCGCCGATATGATCGAGGAATTTCTTCGAATATTCATCATGTTCGAGCGCGAACTTCTTTTTCGCTTCTGCTGCGCGCAGAGCGTAGCCGGGTCCCGCACCGACATCGAGCATGGCGCCGATGTCCGGCACGAATTCCCTTATCCTTCCGATCTGATGGCGCGCTCTGCCGATGTAGCGCGCGAGATTTCTTGGCGGGTTTCCTGAATCCATTCTCTCAAAATAGACTTCCGGATCCAGCTCGCGGTCGCCGCGGTTCTGCAGGGCATATTCTTCCCGATAATAGTCTTCGAGCGGAAAAGAGGTTTCTGGCACCATGCCGAAACCGCACTTCTCGCACCAGACGATGATCTGCCGCGCGAAACGTTCGCTGGACGCGAACGGATATGCGGAAACGTGCGAGACTTGGGTATCGCAACACACGCAGGAGATCCCCTCGACCTGCCGCAAATCCCAAAAAGCCAGGGGCTCGTTGCGCAGGTCATCGGCAAATTTTCGGTGCCGCTTGAGTGCAGCCGCACGACGGTCGCATTCCTCCGGTTCGCAGGCTCGGGTCATTCAGTCTCACCTGCCGGCCTTACGGCGTGAGAGGACAAAAGCAGATATTCGCATATCTCGCGTACCGCTCCATCGCCGCCGGGAGCCCTCAACACGATATCCGCGACGCCGAGCGCCTCCGCTCGCGCGTCCGACGGTGCAACTGAAAGCCCGACGGCCTCCATACAGGCCACATCGTTTACATCGTTGCCGACAAAACAGATTTGGTCGAGTGCCAACGCCTGCGTTTTCGCCCATTCCCGGAGCGTTCCCAGTTTGTCGTTTTCGCCGTGGATCACGGGAACCCCAAGCTTTTCCGCACGGCGTGCAACGACGCTGTTCGTTTCCTTGGAAAGGATCAGGATTGGCATGCCCGCCTTGCGAAGCCGCTCTACACCCATGCCGTCGCTGCGCGAACACAGTACAGCCTCTTTCCCGGTCTGGTCGACGATGACCCGATCATCGGTGTGAACGCCGTCAAAATCGGTAACGAGAGCCGCAATATCTCTACCAAGGTCTGTGTGCGGGCGTTTGCGAAGCTGTGCGGCGATTGCGCGCACAACCTTAAGGTCGTCGGGCGTATCGATCTCAGGCCCCGGTGCATCGGTTTGCACCAATGCCGGATCCCCGCAGAAGCGCGTGCCGGCCGCACGAAACGCGGCAACGTCCATCGCGTAGGCCGCGCCTGTCTCGCGATACTGTGGCGCGAGGTCTTGACGGCGTTTGCGAGGTGTCCGGTGATCGTGATTGACACCGATACCCAACCCATTCTCATCCCGCATCCAGAGAAAGCCGTGATCTTCGGTAACGGTCAGCGCACAAGCCACACCGTCTTGATCGAGCGCGGTCACAAGCGCGTCAAGCTCCTCGGACTGCGTAAAGGGCGACGTACACTGGATCATTACTACGCGCTCCGGCTCGAGCGCCTGGACCTCCGGTCGATCAAGCGCATCGAGGAGCGCGGATTCGGACGAAGCGGTATCCCCGGCGATTTCCGCCGGCCGTTCGATGGCACCTGCGCCGTAGTTTCGCGCACAGACGAGGATATCTGCATCGTCACTGGACACGAACACATGATCGATCCGCGCGGCGGCTTGCGCGGCCTCGATCGCGCGCGCCACGAGGGGCAATCCACCCACCTTGGCCAGATTTTTCCCCGGAATACCCTTCGAGCCGCCGCGGGCTGGAATAACCGCGACCGTAACACCCATTGTCAGGCAGCTTCGCTAGCGCTGTCCTGCCATTTGAGCTTGTCGCGTTGGACCTGTTCGACCGGCAGGATATCCTCGCTCTTGAAGGTCAGGGCCTGTTCGACATGGTTGAGATCGCGAACAAGACGCCGCAGCCCATCGGGCTCAAGGCTGGCAGCATGGTCGGTGCCCTTCCAGGTGCGATCAAGCGTGAAATGGCGTTCAACATATTCCACGCCGAGCGCCAGCGCCGCGACATCGGCAGCAATACCGAGATGGTGCCCGGAGAATCCGATCGCCTTGACGCGGTCGCCATAACGCTCCCGCAGCGTTTCGATCTCGCGCAAACAGATATCTTCGAAGGCGACCGGATAGCCGGACGTGCACGAGTAAAGGACCAGGTCCTTGGCCCGGTCGAACTTCTCGTAGAAATCGACGATTTCGGCGATTTCCTCGCGGGTCGTCATTCCGGTCGA
This sequence comes from Parasphingopyxis sp., assembly GCF_052168295.1. Classification (GTDB taxonomy): domain Bacteria; phylum Pseudomonadota; class Alphaproteobacteria; order Sphingomonadales; family Sphingomonadaceae; genus Parasphingopyxis. Next base: position 27,400 of record NZ_JBQLZN010000011.1, on the reverse strand, counting down.
AACGTGGATTTCACCGTCATAGTTACGACATAGCCATTCCTGCAGCGACCAGTGCAGGTTGGTCGCCGACGGGATTTTCAACAGCCGAGGATTGAGCGCCGCCATCTGTTTCGCCGAGGTAAGATCCCAAACGGACGTCGAATATTCGATCCGTTCCGAACGGCAATGGTCAAGCAGCTCCTGATGCTGGTCGGGCGTGAATTCCAGCGCCTCGCGATGCGCTCCATAGGTATCGCCGTACGAGTTCGCCGGTACGGGATGCGGTGCGTCATACTGCTCGGGCGGCAACAGCTCGACATTGTTGCGCTTTTGGAACTTCGCGACGTCCGCCTTGCAGACCCGCGCCGCGACGGAAATCAGCTCCTTGGCCGTCTCCATGTCACCTTTGTGATTGCAGCCGATTTCCGCGATAATCTGGACCATTACGCAATTCCTTCGAATGAAACGTGAAATTCGGGCCCAGCCAATGCAGGCTGTCGATGCCCGGACCAAGCCCCTATAATGAAGCACTTTAGTGGTGGCAAACGCGGAATGCCAGGAACAACAACTCAACTCGATATGCCTACCGCGCACCGAATAGCGAGTTTGACTATGTCGTGTTTTGCCATATGCACCCGCGCGATCCGTCCATCCAACCCTTGAGGACTAGATTTATGAAGCCGAACCTTCACCGTGACCGTTGTCATGTGGATCGTTTTCTAGACGTGGATAATTGGCCGGAATATCCGCGATCCAATGTGTGAGGATGTGTGCTAGTGCCAATTTCACAGCAACCTGCCCGAGCGGGAACAGAGTCAAACGGATTGGGCGAAAAGGGGAGCTCTGTCGTCGTTGATTTTTTCATCGTTGGCGCGATGAAATCTGGAACATCGTCTCTGCGAGACTTGCTGAAGTCCCATCCTTCAATCGACATTTACCGAGGCGAAATTCATTATTTCGATAACGACAAGTTATATGATCGCGGCAATGACTGGTACCATGCCCACTTTACAGGATCCGGGCCGGATATCCTGTACGGCGACAAGAGTCCGTCCTACAGCTTGGACAAGCGGGCCGCGGGCAGAATTCAGCGGTATAATCCCGATGCCAAAATCGTTTGGATCCTGAGGAACCCCGTCAAGCGCACAATTTCCAACTATTTTCATGGCTTGAAGCGTAAACCAGACTCGTTGGGCATTGAGCAAGCTATCGAAAGGGCCGACGAGCTTGAGGCTGTTAACAGCCCCCAAGCGTATATCTACCGGTCGCAATACGAGAAGCATCTCGGTCGCTACCTCGAAACGTTCGGTGCCGAACAAAATTTCATTCTCATTCTGGAAGAGGTGTTGAAAGACCCGTTGACGCATATGGAGTCGCTTCTCGCGTGGCTCGATGCACCGCCTCTCGGTGTGGCAGAGTTTCCTCACAGCAATGTTGGCAAGAAACAGATACGGCAATCCGTCGATATATCGGCCGGCTTAGAGGACCGACTGTACAATATTCTCGAACCGACGATCTTGGCGGTCGAGGCACTTCTGGGTCGGGAAATCGCAGCATGGCGACCTTAAGCGCAGGCGATATGAAGACTGGCGAAGACGATCGACCCACTCGCGTTGTTGAACGCATAATTCCAGACGCGTTCGAACTGCATCGGTCTGACAGAAACGAAGCCAAACGCCTGCTGATCGTTTTTTCGGCGGCGAACGCAAAGAGTTTCACATTCTACCGGAACACGATCCGTATGCGCCCCGACATCCTCTACGTCAGGGAGCCCGCGGGAAACCAGTGGTATCAACATGGCCTGCGAGAATCGGAAACGCTGCCCGACATGTGCAAGGAGATTGCCGAGATTTCCGGCCGGTATGAGGAGGTTTACACGCTTGGTTCGTCCATGGGCGGCTATGCGGCTCTATATGTGGGCGCGGTCCTGAAAGCCAAAAGCGTGCTTGCTATTGCTCCGCAGATCATAGTGGATCCTCGATTTAGCAGAGGCCCTACAAGAAAAACTAACATCCTTACCAAGAATATAGCGCCGTTCCTGAAGTCATCAAAAAGCCGATTCAATATTGCTTACGGCAATTTTGACGTCATCGATGTATATAACATGGATGCGCTTCATAAGCACGTAGAGGGAATGTCGAATTTTCGGATAATAGAATATGATTCATTAGATCACATGTTCCCAAAAGAGATCGATATCGACTGCACGTTGGAAAAATTCTTCAGAGGATTGCTGTTTCGCGATGAGATAGCCACTAATGGGCTTCCATATTCTATCGGTTTATCTGTATCAAAAGAGAGAATAGAAATTGTCAATCGATATGTGAATTATACACTTAAATCCGATTTTCGCGGCTGCTTCGACTATCTAAGCTCGGTCTTGGATGGCCATAGCGACTGGGCACCCGCGAAGTTTATGACCGTTGAGATGGGCCAGAAAATTGGGCTCGAGGCCTCGGAACTCGTCGATTGGGCAATCGAGATCGCCGATCGACATCCAAGAATTATCGATTACAATTATGCCGCCGCTGAACTACTGGCACAAATCGGCAAGCCGAAAACTGCACAAAATTATCTTGACCGGACCTTTAAGGTTCGGAGCAATTATGCCCGCGGCAAAAGACTTTGGCGCGAGCTCAATAAAAAATGATCATGAACGGCATTTTCTATCGCATGTTGAATATAAATCTCAAATTTCGATTTATGAAATAACAGATGTAACATCATGAACATTTATAATCTCCAGAAAGACTAAATCATGCGTGTGTCGAATTGCTTTTTTTGATATGCATCGATTGATGAAGACAAGTCAGTGAGAAGATACGTCAAGTCCGAGATCGTGAACGACCTTCGCACGAATGGTTTTGCGGTGTTGGACGGCTATATCTCGCACAAGCGGTGCGATCGGATTCGCGAGACCATCGAAGAGTTCCTAAGAAACGAAGCTGCGTCCGTTGTGGGTTCGGAAGAGACCGACAAAAGGATCTTCGCTGCCGAATATCTATCGGAAGAAATTCGGGAGTTTAAGAAAGACGCCCTGCTGGAGCAGGTCGCCCGTGATTACACCGGTATCGATACCCGCACTTTGATGGTGATGGCGAACCTTGTTGAACCGAGACCTGGCGTGCCGATAGCGTCTGGTGGTCTGCCGCACCGAGACAGTCGTGCCACCCAATTCAAGGCCATGTGCTATTTGACTGACGTCGAGCCGGAAAACGGTCCGTTCAGCATTTTGGCACGTAGCTCAACTGAGAACGAAGAATATCTGGCAGATGCAAACGCGGTAGGGTTCGACTATTCCGGCAAAAGATGGGTCACCGACATCGCGGATCCCTTTTTCGAACGCGTGAAAAAAGACGTATATCTTGCCACGGCTCCGCGCGGTACGGTGATCGTGTTCGATTCGAGTCTTATCCACGCAGGGACCACGATCGAGGCCGGTCAGCGCGTCGCAATGACCAGCTATTATTATGAATATAGCGAAGGCGTGGAACGTTGGGCGGGGGAGAAATGGACGACGTCAGCCGGGCCAATCGCATTTTCTGCCTAGCAAATCCTTGCTTTATTCAAACCCTTGATGTCTGACCGATCGGGTCAGCCATATCTTTGATTCGAGGTAAGCAATCGTGAACCGGTGCATCATGACGGTAGTGAGCGAGCCGTTTGTCTACGGCGCGATCGCGACGTTCAAGAGCTTTCTTCACCATCACCCGGACTTTTCCGACCCGATCGTCGTCCTTTGGAGTCCTCTTAACGCCAGTCTCTCGCCTCGAGCCAAAGAGATGATGGTCCGGGAGATCCCAATCATCGAATTCAAGCAAGTCAACGATTGGCATTATGAGCCGATTTTTGATTTCGCCGAGAATGTCGTCAATACACCCCGGCGGTTGCGGGCGGCGTTTTACATTCTCGAGGCATTTCGATCGGACTATGACCATATCGTCACGCTGGACAGCGATATGCTGGTGCTTGGCAGGCTCGATCCGTTATTCGAATGCGAGGCTCCTTTTGCGGCCGTGCGCGCCTGGGACTATGATCGCGACAAGCCGCTTAGCTATTTCAATACCGGCACGATGGTGATTCGGCGCGATCAGCCCGCCAGTCTCACGTTCGAAAATATATTGAACGCTATCGCGCCGGTGTCACAGGTAGACGATAGCCACGGAAAGGCCGACCAAGCCGTGCTCAACGTCGCCCTGCGGGACGTTCCGCTACATTATCTGAGCCCGCGCTTCAATTTCAGCAAGCGGGCCTTGGATACCGAATCGCCAAACCCGATCGAGCAGCTACGCGAGCAGGACGCGCGCATTCTTCACTATCTTGGCGAGAAGCCGTGGAATCCGAAGATCAAGAAGCGCGAAATATCCTATAACGAGATCGAAAAAATCTGGTGGAGCGAAGTCTTCAGGTTGTTCGATCGCGACACGCTTGCCGAATTGCAGAACTACTATCTCAACGCCGCTTACGTTGCCAAGCAGATTGCGATGCAGCCTGAATTCCAAGCGAAGTTGACGATTGCGCGTCAACGGCAAATGGAATCGGAATTCGTCGACGCAATCTGGGAAAATAGCCTTTAGGGTTCGAACATGATGAAAGATATGAAGATAAAGAGCCTCAAAAAAGAACTTGCGGCAGGGACGGCACAGCTTCAAAAGTTGGAGGCGGCGCTCGACGCCGTGCTCGCCGAAAAAGCGGAACTGGAATCGCAAGGCGCGGACCTGGAAGCGCAAAACGCACGACTGCGCGCAATGGTGCTGCTCGCGCTCGGCGAGCCGGCAACTAAGGCCAAGGAGCCCGTAAGCCGATCCGAACTGATCGAAAATTTGAGCGACGACGTTGCCGGCACTGCGCTAGCCCTCGCAGGAGCAATGCGCCCCCTGCTCGCCGACCGAACGGCTGCGACGGTGCTCAACGCCTCGATCCGATATTCCAGCAATCTGTCCTTGAGCGGGCTGCGTCTGGAACAAGAAGTGGGCGATGCACCTCCAAATGACATCGACCGTCCGGTTCCGATCGGCGAATATCTGTTTCAGGAGTATGCAAGATTTTCGCCGGTCGAAAATGACAGACACCGCGCGATCCTGATCCGGCCGGCTGCCAAGCTAAAGTCGCGGCCACCGTTTCGTTCGATAGAACTGTCGTTCATTGCCAGGCTCGGCGGATATCGCGGCCTTGCCGTACAATATAGAGACGGGAGCGAGGATCCTTTCAACACACTCGCGCTGAGCAGCGCCCCCTGGGGTAGCGCGCTTTCTCAACGGTATGGCGTGCGTGCGCCGATTTGCGAGTTCGCCGACTTAGGTGAGGATTGGGGCTGGTTACGCCTGTCGCTGCCGCTTCGCGGAAGTGGCTTTCCGGACCTCGCGCTCGTACCGCTCATGACCGAAAAATATGAAGGCCAAGTTGCAACGCCTGTCGATGATCGGTTGAGCATCGAGATTGGAGAGATTGCGCTGGACATAAACGGCGAGGATGGGCCGCAGCTCGGTTCTGAAGGCAACGGCTCCACAGCCAGCACTCCGTTCGATACGAACGCGAATTTCCAGTCCCTGGCATTCAGCAGCAACCGGGACCTTAGCCCCTCACGCCGTTTGAAGAATATCACGCCCGGCGACGCGATGCCGGCGCGGCCGGTACGCAAGGGTCGGTTGCTAAGCAGCAATCAGGCCGAGAAAATGCGGGAGCGGCGCGAGCGGCAAATTGCCGATTTTCAGGCGGATGGCGAAGCAAGCCGCATCGAGGCTCTGCGCGACAAGCATATCGGCGAACGCGCCTTCATCATCGGTAACGGGCCGTCGCTGACATCGCAGGATCTCTCTTTGCTTAAGGACGAGATCACTTTTGCCGCGAACTGGTTCGTGAATCACGACGAATTCGATGCCGTACAGCCCACCTATTACACGATCGCATCGCACGAAATGTTCGGCGGTTGGGATGAGCCTTCGCCCGAGCTCAATCCCGATTTTCTGGCAAAACTAACCGCACACCAACACCGACCCGAGATGTTTTTCAGCCACCGCTTCCGCGACCACATTACAGCAAATGATACGCTGGCCAGTTACGACTCCCGCTATCTCATCTTCGACCAGCCGAAATTCATGGCGGACGAGGTTGGCGGCGTTCAGTATGATCTCGGATTGCCGATGAACGACGCTTACACGGTCTTGCTCACATTTTGCGTCCCGTTGGCCGTGCATATGGGCATTACACAAATCTATATGGTCGGATGCGATTGCGACTACGGGGTAACGTCTCCCGAGGACACGGGGCCGCGCAAATATTTTTATGCGCCGTCCGACCACAAAACCAGCTCCACCAAGGCCTCGAGCATATTCAGGATTTGGGCTGACGGCGGACCGATCTTCCAAGTCTATCGCAAAATCTTCCGCCAGTTGTCGGAACATGAAATCGGCTTTTTCAACGCGACCGCGGGCGGGCGATTGAACGTCCTTCCACGCGTTACGTTCGAAGGGCTATTCTGAACCGGTTTCCGTTTCCGCGTCGCCTTGCCGGGCTTGCAGTTTTGCGTCGCAAAGCTCGACGATTCTTCGATGCATGCTCGAACCTGGGGTGGCAGCGAGGCACGCCTCACTGATCGCCTTTGCCTCTTCGTAGCGCTCCGCCTCCACCAGGCACCGCGCCGCATGTATGGGCTTGATCTCGACTATCCCGTTCCGGGCATTCGCGCCGAAGGAGAATTCTCCGCTGAAGTGCTTTGTCGGTACGCCAAGCAGCACATAGTCGCGAGGGGTGCGCGCCATCGCGGCCAAGCGCGAATCCTGCATGACGTTCTCGACGAACTCCTCGCTCAGCTGGTCTGCCAGGCGGACGCTCCTTAAAAACTGGAACAGCTCATACTTCACTTTTTCGGGAAGATGCGAGAACCACAGGTGACTGAGATCCTTATAGGCCTCGTTAAGCCCGGCGAGCGACTGCCAAGGCTTGTGCCCGACATAATGGAGGACGGCGATCTCCTTGAGATCAAATGCGGCGGGAAATTCGCGATGAACCCGCTTCAACGTATTGAAACGGCGCGGCAGTCTCTCCCAATCAGGAAAGTATTGATTGAGAAAGCCCTGATCACCGCCGTCATACGATCCCAACGAGGAGATCCGCGACACCATGTCAGAGAACACGGATTTGGAAGGTCGGCAAACGAACACGCCCGAATTGAAAATCGAGCCACTCGCCTTCAGACCAAAATCAGGCGCGGCCGCGAAATCACTCCGATCGAATAGCTCGTCGACCGACGACAAAACCAGGGCATCGGCGTCGAGGAACACCGCCGTGTCGAGAAAATCCAGATTGAATATGTTCAGCTTCGAGAATGTCTGCGCGAACCGGCGCTGATTGCCTTCGAGGTCGAACGGATTTTCGACCTCTTCGACGAAGAATATCCGGACATTGTCACACCCCGAAAGCAAAGAGGTGTCCGTGCCCGGCGGTACCATCACGATCAACGGATAATCGGATACCTTGCTCAGCGAACTCGCGAGCGCGGCGACGCCGAACATGAATTTGGTGTCGGCAAAGGTCACGAAAGCGCAGCGCCGTTCCTCGCCGCCGACCTGCCTGACCTTCCACAGCAATTCCGACGGCTTCGAATCGAGTTCGTCGAATGAGCGCGGCGGTTTCGGTTTGAAGAGCCCGGTAGCTTCGGCGCTTCTATCGAGCGCGGGCAAAGCGGAATATCGGTCGGAAAGCGGGTTGTCCGGCCCAAGATTGTAGAACTCCACGCCCTCGGCCGTATCGAAGATAATCTCGAGCGCTCGCAAATCGACAGCCAGGTCGTGCTTGCTCTCATAGCCGGGGCTGTAATCCTTCGCCTGCAACCAGCTTCTTGCGGTATCGGGCACATCGAACGCATAGCGGCGATCGGTCGATTGATAGAAATCGATACCCGCCGTGTAGATGCGTTTGAAACCCAGCGCCACCGCCGTGGCGATCATCTGCACGCCCTGGGTGGGTAATGGCCGCATCATCATCAGATGCGCGAGTTCCGGGATGTGACCGATCAGCCGCCAGTGATTGAAAAGGGGGATGTCGACCAGCGCGTATGAGTCCGTGCTGTCGGTGCCGCGGTCTTCGATCTCGGTCGGCGAAAACCGACTTTTGACCTCATACCCTCCGGTGCCCACGGCTTCCTTGAGGCCCCTCATCAGCCCTTCATTGAAGATCGACCAGAAAAATGCGTCGACTGTCGTGCCCAACCGATAATGGTCCTCGAGAAAAAACCAGTTGCAGCGGAATATGTAGGCGTCTGCTGGTATAGCGTCATAGTCCAACGACAGCAGTGAGGGACCGTTTCCCACGATCAAAACCGGTCTCGACGTATCGAAGCCCGTCGAATTCAAGACATCCCGAACATAAGGCCTTGCGCCATCACTCATTACGGATGATCACCTTTCAAGGCTTTCCTCGCAAAAGAGCGGGGTAAAACCCTATTTTCTCATGAGATTGAAAGTCGCGTAATTGGCGACGGACGACACGTCGGAAACATATAGCACTTCGAATTCACATTTCGAGCATAGCCCCCAGAACTCGTCAATAGCATAGGAATTCGCGCGAATGTGTTTCTCCTCATACTCACTGATATCCCGGATCCCCCGATATTTCTCATTGCCATTATCAAAACGGATCTGAATAAAACCGATCGCACCGCTCCGGCTCGCTTTAGCAATCGTGCGTAGAGCCTCTTCGCCATAGCTTTTCGACGGGAAATGCTGAAAAACCGCCGTACTCAGGAAGGCGTTGACCGGCCGATCAATCGCATCGATCACCGTTGCCGGACTTCCGGCAAGCAAGATCGGCGAGAAGCCGGTGAAATTTCGGCCATCCGCGATCCGCTGACATTCAGCGAGATTCTTGTTCGAAATATCGATGCCGTAATAGCGCGAGGCAAGCCGGCTTAAGGCAAACAGGTTCGCCCCTCCGCCGGGACCCCATTCGAGAAAGGACTTGGGGCTCGTCCAAGTCTGAGGCCCCTTGCGCAAGTAGTTGAGTATCGCATTAAACCTAGAAATCGACTTTCTGCCAATGCTCTGCCATAGCTTGTCGTCAGCCCAGCGCCCATGACCGCGCCAATGCGATTGATCCCGGCGATACTCCTCATCGTCATGGTTTTCCCATACTTTGCGAATTGCCCGTTGCGTCACATCCTTACTCAATGATCCATCCTGACAGTTGTGTGGCACCACATCAAAGTGCGGGCTGTAAAAGATTTCCGTCTATGGTCGGACTATTTCTTTGCTGTCAACACGGCTATCTGATATCGGATTTCGCTCGAAAAAAGGTACCCTCACGCTTGCACAGCGGCTTTCGAATTCGGGTAGCGCAGTGGTTTTATTACGCAGGTCGCCGCGCCTAAAAAAGCGTGTACACTACGTGATTGGATAGAATTGATGCTTTTCGTTGAGTTCAAAAATAACAAGATACTTACCGCAATTCTAAATAGCGAGAAGATCAGCAGTATAGAGTTAGCAGTCAAGGGAATAAAATCTCCTGTCACTTTGCGAATGAACGAATCCGATCAATCGGTGTTCAGCCAAGTTTTTGTCAGGCGAGGATATCTTTACGACCTGCCGGAAAAGGTCAGTTTCATTCTCGATGCTGGAGCAAACATCGGACTCGCGGCGCTGTGGTTTAAACGGCGTTATCCGACGGCAACGATCATCGCAGTCGAACCTGATCCGCAAAACTATGTCTATCTTCAGCGGAACACCGCTGCCTATGACGACATCCATTGCGTCAATGCGGCCCTCTGGCACAAAACTGACCAGCTCGATCTGCTCTACAATGACGACACCGGCAAAGAACTCGGCGCTTGGGGTGTTCAGGTTGCAACGGAAAGTGAGGGCGGAGGCGCCAATGCCCAGTGTGCGGCATATACGGTTTCCGACCTATTGGAAAAATTTGGCATATCACATTTTGACATCGCCAAGATCGACATAGAGGGTGCCGAGTACGAGCTCTTCAAGTTTGGTGATTTGGGTTGGCTAGATAAAACGGAGCTTGTCATCGCCGAGACGCACGACAGGATCAAACCTGAATCTTCAGCAGCCGTCGAAGCCGCAATGAGCGGGCGGAGAGTCGGAAGAAGAGGCGAAAACCTCTTCTACTTCAAATAAATCCTGCATAGTCAAATTGAGTATCGCAAATTTAAGAGGCATGAGTGCTCCCAACTTTGCAAAGCCGGCGTGACGCCTATTTTCACGAGCTGCCGCCAGCATTTTTTCCAATTAGTCCAATACATGGCCTAATCCATATTCACGTACCGAAGACGGCAGGCACTTCCATAAGAGTCGCATTGTTTGGATCAAATGTTATCAAGCACGTAAAAGCATGCCAGGTGGCAACCAAACTTTGGGAAGACATGCCCTCTTTCTCGGTCGTTCGCGACCCCGTTGGGCGCTTCATTTCGTCATATAAATACCATTGTAAATCCCGTTATAACGGTAGGTTGGCGAAGCAACACCCAAATCTTAAAAAAATGACCGTTGAAGAATATTACGATACGTTTCTTCATTCTGGTGCCGGCTTGCTCGCTTCTCAAAGTCAATATTTGACGCGAGTTGATACTAAAAAACAGATCGTCGATCATATTTTAAGGTTCGATAAACTGAAAGATGATTTCGGATCTTTATGCGATGCGTACGGTGTTAATGTTACCTTGGGCCGACAGAAGACGACGGACAACATAGAATTCGACATAAGCAAGTCCATGATTATCAAAGTGAGGGACTTCTATAAAGACGATATGGAAATACTGGAAATGAGCGACAGTACAGGCCTTTGAAATTGTGAATTTAGGAGAAATATACCTTTCCCAAGTCTCTTCCGCTTTTGGCAAAGAATTCTTCCGGAAGCCTATCCGGAACATAGAGGCCCGCCAGAGAGACTATGAAGAGAAGTTCGATTATCTTACCATCTTCAACGATGTTTTCTGGTCCAAAGACGGCAATACTATTCTGTGTCTGGGGCCTCGTCTGACTTGGCTGTCGAAATTGTCATATGAATTTACGTTCTCTTGTGCCCAATCCGGAGAGAAGCTGAAACATGACGTCGCGGTTACGCCATCGGCCGCAGGCGGCGGTACCACTATCATAGCCGTTGAGCCGCGGAAAACCACTTTGACAATTGAACTCACCGTCGGCGGAACAAAATTTGCGATCGCCCCGCAACCGAATCTTTCCAAGTACTTTTCCGGGCGGAATGTCCTCATCACTTTGCAAAAGGATAACAAGATAGAGTGGATAAGGGATTGGTGCTTATACTATAGAGAAAATTTCGGCTTCGACTCCTTCCTCATCTACGACAATAGTTCTTCCGACTATTCTACCGACCAGCTGCGACACGGCCTATCAGCCATTGACGGGTGCCATGTGGTCGATTGGCCTTTTCGCTACGGTCCCCAGCTTGATATTCAGGTTGGAGCGTATCAAGACTCGGCGTCCGCGCAGCCATGCATGTTGGCGCATTGCCATCATCGAGCGTTGTTGGAAGCGCGGGTCATTTTCAACGCTGACATAGACGAACTGCTTTATTCCGACGGTGGCGATACCGACCTCGTCGATGCTTGCGTCAATGCCAATAGTGGGTATGCGCGGTTTGAACGGCTTAAGTATTTCGCAGAACCGGATCGGCTCTGTCACGCTACCGGTTATTACGAACAAATCCCGCGGCGAGTTCAGCCTCCGAAATGGATACTCGCTCCTCGCGGTCGTGACGAACTCTGGCCCGATGTTCACCGAGTCGTCGGTGTCGAAGAGGATCCCGATCTTTCTTCGCAATTTTCCATCGCACACATTTGGAATCTTAACAGCGGGTGGAAAATCAAGACGAGAACCGAGGCGGTCGATCTCGAAAGACACAAAGAAAACGAGCAACTTAAATGTTTGCTGGAAAAAACTTACCGCAATGAGGCGGACGATGCATATTACGGTCGACGCGAGTTTTGGTCAGGGGAGACGACAGCTGGCATTGAAGAGTTTCTCTTCTCCGTCGCGGAGAGATATCTGCCGAATCCTATGCAAACTCTACGCGCACTTAAGAAGTCGGGCTTGGCCCGATTTGAGATTGCGCGGTGCCTCTTGATCATTGCGCGTCAGTTGGCACGCCAGGAGCAAAACTTTCAGCGTTGGGAAAACCGCCTCAAGTTTCTTGCTGATTGCGTGTATTCGTCTCAAGAATTTTTGTTCAATCGGGCCAAAGTATTCGCCATGCGCGGGCGCGGACAGGCGCGATCTGTCATTGCGCAGTATCAACGATCGACTGGCGATCAAACCGGAGCTGCCGAACTCTCGGCGATACTCGAATTCCATACGGGCGACCGCAAGGCCGCGCGAGCGCTTATCCGCGAACACGGGCTAACGACACCAAGATGCTTATATATGCTGATGTTCTTTGAAATTCGGCGAAGAAACGCAGCTAAAGTGAAGCGATATGGAACCGCTATCTTGAGTTCACCGGACGTTGAAAATCATCTCTATGAGAATGAGATCAAACATGTACAACAGGCTCTCATCGATTTCGGCATCGCGCCGAAACAGGAAATTAGAACCCGATCGCCGTAAGCCAGTTGACGTGAACTGGAGGAAAGCGACCAACTGCTTTTTCAAACGCGGTGAAACGAAACGCCAAGCTTCCTCATTGATCGTTTTCAACGCTTGAGTAGCGGTGGGCATCGAACGCGCACGGTTTTTTCAATCTGATATCAGCTCGGCATGAAAGCCGAGCAATCGTTGACCGACGTGACCGTCGGCACGATGACGGGGCTTGAGACTGTACTCGCGACGCGCAAGCCTGACACCGTACTGGTCAAGGGCGCCTGCACTATTTCGGCGCCAGCATTACTCGGGATTTTGGTGGCGCTGCCGGCTACCGGCCCTACCGGCCTGATAGTCTGCAACGGAAGCGTGATGATCGATCGGTGGGCTTTGCGATCTTGCGCACCGCAACCGCTGCTCAGCCCGCGGCCCGGCGCAGTTTGCGCATCGCGCGCCAGCCATAGGCCTTGGCGCGGTTCTGGTGCGGCCAGCGCGCCGGCGCTTTCGGGGTCAGGCCCATCTGCCGCACCCAGGCGTTGAAACAGCGCGCATCCGATTCCGCATAGCTCCATTCGGACCGCCATGTGATCGAAATCGAAACCGAAACCTCTGCGCCGTTGGTCACATAATGCGGCGCCATCACGGGCACATAGACCGCCTCTCCGGGGCCGATGGCGAACGGCGTTCCCCGCTGCGCCATGTCCTCGCGCCACGGCAGTTCGGGCCGGCCTCCCCGATGATAGGCTTCGTGGATTTCGTCGGCCGCGCAGGCAGTGTCGCCGGCGGGAAACACGGTCATCACCTTCGAGCCCCGCACCTGTAACAGGATGTTGTGTTCGGGATCGAAATGATAGGGCGTCACGCCGCCCGGCGAGGTGGCGAAAAGAAAGCATTGAAGGTTGAGCATCCGCCCCGTCTTCGGCTCGATCCGGGGGCGCATCTCCGCCAGCAATTGCTCCAGGAGTTCGGCATATTCCGGCTGCTGCTCGACATTGCGCAGGCAGACCCAGAAACCCGCCTTTTCGATGTTGAGGATCGTTTCGGCCGCCTGTTCGCGGAACTGCTCGGGCACGCCATCGACGCCGATCGGCTGGTCGCCGCGATTACACTCGATCGAATCCAGTGGCAGCTTTCCCGAGAGATCGGCCAATGCCTCGAGATCGAGCAGCGGATGGCTGTCGAGACCGTGCTTCAGCGTGTGGGCGACCTCCGGATAATTCTCGGCAAATCTGGATTGCGCGGAAACGGGAAAGATCGTCATGCTTGTGCTCCTGAAACAATGCCGGCCATCTCTCTGCGAACGATCGGAGCGAAGACCGCGCGGCGAAAGCGGCCGCCGATTGCGATAGATATCCGGCCGACAGGTCTGCGTTCCTGCCACATCCGGTTCATCACGCTGTGATCCGCGGCGGCGCAGCTGTCGCACCAGCGGATCCCGAACCGTCGCAGCACGCTGACGAACTCGCGCTCGAGCAACAGCCCCGGCGCAAATCGCGCATAGTCTTCGTCGAAAGCGGTTTTGAAGCCGAACGCCCCGGGCGGCGTGAGAAATGTCGAGAGCATCGCGATGGGCTTGCCGTCGACGCGCAACGACAGGCGGATGAGCCGCTCATGCGTTCCCGCGCCTCTCAGGCTATCCCGGAACAGAGCCGTCTTGGCGTCGTCGCACGCGAGGGCCGAACCGCCTTCACCCTTCCAGCCGGACGCCTCGAGCGCGAGAAATTCCTCGATCCATTCGTCTAGACGGCTGGCCCCCGTCTCCCATCGGAACTCCGTGTCGCCTACCTCGCTCAGACGGCGGAAGCGGCGGTTCAGATCCTTGCGTTTTCGCGCGGACAGCGATTTCTGCAGATAGGCATCGGCGTCGAGGCGAGACGACAGCAATGCCCGCTCTTTGCGCTCGACAACCCCCCAGGGGCGTCCATCGTCGGCGAGAACCGATTTCAGTCCCTCATAGACCGGGCCTGCGAGCGCGATCCGCTTCAGATGCAGGAAGAGCGGCAGCCGCGTATTTTCGTCCGCCCAGTCGAGCAACGAGCGCCAGAAATATTCCTCGGCGCCCGCTGCGACCAACGGCGCGCCGTAAAAGATGTTGGAATGGAGCCAATTGCCCAGATGGGCGAGCGGCCATCCCCAATAGTTGCGCTGCCGCGTTATCGGAAGCAGCCCGACAAGTTCGCCGTCGCGGACCGCGCGGAATACCGCCGTATCGCCGGCGTCATCCAGGCGGGCCAGCGACGGGAGAAGATACCAGCTCTCGTAGAAAGGGTTGGGATCGGCGGAGCGGTCCGCCAGATTCTTCCAGGCCTGCTGTTCCTCGGCCAATTGCCGCCACGGCACGCAAGCAGCCGTCGATATCGACGACGCCCGGTAAGGGGCAGTTTCGATCGCCCCGCGTTCTGCTGGCGCCCTGCTCGCCATGAATCTCCCCTTGCGAAATCCGCCCGTACGAGAATTTCAGCAATTTAATTTCACCATTTGCTTAATAAGGTGTTGAAATTACGGGTTAACCGATCCGATGGTGAGCCCACCGACCGGCTGCCTGCGTCGCTGAGAGCAACGGAGAGCAGCGCGTCCGCACCGCAGGATGAATGAAATGCGCAGAGAATCGCGCCCGGCGAAATGCATTTGCGATCGATGCCGTTCGTCAAAGGCCGGGGCGGGCTTACATTGCCCGTCGGGACGGCTTAGTGTTCATGCGGGCATAATCGGAGGGCGAAAATGGCGGCAAGAAACCGGATAGCGGCGGTAACCGCCACGATGTTTGCGATCGGGCTGGGTGCCAGCACCCCGTCAATGGCGCAGACCGATGAAGGCGCCGCAATGGAGCGCGTGCTCGGCATCGGCGGCTTCTTCTTCCGCGCACAGGACCCGGCGGCGCTGGCGCTCTGGTATCGCGACAATCTGGGTGTCGACCTCACCCCGCAAACCTACGAGGTAGAGCCCTGGCAGCAGGAAGCCGGGCCGACCGTTTTCGGGCCGTTCAGCGCGACGACCGAATATTTCGGCCGGCCCGAACAGATGTGGATGATCAATTTCCGGGTCGCCGATCTCGATGCGATGGCGGCACAACTCCGGGCGAACGATATCGCGGTGGAGATCGATCCGGAGACCTATCCGAACGGGCGTTTTGCGCGCCTCTCCGATCCCGAAGGCAATCCGATCCAGCTCTGGGAGCCCGCCACGCCGGAGTAAGCCGCGAACGGCCCCTATCCAATCCCGGCGATCGGGGCTATCCCCATCGCTCGTTCGATCTTCGGGGGAGGAGCATCCATGAAAACGCGCGCCGCCGTCGCCTTCGCGGCGAAGCAGCCTTTGGAGATTGTCGAGCTGGACCTGGAAGGGCCCAAAGAGGGCGAGGTGCTGGTCGAGCTGATGGCCACCGGCATCTGCCACACGGACGCTTACACATTGGACGGGTTCGACAGCGAGGGCATCTTTCCGTCCATCCTCGGTCATGAAGGCGCGGGCATCGTCCGCGAAGTCGGCGCGGACGTGACCTCGGTCGCGCCGGACGACCATGTGATCCCGGCCTACATCCCCGAATGCCGCCAATGCAAAAGCTGCCTCTCTCAGAAGACCAACCTCTGCACCGCGATCCGCGATACGCAGGGCAAGGGCGTGATGCCCGACGGGACCAGCCGGTTCAGCTATAAGGGCGAGACGATCTACCATTATATGGGCTGTTCGACCTTCTCGAACTTTACGGTGCTGCCCGAAATCGCCGTCGCGAAGATCCGCGAGGACGCACCGTTCGAAACGAGCTGCTATGTCGGTTGCGGCGTGACGACCGGGGTCGGCGCTGTGATCAATACGGCCGATGTCGAGGCCGGGGCGACCGTTATCGTGTTCGGGCTGGGCGGGATCGGGCTTAACGTCATTCAGGGCGCGAAGCTGGTCGGGGCAAGCCAGATCATCGGCGTCGACATCAACCCGGACCGCGAGGAATGGGGCCGCAAGTTCGGCATGACCGATTTCGTGAACCCCAACGACGTGTCGGGCGATCTCGTAACACATCTCGTCGAGATGACGGGCGGCGGGGCGGACTACACGTTCGATTGCACGGGCAATACGGACGTTATGCGCACGGCGCTCGAGGCCTGCCATCGCGGCTGGGGCGAAAGCGTTATCATCGGCGTCGCCGAAGCGGGCAAGGAAATCTCGACCCGCCCCTTCCAGCTTGTGACGGGCCGAGTTTGGAAAGGTACCGCGTTCGGCGGCGCACGCGGGCGGACGGACATTCCCAAGATCGTCGACTGGTATATGGACGGCAAGATCGCGATCGATCCGATGATCACCCACCGACTCTCGCTCGACGACATCAACAAGGGCTTCGACATGATGCATGCGGGGGAGAGCATCCGCAGCGTCGTCGTCTATTGATCGCACCTCTCAACCGAAGGAGATAAATATATGTTTTCCCATATCATGGTCGGCACGAACGACGTGGAGAAAGCGAAGACATTCTATAACGCCGTGCTCGGCACACTGGGCGCCGGCGAGCCGATGGAGAATGTCAGCGACAGCGGCCATACACGCCTGTTCTGGATTCATAATGGCGGCGTGTTCGGCGTCAGCGAACCCATCGACGGCGAACCCGCCACCTGCGCGAATGGCGCGACCATCGGTTTCGCCTGCGAGTCCTTCGAACAGGTGAAAGCGTTTCACGATGCCGGCGTCGCGGCCGGCGGTACCTCGATCGAAGATCCGCCCGGCCTGCGCGAATCCAGCATGGGCAATATGAACCTCTCCTATGTCCGCGATCCCGACGGCAACAAGCTGTGCGCGATGCACCGCGCCGGCTGAGCCGCTGACGATCGAAGGTGAGCGCCGCGCCCAGCCGGGAATGTGAAACATGACCTATGATTTCGAAGCCTGGCGGGCGCGGTCGCCCTTCTACGACGAAACCCATGATGCGCTCGCAGATAGCGTCCGCACCTTTGTCGCGCGCGAGATAGAGCCGCATATCGATCGCTGGGAGGCTGAGCGGGAGTTGCCCCGCGAGCTCCACAAGAAAGCGGCCGAGGCCGGCATTCTCGGCCTCAACTATCCCGAGGAATATGGCGGGCATTCCGAGGGCTTCGATATCTTTCACGGCATGGTGGTGACCGACGGGCTGGCGCAAGTCGGCGCGGGCGGCCTCGGCGCCTCGCTGATGACCCACGGTATCGGCCTGCCCCCGATCCTCGCGATCGGCTCCGACGAATTGAAGCAGCGGATCGCCCCGCCCGTGCTCGCGGGCGAGAAGATCATCGCGCTCGGCATCACCGAGCCGTCGGGCGGATCCGACGTCGCGAACCTGAAAACCCGCGCCGTCAGGGATGGCGGCGACTATATCGTCAACGGCCAGAAGATGTTCATCACCTCCGGCATGCGCGCCGACTATATGACGACCGCCGTGCGCACGGGCGGCGAAGGCGCGGGCGGCATATCGCTGCTGTTGATCGAGATGGACCGGGAGGGCGTCAGCCGCACGCCGCTCGAAAAGATGGGCTGGCACTGTTCGGACACGGCGGCGATCTATCTCGAGGACGTCCGCGTGCCCGCCGCCAATCTGATCGGCGAGGAGAATGGCGGCTTTATCGGCATCATGCGCAACTTCAATCGCGAGCGGCTCGGCATGGCGATGAGCTGCTGCGCCTTTGCCCGCGTCTGCCTGAAAGAGGCCGCCGACTGGGCGCGCGAGCGGCAGACATTTGGGAAACCATTGGCCGGCCATCAGGTCATCCGCGTGAAGCTCGCCGACATGGCGCGGCGGATCGGCGCGACCCAGGCGTGGGTCGATCAATGCGCTTGGGCCGAAAGCCAGGGCAAGGGCCAGCCCGCCGATTTCGCGATGCTCAAGGTGCAGGCGACCGAGATGCTGGAGCGCGTCGCGCGCGACGCCGCGCAGGTGCTGGGCGGCGCGTCCTATCTGCAGGGCTCGAAGGTCGAGCGTATCTATCGCGAGGTCCGCGTCAACGCGATCGGCGGTGGATCGGAAGAAATCATGCTCGATCTGGCCGGGCGACAGCTCTTCGGGCGGTAGTCCCCTGCCCTCACACCATCCGGTCGATGGCCCAGCAGGTGACGAGGCCGACGACTATATTCATCGGCAGGCCGATCTTCAGGAAGTCGGCGAAGCGATAACCGCCGGCGGCGTAGACGATGGTGTTGGTCTGATAGCCGATCGGCGTCGCGAAGCTCGCCGAGGCGGCGAACATCACGGTGAAGAGCAGCGGACGGGGATCGATGCCGAGCTGCTCGGCGAGCGTCAGCACGATCGGCGTCATGATCACCGCGACGGCGTTGTTGGTGACGAGCTCGGTCAGCACCGATGTCAGCGCGTAGATCAGGATCAGCAATAACAGCGGGGACGCCGAGGTGAGGAACGGCAAAACCGCCTCCACGATGAGATCGACCGTCCCGGCCTTTTGCAGCCCGACGCCGACGCCGAGCATACCGAAGATGAGCACGATGACATTGCCGTCGATCGCCTTCCACGCCTCTTCCGGATCGATGCAGCGCGTCGCCAGCACGACCGCGACGCCGACGATCGCCAGCAACTCGATCGTCCAGACGCCGAGCGCCGCAAGCGTGACGATCGAGAGCATCGTGCCCACAGCGATCGGCGCGCGCAGACGACGATAGGGGCGGACCTCGGCCTCCTCGATCGCGATCAGGTTCACATTGGCCTCGATCGCCGCAATGCAGGCCGGACCGCCTTTGATGAGAAGGTTGTCGGCGGCGCGCAGCTTGATCTCGCCGAGCGTCGGTCCGGGCATGTGCCGCGAGCGCATGAGGCCGAGCACGCGCGCATTGGTGCGCGTCAAAAACGGTATCTGCGACAGGTTGCGGCCGATGGCCGGATGCGTCGGCGCGATCGAGGCGGTGACGATGCGGTCCGTTTCGGCTGGCGGCAGCGGCCGGTTGGCGACGCCCACGCCGAGGCCATAGGTCTCTTCGAGAGAGAGCAGCTCGGCCTCGTCGGCGGCGAGCACCAGCCGGTCGCCCACTTCGACGAGCAGCCTGTCGATGCCGTGCCGGATCAGCTCGCCGCCGCGTTTCAGCGCGATCGGCCGGATGCCCGAGCGTGCGAACTCACCGGTCTCGGCGTAGAATTTGCCGAGATCGGGATGATATTCGTCTATCGCCAGTTCCGACAGGAAGCGTTCCTCGACAGGCCGCGGGTCCATGTCCTCCTTGCTGCGCTTGGGCAGAAGGAACCAGCCGGTCAGCAGCATCAGAATCATGCCCGCCGATGCCGCGACGAGGCCGACGGCCGTGAGCTCGAAAATGCCGAAGGCGGGCTGGCCGGCGCGTTGCGCAACGCCGTCGACGAGGAGGTTGGTAGACGTGCCGATCAGCGTCAGCGTGCCACCCATGATCGAGAGATAGGAGAGCGGGATCAGCAGCCGCTGCGCCGTCGTCCCGGCGACCGCCGCGATCCGCCGCATGATCGGCACGAGGACGATGACGACCGGCGTATTGTTGACGATGGACGAGGCGAAAAATGCGCCGCCGAGCACCTCGCCGATCGATCGCGTCGGCCGGCCCTCCGCCCGCCGTTCGGCCGCGCTCGCCAGCGCCTCCACCACGCCCGTCCGGATCAGCGCGCCGGACAGCACGAACATCGCCGCGATGGTGATCGGCGCCGGATTGGCGAAGACCTGCTCCATGTCCTCGCGCGGCAGATAGCCGAGGATCAGCATCGCCGCCGCCCCGATGACGGCAATGATCACCGGGGGCAGTTTTTCCGAAATGAACAGGACGAACAGCCCGATCAGCACGAGCAGACCGACCCAGGCCGATTGCGAATCAAGGGCTTGCTCGATCACGTCCATCGCAGCGGGTTAGCGGCGCGCGGCGTTCACGGCCATATGCTTCGACGGATGTGTGCGGTGCGCCTGTTCCAAAGTCCGTCTCGCCGGCCGAGCCTCCTTATGCGAATATCCGGCCATGGCTGAAGCTATGACCGCACGACCAGACCGCACCGAATCGCCCCGCACGAAAGTGTGGTATGATGGCGGCTGCCCGATCTGCGCCCGCGAGATCGCGGTGATGCGCAATCTCGACCGCCGTGGCCGGGTCGACTTTGTCGATGTCAGCGATGCCGAGACGTCCTGCCCGATCAATCGCGAGACACTGCTCGCCCGTTTCCACGCGGAAGAGAATGGCCGCATCCTGTCCGGCGCGGCGGCCTTTGCCGCGATGTGGCGCCAGATCCCGCTACTGCGTCCGCTGGGCCTCGCCGCGCGCAACCGTGTGGTCCTGTGGCTGCTGGAGCGGCTGTATCGCGCTTTTCTGCGCATTCGGCCCGGCCTTCACGCGCTGATCGGACTGTCCAGGAAACGGCTTGCGCGTTAACATTTTGCCGCGCGCAAACCCGTTTTTTCCGGTATTATGTGCGAGCTCCAACCAAATAGATGGTGCCAATTCACTGAAATAGAGCGATAAAATTTTCGCCGGCGATCCGATGGCGCTCCGGGCTTGGTCAATTAACGAAACTCGCCTATCATTGCGGTAAGAGGGGGAAGGTTGAAACAATAGAACAAGCGCACACGGAGGCGTAGGATCGCACATCAATTCTCCGAACTGTCCGAAGGGCAAATTTCCTGCCTGCGGCTCGTCGCGCAGGGCATGTCCTCCAAAGAAATCGCACGCGAAACGGGTCTCTCCCACAATACCGTCGACACGTACATAAAGCGCGCATTGCCGCTGGTCGGCGCGTCCAACCGCCGTGATGCGGCGCGCATAATCGTCGATGCGGAACAGTCCCAAAAATTGGGATCACCATCGGGAACGGTTGTTTTACCGTTCAAATCCAGCACTCTGGCCGCCAATGCAATGGACGGACGGGCGAGCGGGTCGACAGGCCGGCTCTTCGATCTTCCGAAGATTGGGGGAGAGGCCAATGACCTAGCTTGGATCGAACGACACTATGCCATCATCAAGGTCGCAGCTTTCGGCTTCAGCATAATATTGGCGATAACCCTCGTCACTGCGGGCATCCTCTGGGTCTTTGAATAAACCGACATCGCAGCACGAAATTCGACGCGGATCGCCGTCCGCGAAAGGAGAATCATGTACAAATTCGACGTAGCATCCATCCCCGTCCTCCAGGCCGACACGCAGGCCGCCGTCGCCGCCGCGGACGACGCGCTCCTCACCAACGCCGTTCTCCTCTCGTCGATTCTGCAGACGGCCAAGACCGCCAACCTGCCGATCAACGTAACGCAGGACCTCTACGGCAACATGGTCGAAGGATCGGTCAAACTCCTCGAGGGCCGCGAACAGCTTCGCAAATCGGTGCGCATGATGCAGGCGATCTCGAAAAGAAATCCCGATGCACCCGAAGCACTCGGTTGTCCGTGGGACCCGCCGTCCGCATCGGCTCGCCAACTCAAGCCGTCGGCAAACGAAGACGCGCTCGATCGTCGCAAGTTGACTGAATAGTTGCGGCGTGGTCGTCCAGTCACATGGCATTGCCGATACTCTTTTGGGCGTTGACGATCCTGTGCTGTACCTACGGCGCCGTTTTTGGAGGTCGCGACGGCCGGATGGTGGCCGCGATATTCATCGCCGGCGCGTTGCTGACCATCCCCGCCCAGATCCTGCAGGAATCCTGGAATCAGGTGGCATGGCCGGTAATGATCGTCGACTTTGCCGTGCTGGTGGGGCTCTACTGGGTCGCCATGCGCACCAATCGCTGGTGGCCCTTATGGGTGACGGGATTTCATCTGATCGCCATGACGTCGCATCTTGCGGTGCTCGTCGCGCCGCATTTTGCAGCACGGGTCTATTTCGGCCTCGCGACGCTCTGGGCAGTTCCCATGTTGCTCGTCATCCTGATCGGCGTGGCTCGCGACCGCCGCTTCGGTATTACCGACCATGACTGAACAACCGCGCAAACCCTTTGATACCGATGGCTCCCCCGGGGAATTCGCCGAAACCGAGTCGGCGCTGCAGCAAACTGCAGGTGCTGGCCGTGCAGACGATGCGCTTGAACCAGAGCGTATCCGTCCGCACGGCGCCCGCTTCCTGAAGACCTATCTGCAGGCCCGCCGCGAGCGGGAATGGCAGTTCCCCAAGGGCCTGTTTTCCGATCCCGCATGGGACATATTGCTCGAATTATATGTCGCGGAATCGGAAGGCAGGCCCGTCCTCGAATCCGCGGTCGGACCGGCCGTGTCGATACCGGAGAAATCGGGGCTGCGCTGGCTCGGCATATTGGAAGCCCGCAAGCTGGTCGCCCGGACGCTGGAAGACGAAGGGTCGCAGGAAGCCCGCATATCCCTGACGCCCAACGCCATCGCCGGCATGAACCATTGGCTCGAGCGCATGACCCAGTCCGTATCCGGCGATCCAGAGCGGGGCTGAGACAAGCCGCGCCGATACGGACCGGCTATAGGCCGAACCACGAGAACGCCTAGTACTATCGAAGCGCGTATAACGTATAACTGAAATCCGGAGTTTGGTGATGATCTCCGCGCAAGTCACACTGGTGTTAGCTAAGCCAGTTTCAACTCCATCACCTAAACAGGCGAACAATGGCTGCTATTGAGCAGGCCGCCGACGCAAATCCGTAACGAAAGCCTTGTCCCAATATTTGGGATACCAAACGGTCACTGTTGTTAATCGCCGATCCTCTTTCGTACGCCTGCTTGGCGAAAGGGGGACGCCATGCGCATTCTACTACCACTTATCGCCTTGTTTTTTCTGACCCTTCCTACGGCCACATCAGCCAATTGTTCGGGCGAGTTTTGCAACAACGTGCTCGTAACTGTTGTCTACATCAATGGGCCAAACACTTTTCTTCGCACCTCGGGCGATGCCGACGCGCTCGACTGCGATCCAGGCACGGGTGACTACATCCGGATGCGGCGCTCGGACGTTGAATATGAGGACTGGTACGCACTGGTCTTGACCGCATTCGTTCAAGAACAACCCATCACTATACGCACAGAAAGCGGAACCGGAACGTGCTACGTCGCGTACATTTTTCAAAGCAAATAGTTTCCGTCAGCCGATGCAGCCAATATGTCCTGCGATAACCAACCGTCTCAACGCACGCCTATCTGCGCTCTCAACCATGGATATACTACGCGAACGGCGGCGGAGCTTTGCCCAGCTGGCCGACAAATTGGGTTAGAAAGGCATGTCCCAATAATTGGGATACCAAATGGGCACTGTTGTAAGTCGCTGATCCTCTTTCCTACGCCTCATTGGCGAAAGGGCAACATTATGGCCGACCTAATAAGCAACTTCGGCTCTTCGCTAGGCAAGACCGAAATGGGCATTGAAGTTATTTTCAAATCATCCCGAAACAATTATTTCTAGGCAAATCTCGAATGAGGTGCACAAGCACCCAAAATGGATGATTCTTTAGTATCGAAGTTATGAGGTTTTCAGCGTAATATTGGAGTAACGGCAGCTGTGACTGGGAGGGTGCTGATGCGATATTTATCCATCTTTCTTGTAGGCTTGATGATCGGCATCCCAATTAGCGCATCTGCGAATTGTTCGGGAGAACGGTGCTCAAATGTCCTAATCACGCGTGTGTGGCTCGTCGATCAGGAAACGCGTTTTCGTACCTCAGGCGTAGAGAGCGATCTGGACTGCGCGCCGCGCCCAACGGACTATATCACGATGCGACAAACGGACCCGCAATATGAGGATTGGTATGCATTGCTTCTAACCGCCTTCGTCCAGCAAGTTCCAATGTCGATGAACTTGGAAAGCGGGACAGGCCCTTGTTACGTCCTTTACCTGTTTCAAGACAGATAGGGGCGTCTGCATATGCGATATGTTCTCTCCCTAATTGCAGCTATTTCAGTTGGAATTCCGTCCTTCGCCTCGGCATCTTGCTCCGGCGTGTTTTGCGGCGATGTCACGATTGAAAGGCTGGTGGTTTCCAACAACGGCGATGTCTCGATCCGCACATCCGGCGACGAAACACAGTTAGACTGCGATCCCGGGTCAAGCCTGTATCTGAAGTTTCGCACGACCGACACCGCCTATGCTGAATGGTATGCCATGTCGCTCACGGCGTATGTCCAGCAGGCGCCAATAACCTTCCGGATGATCGGCGGCACGGGCACATGCTACGTGAGCTACATGTTTCAAGAACAATGAGCGCCGGCATCCCTTTTGCCACTCGGGTGCAAACGGGTGCCCACGGCTGGCTCGCCGCCTCTCTGTTCCTATCGTCCCTGCTCATCGGCGGAGAGGTTCGGGCACAGCAGCCCTGCCCGGAGCCGAGCGGCGCCGGCAGCGTCGAGACATACTGTTACGATGCGCTTGGTCGTCTGATCGAACAAAGGCGTAACGACAGCGCGAGCTCGACAATCACCTATGACGATGCCGGCAACCGTATCAGCGTCACCGAGACTGCCGGGACGCCGAGAGTCGTTGTCGTCATCATCGGCGGCCGGCCGGTCGTAATCCCAATACCATGATATCGCATATTAACAGAACACATGTCGCCCGGATCCGTGAGGAGACCGATCAATGAAAAGGGCAGGATTTTCCTTCGCCATGGCCATCAAGGCCACATTTTTCGCCCTGCTAGCCTGCCTATCGGTACCGGGGGCCGCCCAGCCGATCGACACCAGCGAAGGAACACCCGTTTCGCAAGCAGTTGTAACCGAGGACCAAGCCCTGGAAACAGCTCCACCTGACAGTCAGGCCGCCGCGCAGTCCGCATCGAGTAATCCTCCTGTGTATGGACCAGCCATAGATTTGCCTTTGATAGACAATATCGACGAGAATGGCGTCGATCTTTCGACAGGCTATTTTCGAATTTCCGGCCCCAGCCTTTCGGCAGGGACAGAGGATCATTCCATACCGTTTTCGATGCAATGGGCCGGGCAGAACTGGATAACGAATTTGCCGGCCATCTGGTTCGATAACACCGATAATCTCTACACTGTCCATCACGGTGGAGTGACTACAGAATTTGAAGACTCTTCCCGCAACTATGCAGAAGTCACTCCGGTAAGAGGTAATACACTGAACTGCGAAGTTGGGCCGGGTACAGACTACTGCAGTTTCCTCTCTCGCAACGGCGATGCGGTAACATTCATATTCACTACGCCTGGACCTATACCCTCTATAGATTATGCCTATGCTCCATACGGAAATCTACGTGCGGTTCTCGCAAATCTTTCGGATCAATCGCTAATTAGAATAGGCAATTCCGTTGGATATTTCGGTGATGTTAGCTACTCGACGGATAGTGACCCATTTAGTGTAGGGTCGTATACGGTTTCTTGGGGGGCAGCCAACGCTCGTGACGTAACGGTTGTTCTCAATGCGCGCACTGCGCAAGGCAATGAAACCGTTCAGAGCCTAACCATCAATACTCCTAATCATGACATTAGCGATGACGCCGACCATTTCCTGTTTCCGAGCGGTACCACGCAGACGATAACAGGCCCCGAGGGCAGGGTCTGGCAGTTTGACATCAACAACAACAGCGAGATTACGGAGATTAGGCGACCTGACAATACGGTCGTTAGGATCACCGACTATACCCCGCAACATCGCGTTGAGACACTGTTCGATCCAGACAACCGAAGGTGGCAGTACAGCTATAGTAACGACGGCACGTACCGAACCATCACCCGCACCAACCCGCTCCTCGGTGTCATGGTGGTCCGCGCCCATATGGAAAAGGGCTACATCGTCGAAGTCACCGACGAGCTCGGTCGTACAACCTTCTACGATCACGACTCCACGACGCATTACCTGACGAGAATCCGCTACCCGGAAGGAAACAGCCTAGAATTCGACTACGACTCCCGCGGCAACATTACAGCCCGCCGCGCTATTCCTAGTCCGAGGTCCGGGGCGACGATCACCGAGACTGCTGTCTATTTATCCAGCTGCAGCGGCGGCAGCCAAGGAACCTACCCGCGCAACTGCAACCAGCCGCAACGCTATTTCGACGGAAACATGAACAGCAGTGGCTCGTCGTCGAACTATGAATATCGCTACGAGGACTCGGGAACGAGCGCCCCTACGCGGATTCAGCGGCCGCTCGTGCCGTATCCAGGCTTCAGTAACGAACGGAATTGGACCACCGACAACAGCTTCGTCACCGTGTCGGGGCAGCGGGTTTTGTCGGTAAGCCAGACCTGCCGGGTCAGCTCAAATTGCGATACGATACCCGACAGGCAAATTCTCACGGAAATAGGTTACGAGACCAATACCGACCTCGTCCTTCCCGAAACGGTCACCACGCGAGCAGGCGATAACAGCGTAAGCACCGCCGTCACTAACAGCTATGACCTCCAAGGCAATCTCATCGCCGTGGATGGCCCGTTGCCCGGCCCTGCCGACACCACCCGCTATGCCTATAACGACAACCGCGAGCTGATCGCGACCGTTGGCCCCGATCCCGATGGCAGCGGTCCGCTCAAGCCGCCTGCTACGCGGAACGTTTACGACAATATGGGCCGGGTGATTCTCGAAGACACGGGAACGGTGAACACGCCGACTGATACCAGCCTTTCGACCTTCGCCAGCCTCAACCGCACGGCCACGCAATATGATGCGATGGGCCGGGCCGTTATCGTCGCATCCGCCACGAGCGCCGGTACCTACTCCGTAATCCACACCAGCTACGATTTGCTGAGCCGACCGATCTGCAGTGCCGTCCGCATGAACGCCGCGACCTTCCCCAGCGTATCGAGCAATGGGATTATCTCGGGCGGCGCGCTGCCCGCCTCGGCCTGCACGCTCGGCGCACCGGGTGCGCAGGGCAATGACCGCATAACCTACACGAACTACGACGCTGCCGGTCAGGTCACATCGATTCTGCGCGCCTATGGCACGAGCGACCAGATTACCTATGCGGCCTACACCTATGACGCGAACGGCAACCGTCTGTCCGT
>NZ_JBQLZN010000010.1:0-2195 GCF_052168295.1 Parasphingopyxis sp. | reverse complement strand
GCGCATCTGTTTTGGGAACAGAGGGTCGCAGGTTCGAATCCTGTCTCCCCGACCATCTTTCGATATCGCGAACGCTTGGGCTAGCTTACTGTGGCATCATATCGACAGCCCAGTCGAGCGTGTCGAAATAGTGCCGGTAGCGATCTTCGAGAAATCCGTCCGCCTGGCGCATGTGCACCCAGCTATTGAGGAAATGGAGCAGCCTGTCTTCGTCGTTGCGCACAACGAAGCCGGCGACGCTGGAGGTTAGCGGTTCGGATAACGGCAGCGAAATGCGATCGCCATGACGGAGCGCATAAATCCGTGCTTCCGGTACGCTGGCGACATAGGCATCGGCTCGGCCGAGAAGTACGGTGGCTTCCGCACCGCTTGGCGTCGAGAAGCTCATGATATTGGCATCGGCGAGCATCTCGGCCGCTATTCTCGAAGCCAATGTATCTTCGACGACTGCTATCGTCATCTCAGGCGTATTGAAATCGGCGATCGTGCTCGGCTCGTCGGTCACCGACGGCCCGGTGGCGATCGTCATGCCGGTCGAAAAATAGGGGATCGAGAAATGAAAGCGCCGCGCACGTTCGGGCGTCATCGCCACGCCGGCGGCGATCATGTCTATCTCGCCATTGGCGAGCGCGTCGAATATCTCGTCGAAATTATACAGTTCGAGACGCGCTGAGACGCCCAAGTCCGCCGCGATGCTGTTCGCGATATCGATCTCATGGCCAACGAGTTCGCCTTCGCGGTCGAGATGCGTCCAAGGGGCGAAGATCGATACGCCCACTATGAGTTCGCCGCGTTGCTGGATATCGTCGAAGGCATCGGCGGAAGCGACCACCGGTGTCGCAAACCAGATGGCAATCAGCAGCCTGAACACAATCTTCATCGCAAATCCCCTTCTTTCCGATCTGCGGAGAGTGACCGATGAAGCGGGAAGCTTCAAGCGTTAGCTTTGCCGTGCCTATCCTTTCTCTAGCCTTCCCGATTGGCGGCCGGCGACAAAAAAGGGGCGCGATCCGTGTCGATCGCGCCCCTTTTGATTGCGTTGGCTGGCCCGCAGGCCAACCGCCGAATTACATGGCGTCTTCAGCCATTTCCTCTTCGGCTTCCTCGGCCATCGCATCGCCTTCGGCCATGGCGTCTTCAGCCATTTCTTCGCCTTCGGCCATGGCGTCTTCAGCCATTTCTTCGCCTTCGGCCATCGCGTCTTCGGTGGCTTCTTCCGTTTCTTCGACGGCTTCCGCGCCTTCGTCGGCGGTTTCGGTAGCGGTCTCGCCACAAGCGGCGAGGGCAAACATGCCGGCCGTCGCAAGCGCAAAGCTAAGTTTCTTCATTATAAGTGCTCCCATAGCATTAAATCAGGGCCTGGCTCTGCGCCAATCCCAGCGCGCTGCCATAGCGTCCATTCACAGAACGTCAACTTGTAATTGCGCCCCCGTACCGAAATGAACCGCGCATTTTGCTGCGCTGCAGCAAGGATTTCAGCCAAATTTTCGGCGATTTGGAGTAGCGGCGAGGCGGCGCTCGCAAGAGACCAGAACATGACATCGCGCCGCCTTCAGGCTTGTTTCGCCGCTGCTGATTCGGATCGGCGAGGTCCAGCGTATTCCGTTGCAGAAGCGAGTAGCCGCCCGACCATTTCCGCGTTTGCCAATTCGTGCGCGCGTCCCTACATCGCGGCCCAATTCCAGCAATTCCAATCCGGAGCATATACGACCCATGGCCGCGCAATATTCCTTCGTCATGAAGGGCATGACCAAAAGCTTTCCCGGCGCCCGCAAGCCGATCCTCGATAACATCCATCTGCAATTCTATCCGGACGCCAAGATCGGCATCGTCGGTCCGAACGGGTCGGGCAAATCGACGCTGATGAAGATCATGGCGGGCATCGATACCGAGTTTCAGGGCGAAGCCTGGGCAGGCGAGGGGATCCGCGTCGGCTATCTTGCACAGGAGCCAGAGCTCGATCCGGACAAGACCGTGAAAGAGAATGTGATGGACGGCGTGCGGCCCGTCGCCGATCTCGTCGACCGCTTCAACGAGATTTCGGGCATGATGGCCGATCCGCCCGAAGACGCCGATTTCGACGCGCTGATGGCCGAGATGGGCGAGCTGCAGGAGAAGATCGACGCGGTCGATGGCTGGACGCTCGACAACCAGCT
Source organism: Parasphingopyxis sp. (assembly GCF_052168295.1). Taxonomy (GTDB): domain Bacteria; phylum Pseudomonadota; class Alphaproteobacteria; order Sphingomonadales; family Sphingomonadaceae; genus Parasphingopyxis. Next base: position 39 of record NZ_JBQLZN010000010.1, on the reverse strand, counting down.
CGAAATCGCGATGGACGCGCTGCGCTGCCCGCCGGGCGA
>NZ_JBQLZN010000009.1:0-10731 GCF_052168295.1 Parasphingopyxis sp. | reverse complement strand
GATCGCGCGCGTGCGCACCGCCGGGGAATCGCGTCCGCCGCCCCAGCGCCAGCGCGCCACTTCGCCCCGCGCGACGCCCATCCGGTCGAGCAGCAGCTTGAGCGCGAATTGCGGATGGGTTTCGATGGACCGCTTGCGAAAACCGGTATCGGGATCGGGTTCGTGCGGGCCGAGCGCGTCCCATTCTTCGTCCGGCATCGTAATGTCGAGTGCGGGTAGAACGACCGAGCCGTTCTCCATCCGCGAAACGGTACGCAGCACGGCGGCGACGGCGGGCGCGGTCGAGGCGATGCCGGCGGCGACCACGAAACCGGGCGGCGGCGCGTCCCGCCAGCGCTCGGCGATATGGCCAAGCAGGCGGTTGCGGCGCTCGGCCATGTCGATCTTGCCAAGCTTGGCGAGTTCGGCCGGCCATTCGGTGAGGATCGCATCGAGCTGATCGAGCGAGACCTGCCAATGGGCGGAAAGGTCCGCCTCGACGCTTTCCGGCAGCTTGCGCGGATCGACCTGTTCGATCAGCAGCTGGTCGAGCGTCGCGCCGAGATCGCGGGCGAGACGCACCGCTTCGCCCGCATCGACGGGATCGCCGGACCGGGCGCGCACGCGCTGGACGATCGTCGCGAGCCGCATCGTGCGTTCGAGCGGCGGGATCGCGGGCGGGACGTCTGCGCCCTGCCCGATCGGATCGAGCGCGCTGCCGAGCGTTTCCGCGATTTCGGGATCGCCGATGGGGACGAGGCGGGGCAGCAGCAGGCCGGGTGCGGCGCGGCGGACAAAGGCGTCCTGGATGGCCCGCGCCGTGCGGTTGGTGGGCACGAGGACGATGCCTTGCGCGAGACCGAGCGCGTCTTTCCCGTGCATGCGGATGAGCCCGGCCGCCAGCGCGTCGGCAAAGGCCCGGTGGGGCGGGATGGTGTAGACGTTCGGGTGGGCGGCCTCAGCCATCCACGAGCAGCGCCTCGGCCTTTTTGATCGCGGGCGGCGTGCCGATATCGAACCACAGCCCCTGATGCGCGAGGCCGAAGGCGCGGCCCTCCTCGATCGCGCGGTCCCAGAGGATGTTCGTGGAAAACGGACCCGAAGGCGCGTCTTCGAAGAGCTGTTTCGAGACGAGCTGGATGCCCGAATAGACGAAGGGCGCGATCTTGCCGCGGCTCCGGCGCGTGATCCGGCCCGCCCCGTCCATGTGGAAATCGCCGCGCCCGCCATGGCAATGGGCATGCGCCTGCGGCACGAGCAGCAGCAGCGCGTCCATCTTCTCCGGATCCCAGCGCGCCGCGAGCAGACGCAGCGTATCGCTCGGCCCGTCAACCCAGAGCACGTCCGAGTTCATCACGAAAAACGGATCGGCATCGATCAAGGGCAATGCCTTGGTCACGCCGCCGCCCGTCTCCATGAGCTGGGAGCGCTCGTCGGATACCGTGATGTTGATATCGCCACCGCGCCGCGCGACATGCGCCTCGACAGCATCGGCGAGATAATGGACGTTGACAATCGCCTTCTTCACGCCTGCATCGCGCAGCCGGTCCAGCACATGATCGAGCAGCGCGCGGCCCTGCACCTGGATCAGCGGCTTGGGTGTCGTCGCGGTCAATGGCCGCATCCGCTTGCCGAGCCCGGCGGCCATCACCATTGCGGTGTCGATCTGAGGGCCTTGGGTTGCCGGGCGGATGGCGAGCGGCGCGCTATGCTTGTTCATCGCGGCGATCCGCCCTGCCAGGCCTCGGCCCGTTTTCCGCTCGGCACGTTTGCCGAGAACCAGGCCGCAACTGGCGCGAGCGCCGGATGCCGCAGGTCCCGCTCGAGGTAACGCCAGACGCGCGCCTGGTACGACAGATAGCGCGACTTGCCGTCCCGCTTCCACAGCCGCGTGAAAATGCCGAGGATCTTCGCGTTCCGCTGCGCGCCGAGGATCGCATAGGCGGCGTCGAATTCCGGCCCGCCGACGGTCGGGTTCGTCACACGGTAATGGGTCAGCATATTCTCCTCGAGCTCGCGCGACACGTCCCGCCGCGCATCCTGCAGCAGCGAGACGAGATCATAGGCCGGGTGCCCGGCCAGCGCATCCTGGAAATCCAGCAGCCCCAGCGACCCGATCCCGTGCCGCCCCTCGAGCAGCATCAGGTTTTCCGCATGATAATCGCGCAGCACCGTCACCGGATCGTCGAGATCGGTGAGCGGCCCGAGTACTTTCTCCCACGCCGCGTCATAGCCCGTCTCGTCGACATTGAGCGACAGCGCCGGCGCATACCATTCGGTGAACAGCCGCGCCTCGCGCAGATATTCGGCCATCGTATAGGCCGGCAGTTCGCCCGATCCCGAGCGGTGCAGCACGCCCAGGAGCGTGACCGCATCGCGATAGATGCGCGCCTCGCTTTCGGGCGCGGCATCGACCACCTCGCGCATCCGCGCATCGCCAAAATCCTCGAGCAGGATCAGGCCTTCGTCGAGATCGCTCGCCATGATCTTGGGCGCGGCGAACCCGAGCCGGTTCAGATGCTCGGCGACGTCGAGAAAGGGCCGGCTGTCTTCCATATCGGCCGGCGCGTGCATGAGCACCGCCGTGCGCCCCGGCGCAACGACGCGGAAGTACCGGCGAAAGGACGCATCGCCCGCGAGCGGCAGCAACGCCCCGTCTCCCCAGCCATTGGCCGCGAGAAAATCGGGCGCGGACTCGGGGTTTTTCATGTTGGTGGCCATCGCGTCTCCCAAGCGGGCGGAACCGTCGCTGTCAAGCGCCGAGCGGCGGAACGCCCCGCCCCGCCTGCATCCTGCTTATGCGCGATGGAAAGGTGGAGCCGCAACGCATCCTCCCACAGCCCATCGCCGAGCCGCTCGGGCCATTCGATCAGCATCGCCACATCCCGCCGCGCCTCGTCCAATCCGAGCTCCAGCGCCTCTTCGGGATCTTCAAGCCGATAGAGATCGATATGCCAGACCGGAACGCGCGTTTCGGGCGGCTCATAGGGCTGGACGATGGCGAATGTCGGGCTGGGCGCCTCTTCTTTGAGCCCCAACGCCTGCAGGATGCCGCGCGCGAGCGTCGTTTTGCCAGCACCGAGATGGCCGAACAGCGCGATCGCATCGCCCGGGCGCAGGATGGCCGCGATACGCGCGCCGAGGGCGAGCGTCGCGTCTTCTTCCGGCAGTATCAATCCCTCGCTCATGCGCGCTCGATAAAGGTAACAGGCGCCTGGCGGAAGCCTGCACACACCCGAAACAGCATCCAAAAACCATCGCGTCATTCCAGCGAAAGCTGGAATCTCCGGCAGAACCACGCCACCATCAGCCGATGGGGCACGGCGGCTGGACCTACATAATGACCAACAGGCGCTACGGCGTGCTGTATATCGGCTTCACCGCGAACCTCGCCGAGCGCATCGCCCAGCATCGCGTCGGTAAGGGCTCGGCCTACTGCCGGCGATATAAGCTCACCCGTCTGGTGCTGGCCGAACGGCATGAAAGGATCGACGAGGCTATCGCGCGCGAGAAAGCGCTGAAGGCGTGGGACAGGCAGTGGAAGCTGGACCTGATCGATGCGCAGAATCCCGGCTGGCGGGATTTATGGGACGATATCAATCGTTAGCGGCCCGGCGCTTATGCTATCCAAACAGGCAACGCCCGTCATCCCAGCGAACGCTGGGATCTCAGGCGGCTAGGCATGGCGTCTGTGGCCGGAGATTCCAGCGTTCGCTGGAATGACGAGCACATGTACTATTTGGTTCTTTCATGAACTGCATGTCCATGCCCAGCTTGGCGCTGACGACGGGATTACAAACACCGGTCCGATCCGCGAACGCTATCCGGATTTCGCAGCGCTGATCGAGGCTGGGAAGGACGACGCCGCATCGGATCGGCTCCGCAAGGCGGAAATGATCGGGCGGCCGGTAGGCAATGACGCCTTTCTGACGCGACTTGAGACTATGACTGGACGGAGCCTGAAACCGGGCAAACGCGGACCGAAACGGCGGCGCGCTGATAGTGCACTGTCACCGTAATCCCGCTTATGCCAGAACTATAACCACGACTATAAGAGTCCATCGCCAGAATGGCGCAAAACAAATCTTGATTCATAGCTACCTCCGTCTCGCAAACATTCCTGAGAAGTCTCCAACCGGTATGTCGGAAGGGAAACTCTCTCGCGACAAGTTCATTTCTTGAATTTGCCCAACCCAAACCAACCGCTCCTCGATACCCGCTGTCACAGCATCATCGGTGATCTCGACCGTTATCGCGCGCAGCGAAGTGCCGGGGCCAAAGCTTGCGGCAAGATTGTCGGGATCGACTCGCTCAACGCTCGTCGGATCGTCGATATCGCCAAAACGAACCAGCATCGGATATTGGGAGCGAGGCAAGGCGCGCGCCTCTTCCGTGGCCAGCATTTCGCCGATCGTCGCATAATAGGTGTCGGCGTTGCTTTGGCCGCCGGTGAAGCCAAGCGCTTCTCGCGCATAGTTTTTCGCCGCATCGGACCCGAGGGCGGGACTGGTTAGCAGCGCAAACAGCGGGCCACCCGGTAGGTCCACGACAACCGCCTGACCCCTGACCTGCGAGCGCACACCGGTCGCATGCGCCAGCCCGTCGTCCCATCGTGTCGTAACCTCGATCACGCTTGCCCCTGACCGCACGCCATCGGGCGTGTCGACGTCGACTGTGAGTCTATAACGATATGTGATGCGGCGACCGGTACATCCCGGGATTAAAGGCAGCGCAATAATAGCGCCCATCGCGCCGACGAAGCGCCTGCGCTTCATGTTTGCAGCACCGAGGAAATACGATCGAGAATCGCTCTGCTCCCTAATCACCCGATCGACCATCGAAATATAAGCCGTTGATCTTTAATAAATACGCAATCGCAACAATTTCGGTGACAGTGCACTTAATTCGTCGCAGCCGTGCCAGTTTCCCTTCGGTGCTGTGAATTAAGTGCACTGTCACCGAAATAGGCGAAATAGGTCACTCCCGCGGCAACGCCACCGTCACGAACGTCCCCTCGCCCGGCTCGCTCTTGAGCTCCAGCGTTCCGCCATGCGCTTCCACGAACTGTTTCGTCAGCGGCAGGCCGAGCCCCAGCGCGCGGGATTGCTGCTCCCCCGCGCCGCGGTGGAAGCGGTCGAAGACGCGGGCCTGCTCGTCTTCGCTGATGCCCGCGCCATTGTCGGAGACGGTGATGCGCGCTTCGGTCGTCGTGCCCTCCGCATGGAGCAGGATGCGGCCGCCTTCGGGGGTGTAGCGGATCGCGTTGCGCAGCAGGTGATCGAGCGACTGGCGCAGGCGGCGGGCGTCGCCGGTGACGCTGCCGACCGACCAGTCGATCTCGGCGACGAACTCGTGATTGCGCGCACCGGCGCGCTGCCGGGCGTCGGCGGCAGCTTCCTCGCAGAGCAGTTGCAGGTCGACCTCTTCGCGCTCCATCGGCAGGTCCTCGGCCTCGCCCTGGGTCAGGTCGAGCACCTCGTCGATCTGCACCCGCAGCGTCGCCACGGAATCGAGGATCGATTTCACGTAATCCGCCGCCTGTTCCGGCAGCTCGCCCGCATAGCCGCCGTCCAGCATCTCCGCGAAGCCGGCGATCGAGGTCAGCGGCGTGCGCAGCTCATAGCTGATATTGGAGACGAAGGCGGTCTTAAGCCGGTCGGCGGCTTCCAGCGCCTCGTTGCGCTCGATCAACGCCGCCTCGATCCGTTTGCTGTCCGAAATATCGAGCAGCGTGAAGAGCGCATTTCCGTCGGGCAGCGGCACGGCGGCGAAATCGAAATAGCGGCCGTCGCGCAGCGCAAGCCGCCCCGTCCGTTCCTGCCGCTCATTGGTCGCGACACGCACAGCCTCCTGGATCGCCTCGGGGCTGCCTGCGCCGAGAAACTGGTCGGCAATCGCCCCGGTCAGCGTATCGACGCGTGGATGCTCGGCCAGCAATTCTTCTTCCAGATCCCAGATTTCGCGGAAGCGGCGGTTCCAGATGTGCAGGCGCCCGTCGGCCGCGAACACGCCGATGGCTTCGGAGAGATTGTCGAGCGTCGCGGTGCGCACGCGCAGCAGGATATCGCGCGCACTGGCAAGCTGCGCCTGTTCGGTGCGATCCTCGAAGACCAGCAACAGACCGCCATCCGGCATGGGCTGGGCGACGACGCGCAGATGGGTGCCATCGGTCAGCAGCCAGGTCTCCTCGATCGGCTCGTCGCCAGACTGGAACCAGCCGCGCCGCTCCGCCTTCCATTCGGGAAAATCTCGGGATTCGGGCACGCGGTCGACTTCGCGCATCCGATCCAGCACGCGATCGAATTCCGGGCGATCGGCCAGCCATTCCTTCTTCATTTCGAACAGGCGCTCGAAGGGCTGGTTCGAGAAAGTGAGCGAGCGATCCGGCCCGAATTGCGCGACGCCGGCCGAAAGCAGGTCCAGCATGTCGCGCTGGGCGCGGCCGAAACGGGCAAGCTCGGCCCGCGCCTGTTCGAGCTCCTCGATATCGACGGCATAACCGGCGACCCCGGCATCGCCGAGCGGGATATCGGCGATGCGCGTCGCGCGGCGCTCGCCGCCGATGGTGGCCGGGACGGTGCGGATCTGCGGCGCCTCCTCCTCGCGGGCGCGGGCGGCAACGGCCTGGGCGCTGTCCGGCCCCGGCATCTCGATCAGTTCCAGCCCGCGCGCGATGACCTCGGCGGCGTTCTCGGCCTCGACGGCGCGGACATAGGCCTGATTGACGAGTGTGAGGCGCAGGTCCGGCCCGCGATGCCACATCGGGAAGGGCGCGGCCTCGATCAGGCGCGATAGCGATTCCAGCGCCTCGCCCGCGCGATCGGCCCGGCTGGTCAGGTCCGCGATCTCGCCGCGCGTATCGGTCATGTCGAACAGCCAGATCATCGCCGCCTGGTTGCCGCCCAGCGGATCGGGCGCCGGGCCGCCGCGCGCGAACAGGATGCGGTCCGATCCCCGGATGCGCAGCTCCATGCCGAAGGGCTTGGCGGTGCGGCGCGCATCGCGCACGGTTTCGATGAAGGCGGCGAACCGTTCTTCGCTCAGCAGGTCCTTGAAATCGGCAAGGCGCTTGGGCGCGGTCTGCAGGCCAAGCCAGTCTTCGAGCCCCGGCCCCGGATCGATCCGGTCCTTCGCATCGACGATCATGAAGGCGGTCGGTGCGCTCTCAAGAAGGAGCCCGCCGCGCCGCGCGGCCGCCGCCGCCCGTTCGCCCGCCGCCTTGCGCCGGAGGCCGGCGAGCGTCGCCCAGACCGCGATGCCCAGCCACGCGGCGAGCACCATGCCGGTTACCACCGCGGCGGTGGTCGAAACGGTAATCATCGCGCTGGGCCGCCCTGCATCATCCGCCCGCTTCTAGACCGGAGCGGGGGCCTACGGGAAGATGCGATCACCCCCGGCTTGGGAGTGATCGCAGCTTTTGCCGTGGGAGGACCCCTAGAAGCTGAAGCGCGCGCCGACCCGGAAGTCGCGGCCGGCCAGCGGCACGAAATCCTTGGTGAAGGAGGCGTGGCGCCGGGCGTTGACGTCGAAGATATTGTTCACCGAGGCGAAGAGCGACGTGCCGTTCGCGCGGCCCCAGGGCCGCCAGGCGACCGAGGCGTTGACGAAGGTGAAATCGTCGGTCGGCGTTTCGAAGGCCGCAACGCGGTCTTGCTCGGCCGCCCATTCGACCTCGGCGCGCGCATCGAAATTGTCGGACACGGCTTCCAGCCCGCCGCGCAGACGGAACGGCGGGATGCGCGGCACCGGGCCGCCGCCATTGTCGATCGACGCGCGGACATAATCGGCGACGGCATCGGCGTTGATCTGGAACTGGCCGACTTCGGCGAGCGTCGCGGCGATCTCCGCTTCGAAACCGTAATAGGTCGCGTCGCGCTGGAAATACTGGAAGACGGGGAGATCGTCCTCCTCCTCGCCGGTCGCCGCGTCGAAGATGAAATCGTCGAACCAGTTGGCAAAACCGGTCAGCGCGAAGGTGACGCCGCCGACATCGCCGCGCACATAGGCTTCGAGGCCGATGCTCTTTTCGGTCGTGAAATCGGGGTTGCCGATCTCGAACGCCTGGGTCGCGATATGCGGTCCGTTGGAGAAGAGTTCCTCGGCCGCCGGGGCGCGCTCCGAGCGCGACAGGTTCACGCCGATCCGCACCTCTTCTTCGAAATCGTAATGCAGGCCGCCGGCAAAGGAGAAGGAATCGAAGCTGCGGTCGATCGCCTGATCCGGCGCGGAGACGGTCGTGTGTTCATATCGGCCGGCGAGTTCGAGACCGAGCTGACCGAAATCGAATTCCTGCAGCGTGAAGATGCCGACCTGTTCGGTATCGTTGCGCGGCACGAAGGCTTCGGCGCCGATGGCGTTGAAATCGCGCACGTAAAGCTGCCCGCCAATCACGCCGCGCCAGCCATCCTGGTCCGCCTGGACGAATTCGAGCCGGCCTTCCAAGCCCTCGACGAGGAACAGGGTGCCCACTTCGTCGCCCTCGAACTCGGTGTGCGTGTAATCGGAATAGCCGAGGCGGACGCGGATGCTTTCGAAGAACCCGCCGCCCGTCAAAATCTCGGCGCGCAGATCGGCGCGGACCTGATGCAGGTCGATGGTGACGGGGCCTTCTTCCTCCTCTTCGCCCTCTTCTTCCTCTTCGCCTTCCTCATGCGCATGCTCGGCGCCGGGGCGCGCGGGAATGCCGTACACCGTGTCGTAGAAGCTGACGGACGCGCCGATGCTGCCCCATTCGTCGATCCAGGCGAGGCCGGCGCCCGCCGTCCATGTCTCGGTGGCGCTGTTCGGCACGGTGCCGCGCAGATCGGCGAGTTCCTGGGCCTCGGCGGCTTCGTCGAGATTGCCTTCCTCGGTTTCCTCCGCGACGATCTCTAGCTGTTCGGCGCGCAGTTCCGGCGAAAGGGTGAAGCCTGAAATTTCCAGATCGTCGCTCTCGCGATAGCTGCCGCCGACATGCAGCACGAGGTTGGAGGTGAGCGGCAGATCGACGCCGCCGGCGATCGTCCACTCGTCCGCAGCCGAGCCGTAGGATGTGATCGCATCGACATGTACGGGCTCGTCCGGTACTTCGATCGGGATCAGCCGGTCGAACACGTTGACCGCGCCGCCGATGGCCTGGCTGCCGAACAGCAGCGCCGCCGGGCCGCGCAGCACCTCGATGCGATAGGCGGTGATCGGATCGATCGTCACGGCATGGTCGACCGAGGTGTTGGACGCGTCGATCGCGCCGATCCCGTCGGTCAGCACGCGGATACGCTCGCCCTGGAAGCCGCGCAGCACGGGCCGCGAGGACCCTGGCGTAAAGGAGGTCGCCGATACGCCGGGCAGCGCGGTCAGCGTATCGCCGATCTGCGGGCGGATGCTCTGGTCGAGCTCGGTGCCGGCAAGCGTCGACGTGCCGGCGATCAGATCGAGTTCGTCGACGAAGCGCGCGGTCACGACGATCCCGGCCTGGCCCTCGCCATGAATATGATCGCCCGGCCGTTCGCCATCCTGTGCCATGGCAGGGGTGGCAATGAGAGCGGTGCTCGCCGCGAGAATTCCGTAGTGACGCATTGCAAACTCTTCCGTTTTCCGTGAACGGCAGCGTCCTAAGCAGAATGTTACATCATATCAAGTGCATTCAGTGTGCGTCCCGTCGATGGATCGGCTCCGTTGGTCGAAGCGGCGCCGGCAACACGAAAAAGAGCCGGAGCGATCATTGCCGCCCCGGCCCCATATTCCGTTTCGCGTTCGGTTTCTGGCGCGCCAGGCGCGCGGACAGCGCCTAGTAGCGATACTGGTCCGATTTGAACGGCCCGTGCGCTTCGACGCCGATATAGGCGGCCTGCTCTTTCGACAGTTCGGTGAGCTGCACGCCGAGCTTGTCGAGATGGAGCTTGGCAACCTTCTCGTCGAGATGCTTGGGCAGCACATAGACCTGATGGCCATAGGTGCCGTGATTGTTGAACAGTTCGATCTGCGCGAGCACCTGGTTGGTGAAGCTCGCCGACATCACGAAGCTCGGATGGCCGGTCGCGTTGCCGAGGTTGAGCAGACGGCCCTGCGAGAGCAGCAGGATCCGCTTGCCATCCGGGAAGGTGTACATATCGACCTGCGGCTTCACCTCGACATGTTCGAGATTCTTGAGGCCCGCGACCTGAATCTCATTATCGAAATGGCCGATATTGCCGACGATCGCCATGTCCTTCATCGCGCGCATATGATCGAGCGTGAGGACGTCCTTGTTGCCGGTCGCGGTGACGAAGATGTCGGCGCGCGGCGCGGCCTCTTCCATCGTCACGACCTCGAACCCGTCCATCGCCGCCTGCAGCGCGCAGATCGGATCGATCTCGGTGACCATCACCCGGGCACCGGCGCCACGCAGCGAGGCGGCGGACCCTTTGCCGACATCGCCATAGCCGGCGACGACCGCGGTCTTGCCGGCCATCATCACGTCGGTCGCGCGGCGGATGCCGTCGACGAGGCTTTCCTTGCAGCCGTACTTGTTGTCGAATTTCGACTTGGTGACGCTGTCGTTCACGTTGATCGCCGGGAAGGGCAGCTTGGCCTGCTTGGCGAGTTCGTAAAGCCGCAGAACGCCGGTCGTGGTCTCTTCGGACACGCCCTTGATCGCGTCGCGCGTCCTGGTGAAAAAGCCCGGGCTCTGCTCGAGGCGCTTCTTCAGCACCTTCTGCATTTCCTCTTCTTCTTCGTTCGTCGGCGCGGGCATTTCCTCGCCCTCTTCGACGCGCGCGCCCCAGATGATGTACA
>NZ_JBQLZN010000008.1:0-7449 GCF_052168295.1 Parasphingopyxis sp. | reverse complement strand
CGCCGCGCAGCGCATGGACCTGGGTTTCGCCCATGTCGTAGGTCTTGCGCAGGCCTACGGCCCGGAAGGCTGGCTGCGCCGCCGATCCATCGTTATTTGCCGCCGTTTCCGCCACGCGTTCCCAACCAGAAAGGTCCGTGATTGGAATTGACTAGCGCCATTGTGGCCAAATGGTTTGATTCAGCGCAAGTCGGGCCGAGATTTCCAACGTTTATTGGCTGAAGCGAACCCGTCGCGCAGTGTTTTGAGAAGCTCGGAAAAGGCGAGGCCGGAGAGCGATACCAGCACGCAGATCGCCAGTTCGGCGGCGGACAATGGGGCTGTGTGGAACAGCGCATTGCCGAGCGCCGAATAGACGACGGCCAAATGCAGAATAACCGTCAGGACAATCGCGAAAACAAGCGCGGGATTGCTCAGCGGATTGAGCAGGAAGACCGACCGCCGGTCGGATCGCACGGCGATCGCCTGGCCGAGCTGAAGAAAGGTGAGAACGGTGAACACCATGGTCTGCCAATTCTCGTTACCCGCATCGAGCGCGGCCATTTGCACGCCGATGGTCACCATCGCCATGAAGGTGCCCATGATCGCGATATGGCGCCACATCTTGCTGTCGAACAGACCGCTGCTCGGCGGGTGCGGAGGCCGCTTCATGATATCGGGTTCGGCCGGCTCACCCGCCAGGGCGAGTCCCGGCACTCCGTCGGTGACGAGATTGATCCACAGGATCTGCAGAGGCAGAAGCGGCAGCGGCAGCCCCAGGACGAGGGCGACGAACAAGGTCAGTATCTCGGCCAGATTGCAGGCCAGCACATAGCGGATGAACTTGCGGATATTGTCGAAAATCCGTCGCCCTTCGCGCACGGCGGCGACGATCGACGCGAAATTGTCGTCGAGCAGGATCAGATCTGCCGCCTCGCGGGCGACATCGGTTCCGATTCGTCCCATCGCTACGCCGATATTGGCGTGCAGGAGGGCTGGCGCGTCGTTCACCCCGTCGCCCGTCATCGCAACGAACTGCCGATGGTTCTGCAAGGCCTTGACGATCCGGATCTTCTGCGCCGGATCCACGCGCGCATAGATGTCGGTATCGAGGACCCGGTCCATCAGTTCGGCATCGCCAAGCTTAGCCAGTTCTGGGCCGGTGATCACTGTTGCACCGTCGCTTACCAGTCCGATCCGTCGGGCGATCGTCTCTGCGGTCCTCGGATGATCGCCGGTGATCATGACAGGCGTTATCCCGGCGGTCCGGCACGCCGCGATCGCCGAAGCGGCTTCGGCGCGGGGCGGGTCCATCAGTCCAACAAGACCGAGTATTTCGAAACCGTCCTGCGGATCGTCTATCATCGGCGGCGAGGCCGAAAGCCTGCGGGCGAAGGCGAGAACGCGCAGGCCTGAAGCGGCCAGAGTCTCGGCCTTCCTGCGTCCTTCGGGAAAGGATGCCAGCAATACTTCCGGCGCCCCTTTCATATAGCAGATATAACCATCATCCGTCCGGTGGACGGTCGTCATGCGTTTGCGTTCCGAGCTGAAGGCGAAGGTTCTTGTCCGAGGCTTGGCGTGCTCGAGATCGGCGCGTTCATAACCGGACTCGGCCGCGAATTCGGCAATGGCGAATTCGGTCGGCTCGCCATGCTTTTCGCCGGCATCCGCGCCGCCGACATCGGTGCACAACGCCATCGCCGTGAACAGTTCAGCCGGATCGTCGCTTTCGATCTCGGCCACCTCCATCCGGTTTTCGGTCAGCGTGCCGGTCTTGTCCGTGCAGATATAGGTGACGGAACCAAGCGTCTCCACGGCAGGCAAGCGCCGGATCAGGGCATCGTGCCGCGCCATCTTCCGCGCGCCGACGGCGAGCAGGACGGCAACGACGGCAGGGAGGGCTTCCGGTATCGCGGCAATCGCAACGCTGGCTGCGGTCAGCAGCATCACGAGGGGCGGATGCCCGATCATCAGCCCGGTCACGAACAGGCTGGCGCAGATCACAATGGCGGCGATCGCTATCCGGCGACTGATCCGTGCCAGCCTTTGCTGCAGGGGTGTCGCCGGGCGGCTCCGGCCCTGCAGCGTGGAGGCGATCCGGCCGATTTCACTATGCGTCCCGGTTGCAACAACGATCCCCAGGGCCGACCCTCGTGTTGCCAGGGTTCCACTGAACGCCATATTGGTCCGATCGCCCAGAGCCAGATCTTCGTCTGCGGCGACGGCCGCCGATTTCTGCCGTGTCAGCGATTCGCCCGTCAATGGCGCTTCGTCGACTTCCAGATCCTCGACGCTGATCAGTCGCATATCGCCGGGTATGCGTCCGCCCGCCGCTATCGCGGCGATATCGCCGGGTACGAGTTGTGTGGCGTCGACGCTTTCCCGCCTCCCGTCGCGGATCACTATCGATTTTTGCGGTACGAGGTCTTTCAGGGCGCGAACGGCTCGAATTGCGCGGACTTCCTGGGCGAAGCCGATGACCGCATTGAGCATCAGTATCGCCGCGATCAGTGCCGCGTCGGCTATTTCGCCGATCAGCGCGGCGATCCCCGCGGCACCGAGCAGCACCAGGATCATGACGTCTTTGAACTGGGTCATGAAGCGGCGGAACCATGACTTGCCTTTCGGCTCGGGCAGTATGTTGGGCCCGTCGCTCGCAAGCCGCGAGGCCGCCTCGCTGGCGGTCAGCCCCTTTTCCGGATCCGTTCCGAATATGTCGGCGATCGCATCCGCATCGCATGCGTGCCAGCGCGCATCCTGCCTGTCTGAAATACGCGCGGGGCCGTCTTTCCCCTTGCGACCCGGGCTCCCTGTGTTCGCGACCGTGACGGGCATGGTTGCCAGTCTACCAGCCTCTGCGATGTCGCCGTTGATATCCGTCAATCAATCGGCACCACGCCGAAAGCTCTCTCTGGAAGCGTCGCCAGTCGGAGTATGATCGCCCGCTTCGATCGGTCGATTACGGGGGAACCCTTATAGCCAGGCCTTTGCCAGTAGCCGATGGTGCAAGTTGCACAAATTTCGACACTTCTGTGCTTTCGATGGAGGTGGATATGGCCGGAATACAGTCAGACGAAAAGCCCGATCAGCCCACCCCGGCGCTGTTCTTTCACGAGAGTCCCGCTTCCGCCGATGATGGTCGATACGCGGGCAAGAATGAAATGCAGAGCCGGATCATGGCGTGCGTCGACGATGCGCCGACCAGCCCCGCCGTCGTCCGCCATGCCATAGCGGTGGCGCGGGGTCTCGGTCTTTCGGTGACGCTCGCCCGGGTACTCGAAAAGGCCCAGCATCCCGGGTCGCCTGCCGATCCGATAGAATGGCAATTGCGGCGCGCGCAAAGCCAGAATCAATTGAACCACATTGTCGCGCATGAAGCCGGCGCGCCGGTGGATATGGACAGCCTTTTGCTGACGGGACTGCCTGCAGACGAACTGAACCGCTGGGCCGAGGATCACAATATCGCGCTTCTCGCGCTATCCACCAGCCGGGATCGCAAGCTGGCGCCGTCGAGCCTGGGGCGAACGGCGCAGCAATTGCTCGACAAGGCCTATGCGTCGCTGTTGCTGGTTCCGGCGACGGACTCGATCCGCGAAACCGTGGACTATCGCAGGATATTGGTGCCGCTTGACGGATCGAGCCGCGCGGAGAGCGTATTGCCTATCGCCAAGCGGATCGCCCGCGCGCATGGAGCCGAGATCGTTCTCGCCCATATCCTGCCGACACTGAAAGCGATCGATGTCAATTCGGCAGAGCAACGGGAAGCGGAATTGCTGGCGATGCTGCGCATGCATCACGAACGCCATGCCCGCAATTATCTGGAAGGCTTGCGCGGCATATTATTGAATGAAGGGTTGGCGGCGAGCGCGATCGTCGGCCCGCAAGGAGATGCCCGCAGCCATTTGCGGCGGTTGACGATCGAGCAGCGTATCGATCTGACCGTCCTATCGTCTCACGGCCAAACCGGACTGCCGGATATTCCCTGTGGCAGCGTGACGGAATATCTCGCGACCCACGCCTCGACGCCGCTGCTGATCGTGCGGCCGAGCTTTGCCCATGGTTTCGCCTCACCGATACCGGAATCGCCGTTCGGCACGACGGTGCAGGACTTCAAAATCGCGCACTAGTGGCGGACGACTCTCCCGACCTGTCCTGGTCGCTCGTTTCGTCGGCCGAAACGCTCAGCGGAGATCATGTGTTGGCCGACACGCCGGCGACGGCGATACCGGCATGGGCTTCGCTCGGCCAGACGCACGGATGGTTGGACGACGTCCGGCTCGCCTGTGTGGATCCGCCGCCGGATGCGACCAAGGCGGCGGAATGGTTGCTCGACAACGACTATCAGATCCACCGCGCGCTAAGACAGATCAAGCAGGACCTGCCCGGTAAATTCTATGAGCGGTTGCCGGCGCTGGCCGGCGAGGAGTTCGGCCGAGCCCCACGCATATTCGCGATGGCGCACGATCTGCTGCGGGTTACGCATCTGCAGGTATCGCTGACCAGTGCGGTACGCTATGTGTGCGCCTACCAAGATCGTCAGCCGCTGCTGATCTCGGAGCTTTGGGCCTTTCCGACCATGCTGCGGATCGCTTGTCTCGAGATACTGGTAGCAGCCTTCTCTCAGTTGATCGACGGCGGTGTCAGGACGCCATTTCCGCCGTCGCAATGGGCGGAAGATCCGCATTCGCTTGACGCGACCGAGCGGGTCGCGCGCGCCATCGCCAATCTCGGGGTCATCGCCGCGATCCCCTGGAAGGATTTTTTCGATCAGACGAGCCGGGTCGAAGAAATTCTCCGCGACGATCCGTCCGACCATTATCGTCACATGGATTTCGAATCCCGCGATCTGTACCGCCATGCGGTGGAGGAGCTGGCGCGGTACGGTTCCTTCCGGGAGGTTGACGTAGCGGCGGAAGCGGTCCGGCAGGCCCGATCAGCCGGACATGCGAAAAGCCCCCGGCATGTCGGACACTGGCTCGTGGGTGACCGGCGACGGCACCTCGAAACGCATTTGGACGTCCGGCTCCCGGCTGGAGATCGCATACGCCGCCACGTCCTGGCGCATCCCGGCATTTATTATGCGCTCATCATGTCCCTCTGCATCGCCGGAGCGCTCATATTGCCTGCCGCTTATCTGTATATGGCGGGTGCCGACCTTCTTGGATGGATCGCCGGACTGGCATTGGCCTCCGTGCCGTCGACCGTGCTGGCGGTAACGGTTGTGCATTGGGGCATTACGCAGCTGCTGCCGCCGCGCGTCCTCTACAAGCTCGATAGCAGCGAACGGTTGCCGCGTGACGGCCGCACGATCGTGGCGATTCCGGTGATCGTGCCCAGGCCCGAAGAGGTGCCGCGGCTCGCCGAACAAGCCGAGACCCATTGGCTCGCCAATGCCGATCCGAGGCTTCAGGTCGCATTGCTGGCCGACCTCGCCGATGCCGGGGACGAGCGGATGCCTGGCGATGCCGAAATCGAAGCGGCTCTCGAACAGGCGATCCGGACGCTCAACGACCGGCACGGCCGGAACGGCACCGGCCCCTTCCATCTGCTGGTCCGCCCGAGGCAGTACAACGCCGCGCAGGGCTGCTGGATGGCGTGGGAGCGCAAGCGCGGGAAGCTCGAACAGTTCAACCGGTTGCTCGTCGACGGCGACTTTTCGCCTTTTTCGACCCATGTCGGAAGCCGGGCCGGGCTCGAAGCGATCCGGTTCGTGATCACCGTCGATGCCGATACGATGCTGCCGCCCGGTTCGGTCGGCCGGCTGGTCGGGGCGCTAGCGCATCCGCTGAACACGGCGCGCATCGACGAGAAAACGGGACGGGTTACCGCCGGCTATTCGATCATTCAGCCGCGGGTCGAAATCTCGCCGCAGAGCGGCATGCGCTCGCTCTTCGCCCGGCTGTTCACCGGTGACACGGCGATCGACATATACAGCCGCGCCGTGTCCGACGTGTATCAGGATCTGTTCGGTGCGGGCATATTCGTCGGCAAGGGAATCTACGATGTCCGTGCCTTTCATCGCAGCGTCGACGGCCGTGTGCCGGAAAACAGGATTCTCAGCCACGACTTGTTCGAAGGCGCACATGGGCGCGTCGCGCTCGCGACTGATATCGTCCTCTATGAAGGTTTCCCGGCCAGCTATCTCGAATATGCCCAGCGCCTGCATCGCTGGATACGCGGGGACTGGCAGTTGCTGGCCTGGTTGTGGCCATCGGTTCCGGCGGCCGACGGATCGCGTGTCCGAAACCGGCTTGCAGGGATCGACCGATGGAAGATCATCGACAATTTGCGGCGCAGTCTTATCGCTCCGTCGCTGCTCGTGCTGGCGCTGGCCGGCTGGCTGATACTGCCCGGGCAGCCCTGGTTCTGGACGGCGCTGGTCGCCTTCGCGCCCGGTGGTCAGCTCGTCACCGATCTGGTGAGCGGACTGGCTCGCGGGCGGCGGCGCGGGGCCGCCCGGGATATCCTGTCGCGGCTTTCGGACCAGGCCGGCCGGTGGCTGCTTGCGATCGTCTATCTGCTGCATGAGGGGCTTCTGTCGCTGCATGCCGTTGCCATTACGCTCTGGCGGCTGTTCGTCACGCGCCGCCGGCTTCTCGAATGGACCACGGCGGCGCGTGTTGCGGCGCGACTTGCCGATCAAAGCAGCCGGTCCGCCATCTGGCGCCGCATGTGGCTGGCGCCGGCGATTGCGCTCGCCATCGGCGTGCTGTTGCTGCTCGTCCGGCCCAGCGGCCTGCTGGCGGCCCTGCCGCTGCTCCTGCTCTGGATAGCCGCTCCGGAAATCACCTTTCGCATCGGCGCGCCGCGCAAATCCGAATTCATGCCGCTCGACGCCGACGACCGCCTCTTCCTCCGCTCGCTCGCCCGCCGGACATGGTTCTATTTCGAGACCTTTGCCGGGCCGGAGGACAATTGGCTGCCGCCTGACAATTATCAGGGCGAACCGCATGAGGAGATCGCCCATCGGACGTCGCCGACGAATATCGGCATGATGCTGTTGTCGACGGCGACGGCCTGGGATTTCGGTTATATCGGACGCGCCGAGCTGGCGGCGCGCACTGAGAACACGCTGCAAAGCCTCGCCCGGCTGGAGCGCTATCGCGGCCATCTGTTCAACTGGTACGATACGCAAAGCCTGAAACCGCTCGAGCCGCGCTATGTGTCGACCGTCGATAGCGGCAATCTTGCGGTCAGCCTGATCGCCTTTGCCGAGACTTTGCGCGAGGCGGCCGGGAACGAGGCGCTAGAACCGCAGCGATGGTCTGGCCTGTCCGACGTGCTCGCCCTGCTGGACGGGGCGGTGCGAGATCTGCCCAACGGCGCGGCTGGCGTCCGGTCCCGGCTCGCGGCATTGCGCGATCGGCTATCCGCGCTGGAAACCGATGCGGATGTCAGCCCGGAGGGGCTGACAGCCATTTGCGATACCGACATCCCGGCGATCGAAGCGCTCATATCCCAGATCGTTGC
>NZ_JBQLZN010000007.1:0-37334 GCF_052168295.1 Parasphingopyxis sp. | reverse complement strand
CGCCATGGGTGGCATGGAGCGCGCGATAGGGTAGAGGAGCGGGTTTCGACACGGGTTTTGATCCTTCGCCCAAAGAGAACGAAAGAGCAACATGAACGCGCTGCGCGACGCCGCATTTCAGTCCAAGGCCTGGCCCTATGAGGAGGCCCGCAAGCTGCTGAAACGCTATCCGGACGGCAAGCCCGACGGATCCCCGATCCTGTTCGAAACCGGATACGGACCGAGCGGCCTGCCGCATCTCGGCACCTTCCAGGAGGTCGCGCGGACGGAGATGGTGCGCCATGCGTTCAGCGAGATGAGCGACTATCCGACGAAGCTTATCGCCTTTTCCGACGATATGGACGGGATGCGCAAGGTCGCCGAAAACCTGCCCAATCGCGACATGCTGGCCGAACATCTGGACGAGCCGCTGTGCCGCGTGCCGAACCCTTTCGATACCGATCATGAGAGCTTCGCCGCGCACAACAACGCGATGCTGCGGCAGTTTCTCGACCGCTACGGCTTCGATTACGAATTTCTGGCTTCGTCCGACTGCTATGGCTCGGGGCGGTTCGACGAAACGCTGAAGCTCGTCCTTGCGCGCTACGACAAGATCATGGACGTGATGCTGCCGACGCTCGGCGAGGAGCGGCGCGCGACCTATTCGCCGGTGCTGCCGATCTCGGCGGTCAGCGGCAAGGTGCTGCAGGTGCCGGTCGAGGTGGTCGATCCGGAAGCGGGGCTGGTCCGCTTCATCGATCCGGCGACCGACGAGGCGGTCGAGCATTGCATCCTGGGCGGCGCGGCGAAACTCCAATGGAAGGTCGATTGGGCGCTGCGCTGGACGGCGCTGGGCGTCGATTATGAGATGGCCGGCAAGGATCTGATCGATTCGGTGACGCAAAGCTCGAAGATCACCCGCGTGCTCGGCGCGAAGCCGCCCGAGGGGTTCAATTACGAGCTCTTCCTCGACGAAAACGGCCAGAAGATTTCGAAGACCAAGGGCAACGGCGTCACGATCGATGAATGGCTGACTTATGCGCCCGAGGAGAGCCTCAGCTTCTACATCTATCGCGACCCGAAAAAGGCCAAGCAGCTCTCCTTCGGCATCATCCCCAAGGCGGTCGACGAATATCAGCGTTTCCTCGACAGCTATCCCGACCAGCCGATCGAGCAGAAGCTGCCCAATCCCGTGCATCATGTGCATGCCGGCGATCCGCCGCGCGTCGATATGCCGATCAACTTCGCGCTGCTGCTTAATCTGGTCGGTGTGGCGCATACCGACGACAAGGAACTGATCTGGGGCTTCGTGCAACGTTACGCGCCCGGCGCCTCGCCCGAAACGCATCCCGAACTCGATGCGCGGATCGATTATGCGCTCGCCTATTTCCGCGATTTCGTCGCCGACACGCTCGAAAGGCGCGCGCCCGAAGGCAAGGAGGTCGATGCGCTGCGCGATCTCGATGCCGCGCTGGCCGAGATGCCGGATGACGCGGACGGCGAGACGATCCAGAATGCGGTGTTCGAAGTCGGCAAGCGGCATGAATTCGAGCCGCTGCGCGACTGGTTCAAGGCGCTCTATGAAACGCTGCTCGGCGCGAGCCAGGGCCCGCGCATGGGCAGCTTCACCGCGCTTTACGGTATCGACAATGTGCGCAAGCTGATCGCCGAAGCCCTGGCCGAATAGCCTAGGCGTTCAGCGCGTCGGCGAGCTTCGTCCGAAGCTGTTTCAGTTCCGCTATCAGATCGGGTTCGAGCGCGAGCTGTGGCGCCGCCTCTCGCGGTTGTTGCGGTTTGGGCTGATCTTCGGTCTTCCCCGCCAGCACTTTCTGCACGCCGCGGATCGTATAGCCGTCATCGTTGAGCAGACGGTTGATCCGCTCGACCAGCGCCACATCCTCTGGCCGGTAGTAGCGGCGGTTGCCCGCACGTTTCAGCGGCTGGAGCTGCGGAAAGCGCGTTTCCCAATAGCGCAGGATATGCTGTGCGACGCCAAGCTGGTCGGACAATTCCCCGATCGTGCGAAAGGCGTCAGCGTCTTTGGGCATGGATCTCCCGTTCAGCTCGCTTGCGCGATCGTTTCCCGCATCGACTGGCTCGCGCGGAAGGTCAGCACGCGGCGCGGCGCGATCGGCACTTCGACGCCGGTTTTCGGATTGCGGCCGATGCGCTCGCCCTTGTCGCGCAGCACGAAGCTGCCGAAGCCCGATATTTTGACGTTCTCGCCGTCCGACAGCGCGTCGCACAGATGTGCGAGGACCGATTCGACCAGCTGCGCCGAATCCGCCCGCGAAAGGCCGAGGCTGTCATGCACCTTCTCAGCCAGGTCGGCCCGTGTCAGTGTTCCCGCTTCGCTCATCTGCTTCCCCCAACTTGTAGTTTTTCTGTAACAATCTTTAACTTAGTGCGCCCCATCGGGCAATCGCCAAGCACACACAGCATATCAGTAACGGACGATCGAAGCACCCCAGGTAAAGCCGCCGCCCATCGCTTCGAGCGCCAGGACATCGCCACGCGTGATGCGGCCGTCGCGGACGGCAGTGTCGAGCGCGAGCGGAACCGAGGCGGCAGACGTGTTCGCGTGCTGATCGACCGTCACCACGATCTTCTCGGGCGGCAGGCCGAGCTTCTTCGCCGTCGCGTCCAGAATGCGGCGATTGGCCTGATGCGGCACGATCCAGTCGACATCGGCCGCCGTCAGACCGGCCGCGTCGAGCGCCTCGTGCAGAACCGCCGACAGATTGACGACCGCGTGACGGAATACCTCGCGGCCCCTCATGCGCAGCTTGCCGACGGTACCGGTGGTGGAGGGGCCGCCATCGACATAGAGCAGCTGATTGTGCCGTCCGTCCGCATGGAGCTTGGAAGAGAGGATGCCGCGCTCGCCGTCTTCGGCGCCAAGGACGACCGCGCCCGCGCCGTCGCCGAACAATACGCAGGTGCCCCGGTCTTCCCAGTCGAGGATGCGGCTGAAGGTCTCCGAGCCGATGACGAGCGCGCGCTGCGCGCCGCCCGCACGGATCATGCTGTCCGCCACGGTCAGCGCGTAGAGAAAACCCGAACATACGGCCTGCACGTCGAAGGCGATGCAATCGTCGATGCCGAGATTGGTCTGGATGATCGTCGCCGATGCCGGGAAAGTCTGATCGGGCGTCGAGGTCGCGAGGACGATCAGGTCGATGTCCGCCGCTGGTACGCCCGCCGCTTCGAGCGCGCGTTCGGCCGCCAGCGTACCGAGGCTTGCGGTCGTCTCGCTGTCATCGGCGATGTGGCGGAAATGGATGCCGGTGCGCTCGATGATCCACTCGTCGGACGTGTCGACGGTCTCGGCGAGTTCATCGTTGCTGACGCGGCGGGCGGGGAGGGCGGATCCGGTTCCCAGAATCGCCGATTTTCGGGTCATTCAGCCGCGTCCTCGATCGCTTGCTTGGGGAAATTTTCAAGGTCGGTGGCGATCTTTCGCGTTATGTCGGCCATCGCCATCTTGGCCGCCACGCCGATCGCATTGCGCACGCCGTTCGCGTCCGCGCCGCCATGGCTTTTGACCACCAGCCCATTGAGGCCGAGAAACACGCCGCCATTATGGTTGTTCGGGTCGAGCGTACGGCGCAGCAGATGCGCGGCGGGCCGCGACAGCAGGAAGCCGAATTTTGAGCGCAGCGAGCTCGTGAATGCGCGGCGGATGAGGTCGGCCACGAAGCGCGCCGTGCCCTCGATGGTCTTGAGCGCGATATTGCCCGAAAAGCCGTCCGTGACGATCACATCGACATGGCCGCGCGAGAGCCGGTCGCCCTCGATAAAGCCGGTGAATTCGAGCGGCAGCGCATCGGCGGCGCGCAACTGGGCGGCCGCGTCCTGCAGGATACCCGTGCCCTTCAATTCCTCGGTACCGATGTTGAGCAGCGCCGTACGCGGTTTCGGAATGTCGAGCACGGTGCGCGCATAGGCCGCGCCCATCACCGCGAACTGAACGAGATTTTCCGCATCGCATTCGGCGTTCGCGCCGAGATCGAGCATCACGACATCGGTGTCGCCGAGCGTCGGCAGCAGGGCGGAGATGGCCGGACGTTCAATGCCCTCCATGGTGCGCAGCGCGACCTTGGCGATCGCCATCAGCGCGCCCGTGTTGCCGGCGGAGAGTGCGGCCTCGGCTTCGCCCGCCTTCACGGCGGCGATGGCGAGGCCCATCGACGAATCCTTCGAGCGGCGCAGCGCCTGGCTCGGCTTGTCCTCGCCCGAAATCACGCCGTCGGTGTGGACCACCTCCACATTGTCGGCGAGCGACTTGTGCTTCGCGATCTCTGTGCGGATCGCGGTCTCGTCACCAAAAAAGGTGAAGCAGAGATCGGGAAAATCGGCGCGGGAAGCGGCTGCGCCTCCCACCATTACCTCAGGCCCCACATCGCCGCCCATCGCATCGATGGCGATACGGGGCGCCCGGCTCATGCGATTCGCTCCGGCCCTCGTTTAGGCGTCGATCGGCAGGATTTCGCGGCCGTTATAATGGCCACACGCGGTGCACATGTGATGCGGACGCTTCAATTCCCCGCAGTTCGGGCATTCGTGAAAGGCTTCAGCCTTCAACGCGTCATGCGCGCGGCGATTGCCACGGCGGGAGGGCGATACTTTTCTCTTCGGAACGGCCATGTCGGCACCTTGTTTGCTAGCAATTGCCAAAAAACTCTGTCGCCACCGGCATTACGAGCTTCTCCGGCGGCCATCAAGGCTGCCGCATGATCCCGAGCCGATAAGCGGTGAAGTCGGGCGCATATAGCGAATTTGTGCGCGCTTGCAACCTTTGTGAACGCATGCGAGGGCCCAACCAACGGCCATCGGGGCCGGAAAAACGGGACGTATCATGAAACTCGAAATCACATTGATTATCGCTGCGGCCGCCGCGCTGCTCAATATCTGGCTGGCCGTGCGGGTCGGGCGGGTGCGCACATCGGCCAAAGTATCGGTCGGCGACGGCGGTAACGAGATGCTGACGCGCCGGATGCGGGCGCACGCCAACTATGCCGAATATACGCCCTTCTTCCTCATCCTGCTCGCGCTCGTCGAGCTGGCCTGGGGCGCGAATATATGGCTCTGGGGCGCTGCCATCCTCTACATTCTCGGCCGCCTCGCCCATGGTTTCGGCATGGACGGCAACGACAAGCTGCGCGCCTTCGGGACGATGTCGACCCTGCTCGTGCTGCTTGGCCTCGCGATCTACGCGCTGGTCATCGCCTATACGGGCCCGGTTTTCGAAAGCCTCGACATGCCGGCCGACGGATCGGCGTAGTTTGTCAGAAACTTCCTATCGGAAGTTCGCCGCACCAGCCCTCACCCCCTCCCGACCTCCCAAACAGGGTATACTCATGGGAGGTCGGGAGGGGGTGAGGGCTGGTGCGGCGCTCAACCGCCAGGTTGAGTCTGACAGATAATGCTCAGGCTGACGCCAGTATCCGGTCGGCGACGAAGCCATTGGTCTGCCGTTCATGGCCGAAGGTCGACATCGGCCCATGGCCCGGCACGAAGGCCGTTTCGTTGCCGAGCGGCCAGAGTTTCTGGGTGATCGCGTCGATCAGGTCCTGATGGTTGCTCATCGGGAAGTCCGTCCGACCGATCGATCCTTGGAACAGCACATCACCGACGATGGCGAGCTTCGATTCGGGATGATGGAACACGATGTGGCCGGGCGTGTGGCCCGGGCAGTGATAGACGTCCAGCGTCAGCTCGCCGACCGTGACCTGGTCGCCATTGTCGAGCCAGCGATCGGGTTCAAACGTCTTGCCCGCAAAACCCCATTTGCGCCCGTCATCCTCAAGCCGCGAAATCCAGAAACGGTCGGCCTCGTGCGGCCCCTCGATCGGCACGCCGAGCTCGTCGGCGAGGATCTTCGCCTGGCCGCAATGGTCGAGATGGCCGTGGGTGATCAGCAGCTTCTCGATGGTCACGCCCATCTTCGCCGCCGCGTCCTTGAGCTTGGGCAGGTCGCCGCCGGGATCGGTGAAGGCGCCGCGCATCGTCTTCGTGCACCAGATTAGCGTGCAGTTCTGCTGGAGCGGCGTCACCGGGACGATGGCCGCCTTGAGAGGGGCGTTGTCAGTCATGCCGGGTGACATGGCAATTGCGCCGCACGCTTGCAACTGGCGAAACCGGCCAAGGCTTGGCATGGGGCGGGGGTGACCGGTCCGATTTCCTCCGAAGCGCCATTCGTGCTGCTCGACGATGCCCGGCCCGATGGCGCGGCCGCGCGGCTGTTTGCGGGCCCGATCGAGACGGTCGAGGCGCGGTCCCACGATGCGGTGGCAGCGGCGCTGGACCGGCTGGCCGAGGCGCAGGCGGACGGGCTCCATGCCGCCGGCTTCCTGAGCTATGAGGCGGGTTTCGCGCTGGAAGAGAGACTGGCACCGCTGCGCGGCGACCCGGCCGATGGCGAAACGCCGCTCTTGTGGTTCGGGCTGTTCGAGGACATACAACGTATCCCGGCCGAGGATGTGCTTGCGCACTTGCCCAATCCGGACGGTGCCTGCGCGGGCACGCCGCGGCCTCGCATCACGCAAAGCGGCTATGGTCACATGTTCGAAACGGCGCAGCGCTTCATCGCGGCCGGCGACATCTATCAGACGAACCTGACTTTCGCCTGCGATGTGCCGCTCGCCGGGCATCCGATGGCAATTTACGCACGGCTCCGCGCCGGGTCCCTTGCCGGTTATGGCGGCGTGGTCTGGACCGGCGCGCACTGGCTGTTGTCGCTATCGCCCGAACTCTTCTTTTCGCTCGCCGATGGAGCGGTGACAGCCCGGCCGATGAAGGGCACGGCAGTGCGCCACGCCGATCCGGCTGCCGACAGCGCGGCGCGCGACGATCTTGTCGCGGATCCGAAGCAGCGCGCCGAAAACCTGATGATCGTCGATCTGTTGCGCAATGATCTCAGCCGCGTGGCCGCGCCGGGCAGCGTGTCCGTGCCCTCGCTCTTCCACGTCGAGTCCTATCCGACCGTGCATCAGATGACGTCCACCGTCACCGCCGATCTCGCGCCGGGCAGTTCGGCGCTCGATCTGGTCCGCGCCATCTATCCCTGCGGGTCGATCACCGGCGCGCCAAAGATCCGGGCGATGGAGATTATCGCCGATCTCGAGACCGGTCGACGCGGTCCTTATACGGGTTCGATCGGCTGGCTCGATCCCCAGGGCGATGCCGCGTTCAACGTTGCCATTCGCACGCTCGTCCTTGAAGATGGCGCGCGCAGCGCGACGCTCGGCCTCGGCTCGGGCGTCGTTGCGGACAGCGATGCGGGGGACGAATGGCACGAATGCCTGGCCAAGGGTGCATTTGTGACTGAGGGGCAAGACCGGTTCGATCTGATCGAGACGATGCGCTTCGATCCGGTGGACGGGATCGCCCGGCTCGAAAAGCATCTCGACCGGATGAAGGCGAGCGCGCGCCTGTTCGGTTTCGAGTTCGACCGTCATACGGCGCGCAACGAATTGCAGGCGGCGACCTTCCGAGTCGATGCGCCGTCCAAGGTACGGTTGCTCGCCTCGCGTCGCGGCGGACTCGCCATAGAAATCCGCCCGCTGCCCGATGCGCCCGGCGAGCCTGTGCCTGTCGCGATCGCACCGCGCACGGCTATCGCCGAGGATTTCCGCCTCAATCACAAGACGACGGCACGGTCCGTCTATACCGACGCCTTCGTGCCCGGCGCGTTCGATACGCTGCTCGAAGATGCGGACGGTTGCCTTACCGAAGGCTGTTTCACCAACCTGTTCGTCGAGCGCGACGGCAGACTTCTGACGCCGCCCGCATCGCGCGGCCTGCTCCCCGGCATCCTGCGCCAGACGCTTATCGAAGAGGGCCGGGCCGTCGAACAGGATCTGACACGCGCCGATCTCGCCGACGGTTTCCTCGTCGGCAATGCGGTACGCGGATTGCTGAAGGCGAAGCTCGCCTAGACGCCGAGCCGGTAGAAATCGAGCGCGAGAATGCGTTCGATATGGGCGAGCCATTCGCGAATGCCGGTATCGGCGTCCGCGCAATCCAGTTCGATCACGACATTCTGGCCGCGCCGTCCGGTGCGAACCTTCACGCCATCGGCGAGGAAGACGCTTTTGAGCGCGATCGCCGTGTCGCTGTGCGCGCCGACCAGCTTGGGCGCGTAGATATTCGCATCGTCGAAGGCGAACTGCCCGCCCGCGCTGTCCGTCGCGGGCACATCCTCGATGCCCATATAGACGTCCGCCCGGTGCAGTGCGCTGGCCGAGCGGCTGATCCCCGCATGACGGAAGAATTCGATCGCTTTCTGCGTGTCCTCGAGCGCGCCGACCGCGACATGCTGGCGCGCCTCGAGATAGCCGTGCCAGCGTTCGACATTTTCGAGGCTCGAAAATTCGCTGTCGAACAGGGCGCGGAAGCTGTTGGCATAGCTGTAGCGCAATGCTTCGTCGGCGACGTCGAGCGTGACGAGCTTGACGATCTTGCGCTGCGAGCGCGCCATCAGGATCGCGTTGGTGAACAGAAACGCCGTCGCCAGCGTCTCGGTCAGCTCCGCGCTGGCCGGCAGGTTGCGGCACCGCAGCGCAAAGACGCTCGCCTCGCCCGATGCGATGTCGGCGACGGCGGCGTCGAACTCGGCCTTCTCGCTGTCGAGGAAGAGATTGGGGACGTTGGGAAGCGAAGCCATGATGCGCTCCTATACAGCCGTGACGAGCTTGGCGGCGATCTCGTCGATCTTGGAGAGATCGATGCCGGCGATGTTCATGCGCCCGTCGGGAATGATGTAGACGCCATGTTCTTCGCGCAGCGTCTGCGCCGCCTCGGGCGTGACGTCGATCAGCGAGAACATGCCGTAACCTTTATCGATATACGTCCAGTCGCGATCCTGTTTCGCGCGGGCCAGGGCCAGCGCGAGCGCCGTGCGGCTGCCATTGATCGTCTCGCGCATCTCTTTGAGTTCCGCGAGCCAGGCGGCCTTCAATTCGGGGTCTTCGAATATCATGCGGACGATGGCGGCGCCGTGATCGGGCGGCATCGAATAATTGGCGCGGGCAAGCGAGAGCAGGGCGGAATTGGCCGCCGCCAGATTCGCATGACCCTTGCCGACGAGTAGCGCTGCGCCGGTGCGCTCGCGATAGAGGCCGAAATTCTTCGAACAGCTGAGCGCGAGCAGCATTTCCGGTGCGCGTTCCGCTATCGCGGCGATGCGCGCGGCGTCCTCGTCCCAGCCCCGCCCGAAGCCGATATAGGCGGCGTCGACAAAGGGGATCAGCCCGCGCGCCACGATGCCTTCGGTCAGCCGGCCCAGTTCTTCGCGCGACGGGTCCACGCCGGTCGGGTTGTGGCAGCCGCCATGGATGACGACGACATCGCCTGGCGCCGCCGCGTCCAGCGCCTGCAGTATCGCGTCGATATCCGCGTCCGCCGTGAATTTCGGATAGGGATAGGTCGTCATCGCCGCGCCGACTGCGCCGAAGATCGCGCGATGGTTGGGCCATGTCGGATCGGGCATCCAGAAGTTCGCCTTCGGGTTGAGGCTGAGCGCCAGCTCCGCCAGCACGCGCACCGCGCCGGACCCGCCGATCGACTGGATACCGATCATGTCCGTGCCGTAATCGTGATCGGGCAGTACCGCCTTGGCGAGCAGCTCGACGAACTTCTGGTCGCCGC
This sequence comes from Parasphingopyxis sp., assembly GCF_052168295.1. Taxonomy (GTDB): domain Bacteria; phylum Pseudomonadota; class Alphaproteobacteria; order Sphingomonadales; family Sphingomonadaceae; genus Parasphingopyxis. The sequence goes on along the minus strand of NZ_JBQLZN010000007.1, from coordinate 27,704 downwards.
CGACGCCGACATAGGTTTTGGTCATCTGCGTATCGATCAGCCGCTGCTCGGCGGCCTTCACGGCGCGCATGACCGGCGTCACGCCGTTCGCATCCTTGTAGACGCCGATGCCGAAATCGACCTTGTCGTCGCGCGGATCCTCCTGATAGGCGCGGCTGATCGCGATGATCTGGTCGATCGGACGGGCGACGGCTTGGTCGAACATGGATGATCCTCAGGGGCTGACCGATTTGACTGGCAGGAAACCGGAATTGGCGTTGCGGACGTCGCTCGCGACATAGCTGCCGAGCAGTTTGACGTAGCGCGCCTTCTCTTCGAGCGCGCCGAGCGCGGCCTGAACCGCCTCGTCCTCAAGCCCGCCGCCGATATCGATATAGAAGGTCGGGAGCGCCGTTTCCTCGGAGATCGTATAGGTTTCGAGCGTCGTGATATTGATGCCGGCATCGCGGAACACGGCGAGCGCTTCGATCAGCGCGCCGGGCTGGTGATCGATCTGGAAGATCAGCGTCGTGATGTTCGCGCCCGTATAGTCGGGATCGAGCGCCGGTTTTTCGAGCGCGAGGAAGCGCGTGTAGTTGTTCTTCTGGTCGGCGATATCGCGCTCGATCACGACGCCGCCGAACACTTGGGCGGCGACCGACGAGCCGATCGCCGCGACCTGCGGATCGCCGAGTTCCGCCACCTGCTTCACCGCCGTCGCCGTATCGACCGTCTCCACTTGTTCGGCGTCACGGCAATGCGCCTCGATGAAGCCCGAGCTTTGCAGGAAGCCTTGGCGGTGGCTGAGAATGCGCGTGATGCTGCCGGGTTCGGACACGGGCTGCGGGCCAGAATGCGCCTGGATCAGGCAATGTTCGATCCGCTGCATATGCTCCTGCACGATCGCCATCTCGGTGGAGAGCATCAGGCGGTGGACGTCCGGAATGCGGCCGCTCGTCGAATTCTCGATGGGAATTACGGCGGTCTTGTGTTCGCCCGCTTCGACCGTTTCCATGATCTCGCCGAAGGTGCGCAGGCCGACATGCTCGGCATCGGGAAACATGCCGATCGCCGCCTGATAGCTGTATGTGCCCGGCGAACCCAGATAGGCGATTGTCTCTGCGGTCATTCCTCATTCTCCAGCGCGTCGACCCGGCGTTTCGCTTCGACCAGAGTCTCCAGCAGAACCGCGGGCACAGGCTCGTCGGCCATGGCGGCGATCAGATCAAGCCGTTTTTTGAATTCGGCCACCGCCGCCTTCAGCTCCGCGCTGTTCGCACGGAAGATGTCCGCCCACATCTGCGCGTCCGATCCGGCAAAGGCGGCGATACCGCGATAGGAAGCGGGGAGCAGGTCTGACGGTTCCTCGGTGCCCAGCCCGGCCAGCGCATAGGCGATCAGATGCGGCAGGTGGGAGCCGGTCGCGAGCAGCCGGTCATGCGCGTCCGGCGCCATTTCGACGACCCGCGCGCCGAGCGTCTCCAGCAGCGTTTTCGCGGCGGTCACGGCTGCGGTGTCGGTTGCGTCTGTGGGCGTTAGCACGAACGGCCGCGCGGCAATGATATCGCCGCTGGACCGCCCTGGCCCGGCCGAAATGCCGCCCGCCAGCGGGTGGCCGGGTACGAAGCGCGCGGCTTCGACATCGGCTTCGGCAACCGCCTCCACGATAGCCTGCTTCGCCGATCCGGTGTCGATGATCAGCGCTTCGCTGCCCGGCAATTCGAGCAACGCGGCGACCTGTTTCGCGATCGTCGCGACCGGCGTGGCGACAAAAATCGCGTCGCAATCAGCCAATTCGGCCAGTGTGGCCGCGATATCGGCCTTTGGGTGGCGCTCGGTGACATAGGCCGCATTGCCGGGGCTGGCATCGTGCACGATCAGCGCTGTATCCGGCAGCCTGTGGGCGAGCCGCGCGGCGATCGAACCGCCGATCAGGCCCGCGCCGACCAGTCCGATCTGCTGGAAATCGGGCGCGTTCATGGCGCTCATGAAGATTTTCCGTGCTGCATTGCACTGCACAAAAGCCGGTCCGATCCCTAAATGCAAACGATAATCCGGCCCGGGAGCGACGAAAACTGTAACCAAATCCGCCCGTCCGCCGAATGACGCGATTGGGCGTATACGCCCGGTTTCAGTGCCGGTTCAGCAGGGTGGCCATAGTAGCGGGCAGTGACGAGGTGAGTGAATGACGATTGATCGACGAACGATTTTGACAGGTGGCGCGATTGGCGCGCTGGCAACGCTGGCGGGCTGTGGCAGCCGTGCCGATGCGTCCAACAGCGGCAATTTCCCGGTCCGCTATACAGAGGCGCAGTGGCGCGAACGGCTGACGCCCGAGGAATTCCGCATTCTGCGCGAACATGGCACGGAACGGCCCTTCACCAGTCCTCTGGACGATGAATCGCGCCGCGGCACCTTCACCTGTGCGGGCTGCGGCAACCGGCTGTTCAGTTCGGCGACCAAGTTCGACAGCCGAACCGGCTGGCCGAGCTTCTACCGGCCGTTGCCGAACGCGATCGGCACGAGCACGGACCGCAGCCTCGGCATGGTCCGCACCGAAGTACATTGCGCCGACTGCGGCGGCCATCTCGGCCATGTCTTCCGCGACGGCCCGCGTCCGACAGGGCTGCGCTATTGCATCAACGGCGTGGCGATGGATTTCGTCCCCGCGAGGAGTTAGTACCCATGATCATGAAAAAGCTCGTTTCCTTCGCCATTGGTGGCGGCGCCGTGATCGCCGCGGTGGCCGCGATTTCTCTGCCGACGACGCAGCAGACGGTCGAGGCGGCAGTGACCATCCCGCCGCCCCCCACAAATGTCGTCGTGACCGAAGGCAATCAGGTCGCCGTGTTCGCCGGGGGCTGTTTCTGGGGCATGGAGGGCGTGTTCCAGCATGTGCGAGGCGTCCGCAGCGTCGTTTCCGGCTATGCTGGCGGCAGCGCCGAGACCGCAACCTATGAACAGGTCGGCACGGGCCGGACGGGCCATGCCGAGGCGGTGCGGATCGTCTACGATCCGAGCGTTGTCACCTATGGCGAGCTGCTGCGGATCTATTTCTCCGTCGCGCACGATCCGACCCAGGTGAACCGCCAGGGCCCGGATGTCGGCCCCGACTATCGTTCGGCGATCTTCCCGCAGAATGCCGCCCAGCGCAGCGTCTCGCGGCGCTATATCGCGCTGCTCAACGAATCCGGCCGTTTCTCGCGCCCGATCGCGACGCAGCTCGAAAGCGGGCGTTTCTATCGCGCGGAAGACTATCATCAGAATTTCATGAACCGGAACCCGCGCCACCCCTATATTCTCGCCCATGACGTCGAGAAAGTGGAGGATCTGCGCGCGACCTTCCCGGATATGTTCACGAGCACGCCAGCCGCTTAGTTCGTCAGACTCGACCTTACGGTCGAGCGCAGCACCAGCCCTCTCCCCTCCCGACCTCCCATCTATTGTACACTGAATGGGAGGTCGGGAGGGGAGAGGGCTGGTGCCGCGATCTCCTGATAGAGAAATTCTGACAAAAGGAATCTGACAAAGAAAACCGACACCTTGCGCTCGCTCTGCATTCCCGCCAACGCTGGCGGATATGGAATCGCTGCATGATCGCCCCGAATGCGCCGATCGGCAGCGGGAGGCGGAGGCGCCGTGCGCGGTCGCGGCCCGGCCCTATGTGCTCGCGGCGACGATCATGGCGTCGGGCATTGCATCGGTCACCGGATCGATCATCCTCATCACCCTGCCGCTGATCCAGCGCGACCTGGGCGCGAGCTACGGTTCGCTGCAATGGATTTCGAACGGCTATACGCTCTTTCTGAGCGCGCTGATCCTGATCGGCGGCGGCGCGGGCGACCGCTATGGGCGGCGGCGCATCTTCGTCATAGGGATCGGCATTTTCACGATCGCCTCTATCGCCTGCGGTTTTGCGCCGACGACCGAGATACTGATCGGGGGGCGGATCGTGCAGGGCATTGGTGCCGCCCTGATGGTGCCGCAGAGCCTCGCGATCATCGCAGCATCTTTTCCGAAGGATATCCGCGGGCGCGCCATCGGCCTGTGGGCGTCGGTCTCGGCGCTGACGACCGCCATCGGGCCTTCGCTCGGCGGCGTGCTGCTCGATGCGACGAGCTGGCGCGCGGCTTTCTGGATTACACCGCCATTCGCGCTGATCGTGTTGTTCCTCGCGCTCCGCTATGTCCCGGAGAGCCGCAACGAAGAGGAAACGGGCGCGCTCGACTGGCGCGGTGCGATACTGGCGGCGCTCGGTTTCGGGCTGCTGACATTGGGGCTGACCGCGCTTTCGGAAGGCGGCGGCACTGTCCGACCGCTCTTGCTGATCGGTGCGGGCGCACTGTTCGTCAACCTGTTCGTCTGGTCCGAACGCAGCGCGCATAATGCGCTGATGCCGCCCAAACTGTTCGCAAATCGCCGTTTCGCAGGGGCCAATGCGATGACCGTCTGCCTCTATGGGGCGCTCGGCGCGGTGCTGTTCCTCCTGCCGTTCGACCTGATCGGGCGACGCGGGCTCAACGCGACCGAGGTGGGACTGACGATGTTGCCGCTCGGCGTGATCATCGGGCTGCTCTCGCGCCCGATGGCGGGGCTGGCCGAGGATTATGGCGGCCGGCTGTTTCTGACGATCGGTTCGGCGATCGCCGCGGCCGCGATGATCTGGATGTCGTTCAACACTCTCGGCTATTGGACCGGCGTAATCGGCCCGCTGGTCCTGCTCGCCTTCGGCATGTCCTTCGTGTTCTCGCCGCTATCGACGATGGTGATGAATAGCGTGTCGGACAATCAGACGGGCACGGCTTCGGGCGTAAACAACGCCGCAAGCCGGATCGCCGGGCTGTTCGCCGTCGCGATCGTCGGCGCGGTCAGCGCGACGCTGTTCGCGGGCGGCGGGCAGGGGCTTGAATTCGGGCAGTTCCCGGATACCGCCAGCCCGGCCTATGCCACCGTCGAAGACCGTTTCGTCAGGGCCCATTCGGTCGCGCTGCTGGTCGCGGCGAGCTGGGCCGTGATCGCCGCCTTTCTCTCCTGGTTCATGATCGGGCCCGACCCGGATGAAGAGGCGGAAAGCTAGGCGGCGAGCGGAAATCTGAGCAGCCGGTCGTTGACGGGCACGAGCGCCTCGGCGGCCGTGCCGACCGCGCGCGCGATCTCGGGATGCGCGGCATCGAGCCCGCCGGTCAGCGCGCCGAAGGCCGGCAGGATCAGCTTGCGCTCGGTCGCCACGAAGCAGCGGCGCGATACGCCCTTGCCGCGCACGCGGATCCGGAGTTTCGGGTGAAAATGGCCCGACAGTTCGGGTCGCGGCTCGGCCGGATCGGCCTCGTGGCGGAGGAGCAGGCCGTCGACGTCCGCCTCCTCCATGATGCGCCCGCCGCAGTTTGCGCCCAGCGCCTCGTCGTGATTGCCCGTGATCCAGGTCCAGTCGAGCCGCCCGGTCAGTGCTGCCAGCTTCTCGCGCGCGGCGTCGGACAGCCGTTCGCTCCCCGTGCTGTCGTGGAAACTGTCGCCCAGGCACCAGAGCTCGCGGGCATCGGTCGCAGCGATCAGCGCTTCGAGATCGGCGAGCGTCGCCTCGCTGTCATAGGGCGGCAGCATCTGCCCGAACCGGGCGAACCAGCTGGCCTTCTCGAAATGCAGGTCGGCGACGAGCAGCGCCTTGCGCGCCGGCCAGAACAAGGCGGCCTGCGGGAGCGCGACGAGATCGTGACCGGAGAACGAAAAGGGAACCATGGTCGATATGTGCCGCCAATGCCGCGTGCAATCAAGAGGCGGTGACACGTGCCAGCGGCTGGCCGTGAACGTACCGAGAAGCGCGAGCGGAATGCCGATTGCGCAGACCCAGAAGCCCGCCGCCGCGACAGTCTCTACCGTCGGGCCCTGTGCGAAGCCGGTGAGGTTGGCGGCAATTCCGGCGATCGCCGCGCCGGTCGCCGCGCCGGCATCCCGCACCGCGCCGATCCCGGCCGAACCGGTCGCGCGTTCGTCTTCGTCGAGCGAGGCCATCACCGCGCGGCTGATAAAGCTGTACGACAGGCCGAAGCCCGCACCGAGCAAGGCCCCGCCGATGATGACGAGGACCAGCATGCCGCTCGCCAGCACGAGGCTCAGCAGCACCAGCGACGCCGGGACGCAGGCTGCGCCGATCACGATCCAGCGCCGCCGCCATCGCTCGCCCGCGCCCGCGACGGCGAGCGCCGCGCCGGTCCAGGCCAGCGCTTCGACGGCGACGACATAGCCCGCCTGCGTCGCGCTCAATCCGTTGGTGAACTGCAGGATGGCCGGCGCATAGATGGCGAAACCGACTTCGCCGGCCAGCAGCAGGAAATAGGTTGCATAGGCCGCGCCGATCAGCGTGTTGAAGCGCGCTGCGTTTCTCGGGAGCAGGCGGGCGCGGGCGCGGCGGTCGTACAGCACGGCGGCCGTAAGCAAGATAACGCCTGTGGGGACGAGCATCAGCTGGAGCAGGCCGGTTTCGACCACGCCCGCCGCCGACAGCATGGTTACGCCGCCGACGATCAGCGCGATCTGGATGAGCGGCAGGCCTCCCGGCCCGTCTTTCCGTCCGCCCGCCGGGACGAGCCAAGCGGCGGCCAGTGAGAAGAAAATAGCCTGTCCGGCGAACAGCCAGAATACGCCGCGCCAGTTGCCTGCGTCAGCGAACAGCCCGCCGACGAGCGGCCCGACAAAGGTCGCCACGCCCCAGATGGCCGTCGCCGCGGCGAATACGCGGACGAGATAGCGCTCCTCGAAAACGAGGTTGATCGTGACATAGCAGAAGCCCGCAACCCAGCCCGCGCCGACGCCCTGCACCATGCGGCCTGCCACGAAGCTCGGCATATCCGGGCCGAGCGCGCTGATCGCACAGCCGATCGCGAGCAATATGCCCGAGCCGACCATCGCGGGCCGGAGCCCGATGCGGTCAGACAGCCAGCCCGCGCACGATGCCGCGGCCACGACGCCTACCAGATAGGCCGACGTCGCCCAGCCGAACCAGGCGAAGCCATCGAGGTTGCGCCCGACGCTCGGCATGATGGTGGTCGTCACCAGCGCGTCGGCGGCCATCAGCCAGATGCCGAGCATGATCAGCGCGAATGCGGGCCAGCGGCCGCCGGCGAGCGTTTCGCGCCAGCTCGCCGTATCTTCTGCGGTTTCGGCCGTACTCATCCGGCCTCGGGATTAGCCGCCGTGGCTGGCCGCATGCTCTTCGGCGGCGCGGAGCAGGCGCAGCACATTGCCGCTCCACATCTTGGCGAGATCGCTCTCGTCATGCCCGGCGGCGAGCAGGCGTGCGGTGATCATCGGCAACGCGGTGATGTCGCGCATATTCTCGACCCCGCCGCCGCCGTCCCAGTCCGCGCCGAAGGCGACATGATCGACGCCCGCGACGTCGATCAGATGCATGAGGCTCGCCATGAACATTTCGAAATCGGCATCCTCGCGCGGCGTGACGGCTTCCAGGGCGCGCAGATCCCGCACAAAAGCGTCCTGCGTTTCGCGCGATTCGGAGAACATCTCCATGAAACGGCGGCTCATCGCCTGCCATTCGGGCGAGTTGCTGCGCGGCGCGAGATAGATGCTGTTGACCGCGATGACGCCACCCGATTCAGCGAGCCGCCGGATGCGCGCATCGTCGATATTGCGCGGATGGTCGTGCGCGGCCTTGGGCCCCGAATGGGAGAGTATGATCGGCGTCGCGGACAGTTCGACCATCTGGTCGAACGCCGCATCCGAGGCGTGTGAACCGTCGGGGATGATGCCGAGCCGGTTCATCTCGGCGATGAGTTCGCGGCCGAGCGGGCTCAACCCGCCCCACAATTCCTCGCCGGTCGCGCTGTCGGCAAACTGATTGCTGGCGGAATGGACGGGGCCCACCATCCGCACGCCATTGTCGTAGAAGCGCTGCAGCGCGCCGATATCTTCGCCGAGTGGATAGCTGTTTTCGATCGACTGGTAGACGAAGCGCCGGCCGGCCGCTGCGATCCGCGCGGCATCGTCGGCGGTGCGCGCATGCTCGAGCGCGTCGGAATTGGCGGCGATCATCGCGAGGATCATCTGCTGGCGGACGGCGGCCATGGCTGCGGCGTTGCCATAGCCCTCTTCCGTCAGTTCACCCTGCGGCGTCCAGATGACGAAAAAGCCGCCATCGAGCCCGCCCTCGATCATGCGCGGAATATCGACCTGGCTGTTGTCGGCGACATAGTCATGCCGCTCGGCGATGTCCCAGCCTGGGCGCATCAAGTGCAGCGGCGTATCGAGATGCGTGTCGAGTGTCAGCAGCCGCTCGTGGACTGTTGCAGCCCCAGCCTCGCCGGGTTGAGCCGCCAGTGGCGCGCCCATGACGCTCGCCGCCATGCCCAGAGCCGTTCCCAGTCCGATACCGATCATGCGCATAATGTCTTCCCGCCAGTTGAGGTGTCGGCGGCAGCGCTAGCGTGTTTCGCGCGCGATGTCGCGCCCCGAAAACGGTCCAGCCGCCCGGCCCGCGCTGCAGCGCAAGGCCGGACGGCTGGATGTGGTCGCCGGAGTGCGACCGGGTGACGGTGGCTCTAGAGCCCCCGCATGCCGATGCCCATCACCTTGTCGGGCCGGCGTTCGTCCATGAGGACGCTGATCGCATGGGTACGGCCGCTGCCGTTGCGGACGCGCAGCACCATGCCGTTATCGATCTCGGCCACTTCGAGCAGCTCGAGGTCGCCCGTGCGGCGCGCGATCCGGTTCAACTGCTGCACGCGCTGGCGATAGGCGCCGTCGGAGAGCAGATTGTCACGCGCCCAGCGCGACCGTTCGCCGCCATTGCCATTCAGCGCGGCGACGAGCGATTCGGCGAGCTGCTGCGCGTTCGGCGCGGCGGCTTCGGCCTGGGCGGTGGCCGGTGCGGTGGTCACCACAATGCCGGCGGCGGGAAGCGCCGCGGCGGCGAGAAGCAAACGGGATTTCGTCGTAATTGTCTTGAACATCATACACTCCTGAACCAAATATTTGGATGCCCGCATAAGGGGTGCGGACGCGAGTGTATTATTACTGCAATACAGCATTGTCGCCCCGATTTCGACGGGCGGCACGATTTCCTCGATAAACCGATTCGTAACGACAAACGTCGCAATACAGCCGATAAAGCGCATAAAATTAGCCCGAAACGGACTATTTAGGCGTCTTGCATCGCGATTTCGGCCAGCGCTTCCGCTTCGATCAGCAACGCGTCGTCGACCGTGCCCTGCGCCACATGTTCGCGGCCGATCAGCACCAGCACCGGCACCGCAAGTGGGGAGACCCTGGGCAGGTCGACATGCACCATCGTATCGGCCGCGCGGTCGAGCAGGCCGGCGAGCCGCCCGACATCGGTGAGCTTGGTCCTCGCATCCGCCCAGGCCGCTTTCAAGAGCAGATGATCGGGCTCATACCGGCGCAGCACGTCATAGATGAGATCGGTCGAGAAGGTCACTTGCTTGCCCGTCTTGCGCTTGCCCGGATGCTGCCGCTCCACGAGGCCGCCGATCACCGCGACCTCGCGAAAGGCGCGCTTGAGCAGATGGCTGTTCTGGACCCAGTCGACGAATTCGTCCTCGAGAATGTCGGGCGAGAAGAGCGGTGCGGGATCGCGGACGCGCTCGAGCGAATAGGTGGCGAAGCTGTAATCATTGGCGACGAAACCGATCGGCTTCAGACCGGCCGTCTCCATCCGGCGCGTCACCAGCATGCCGAGCGACTGGTGCGCGTTCCAACCCTCGAAGCTGTAGGCAACCATGAACTGCCGGTCCTTGTGCGGGAAGGTCTCGATCAGCAGTTCGCCGGGTTTCGGCAGGACCGAGCGTTCGGACTGCACGCGCAGCCATTCCTCGACATCTTCCGGGAAGCCCGCCCATTCCGCTGGATTGGCGAGAAAACCGCGCACCCGGTCCGCGAGGTTCGTCGTCAGCGGCATGCGCGCGCCGACATAGGTCGGGATGCGGGCGGGGCGCGAGGAGGCGCGGACGGTGAGGTCCGTATCCTTGATGCCGAGCACTTCGAGGCTCATGCCGGCGAAGAAGAAGGTGTCGCCCGGCGACAGCGTGGCGGCGAAATATTCCTCGACCGTGCCGAGCTTGCGGCCATTCTTTAATCGCACGTCGAGCACCGGCGCGTCGACGATGATGCCGGCATTGAGCCGGTGCTGCTTTTCGAACTTCGGATGGCTGACCCGCCAGATCGTCTGGCCGTCTTCGTCGACTTCGCTCGTTAGCCGCTTGTAGCGGTCATAGGCGCGCAGCGCATAGCCGCCGCTCGCGATGTAATCGAGCTCGCGCGAAAACTCCGCCGAAGGCAGGTTGCGATAGGGCGCGGCCGAGCGGATTTCTTCGAGCATCTCGGCTTCTTCGAACGGCGCCGCGCAGGCGCAGGCCATGATATGCTGGGCGAGCACGTCGAGGCTGCCGGGCCGGAAGTGATCGGGATCGAGTTCGCGCTCGGCGACCGCGTCGAGCGCCGCGCGCGCTTCGAGATACTCAAAACGATTGCCGGGGACGAGGATCGCCTTGCTCGGTTCGTCGAGCCGGTGATTGGAGCGCCCGATACGCTGGAGCAGCCGCGAGGCGCCCTTGGGCGCGCCCATCTGCACGACGCAATCGACATCGCCCCAGTCGACGCCGAGATCGAGGCTCGCCGTTGCAACGAGCCCGCGCAGCTCGCCGCGCGCCATCGCCGCCTCCACCTTGCGCCGCGCCTCGCGCGAGAGCGATCCGTGATGGATGCCGATCGGCATTTCGCCGCCATTCGCCTTCCACAGGTCCTGGAAGATCAGCTCGGCCAGCCCGCGCGTATTGCAGAAGACCAGCGTGGTCTTGTGCGCGGCGATGATCCCCATCACCTGCTCGGTCGCCCAGCTGCCCGAATGGCCGGACCAGGGCACGCGGTCCTCGGGCAGCAATATCTCGATCTCGGCCTCCGCGCCTGCTTCGCCCGTCACGATCTCCACACTGTCTGCATCCGCATTTGGCGCGAGCCAGCGGGCGTACCCACCGGGATCGGAGACGGTTGCCGACAGCGCGACCCGGCGCAGGCCCGGCGCCAGTTTCTGCAGCCGCGCCATGGCAAGGCTCAGAAGATCGCCGCGTTTCTGGGTCGCAAAGGCGTGGACTTCGTCGACGATCACGGTTTTCAGGTCCGCGAAGAGATTGGCGCTGTCGGTGTAGGAAATCAGCAGGCTCAGCGATTCCGGCGTCGTCAGCAACATGTGCGGCGGGCGCTGGCGCTGGCGCACCTTGCGGTTGTGCGGTGTGTCGCCGGTGCGCGTTTCGACCCGGATATTGAGACCCATTTCGTCGATCGGCCCGAGCAGGTTGCGCTGGACATCGACGGCCAGCGCCTTGAGCGGCGAGACGTAGAGCGTGTGGAGGCCGTCCATCGGCGTTTCGATCAGCTCGGCAAGGCTAGCGAGGAAACCCGCCATCGTCTTGCCCGCGCCCGTCGGCGCGACGAGCAGCGCATGCCGGTCCGCGCGTGCCGCCGCCAGCATCTCCAGCTGATGCCGCCGCGGCTCCCAGCCCCTGCCGGCGAACCAGTCGTCGATTGTGGGAGGAAGGGCGGTAGCGGCATCCATCGCCTCAATCTAGCCGACACGCCGCACGATGCGAGGGCCAATGTTGCGCCGGATGCCGGATCGCGCCACACCGGAAAAAAAGGGGGAGATTGCCGATGACCGACGAGAAGACCGTCCGCGCGACGACGCCGCAGGAATTCCACGCACTGGGTTCCAAGATATTCGTCGGCGAGGAGATCGGCCGCTCGATGACCGCGTACGAGCCGCGCCCGACCGACGTGATCATTTCGCCCTTCGGCAAATGCGGGACGACCTGGCTGCAACAGACCTTTCATCAGCTGCGTACCGGCGGTGACATGGATTTCGAGGATATTTCAGGCGTTGTACCCTGGATCGAGACGGCAACGGCGCTCGGTATCGACATCAACGCCGAGCAGCGTGCGGAGCCACGCGGATTCAAGAGCCACCTGCCTTATTATGCGCTTCCGACAGGCGCACGCTATGTTGTCTCGCTGCGCGATCCCAAGGATGCGCTCGTCTCAATGCACAAATTCATGGAGGGCTGGTTCATCGAGCCCGGCGCAATACCGGTCGAGGTCTTTGCACATGGTTGGGCGCGGGGCGAAGATGATGCGACAAGCTACTGGGATCATTTGCTCAGCTGGTGGGCGCAACGCGACAATCCCGATATACTGCTTCTGACCTACGAGCATATGATCGAATCGCCCGAGCATCATGTTCGCCTGCTCGCCGATTTCTGTGGTATCGCGCTGGACGACGATCTGGCGGCGCTCACCCTTGAACGCTCTTCCCTGGCCTATATGCTTGAACACAAATCCAAGTTTTCCGACCCGATGATGCGCGCGCTTACTGAGCGAAGATGTGGATTTGCGGCTGGCAGCGACTCTGCCAAGGTCCGCAAGGGCGGCGTCGGCGGCCACAAGAAGATATTGCCGGAGGAAACTGCGGCGATGCTCGACGCCATATGGGCGGAAAAGGTTGAACCAGAGGCGGGCTTCGCGGACTATGCGGCGCTCGATGCCGAGATCAGGCGGCGCAACGCAACCTAGCGGCTTGGCTTAGGGTTTGTTGGCATAGGCTGCGTCGAACGCCGCTTCGAGTTCGGCGTGCACGCCGCGCATGCCGTCGACGACCTGCTTGCCCCAGTCGAAATAGTTGCGCTTGCGCTCCACCGGCCAGTCCGGCGGGGCGGCGGCGATATCGTGCAGGTTCGAAGTCTTATCGGCGATCTTGACGAGCTTGGCCTCGCGCGACTTGTGCGGCGCATGCTCCACCTGGAGCCGCTTGCGTTCGGCCTTTTCCAGCGACTTGTCGTCGGTCACCTCGCCCACGATGCCCGCGATTCGACCACCGAACCGCTGCTCGAGTTCTTCGATGCTCGTCTCGGTGTCTTCGACCGTATCGTGCAGTATCGCGGCGGCCAGGATCTCCGTATCGTCGATCCCGTGCCGCGCCAGCAGCGCGGCGACGTCCAACGGATGATTGATGTAAGGCGTCGCTTCGGCATCCTTGCGGCGCTGATCGCGGTGCCGGTCGGCCGCATATTGGGCGGCGTCGAGCAACAGATGCAGTGGGTTGTCGTGATTCTGCATGGTTCTCAATTCTCCTGTTCATACACTATATAATGGAAATGACGCGTCTCGGACATTGGATAGACCCGCGGCCGGAGGGCATTTACGTGCCCGCCGCCGATATCTGGATCGACCCGTCCCAGCCCAAGGAGCGCGCGCTCGTCACGCATGGCCATGCCGATCATGCGCGCGGCGGGCACGGCGCGGTCTGGGCGACGCCCGAGACGCTGGCGATCATGGACGTGCGCTATGGCGAGCAGCGGGCGAACCCGGTCGCCTATGGCGAGACCGTGGACCTCGGCGAGGTCACCGCCCGATTCATGCCGGCCGGCCATGTGCTGGGCTCGGCGCAGATCGTGCTCGAACATGGCGGCGAGCGGGTGGTGGTTTCGGGCGATTACAAGCGCCGCCCCGATCCGACCTGTCCGCCCTTCGAACCCGTGCCCTGCGATATCTTCATCACGGAGGCGACATTCGGGCTGCCGGTGTTCCGTCATCCGGATACGTCCGAGGAGGTCGCGAAGATTATCGACACGCTGGCGGCCAATCCCGATCGCTGCGTGCTCGTCGGCGCCTATGCGCTCGGCAAGGCGCAGCGGATGATTTGCGAGCTGCGCGATGCCGGGCACGACGCACCGCTTTACATCCACGGCGCGCTTCAACGACTGTGCGATCTGTATCGCGATCACTGCATCGATCTCGGCGAATTGCGGCCTGCGACCGATACGCCGAAGGACGAGATGCGCGGCAGTATCGTGCTCGCGCCGCCAAGCGCGCTGAACGATCGCTGGTCGCGGCGTCTCCCCGATCCGATCACGGCCATGGCGTCGGGCTGGATGCGAATCCGGCAGCGCGCGCGGCAGCGCAATGTCGAGCTGCCGCTGATCGTCTCCGACCATGCCGATTGGGACGAGCTGACGGATACGCTGGAAGAGCTCCGCCCGAAAGAAGTGTGGGTCACGCATGGCCGCGAAGACGCGCTCGTCCACTGGTGCGAAACCCGCCAGATCAAGGCGCGCGCGCTCGCGCTGGTCGGCCGCGAAGACGAGGATGAATGACGCTGGCCGCTGTATTTGCGCCGCGTCACGGAATCGAAAAAAAGGGGCCGCCCCGTGAAGAGCAGCCCCGTAGTATAGGAGAGGATGCCTGAAAAGGCAGCCTCTTAGTATGTCGGGGCCGGTTTTGCTGCAAGTGCGAAAGACGATTTGTGCGTTGCAAAAACTGCAGCGGCGAAACTTTCGTGCGTATCGCTGTTACACATTGTCGTGCGGCGTGATTTCACGGATTACGTCGCGGATCGTGAAGAACAGTATCAGTACCGTCGAAACCAGCATTGCGGAGAGCATGGCGACGCCCGCGAACAGGATACGATAGAGCCAGTTGTACCAGCCGCTGGGCAGATTATCGAATTCGCCGATCGGAAAGGTCAGGGCGAGCAGGAGCACGACCGATCCGCACAGCGTCACCGTCGCATAGGTCGATACGCGGAAGATGCTGCGATAGATATTGTCGTCGAAATCGGTTTCGGCGCGGTTGGCCATGCCGACAAGGTTCAGCATGAGTGCGAGTACGGTGGCCGAGCCCGTTGCGGTTGCGGAGCCGAAATAGAGCGCCGACCGCGACAGGGTTTCGATGAGCTGGATGGCCTCCGACTGGCTGTAGACGCTGCCGATCGCGAACCAGGCGCCGGTCGCCAGCAACAGGATGACGAGGCCGCCGAAAAGCGCATAATATTCTATCTTCATGAAAAACTAACGGTAACCGGCCGGATTATGTTCCGCTCGCTCCAGGCGGTCATCGGACACGATATGTCAGCGCCATCGCGATACAGTGGCGGATCGCGTCACGCGGCAGAGGCTCATCGACACGGAACAGTATCGCGCGGTTTCCGTCGATACGGAGTTGGTCGTCATAAAGTTGCCGGAAGCGTTCGGCGAGATCGGTCTGGCAATGGACGTAGAGGCCGATTTCACTGTCCGAGCCCTTGTGCGCGTTGAGCCGGATCGTCGTGCCGGCCGGGTTTAGATAGGCTGGCTCATTCCATTTCAGCGTTTCTTCGAGCGGTCCCACGCCGTCCGTGGCGGCCGCGGTTTCGAAGACCAGATTGCGCAGTTCGAGCAGGCGGTCCCGGACGGGGCTAGGATATTCGGCAAAGCGCGCCGCGACCTTTTCCGATTGAAAGGCCGGTTCCGCCGTCAATGCCCGGCCTGCGGCCCGCGCTCGAGTCCCGACGCGGCGAGCTGGCCGTCGATCTGCGCCATCAACCGCTCGAGCCCGGCCTCGCTCTTCGCTTCGGCGCGCGCAACGAGCACGTCCTGCGTGTTGGAGGCGCGCAAGAGCCACCAGCCGTCCTCGGTGTTCACGCGCGCGCCATCCGTATCGTTGACGTCCGCGCCGTCCGCGCGCAGCCGCTCCAGCACCTCGTCGATCACCGCGAACTTCCGGCTCTCATCGACCTGGAAGCGCATTTCGGGTGTATTGATCATGTCGGGTATCGCGTCGCGCAACTCGGTCACGCTCTTGCCGAGAATATGCGCGGCCGAAATCAGCTGGACGGCGGCGTAGAGCGCGTCGTCGAACCCGTAATAATCCTGCGCGAAAAACACATGCCCGCTCATTTCGCCGGCGAGCGGGCAGCCGGTTTCCTTCATTTTGGACTTGATCAGCGAATGGCCGGTTTTCCACATCAGCGGCTCTCCGCCCAGCTCAGCGATCCGGTCGTAGAGCGCCTGGCTCGCCTTCACATCGGCGATAATCGTGGCGCCCGGCTCTTTTTGCAGCACCGGCTCGGCGAAGATTGCGAGCAGCTGGTCGCCCCAGATCACCCGGCCCGTGCCGTCGATCGCGCCGATCCGGTCGCCATCGCCGTCGAAAGCCACTCCGAAATCGAGATTGTTGTCGGCGACGAGCTTTTTCAGGTCTGCCAGATTCGCCTCTTCCGTGGGGTCGGGATGATGGTTGGGAAAAGATCCGTCGATATCGGTGAAGAGGGTGAAATGCTCGCCGGGCAGCCGCGCGACGAGCTTTTCGAGAATCGCGCCCGCCGCGCCATTGCCCGCATCCCAACCGATGCGGAATTCGCCGCCCGCATGGCCCGCCACGAGCCGATCGACATAGGCGTCGGCGATATCGACCTGCTCGCTGGTCCCGCTCCCGGTCTCCCAGTCGCCGGCCGCGGCCATGGTGCTGATCCCCTGAATGTCGTCCCCGAAAAAGGCGCGATGCTGAAATACCATCTTGAAGCCGTTATAATCGGGGGGATTGTGGCTGCCGGTTATCTCTATGCCGCCATCAACCTCTAGGGTCGCCTCGGCGTAATAGAGCATCGGTGTGGGGCCGAGTCCGATCTGCGCTGCATCGACTCCGCTCGCGTTCAGCCCCTCGACGAGCGCCGCTTCGAGTATCGGCGAGCTTGTCCGCCCGTCATAGCCGACCGCGACCCGGCTGCCGCCTGCGCGGCGGATCAGCGTGCCGAAGCTGCGGCCGATCGCCCGCGCATCCTCTTCGCCCAGCGTTTCGCCGACAATGCCGCGAATATCATATTCGCGCAGGGTCGTCGGGTGGAATTCATGCGTCATTATAATCCCTTGTCAGAATGTGCCTCGCCGTCTGATGCGCGATCCGCCCCTGCGTTCGCGTCTAGTTATTACCGCTGCAAGGCACAAGCGACGGAGGGGCCTTATTCGCTGCGTTCGGGCACTTGCTTGCGGACTTCGGAAAGCAGGATCTCGCGCGCGGCGTTGACGCGCCGGGCGAGTTCCTCCGAACCGCCTGCATCGGGATGAACACGCGCGATCAGCCGCCGGTGCGCCGCGCGGATCGTGTCCTGGTCCGCATTTTCGTCCACGCCGAGCAGTTCGCGCGCCTCGGCCACCGGCATCATCGCCCGGCGAAACTGTTGCGAGCGATAGGCGGCCCAGGCGGCCACGCCGGCGAAACAGATCAGCGCGAGAATGCCCTGGCCCGAAGAAAACCATTTGAAGCCGAGGATGACGGCGGCGATCGCCGCCCAGTCGCCACTGTCGCTACGCCGCAACCGGCCCGTCCACCAGGCCCATGCCGCGATCGCTCCGAATGCCAGCAGCAATAAATGCATGATTGCCCTTATACCGTCTCGAACATGTCCTGTGTAACCCCCTGTTCGGGGAGTTGCAGCGCGGCGATCATTTCGCGCAATTCCTGCCGCGCGGCGACATGGCTGAGACCCACGCTTTCGAAATGGTCGATATCGAGCAAGGTGAGCCCGCTCGGAAACAGCTCGCGATAGATGACGCGCTCGGACAGCCCCGGGATCACGCGGAAACCGACGCGGCGGGAAAGGTCGTTCAGCGCCCGCGCAACCCGCCGCATATTCTTCGCCTCGATATGCTGGAGGCGGTTGCGCAAAACCACCCAGTCCACCTCGCCGCCCGTCTGTGCCTTGGCCTTGCGCGCATCCCAGACGATTTCGGCATAGAAACTCGGCTTGCGGACGGTGTAGTTTTCCGGATCGACTTCGCCGATCAGGTCAAGATCGACGAAGCTGTCGTTGATCGGGGTCACCAGCGTGTCCGCGCGGGCCGCCGAAATCCGGGCGAGCGGATCGTCGCGCCCCGGCGTGTCGATGATCAGGAATTCGCTATCCTGGCACAGCGCCTCGATGCAGCGTTCGAATCCCACCAGATTATCGGCCTCGCTGACCATGAAATGCGGGGTCGGGAGAGGGCGGCCGAGCCGTTCCGCGCTCGCCGCGCGGTTTTCCAAGTAGCGCGTCGTCGTGCGCTGGCGGCTGTCGAGATCGAGCACGGATACCGTGCGCCCGGCCGCGGCCAGGGCCACTGCCGTGTGCACGGCCGTCGTCGATTTGCCGGTGCCGCCTTTCTCATTGGCGAAAACGATGAAATGGCAATCGGCCAAAAACTGCTCCCCCGACAAAATGAACTGGCTTGATTCGGGTCCCCCGCCCGCTCACAAGCACGGCCGACATATCGGAGGCGCGAAACAGGTGCAATTGGAGAGACGGTTAATCGGGGTGCGCGCTGCGCTGCGCGAATTGCGCGCCGATAGCGGCACGGTGGCGCTCGTGCCCACCATGGGCGCGCTGCACAAGGGGCATATCGCGCTGGTCGCGCGCGCCCGCGAGGTTGCCGACCATGTCGTCGCGTCGATCTTCGTCAATCCGACCCAGTTCGGCGAGGGCGAGGATTTCGATTCCTATCCGCGCACCGAAGAGGAAGATGCGGCGAAGCTTGAAGCGGCGGGCTGCAACCTGCTCTGGGCGCCGCGGCCGGAGGAGGTCTATCCGGCGGGCTTTTCGACGACGATCAGCCTGACCGGCGTTACCGAGGGTCTATGCGGTGCGTCGCGTCCCGGCCATTTCGACGGGGTCGCGACCGTCGTCGCCAAACTCTTCAACCAGATCCGTCCCGATTATGCGCTGTTCGGCGAAAAGGATTATCAGCAGCTCGCGCTGATCCGGCGCATGGCACGCGACCTGGATTTCGAGATCGAGATTGTCGGCGTGCCGACGGTGCGCGAAGCGGACGGCCTCGCCCTGTCCTCGCGCAACGCCTATCTGAGCGCCGAGGAACGCGAACGTGCCGTGGCGCTACCCGATGCGCTTGCCGAAACGGCGACGGCGATCCTGCGCGGCGAATCTTCGGCGGACGCGATCATCGCGGCCAAGGCGAAGCTCTTCGAAGCCGGTTTCGCAACCGTCGATTATATCGAGCTGCGCGATGCCGAAACGCTGGAACCGGTCGAAACGGCCGAGCGCCCCGCCCGCCTGCTGGCCGCCGCCCGGATCGGCAAGACGCGGCTGATCGACAATATCGCGGTGGAGAAGGGGTAGGGAGATTCCCTTTGTCAGACTCGACCTGGCGGTCGAGCGCGGCACCGGGTTTGGTTTGTCAGAACATTGCTATCGCAATGTCGCCGCACCAGCCCTCTCCCCCTCCCGACCGCCCAATTACTTTACCCTGTGGGCGGTCGGGAGGGGGAGAGGGCTGGTGCGGCGCTCGACCGCCAGGTCGAGTCTGACAATGACTCGCCCAAAAAGTCTCCCCTCCCGTTAACCTTTTATTATCCATAACCGGTCAATCCCTGTTTCCGACGACAGTCAACAAGGGGAACAGGGTCATGGCGCATAGTGCCGCAACCGCGAATTTTCTGATCGAAAGCCGCTTGAGAGACGCGGCGGCCGGCGACGAAAACGCCTATTTCGATCTCGGCATCGCCTATTCGGCAGGTACCGACGGCCTCGATATCGACCTGATCGAAGCGCATAAATGGTTCAATCTCGCCGCAGTCAGCGGCCATGAAAAGGCGCAGCGCTGCCGCGCGGAGATATCCGACGAGATGACGGCGCGCGAGATCGCCGAAGCGCAGAAACAGGCGCGGGCTTGGCTGTCCTCGCTCGAACGCCGCGCCGCCTGATCAGGCCGATATCCAAATCCCCGTTAGCCCTGAGCTTGTCGAAGGGCGCTTCTCCGCCGATAGACGTCCTTCGACGAGCTCCGGACTAACGGCATAGTTGACATGCTTGAGGCATGGGCCGTCTTGACAATTTTCCCGCTGGATTTTTCCGGGGCCGCTCCATAGGGGTGGCCCTTCTTCATATGCGCATGCGCAAATTGTCCGGGATTAGACCATGTCCGTAACCGCCGTTCCCCTCCGCCCGATCCAGAAAGGCGCATTGGCCAAGCTCTGGGTCGGCGTCGTCGTGCTGATCGCGGCGGCCGTCGCGCTCGCCTGGTTCACTGCGACGCCGGGCACCGCCCAGTCGCCGCAGGCCTTTCTCGCCTGGAACGGCGCACGGTCGGACGTGGTGACGACCGAGTCCGGCCTCCAATATGAAGTGCTGGAAGCCGGTGCGGAGGGCGGGGAGAGCCCGGGCCCGCAGGATGCGGCTGTGGTCAACTATACGCTTCGTTTGCTCGACGGCGAGGTTGTCGATGAAGGCCAAGGCCAGCCATTTCCACTGAGCCAGGTGTTCCCGGGCTTCGGCGAAGGCGTGCAGGAAATGACGGTCGGGGCGCGGCATATGCTGTGGCTGCCGCCCGAACTTTGGCTGCCGCCCGGCGTATCACCCGGCGATCCGCCCGCGCCGCAAATGCCCTTCGACACGACCGATATCCTCGAATTCGAAGTCGAGCTGGTCGATGTGCTGTCTCAGGAAGAGTTTATGCAGCAGATGATGGAGCAGCAGCAGTTGCAACAGCAGCTTCAGGAACAATTGGGCGACGCGCTCCCGCCGCAGTAAGGGTTGTCTATCAGAAACTTCCGACAGGAAGTTTCTGACAAACAACTCCGCTAACCCGGATCGGTCGGCGTGGCGCCCGCTTCGGCGGCGCGGCGCTGTTCTTCCTCATCCTCTTCGTCATTATGCTCGGAGCGCCGTTCGAGCGCGGCCTTGGTCATAGCCACGATCGGATCGGCGAGCGCGAGGCCGATGATGCCGAACAGGGCGGCGAACAGGATCTGCGCGGACAGGGTGAGCGCCGGCGGCAGGTCGACCGTCTGTTTGGCGACCATCGGGATCACGACATAGCCATCGAAGGTCTGGACGACGAGATAGATGATGAAGGCGTAGAGGCCGAGTTCCGGACTGGCGCTAAGGCCGACGGCCACCATCAGAACGCCCGTGATGAACGCGCCGATATTGGGAATGAAGGCGAGCAGCCCCGCCAATATGCCGAGCAGGAGCGCCATCGGCACGCCGGCGATGGTCAGCAGCAACCATGTCAGAAATCCCTCGAAGACCATGCCGAGTACGCGCCCGGCGAGCAGCCTTTGCAGCGTCTTCGCCATGCGCGTGGTCGTCTTGCGGAATTCGGGGCGCGTACCCCGCGGGAGCATCCACTGGATGCCACGGTCATAGATATTTGGGTCGATCGCTATGAACAGCCCGATCACCATGACGAGGAACAGCGTCGCGATACCGCTGACCGCGGACCCAAGCGCGGATGTCAGGCTGCCGACGGACCCCAGCACTTCGCGCACGATCTGCGTTAGCTCGGTGCCGCCGGGCGTCATGCCGAGATCGTCGAGCATGGTGAGCAGGCGCTGGAACTGGTTGCTCAGCGTCGTGCGCAACTGTTCGGCCTGGGCGGCGATTTCGATGCCGGCCAGCCAACCAATCCCCGCGAGGCCGCCGACGATCAGCAGGACGACGATGAGCAGGCGCAACGGGCGGCTGAAGGGGATGACGGGCCGCAGCAATTTCGTGCCGCCGTCGAGCAGCGAAGCGAACACGATACCGGCGATGATCAGCAGGATCGCCTGCGCCAATTGCCAGACGAGGATGACGGCGACCGCCACCATCGCCCAGGCAATGGCGCGTTTGAGTTCCTGGCGAATTACCGGATCGCGGACTTCGGCCGGTCCGGCTTTGCCGTCATAGGGGCCGGGCAGATCGTCGCGCCCGTTCATTCGTCCCCTTCGCGGTCCGGATGCAGGCCGGTGCCCGCACGGCCGCTGCGCATCGCGCTGAACCAGCTGATCGGATTATACCATTCGGACGTGCCATCGAGCGAGAAGGTGATGAACTCCGCCCGCCCGCCGATGCTCTCGACGGGCACGGGGCCGCCCAGCCCGCCGCCGGCAAGCGGCGAACGGCTGTCGGCGGACTGGTCGCGATTGTCGCCCAAGAGGAAGAGATGCCCCTCGGGTATCGTGATCGGCCCGTAGAAATCGGCCGGGGAGGGGCCGAGGTCGATCGTGTCGTAATAGCGGCCCTCGGGCGTATATTCGCGATAGACCGGCATGCGGCAGTAGCGCACACCATCGCTGCCCGTCGTGATCAGGCCGGGCACGTCGTCGCACGGCACGTTGGCATCGATCGGGATCATCGCCGGTTCGCGTTGCTCGCGGCGCAACGGCGTGCCGTTCAGAATCACCGCGCCGCCGCGGATCTCGATCGTATCGCCGGGCAGGCCGACGACGCGCTTGATATAGTCGGCGCGCGCGCCCTGCGGCACGGTGATCACGATATCGCCGCGCTCGGGATAGCTGCCGAACAGCCGGCCTTCGATAAAGGGCAGGACGTGGAAGGAGGGCGATACGTACGACCAGCCATAGGGATATTTGCTGACCACGAGCCGGTCGCCCTGGATCAGCCCCGGCATCATCGATTCGGACGGGATATAGAACGGCTTGGCGACGAAGCTGTGAAAGGCGAGCACGGCGAGGACGAGCAGGAAGATGCCCTTGATCTCGCCCCACCAGTCCGTGCCCTTGTCTTCGCTATCGTCTTCGGACGCAGCGGCGCAATCCTCGCTCGCCTTCAGGGCGGCTGCCAGATGCTCGTCGCTGTCGCTCGCGCGTTCCTGATCCAATTCACTCACTCGCTTCTTCGGCCCGGCTATTCGGACCGGGCGTAAAGGATGACGAAGGCCTGCGCCCAGGGATGGTCGTCGGTCATCGTCAGATGTACCTCCAGCCGGTGGCCGGGCGGAGTCAGCGCGTCAAGCCGCTTTTTCGCGCCGCCTGTGAGCGCGAGCGTCGGCGCGCCGCTCCGCGCGTTCACTACACCAATATCCTTCATGAACACACCCTGACGGAAACCGGTGCCCACGGCCTTGGAAAAGGCCTCTTTCGCAGCGAAGCGTTTCGCATAGGTGCCAGCGATGGTGAAGGGGCGGCGATTGGCCTTGGCGCGCTCGATCTCGGTGAAGACGCGCTGCTCGAACCGCGCTCCGAACCGGTCGAGCGAATTCTGGATGCGATCGATGTTGCAGAGATCCGAGCCGATACCGATGATCATATGCTATCCTGGCCGACACGATCGACGGGCTTTCCGAAAAGGTACCACAGGACAGTCGTCAGAACCCGCATGGCGAATACTGCCCCAGCCACAATCCATGTAATGTGAGAGAGGGGGGCGAACATTTCCGTCCAACTGCCAATAACGATATTCCACGCAATCATAGCCGTGATGGCCGTCATAATCGCGAGAAAAGCGATGCAGACAGCCATATGGACGACGTATAAAGGATGATATTGGCGGATTTGCTCAATCATCTCGCAAGATCCATCAGTTCGCGCATCCGTTTCACGCTCGCTTCCAGCCCCGTGAAGATCGCCTCGCCCATCAGGAAATGGCCGATATTGAGCTCCGCGATCTGCGGGATCGCCGCTATCGGCCCGACATTGTCATAGGTCAGGCCGTGTCCCGCATGGGGTTCGATGCCGTTCTTGGCCGCCAAAGCGGCGGCGTCGGCGATCCGGCGCAGTTCGGTCGCGCGCTCCTCGCCGTCTAGATGCGCGTAGCGGCCGGTATGGAATTCTACGACCGGCGCGCCGAGGCGCAGTGCCGCTTCCACCTGCGCCGGATCGGGTTCGATAAACAGGCTGACTCGGATATTGGCGTTCTTCAGCTCGCTGACGAACGGCGCGAGATGATTGTGCCCGCCGGCTGCATCCAGCCCGCCTTCTGTCGTCCGCTCCTCACGCTTTTCGGGGACAATGCAGGCCGCATGCGGTGTGTGGCGCAGGGCGATCTCCAGCATCTCGTCGGTCGCTGCCATCTCGAGGTTGAGCGGGATGGTCAGCGCTTCGCTCAGCCGGTCGATATCGCCGTCCGTGATGTGGCGCCGGTCCTCGCGCAGATGGGCGGTGATGCCGTCCGCGCCGGCATCCGCCGCCTGCTCGGCCGCGCGCACGGGATCGGGATGATCGCCGCCGCGCGCATTCCGGATCGTCGCGACATGATCGATATTCACGCCGAGGCGCAGGTGATGGCTCATTCATCGCTCCAATGGCAGACCGCTTCCGCCAATAGATCATGCGCAAAGCCTTCGCCACGCCAGACTTGGCCGAAGGAGAATTCGCCCTCGGACCGGTTGGTGAAAGCGATGACCGCGATATCGCGCCCGGGCACGATGAAGTTGCGTCCCTGCACGCCGCCGATCGCGCCGTGCCGCTCGACGAGCCGGACGGGCTCGGCGCAGCCAGCGAGCCGCGCGGGCAGCACCCATTGGCCCAACGCATGATAGCCATAGGCGGAATTACCCGCCCATAATGCGGCGCGCATGTCGGCGCCGAGCAGGCGGCCCGTCATCAGGCCCCGGTCGAACCGCCAAAGGTCGAGAATCGTACCCTGCAGCCCGCCCGCCGCGCCATAGGCGGCGAGGCGGACAGGCGGTTCGGCCTCGCCGAACTGAAAGCCGGGAAGGGCGTCGGTATCCTCCCGGATAAAGCGCGCGCCCGGTATCCGGTCCGCCAACAGCGTTTCGAGCGGGGTATCGGTCACGCGTTCGAGCAGCGCGCCGAGCACGATATAGTCGCAGTTATTATAGTGATAGCCGGCGCCCGGCTCGGCGCGCGAAGGGCCGGCGCAATAGCCGTCGGCCGTAGCGGTTTCGGCGCCGTCATCGCTGTAAAAGGCCGGCAGGCCGCTGGGCAGGAGCGACGAGTCTTCGGGATCGGGCAGCCCGGAAAGATGGCCGAGCAGATGCCGGATCGTGATGCGGTCACGATTGGCATTGGGAAAGTCGGGCCAATAGACCGCGATCGGCGCGTCGAGCGAAAGACGGCCGGCGGCGACTTCCTGCATGGCGATCGTCGCGATCACCTGTTTGGTGATCGAGGCCCAGCGCCATTGCGCATCGATCCGGTGCGGCGTCGGCGCGTGCGGACTGACCTGGCCGAAGGCGCGCAGATAGACGATGGTCTCGCCGCGCGAGACGAGAATGACGCCGTGGAAGTCCTGCGCTTCGGCCAGCCGGCCGATCCGCGCCGGATCGAAGGCGAGGGCGGGTTGGGCGGCCACCAGGCCGAACAGGCCGAGCAGCAGGCCCAGCCGGTGGATCATGCCTGGCGGCTGCCGGGCTTGACGGCTTCGATCGCGGCGAGTTCCTCGGGCAGGTCGTCGGGATCGTAGACCGGGAAATCGAGCGATAGCAGCGGAAAGAAGGGTACGCCGAGATCGGCCTCGCCAGCCGACCGGTCGACGAGCGCGGCTTCGGCGACGACTTCGCCGCCGGCATTGATCACCGCGGCGATCGCCTCGCGCGACGACAGCCCGGTGGTGACCACATCCTCGACCATCAGCACCTTCTGCCCGCGTTCCAGCGCGAAACCGCGCCTGAGTTCGAACGTGCCTTCGGGCCGTTCGAGGAACATGGCATCGACGCCGAGCGCCCGGCCCATTTCATGACCGATGATCACGCCGCCCATGGCGGGCGATATGACCACGTCGATCTCGCTGCGGATTTCGCGTGGCAGACGGGCGGCGAGCGTGGAGGCCAAGCGCGAGGCGCGCATCGGGTCCATCAGCACCCGCGCGCACTGGAGGTAGCGCGCGCTGCGCTTGCCCGAAGACAGGATGAAATGGCCCTCCAGAAGCGCCTGCGCCGCCCGGAACTCGGAAAGAATGTCGTCGTCGGTCATCATGCGCTCCCTGCCACTTGCCCGGCGGCACATAGGCGGCAGCGCGATCCGCTTCAACCCGATGCTTGGACGCGAGAATTTCCCGAAAGTGAAGCTTGAGGCCTGCAAATCCCGGCTCTATATAGCCGCCAAGTTTCACTATTCCGTGAACTGTTTCGACCGCTCCCCGAGCGGAACAAATGGGGTCAAAATGCGCATATTGACGAATTTGATGCTGGCCGCCGGTTTGGCCGTGGCTTCGCTTTCCGTAACGTCGGCGGCGAGTGCCGCGGCGCCGCAGCCGGAACTCGCGCCGGCGCCGCAAACCGAATTGGCGCCCGCGCCGGGTGCGGAAGGCGAGGTTGCCGAGTCGGCCGAAGCCGAGGTGCCCGCCTTCGAACATGCGCCGGCCGTCGAAGGCTTCGGCATGCCGACGGGCGCGCTGGGCATTCAGGAGCAGGTTTCCGAAGTCGGCGAACAGGCCCGCTGGTTCCACGATGCGCTGCTGATGCCGATCATCACGGCGATTTCGCTGTTCGTTCTCGCGCTGCTGCTCTGGATCATCGTGCGGTACAACCGCCGCCGCAATCCGAACCCCTCGAAAACCACGCACAACACGACGCTCGAAGTCATCTGGACGCTCGTGCCGGTGCTGATCCTCGTCGTCATCGCCGTGCCGTCGATTAGCCTGTTGCAGGCGCAGTACAGTCTGCCCGAAGGCGAGACGGTGACGGTGAAGATCACGGGCAACCAGTGGAACTGGACCTATGAATATCCGGACCATGGCGACATTCTGCTCGTCTCGAACATGCTCGAAGAAGAGGGCGAACAGGCCGAAGGCGCGCGCTTCCGCACCGATGCAGACGGGCCGCGCCTGCTGGCCGTCGACGAGCGCATGGTCATCCCGGCGGGCGTCAATATCCGCTTCCTCGTGACCGCTTCGGACGTGCTGCACAGCTTCGCGGTGCCGGCCTTCTGGACGAAGATCGACGCCGTGCCCGGCCGCCTCAACGAAGGCTGGACCCGCGTCGAGCAGGAAGGCGTCTATTTCGGCCAGTGCTCCGAGCTGTGCGGGGTTCGCCACGGCTATATGCCGATCGCGGTCGAGGTCGTCTCGCCCGAACGATTCGAGCAATGGGTGCTCGCCAATGGCGGCACAATGCCCGGTAGCGAAGAAGAAGCTACCGAAGAGGCGCCCGCAGAAACCGACACCGAAACGGCCGATGACGCCGAAGAGATCGCCGCGGCCCGCTCCGCCGGCGCAGCCAGTTAAGGGATCGCACCGATGACCGATACCGCAGCCACTCCCTCCCATTTCGAAGCCGCCGGCCAGGACGAGGCGCATCACGACGCCGACCACAAGCCGGGCTTTTTCGTCCGCTGGTTCATGTCGACGAACCACAAGGATATCGGCACGCTTTATCTGATCTTCGCGATCGTCGCCGGCATTATCGGCGGCGCGCTCTCCGGCATGATGCGCATGGAGCTCGCCGAGCCGGGCATCCAGTATCTCGAAGCCTGGGCCGGCGAAGAAGGCAATGCCGCGCTGCATTTCTGGAACGTGATGATTACCGCGCACGGCCTGATCATGGTCTTTTTCATGGTCATGCCCGCGATGATCGGCGGGTTCGGCAACTGGTTCGTGCCGCTGATGATCGGCGCGCCGGACATGGCCTTCCCGCGGATGAACAATATCAGCTTCTGGCTGCTCGTTCCCGCCTTCCTCCTGCTCTTCGGCTCGATGTTCGTACCGGGCGGGACGGCTGACGGCGCGGGCACAGGCTGGACGGTCTATGCGCCGCTATCGACATCGGGCTCGGTCGGGCCGGCGGTCGATATGGCGATCCTTTCGCTCCACCTTGCCGGTGCGAGTTCGATCCTGGGCGCGATCAACTTCATCACCACGATCTTCAACATGCGCGCGCCGGGCATGACGCTGCATAAAATGCCGCTGTTCGTCTGGTCGGTGCTGGTGACGGCGTTCCTGCTGCTGCTGGCGCTGCCGGTGCTTGCGGCGGCGATCACGATGTTGCTGACCGACCGCAACTTCGGCACGACCTTCTTCGACGCGGCCGGTGGCGGCGATCCGCTGCTTTACCAGCATCTGTTCTGGTTCTTCGGCCATCCGGAAGTCTACATCATGATCCTGCCGGGCTTCGGCATGGTCAGCCAGATCGTCGCGACCTTCTCGAAAAAGCCGGTCTTCGGTTATCTCGGCATGGCCTATGCCATGGTCGCGATCGGCGTGGTCGGCTTCGTCGTCT
>NZ_JBQLZN010000006.1:0-25311 GCF_052168295.1 Parasphingopyxis sp. | reverse complement strand
TGGGCGGTCGGGAGGGGGAGCGGGCCGGTGCCGCGACATTGCAACAGCAATGTTCTGACAAAAGAATCCCGGTGTCGCGCCTAAGCTTTAGCGAGGGTCTGACAAAGAGGTCTGCCGATCAAAAACTGCCCAGACCCTCCAGATCCAGGATCTGCTGCGCCGGGCGTTCGGCCATGACGGCGAACATCTCGTCGCCGCGTTCGGTGCGTTCGACATTCATCGAGGCGAAGATTGCCATGACGAAGCCGGAAAAACTGCCGCGGCGATAGGCCGTGCGGCAGTCTTCGTCCGCGATTTCCACGCCCTGTGCGCGCAGCTGCGCGGCATAGTCGTCGAGCAGGCGGAACTCCTCGGCCTTGCGCACCGCCGGGTCGGCGATGCTCGTGCCGATCAGATAGGCAATGTCCGTCGGGCCGGATCCGAGGCCGACCGTCTGCCAGTCGACGACCGTCGCCGCGCCGGTCTCGGGATGAAAGAGCAGATTGTCGATACGGAAATCGCCATGGACGATGGTGCGCGCGGCGAGCGGCTGGTCGAGATAATCGTCAAGCCGCGCGATGAACGCGTCGCCCATCGCGAAGATGTCCGCGTCGAGCCGCCCGCGATACCGGTCCTTGAACCCCTCATAAAGGCCGGGAAGAAGCGTGCGGACCAGCTCCTTGTTCGTCGAACCGAAGCCGAGCCAGCCATAATCGGCGTGGCGCGGCGAACTCCATAGCGGCGCGTGGAGTTTCGCGGCCTCTGCAATTGCCGCCTCGATCATCGGGATATTGGCGCCCTCGAGCTGATCGCCTTGGCGGGCCGGGTTCATATCGCCGAGCAGCAGCGCGAAATCGACCTCGTTGTCGGCGATTTCGGCATGATAGCAGGGCGGGCAGTCGACCGGGATTTCATCGGCAAGATCGCGATACCAGCTTATCTCCAGCACATAGTTGCGCAGCGTCTTGGCGATATGCCGGCTCTGATCGTTGGTGCTCGGGCATTTGGCGACGATATGGGCTGGGCCGTCATGCCCGTCCCAGTCGAGCGTAATCCGGAAGCTGTCGCACATCTGGCCGGTGCCGATGGTCTGGTGCGCGAAGCCGGTCAGCGATCCGGACGGGGCGCCGAGTTTCTCTTCGAGCCATGCGGTGCTGAACTGTTCCGGCCGGGTCGGGATGACGTTCATGTCAGGCGGCGGGGTCGAGCAGGCCGGCGAAGCCGCTCGGCGCATGCGGCCCGATCAGCAGCTGTTCGAGCACGCCATGGCCGCTATGCTCTTCGCCATCGAGGGTCAGCGTGGCGCGCGAAAATGCCTGGATATGCCAGTGGAGCTGTTCGTGCGGGTTCGCGCCCGCCTCGATCGTGTCATAGGCGGTTTCCAGTTCGCCATGGTCCATCCCATGCCCCCAGACCGGGTGGGTATAGCCAAGGCCCGACATATGGAAATCGGGGCCCGCCGGTTCGATCAGCAGCCGCGCATCGCCGCCCGGATCGAGCGAGACGTCGAGCGAGGCAACCCGGCGCGTGCCGTCGGCGTAGTGCACCGTATATTCGGTGCGGTCATAGTCGGCAGGTTCGCTGTCCAGCGCATCGATGACGGCGCGGCGGTTCCATCCGGCACCCTCTGCATCGTCATTGGTGTGGAAGAAGGTCGCGTGATTTGTGAAGTTCAGCGGCGCCCAGAGCCAGTAGAATTGCGGCAGGCTGCCAGTGGGCGGCGGCTGGGATTCCGGCGCGCCGACCGGGCGGATGCCCCAGCTCCGATCCCGCGTGCCGAAATGCCTGTCGGCGGCAAGGACATGGTCCTGACCGTTGTGGCTGATCGTCCCGGTCCAGCTGCCGCTTTGTGTCATGCGCGTATAGTCCATGAACATGCGTGGGCCGTTGCGGCGGGTAAAGCGCGGTTCCTCGATCGGCGTGTGGCGCGCGGCAAAGGTGATATCGGCGGTGACCGGGCTATCATTGTCCGCGACGATCAGCCGCAGCTTTTCCAGCGCCTCGACGATCTCCACGCGAATGGGCCCGACTTCGAGATCGAGTCGCTCCGATCCCATCCTGCGCGAGGCCCGGATATTATGCTGCACGCCGTCGATCAGCAGGCAGAAACTCGCATCGATGATATCCAGCTGCGGGTAGAGGCCCATGGCGGCGGCGAAGAACAGGCTGCCGTCGTCGCTATACCCGTTGAAGAAATAGCGGTCGTAGAAATTCCGGTCGGTACCCGAAACCGCCATCGGCTCCGGCGTCTGGTGCAGCGGGAAATCGTCGCCCTTGGTCAGCATTGTTATCTCTCCCTAGAGCTTCTGTTTCGGCGACGTTGGCACATTATCGGCAGCGCGCAAATATCACGCTGGATGGGCGGCGCTTACATGTCCGCCCCACAGACCTAGCGTGGGATCGGCGGCGAGTACGGCGTCTGCCCCAATGCGACGCTCCAGCGTGGCACGCCAATCCGGCTGCGCCTCAAGCTGGGCGATGATGGCGGGATGGGCCGCGAGCGTGCGCGTGCCGGAGCCGGTCGCGCGCTCGGCACGGCGCAGCAAGGCGCGCGCCGCCGTCGCCGCGCTCTCATAGTGCGCATATTCGAGCAGCGATGGCCGGACGCGCTTGCGGACGACCTGTAAGAGGCCGAAGCCATTGACCGAAGTCCGTTCGAAAGGCTGGGGCAGCGCGGCGTCCAGCGCTTCGGCGGCGGCCTGCCGGTCCGCCTTCGCGGACAGGCTCGGCAAATCGATCACCGTGGACCCGCCAATATCGAGCCGCCGGATCGCTTCACCCGACGCGCGGGCGCCGGCCTTGGCCAGTTCGGCGGGAGCCAGCGCGCCGTCGACATCGATGACGGTCATCGCCGGCGTCAGCGCAATGCGCAGCGCGCCGCCGGGAAAGGGGACCGCACCGGTTGCCGCTTGTTCGATGAGTTCGGACCAGCCCGCCGCTTCCAGCGCATCGGATTCGTGACTGGCAAGCGTACGCACGGGGATACCGCTCGCTTTCACCCGATCGAGCAGGCTCGGCGCGGGTGATGCGGTTCGTCCCTGAGCCGCTATCCGCCCCTTCGCTACTTTACGCTTGCCCGGTTCGGGGATCGCGCTGCGAACGATCTCGACGCGCAGGCTCTGACCTTCGGTCACATCGGCTGGCAGCGGCTCCAGCAGAGCCTCTTCGCCCCCGTGCAGCTCTAGTCGCCCGGCCCGACGGCTCGGCAGAATCTCGACGAGCCGCGCTTCGCAAACCGCGCCAGGCTGCAGTCCGGCATCTTCGGGCTCGATACCGGCTTCGAGGATCGCATCGCCGTCGACAAGCGCCGCGCGCGCCTCGCCGATGCCGTCCTCGTAGAGCCATTCAGCCAAGGCCGTATCCTGCGCTTTCGAGCAGTGTCCGGGTCTCGTAGAGCGGCAGGCCCACTACCCCCGAATGGCTGCCCGAGAGGAAGCGCACCCAGCTTTCGGCAAAGCCCTGGATCGCATAGCCGCCCGCCTTGCCCCGCCATTCGCCGCGCGCGAGATAGCTCGCGATCTCGGCGTCGGTCAGGCGTTTGAAGGTGACAATGGTCGTCGAGAGCTTGTGGCGTGCACGGCTCTCGGCATCGACCAGTGTCACCGCCGACAGCACACGATGCCGCCGCCCGCTGAGCAAGGTCAGGCAATTGCGCGCGTCGCTCTCGTCTTCTGTTTTGGGCAATATCCGGCGCCCCGCCGCCACCACGGTATCGGCGGCCAGCACAAGCGATCCGGCATGGCGCGGCGCGACCGCTGCTGCCTTCTCAGCGGCCATCCGCATCGCATAGTCGCGCGGCAGCTCGCCCTTGTGTGGCGTCTCGTCGATATCGGCGGGGTCGATTGTATCCGGCTCGACACCGATCCGCGCGAGGAGCTCCTTGCGGCGCGGGCTGGCGGAGGCGAGGACTAATCGTTTTTGGCGCACCGGCGCGCGGCCTGCTTATTTGAAGCGATAGGTGATACGGCCCTTGGTGAGGTCGTAGGGCGTCAGCTCGACGAGCACTTCGTCGCCGACGAGCACGCGGATACGGTTCTTGCGCATCTTGCCGGCCGTGTGGCCGAGTATTTCATGATCGTTTTCGAGTTTGACGCGGAACATTGCGTTGGGCAGCAATTCCATCACGTGGCCGCGCATCTCGAGCAGTTCTTCTTTAGCCATATCCGTCCATATAGTGCCGAAAATCCGCGCCGCCATAGCGGCAAGCCGCGGAAAAGGGAAGGGATTGGCTGAATCGCGGCAATCGTTCCCATCCGGCCGCGCGAATGTCAGGATTGGCGGGTCAGAGTGCGGCGCGCCTTGTCGATCGTGCGCCAGGCGAGCGACTTCACATGGTTCTGATGCGGAAAGCGTTTGGGCGGGGCGGGATTGAGACCGAGACGGCGCAGCGTCGCATTGAACGTGCGGGCATATTTCTCGCGATACACCCATTCCGAACGCCAGGTGATCGAGAGCGACAGCGAGGCCTGCGGGCCGTTCTTGACCCAGTGCGGCGCTTTCACCGGTACGTAGATCGCCTTGCCGGGGGTCAGCTCGAACGCTCTGCCGCGCGCGGCGAAATCGTCGCGCCATTGCAGGTTGCGATGCCCGCCTTCGTGGAATGCCTCATGGGCCTCGCTCGGCGCCAGTTCCTCGTCGTCGGCGGGGAATACGGTCATCGTCTTGCTGCCGCGAATCTGCAGCAGAATATTGTGTTCCGGATCCATGTGATACGGCGTCACCGCACCGGGCGACGAGACGAAGATGAATCCTTCGGGATTCATCATCTGGCCCGTGATCTCGCGTACGATCGGCTCGATTTCGGCGAGTGTCTCGTGAAGTAGGTCGCGATAGGCCGGTGCCTGTTCGATGAATTTGAGCACCATCCAGCTACCATTGGTTTCGATATTCTCCAGCGTCTCCATGATGCCGAGCCCGTTATCGGGCACATCGGCCGGATCGATGCCGACGGGCAGGTCGCCGCGATTATACTCGACGTCCTCGGGCCGCATGGAGCGGGCGAGTTCGGCGAGCGCCGCATTGTCGAGCAGCGGGTGCTCGGTGAGCCGGTGATCGACCAGCGCGGGCGTTTCCGGGTAGGCAGCACGCAATGTGACGCGGGCATTGTCGGTGAAGATCGCCTCAGTCGCGGCCATTGTCGGCACCCTTCATCTTTCCGGCGATCCCGCGCGCTCGCGACGCCATGTCTTCGGCGGACCGGCAGGCGCGGAAAACCGCCCGGTTCCGGCGACCGCCCAGCGGCACGGACACGCGGACGATATCGCGGCGTTCGGCCCACAGGCTGTCGATCATCGAATGGCCCTGTTCCGCACAGCTATCGAGCCAGTCGATATCGCGGCGCTCCAGGATCTTCAGATTATAGCGCTCGACGAGGATACCCGGCGAATAGCGCGCATAGCGTTCGTCGAATGCGATTTTGTACGAAAAGCCGCCCGGTGCCGTCAGGAAATTGACGAGCATCGCGATCGGCGTGCCGTCCAGCTCGATCCGGTGGAAATCGAGCTTGCCGGCCGCATGCGCGCCGGTCGCCACGATCTCGAAGAATTTCGAGAGCGTTGCCTCGCAGGCCAGCGCCGAGCCGTTCTCGCCTTTCCAGCCTTTGCTCTCCAAGGCCAGAAATGCGTCGATCCAAGGTGCGACATCCTCGTCTGCCTCGAGCGTTGCGTAGCGGACCGCCCCCTGATCGGTGAGCCGCTTTTCGAGCCGGCCGATCTCCTTGCGCTTCTTCTTGCGGACATTGTCCGCCCAATAGTCTTCGGGCGTCTTGCCGCTGCGCAGCAGGGCGCGGCGCGTGCGATGGACGATATCGCAGGGCCGGCCGAGCGCGGCGCTCGCCCGTTCCAGGCCGCGCACGATGCGCCCGTCCGCGGGCAGGCCGCGGATATGGAGGAGTCCCGTCGCCCAGTCGGTCTCGTCGAGCGCTTCGAGCAGGATCTGCCAGAAGCGCTCCTCCATGCCGCGCCTGACCAGAGGCGCATCGAGAAAGCTGTGATGGTGCGTCCAGTTCTGCACGTAGCGGATCGGGATGCGGCCATAGTCCGCTTCGATTATCAGCGGGATGAGGCCGACGAGCAGCCCGCTTGTCGATGTGACGACGGCGAGTTTAACCGTGTCGGGCTCGGCGAGCATCGCCAGCGAGGGCTGAAGGAACCAGCGTTCGGCGAAGCAATTGGGCTCGGCGGCCTGATCGGCGAGCACCGACCATTGGGCGGTGATGCTCGCGGACAGGGATTCGGGTGTCTGGAAGGTACAGGCGAGATTCAGTTCTTCGGTCGCGCTGACCGGGCGCGGCGGTGCGCCGAGCTGGTTTCGCCGCGAAGCGAGGGTCGTCTCCGACGGTATCGATATGGATTGACCCGCATACATGTATCGCTCTCCGGCTCCTGCTGTGCCGGTGTATAGGCAGGTGAGGTTAAATCCTTTTTGAAGAGCGCGGTTAGCATAGACGGTTAATCTGCAAACCATGTCGGCCATGCTGCCCGGAAACCATGCTGGCCAAAGAAAAAGCCCCGCCGGACGAATCCAGCAGGGCCAAGGTTCAGGAAAGCGCTAGTTGCAACATTTCTGACGCAATTGCAAGAATTGCACGTGAGCCCGGTGTGGCGCGAACGACACGCCGCCTGCCCAATGAAAAGCCCGCCCGGATCGCTCCGGACGGGCTGTTTTTTATCAGACCTTCGGCTTCGCCTCAGGCGCGGCACCGGCCCACTCCCCCTCCCGACCTCCCAAATAGGGTACACTCATGGGAGGTCGGGAGGGGGAGTGGGTCGGTGCCGCGCTCAACCGCTAGGTTGAGTCTGACAAATTAATGCGCCCCGCCCGCCAGGGCCGCGAGCAGCAGCAGCGCCACGATGTTCGTGATCTTGATCATCGGGTTCACCGCCGGGCCGGCCGTATCCTTGTAGGGATCGCCGACCGTATCGCCGGTCACCGCAGCCTTGTGGGCTTCGGAGCCCTTGCCGCCGTGATTGCCGTCTTCGATATGCTTCTTGGCATTGTCCCAGGCGCCGCCGCCGGCTGTCATCGACAGCGCGACGAAGATGCCGGAGACGATCACGCCGAGGAGCAGCGCGCCAAGCGCGGCGAAGCCGTTGGCCTGGCCGCCGACGGCCGTGATCACGAAATAGACCACAATCGGCGCGAACACCGGAAGCAGGCTCGGCAGGATCATTTCCTTGATCGCCGCCTTGGTGACGAGGTCCACGGTGCGCGCATAGTTCGGACGGCTCGTGCCCTCCATGATGCCCGGATTGTCGCGGAACTGGCCACGCACCTCTTCGACCACCGCGCCGCCGGCACGGCCCACGGCCATCATGCCCATCGCACCGAACAGGTACGGGAGAAGCGCGCCGAGGAAGAGGCCGACGATCACGTACGGATTGCTCAGCGAGAAATCGACGGTGACGTCGCCGAAGAAGAGCCTAAGGTCCTCCGTATACGCGCCGAACAGCACGAGCGCGGCCAGACCGGCCGAGCCGATGGCATAGCCTTTGGTAACGGCCTTGGTCGTGTTGCCGACCGCGTCGAGCGCATCGGTGCGGTTGCGCACCTCGTCATCGAGCTCGGACATTTCGGCGATGCCGCCGGCATTGTCGGTAACCGGGCCGTATGCGTCGAGCGCGACGACCATGCCGGCGAGCGCCAGCATCGAGGTCGCGGCGAAAGCGATGCCGATGATGCCCGCGAGCTGGTACGACACGATGATGCCGATGCAGATCACGATGGTCGGCAGAGCGGTTGCCTCGAGGCTGACTGCGAGACCCTGGATCACGTTCGTGCCATGGCCCGTTTCAGACGCCTTGGCGATTGAGCGGACCGGGCGATAGCCGGTGCCCGTATAATATTCGGTGATCCAGATGATGATACCGGTGATGGCGAGGCCGAGCAGCATGCACCAGAACAGGTTCATGCCGGTAATCGCCGTGTCATTCACCGTGCCGAGCGTCGCCGACATGTCGCCGACGGTCACCTGCGTCGCAAAGAAGAGCGCGATCGCCGACAGCACAGCCGTCACGATGAAGCCCTTGTAGAGCGCGCCCATGATGCTCTGCGACGAGCCGAGGCGGACGAAATAGGTGCCGATTATCGACGTGATCACGCAGACACCGCCGATAACGAGCGGCAGCGCCATGAGCGGGAGCAGCGATGCGCCAGCGCCGACGAGCAACGCGATGAGCACCATCGTTGCGCCGACGGTCACAACGTACGTCTCGAATAGGTCGGCCGCCATGCCCGCGCAGTCGCCGACATTGTCGCCGACATTGTCCGCGATCGTGGCGGGGTTGCGGGGATCGTCTTCCGGAATACCGGCTTCGACCTTGCCGACCAGGTCGGCGCCGACGTCGGCACCCTTGGTGAAGATGCCGCCGCCCAGACGCGCGAAGATCGAGATCAGCGAGGCGCCGAAGGCGAGCGCGACGAGCGCGTCGACCACGGTGCGGCTGTTCGCTTCCTCGCCGAGGGTGCCGACGAGCACATAGAAGAAGACGGCGATCGAAAGCAGCGCGAGACCGGCGACGAGAAGCCCCGTCACCGCACCGGCGCGGAACGCCACGGTCAGGCCGTCCTGCAGGCCTTTGGAGGCCGCTTGGGTCGTGCGGACATTGGCGCGGACCGAGATGTTCATCCCGATATAGCCGGCCACGCCGGACAGCACCGCGCCGAGCACGAAACCGGCCGCCGAAAGGCCGCCGAGGAAGAAAAAGACGAGCGCGGCAACGACAACGCCGACAATGGCGATCGTACGATACTGGCGGCCGAGATAGGCGCTTGCGCCTTCCTGGATGGCGCCGGCAATCTCTTGCATGCGCTCATTGCCGGCGGATGCGGCGAGCACCTGGCGGCTGGTTACGAAGCCATAGACGACGGCGAGAAGGCCGCAGCCAATGGCCACGATAACGAGTGTCATCGGATCAATAGGCATTTTGGGTCAGAACCCCCTGTGAGTTTGGTTTCCCGCATAGAAAGAAACGCCCGGAATCGGGCGTATCGCGGAGTTGCGCGCGCTATAGAGGCAGTGGGCGGTTGAGTGCAAGTCGAATGATCGCCGTCGCCCTTTGCGGCGGTTGCGTCAATGCTCCCAGCCGAGGCTCTCGGGCAGCGGCACCGGGCGGCCCCCTTCCTGCAGGGTAATGCCCGCGCCTTCTTCGACGATCCCGACGCAATGGATCTCCGCGCCGATCTCCTCGGCAACCATCTCGATATGTTTGCGCGAGCGCGGCGCGGCGGCGAAGAGCAGCTGATAATCGTCGCCCATGGTCGCCGCTTCGATCGAGGTTTCGCGGGTGTCGCCGCGCGCATCCACGAAAGCCTGCGATAGCGGCACGTCGATGGTTTCGATGACGATCGCCACGCCGCTCGCTTCGGCCATTCTCCGCGCGTCGACCAACAAGCCGTCGGACAGGTCCATCATGGCCGATACGAGCGGCGCAAGTTTCCGCCCGAGTTCGAGCCGTGGGACGGGCCGGCGATAGGCCTCGAGCAGGCTGTCCGCGCCCTCGAGTTCGCCTTTCGCGATCGCGAGGCCGAGCCCGGCATCGCCGAGCGTGCCGCTGACCCAGAGATCGTCGCCCGGCGCCGCGCCGCCGCGCGCCGGGACGATATCGGCCTCGCCGATGGCCGTCATGCCGAAATGCCGGGCCGAACCCGCCGGACTGCGCACCGTATCGCCGCCGATCAACGGGCAGTCGAACCTCACCAGCGCCGCGCTGAGGCCGTCGATAAAACCGCTGTCCCACGCCGTATCGCCGGACAGATCGTAGGACATCAAGGCGCCGACCGGCTTCGCGCCCTTGGCCGCAAGATCGGACAGGTTCGCGGCAACCAGCTTCCAGCCGACCGTATCGGCCGGGTCTTCGGGCAGGAAATGCACATGCTCGACGATCGTGTCATGGGTGAGTACGAGCGTGCGCCCGGCATGGATCAGCGTCGCCGCATCGTCTTCCAGGCCCCGTGCCCCCGGATGCGTGGCGAGCGCCCGCAATTGGCCGATAAAGTCCGATTCCCCGCTCATCGCGATAGTCGCTAGCAGAAATATCGTGCGATATCCGCTCAAATTCGCGGCCGCTTCAGAGGCCGTTAACCACGTACATCCTTGGCAATCGCGTCGAGCAGTCCGTTGACGAAGCCCTTTTCGCGCTTTTCGTAAAAGGCATCGGCGACATCGACATATTCGCCGATGATCGCGGCAACCGGCACATCCTTGCGCGCCAGCAGCTCGTAGGTGCCCGCGCGCAATATCTGTTTCTGCGGGCGGTCCAGCCGGTCGAGCGTCCAGCCCGTGGCGAGTTTGGCCGCGATCATATCGTCGATCTCGGCGCGCCGGGCGTTTACCCCCGAAACCACATCGTCGAAGAAATCGACTTCGGCGTCCGCGAACGCGATATCCTCGATGATCGCGCCCAAGCGATGATCGTGAAACTCCTTGAGCAGACGCGCGAGCGGCGTGCCCTCCATCTCCTGCTGATAGAGGGCCTGCACGGCGGCGAGCCGCGCGGCCGAACGGGATTGGGCGCGGGCGTTCATCAGCCCGTCTTGATCCGGACCTGACCGAGAAAATCGCGCTTGCCGATCTGTACACCCTCGGCCCGCAGGATCGCATAGGCCGTCGTTGCGTGAAAATAGAAATTCGGTTGGGCGAAGGACAGGAGGAAATTCTCGGCCGTGAACGGCATGACCATTTCGCCGAACGAGAACTGCATGTCGTTGCCGATGAAACCGTCAATCTCGGCCGGATCGAGCGCTTCTAGCATCGCGGCGGCGTCGGCCAGCTTGGCTTTGAGCGCCTCGAAACTGTCCGGCGGCGCGCCGGTATCGGGCGAATAATTGCCGGCGCGCACGCTTTCGATGGCGACACGCGAATGTTCGGCGACCGATTTCACCTGATAGGAGAAGGGCAGCATGTCCTCGGCCAGCCGGGCCTGGATGAGATCGCTCTCAGCGCGGTCGTTGTCCGCGCAAAAAGCGACCGCCTTGTCGACCAGCCCGGACACCGAGCCGATGATCTGCAGATTTCCGGGAATGATCGCATCGTACAGGGAAAAGCTCATGATCGTCTCCTGATACCGGGTTATGTGTCGGACAAGCGTATGGCGACGGACTTCGCATGGGCGGGCAGCCCTTCCGCTTCGGCCAGCCGCACGGCAGCCGGACCGATCGCCTGCAGCCCCGCCGCATCGCATTCTAGAAAGCTCGTGCGCTTCATGAAGTCGAGCACCGAAAGCCCCGACGAAAAACGCGCGCGGCGACCGGTAGGTAGGACATGGTTGGGTCCGCCGACATAGTCGCCGACGGCTTCGGGCGTCATCCGGCCGAGAAACACCGATCCGGCATGGCGGACGCGGGCGAACAGGGGCTCCGGATCGGCGACGGCGAGTTCGAGATGTTCGGGTGCCAGCCGGTCGCACAACGGGATTGCGTCTTCGAGATTTTCGACGAGGATGATCGCGCCATTGGCGTCCCAGCTCGCGCGCGCGGTTTCGGCCGTGGCGAGTTCGGCGACCTGCCGGTCGACCGCGTCGGCGACGGCATCGGCGATGCCGGCATCGTCGGTGAAGAGGATCGACTGGCTGGTGGGGTCATGCTCGGCCTGGGAGAGCAGGTCGGCGGCCATCCATTCGGGATCGTTCTCGCTATCCGCGACGATAACGATCTCGGACGGACCGGCGACCATGTCGATGCCGACCGTGCCGAACAGCTGCCGCTTCGCTTCGGCGACCCAGGCGTTGCCGGGGCCGACGATCACGTCGGCGCGCGGGATCGTTTCGGTGCCATAGGCGAGGGCGGCGACGGCCTGCGCGCCGCCGATGCGGAAGATGCGCTGGACACCGGCGATTT
Source organism: Parasphingopyxis sp. (assembly GCF_052168295.1). Taxonomy (GTDB): domain Bacteria; phylum Pseudomonadota; class Alphaproteobacteria; order Sphingomonadales; family Sphingomonadaceae; genus Parasphingopyxis. Next base: position 13,497 of record NZ_JBQLZN010000006.1, on the reverse strand, counting down.
CGGCGGCTGCGAGGATCAGCGGGTTGATCTCGCCGCCCGGCGTCGGCGTCACCATCACGATATTCTCGACCCCCGCCACGAGCGCCGGAATCGCGTTCATCAGCAGCGAGGACGGGTAGGCGGCCCGCCCGCCGGGGACGTAGAGGCCGGCCGTTTCCACCGGCGACCAGCGCGATCCCATGCGCACGCCCGCCGCATCGGTCGTTTCGCTGTCCTGCGGCTTCTGCTTCTCGTGAAAGGCACGGATTCGCGAAGCCGCGAGCGCCAGCGCTTCGCGCAGATCGGCGTCGAGCCCGTCCAGCGCCATGCAGCATTGCTCCTTGGCGATCTCCAGATCGAGCGAGGCCGGATCGAAGCCGTCGAATTTCCGCGTGTACTCGTTAACGGCTACGTCCCCGCGTTCGCGCACATCGGCGATGATCGCCGCCACGTCGCGCGCGACGTCCGGGTCGGACCCGCGCCGCGCTTCGACCAGTGCATCGAACCGTGCGGCGAAATCATTATCGGAAGCGGAGAGCCTAAGCATCGGCTTTGTCGCCCACGATTTCGCGGAACCGCTCGACGAGCGCGAGTATCTCGGGCCGCGTCTTGAACGCTGCGCGGTTGACGATCAGCCGCGACGTGACTTCGCACAGCGTATCGACCTCGACGAGATTATTGGCCTTCAGCGTCCCGCCGGTCGAGACGAGATCGACGATCCGCCGCGTCAGGCCCAGCGCGGGCGCGATCTCCATCGCACCGTTCAGCTTCACGCATTCGGCCTGCACGCCCTTCGCCTCGAAATGGCGGCGCGTGAAATTGGGATATTTGGTCGCGATGCGGATATGGCTCCAGTCGCGGATATCGTCGGAGGCGGCGAGGTCAGCCGGCTCGGCGACCGAGAGGCGGCAATGGCCGATATCGAGATCGACCGGCGCATAAATCTCCGAGTAGCGGAATTCTTCGAGCACATCGGAGCCGACGATGCCGAGCTGCGCCGCGCCGTGCGCGACGAAGGTCGCGACATCGAAGGCGCGCACGCGGATGATATCGATATCCGGATTGTTCGTTCCGAAGCGCAGTGCGCGCGAATTCTTGTCGTGGAAATCGTCATTGGGCACGATTCCGGCTTCCGCGAGGATCGGCAGGGCCTCGTCCAGTATCCGTCCCTTGGGGATTGCAAAGATGACATCTGCGCTCATGGGATGCGCGCTTTACTTGGGGGCGGTCGTACGGGCAAGCTAGAGGGGTGCCCGACAAAGAGTCAGAAATTCGCCAGGCGTTTCGCGATCAGGCACGCTTTTGCCGCGGCCTGGGGTCGGAACTGACGGCCGATATTCTAGATACGGTGGCCGAGAAGATCGACCGCAGCACCGAGACCGGGCGGCGTTTGCTCGACTGGGACGGCGATCCGCGCAGCAATGCCGATAATGTGACGCTGCGGCTGGCAGGCGGGCTCCACGCGCTGGCCAGAGCCGGGAAGGACGCGGACCTGACTGCCGCCTATCGCGGCGAGCGGCCGGTCGGGCCGGCGGTCGAGCAGGCGCTTGGCACGCATGACGCAGAACTCGCGCATTGGCTCGATCTGCCGCCGCAAACCAACGAAGTGAGCCGGGCGGCGGCTGTCATGGCGGGGCTCATGACGGCTGCGGACCGCTATGCGCTGCCGATCGACCTGCTGGAACTCGGGGCCAGCGCGGGCCTCGTCCTCAACCTCAACCGCTATCGCTATGATCTGGGCGGCGTGGAAACCGGCGAGCCGACCTCGCCGCTGCTGCTCGCGCCCGAATGGAAAGGTAGCGCGCCGCCCGACGCACCGGTCGATATCATCACCCAGAGCGGCGTCGACCGCAGCCCCATCTATCTTTCGACGCCCGAAGCCGCCGAGCGGCTCGTTGCCTATATCTGGCCCGACCAGCCCGAACGGATAGACCGCGCGGAAAAGGCGATCCGGCTCGCCCGCGCCTTCACGCCGCCTGTAGTCGCTGGCGAAGCAGCCGACTGGACCGAGCAGCGGTTGGCACACAGGCAGGCGGACGGCGTGATGCGCATCCTCTACCACACCATCGCCTTCCAATATTTTCCGGAGCAGCAGAAGCAGCGCATCCGGTCTGCGGTTGGAAACGCAGCCGCCGAGGCGAGCGCGGAGCGGCCCTTCGGCTGGCTGTCGCTGGAGACGAACAGCGAAACCGGCGCCATCGAATTGCGCCTGAAGCTATGGCCGGCGGGCGAGGATCTGCATCTCGCCAATACCCATCCGCATGTGAGCTGGATCGACTGGCTGGGTTAACCTTCGCCCTTATCGCCAGACCGGAACGAGAAACTGAGGTGGAGCGGCCCGCCCCCAATAGAAGCCCTGTCCATAGTCCGCGCCGAGCAGTTTCGCGTGCGCGAGCTGCGTCTGTGTCTCGACGCCTTCGATCACCGACTTGGTACGGCGGCTGCGGCAGAATTCGAGAATGCCGGTCAGCATGGACATTGGCAGGCGCCCTTCGGCGCAGGCCCAGAAAATGCTCTTGTCGATCTTGAGTTCGGAAAAAGGCAGGCGCGATACACGATCGAGATTCGCCATGCCCGTCCCGAAATCGTCGATCGAGATGCCGACGCCCAGACGTTCGAGCGCCTGAATCTTCCCGGTCAATGTATCGAAATCGGCCAGCCGCGAATCCTCGGTGATTTCGACGATCAGCCGCCGCGGAGATATGCGATGACGCCGGATCGCGGTCTTCAGCCGCTGGATAAATCCGTCATGGGCCAACACGGCCGCGCTGCAGTTGAGCGATACGGTGTGTGCCCGTCCGGCGTTCTGCAAGGCCGCGCCGAAGCGGGCCGACATGTCGATTACGATCTCCGTTGCCGCGAGTTCGACATCGACATCGACCAGTTGCGAGAAGATCATTTCAGGGTTGACGGCCCGTCGCGGGCGCAGTCGCGTCAATGCTTCGAAACCGACAATCGCATTGGTTTTCAGATTGTGCTTCGATTGAAATTCCACCGACAGGTTGGGGATCAGTCTATCGGTGCGTATCAACGTTTCGATCAGCGCTTCGTCCCCAAGCTCCGCACACGGTTCGCGCGGGGTGCATGTGTCGGCGATATCGGTCAGTGCACGTATCGAATAGGGACGGTCGATCTTGGCCATCACCCGGCGCGCGTTCCGGCGGGCGGCATCGCCGATATGGCGAGTCAGGGCCGGATTGTTGCTCGACCCGAGGATGAAAGGCACCGACGGTGCTGTCCGCGCGGCTTTCTCGAACAGCCCGAAGGCGTCCTTCGCACCTGTCTCCGGACTGACGACGATCATATCGGGCCCGAAAGCAAGTCCTGCGGACTGATCTTCCGGCGACGCGATGCAGGCCGCGGAAACATTGGCCTCTTCCAGAGTGTCTTGCAAAGACCGCGATAACGTCTCTTCGTCTTCCAAGAACATGATGCGGGGTTGGGGCACGTCATTCACTTTCCAACTGAGGCGGCGGCTCCGTGATCCCCCCTTTTTCAGAAGCCGACGCAGTTTCGCTTCTTGAGCTGCCCAGACTCAAAACCAAATATTTGCAAAGACTTGGATGAAGGAAACTGCGCGTACAATGGCTGTTATGGTTACTATCCACAGTCGGCGTCAGATCGCTCGACGGATACGACGAATTGCAGTCAGGCCAGCCAGTTCTCGATCGCCGTCGTCACCGCATCGGGCGCTTCCCAGGGCACGAAATGGCCGGCATCGATCTTCACCAGCGTCAGATCGTCGATAATCTCGTCGAGGCCTTCGATCTGCCCGGGCAGCAGCGCATGATCCTGCATCCCCCAGGTGACGAGCACGGGCATTTCGAGGCGAGGGAAGGGCGCATCGAGAAAGGCCGGGCGTTCGACCTCTTCATCGGCTTCGGGAACGATCATCGGAGAGCCACGATACCAGTTGAGCATCGCGATCGCCGCGCCCGGCCGCGCCCAGTCCTCGAGCATGATGTCGCGTTCCTTGTCCTCGAGCGCCGGCGAGCGTTGCCAGTTCATGGTCTTTTTGAGAAAAGCGGCGAGGCCGTGCTCTTCGACGAACGCGTCATGCTCCGGCTTGCGGAATTCCCGGACATAGGCCGAAGCCAGACGTTGGTCGCGATCCTCGATCAGCGCTTTCTGGAAAATCAGCGGATGCGGCGCATTGGCGATGATCAGCCGCTTCACGCGATCCGGATGGCCGAGCGCCGTGCCCCAGGCGATGGCGCCGCCCCAGTCGTGTCCGGCGAGCGTGAACGTATCGATATCGAAGGCGTCGGCGAGCGCGAGGACATCCGCAATCATCTTCTGCGGCCGATAATTCTCGACGCCCTCCGGCTTGTCGGACTTCGCAAAGCCGCGCTGGTCGGGGGCCAAGCAATAATGCGTCGCCGATAGGGCATCGAACTGATAGCGCCAGGTTCGGTGGGATTCGGGAAAACCGTGCAGAAAGATGATCGGATCGCCATCCTTCGGCCCGGCGCTGGCGACGTTCAGCGTCACGCCGGTCGACAGCGCGATCCGGGACTGCGGGAAATCCTTCATGCCCGGTCCATCGGCAATGACCGTTGGAAATGCAAGGGAGGCGCGCATGGGAGAGACAAGGCATATCGGCATCGTGATGCACAGCGCGGAGGGCGCGCTGCTCTGTTACCGGACGGCGGTGTTCGAAGGAATCGCGCGGCTCGGCAAACATAACCATCCGACGATCACCATGTCGGGCCGCGCCATCTATCATTCGCTCGACTATTGGGACCGGATGGACCTGCCGGCGCTGCGCACCATCTTCGCCGAAGACGCCGCTGCGGTGGCGGCCGCCGGGGCGGATTTCTTCGTCCTCCCCGATAATACCGCCCATATCGCACTGGAATCGCCTGGGCCGGATTTCGCGATACCCTGTCTTCATATCGCCGAGGTCGTCGGCGATGTCGCGCAGGAGCGCGGCTACGAGAAGGTCGGCATACTCGGCACGAACTGGACTATGGAAGGGCCGGTCTATGCAGGCGCGATGGCGCGCCGTTCGATCGACCGCGCGATACCGGGTGAAGCGGCCCGCAAGGTCATCCACGATACGATCATGGACGAATTTTGCATGGGCGTATTCGAGCCTTCGAAGACCGAATTCCTGCAGCGGGAGATCGAATCGCTCGCCGCTAAGGGCTGCGATGCGGTCGCTCTGGTCTGTACCGAACTGCCGATCGTGCTGAACGACGATAACTCGGCATTGCCCGTCATCGATTCCACGCGCTTGCTGGCGGCGGCGGCCGTAGAGGTCGCGATTGGCGCGCGCCCGATGCCCGAATGGCGGGGCGGGCCGATCTCCGGCTAGGGTCAGGTGTCGCTGTTCGTTTTGGGTTCGCCGGGCATCGGGATCCGCTCCTCGCTGTCGCCGGGCACGACTGGGAAACGTTCGGCTTTCCAGTCTTCGACGGCCTGGCTGATCCGCTCCTTGCTCGACGAAACGAAATTCCAATAGACATGGCGTTTCGTCGCAAAGGCTTCGCCGCCGCACAGCATTACCTGCGCGCCATTCTCCGACCGCAGCGTAGCAGTCGTACCCGGTTTCAGCACGTAGAGCGTCTGGCCGTCGAGCGGCGTCCCGTCGAGCGTCGCGTCGCCCGACGTCATATAGAGCGCGCGTTCCTCGGCATCGGCGTCGACCGGCAGGCTGCCGCCCGCATCGAGCCGGATATCGGCGTTGATCGTTTCGGCATAGGTCGTCACCGGCGCGCGCGATCCCCAGAGCGACCCCATGATGATTCGCGCCGTGGCGCCATCGCCGTCTATCTTCGGGAGGTCCGCCTTGGCGACATGTTCGAAGGCCGGTTCGATGTCCTCCCGGCCATCGGGCAGGGCCAGCCAGGTCTGGATCAGTTTCAGCCGCGTTTCGATATCGCGGTCGCCCTCGACCGTTCGTTCGGAGTGCACGATGCCCTTGCCCGCCGTCATCAGATTGACCGCGCCCGACTCGATCACCTGTTCCGTGCCCAGCGAATCGCGGTGCATGATCCGCCCGTCGAGCAGGTAGGAGACGGTCGCGAGCCCGATATGCGGATGCGGGCGCACGTCGATGCCCTCGCCCGGGCCGAACGTCGCCGGCCCCGCATCGTCGTAGAAGACGAACGGGCCGACCATGGTGCGGCACTTGGCAGGGAGTGCGCGATGCACCTTGAAGCCGCCCAGATCGTGGCTCGTCGGCGTAATCGTCTCGAGGATCGGTTCGGTCATTGTCGGTCTTTCCCTACTCGGGCAATTCGCTCGGCGCCTTGGCGCGGATCTGCATGGCGTGCACACGCTCTTTCATGAGGTCGCCCAGTGCTGTGTTGACCGCGCGCTGCCGCTCGATCCGGCTCATCTCCTCGAACTGCAGCGCCACGATCTCGACCGTGAAATGCGATTCGCCGCTGCCGTCGTCTCCGGCATGGCCGCGATGCTGGGCGCTGTCGTTGATCACGCGCAGATGGATCGGCCCGAGTGACTCGGTCAGCCGCTTTTCGATCTCGGCCGCAACGGGCCCTTTCGATTCTTGGTTCATGGCACCTATATAGACAGGCTGGACGAAAGGAGCACCCTTGGCCTCGCGCGCGCGACACGAAAAATTCCATGGCCGGATCGATGACAGCGAACGGATGTGCGATCATCCGGGCTGTGTCGAGCCGGGCGAATTCCGCGCGCCCAAGAGCGGCCATCGCCGGGGCGGGTTCGACGGGCCGGGCGACTATTATCTGCTCTGCCTCGATCATGTCCGCGCGTTCAACGCCGGCTACGACTATTTCGACGGGATGAGCGAGGAAGAGATTCACAGCCAGCAACGGCCCTGGTCGGGCTGGGAGCGCGAGACGCGCGCCTTCGCTGCCAATGGCGCGAGCGCCACGCCGCGCTGGCAGGATTTCACCGATCCGCTCGATGCGATCGGCGCGCGCTTCCGCACCGGCGTGCGCGCGCCGCGGCGGGACGGCAAACCGCTGACTGACCGTGATCGGGAAAATTTGCAGATCCTCGGGCTCGACGCGAACAGCGACCGAAAGACGCTACGGCGCCGCTACGCTGCGCTGGTCCGGCAATATCATCCGGACAAGAATGGCGGCGACCGGAGCCGCGAGAAGATGTTGCAGCGCGTCATCGACGCCTATACGCAACTCAAGGACTCGCCCGCTTTCTCCTGATGCGGGCCGAACGACAGGACGTAGAATGAACACCATCGCCAATACGCAGCCCGACAGCCGCACCGAACCGATCATGGCCGAGCCCGATCTGATGGTGAATGTGCGCGAGGTCTTCGGCATCGACTCCGATATGGAAGTGCCGGCGTTCAGCGAGGCCGACGAGCGCGTGCCCGACCGCGATGAAAGCTATGTCTTCGATCCCGATACGACGCTCGCGATCGCCGCGGGCTTCGCGCACAACCGCCGGGTGATGATCCAGGGCTATCACGGTACGGGCAAATCGACCCATATCGAACAGGTCGCTTCGCGCCTCAACTGGCCGTGCGTCCGGATCAACCTCGATTCGCATATCAGCCGGATCGACCTGATCGGCCGCGACGCCATCGTGCTGCGTGACGGCCAGCAGGTCACCGAATTCCGCGAAGGCCTGCTCCCTTGGGCGCTGCAGACGCCGACTGCGCTCGTCTTCGATGAATATGATGCGGGCCGTCCCGACGTGATGTTCGTGATCCAGCGCGTGCTGGAGGCCGACGGCAAGCTGACCCTGCTCGACCAGAACCGCGTGATCCGCCCCAATCCCTGGTTCCGCCTGTTTGCGACGTCCAACACCGTTGGCCTCGGCGATACGACGGGCCTCTATCACGGGACGCAGCAGATCAACCAGGGGCAGATGGACCGCTGGAACATCGTTGTGACGTTGAACTATCTGCCCGCCGCGACCGAAGCGAAGATCGTGCTTTCCAAGAACGAGCAATTCGATACCGAAGAAGGTCGCAAGACCGTCGAGGATATGGTCAAGGTCGCCGATCTGACGCGCCAGGGCTTCATGGCCGGCGATATCTCGACCGTTATGAGCCCGCGCACCGTGATCACCTGGGCGCAGAATACGGCGATCTTCGGCGATATCGGCTTCGCCTTCCGGCTGAGCTTCCTCAACAAATGCGACGAAGCCGAACGCCCGCTGGTCGCCGAATATTATCAGCGCGTGTTCAATACGGACCTGCCGGAAAGCGTTGTGGGGAGTGCCGAGTAGCGTGATAGTTGCCCCCTCTCATCCCTCTCCCCTTGCGGGAGAGGGTTGTGCAGACTTGGCGGCTATGCCGCCTAGTCGAAGCTGGGAGAGGGGTAGCGGTTGCACGGCAACCGCGCGGAGCTTCGCTTCGCTCATCACCCTCATCCAACTGCGCCTAGGGCTCCTTCGTCGCCAAGGCTGCGTATCCTTCTCCCATCAAGGGAGAAGGGAAGTAGTGTTATGACCGACCCTAACCCCCTCGACGATCTGAAGGCCGCGCTTGCCGGCTGTGCGCGGGCGATGGCCGAGGATCCCGAAGTCGAACTTGCTTTTACCGCCGATCTTCCGATCTCGAACGGGCGGCACATCAAGGTGCCCATGCCCTCGCGCGCGCTGCCGCCGGACCAGGTCGCCGAAGCGCGCGGGTTCGCCGATGCCGCGGCGCTGATGCTGCGCTATCATGACGACGATGTGCATGCCTCGGGCCGGCCGACGGAAGCCATCGCGCGCTCGGCCTTCGACGCCGTGGAAAAGGCGCGGGTCGAGGCGCTAGGCGCCAGGCGCTATGCGGGCGTGAAGGAAAATCTGGCCGAAGCGCTCGGTCACCGGCTGAAATCCGATCCCATTTCCAAGGCGCGCAACCGGGACGAGGTGCCGCTCGCCTCGGCCATCGCGCTGATGGTGCGCGAGCGCTTGACCGGGCAGGCGGTGCCCGAACGCGCCGAAGCAGGCGTCGATCTCGTGCGCGACTGGATCGAGGAGAAGGGCGGTGCCGACCTCGATGCGCTCGAAATGCTGCTCGACGATCAGCGCGGTTTCGCGGAGCTCACGACGCGCCTGCTCGAGGATCTCGACCTGATCGACGGCGATATGCAGCCCGACGATGCGGACGACGGTGGCGAGGAGGATGAAGGCGAAGACGAGGACGAGGGCGATACGGACGAGTCCGACGAGGGCGATGCCGGTGCCGAATCCCAGGCCGATGCCCGCGCAGAACAGTCCGACGAGGAAGGCGATGAGGGCGACGGCGATTCGCTCGACGACGAATTCAGCGACATGGACGGCGATCCGATGGACGAAGGCGAGGAGGGCATGCTGCCGGTCCGCCCCAACCGCCCGTTCAGCGAGCTGACGCCCGAATTCAACTATCATGCCTATACGACCCAATATGACGAGATGATCGCGGCGACCGAGCTGTGCGACGACGAGGAGTTGACGCGGCTGCGCGCCTATCTCGATCAGCAGCTCGTCCATCTGCAGGGCGCGGTGACCAAGCTCGCCAATCGGCTCCAGCGCCGCCTGATGGCGCAGCAATTACGTAGCTGGGATTTCGACCAGGAAGAGGGGCTACTCGATGCCGCGCGGCTCTCCCGCGTCGTCGTCAATCCAGCGCATTCGCTGTCCTACAAGATCGAAACCGATACCGAGTTTCGCGATACGGTGGTGACGCTGCTGATCGACAATTCGGGTTCGATGCGCGGCCGGCCGATTTCGATCGCCGCCATTTCCGCCGACATCATGGCGCGGACGCTGGAACGGGTCGGCGTGAAGACCGAGATTCTCGGCTTTACGACCCGGGCCTGGAAGGGCGGGCAGGCGCGCGAACAATGGCTGGCCGACGGTCGCCCTGCCCATCCCGGTCGGCTCAACGATCTTCGCCATATCGTTTACAAACAGGCCGACGAGCCGTGGCGCCGGGCGCGCAAGAGCCTAGGGCTGATGATGCGCGAAGGGCTGCTCAAGGAGAATATCGACGGCGAGGCGCTGCTATGGGCGCATCAGCGGCTGATCGCCCGGCCCGAGGAACGCCGGATTCTGATGGTGATCTCGGACGGCGCTCCGGTCGACGATTCGACGCTCTCGGTGAACAGCGGCAGCTATCTCGAAAAGCATCTGCGCCAGGTCATCGCCTGGATCGAGAATCGCTCGCCCGTGGAGCTGGTCGCCATCGGTATCGGCCATGACGTGACGCGCTATTACGAGCGCGCCGTGACGATCATGGATGCCGAGCAGCTCGGCGGGACGATGGTCGAGCAGCTTGCGAGCCTGTTCGACGAGGCGCCGCGCTAGCGCCGCCCTGCTTGCAATGTTGGAAAAAGTGCGATCTGCTCGATGCCGATTGATCGTCGGTGCGCCGGTCTTTGAGGCAGGGTAGGGAACGGGCGAATGGCCGGCTGTGTGTCTACTTTGTCAACTTAGCGGGCGTGTGGTCGAATGTCTGTGCCGGGTCTCCGTCTTTGCGGGGACAGCGGAAGGCACGATATGCTCCTGCGCTCCATGAATTCGGGGGCCGGTGCAGATACGCGCACCGGCCCCCTCATCCTCGATACGCAACCCGAGGATTAGACTGAAAAATTTGTGCTGTCGGTTTAGCAGTCCCGGTCGATCGCCCGGCCTGCCAGGCCGCCGACTACGCCGCCGATGATCGCGCCGGCCGTGCCGTCGCCGCGCCGTCCGTAGCGGCCCCGGCGTTCACCGCGTGCGATTTCGCGGCCGAGCAGGGCGCCGGCGATGCCGCCGATGATCGTGCCGCCCGTGCCATTGTCGCGGCAGCGGCCCCGGTAATAGCGCCGGTCGCGATAATGGCGGCCATAGCGCCGGCCGTCATAATAATCGCCGCGGCGATAATGACGCCGGTCGTAGCGGCGGTCGTACCGATCGTAACGCCGGTCGTACCGGTCGTAGCGATCGTCGTACCGGCTCTCATAATAGCCGTCGTCATAATAGCCGTCGCCGGCATGCGCGGCCGCGGGAACGAGCATCGCGCCGAAGGCGGCGGTGGCGGCCAAGGTAATTTTCTTCAGAGCCATTTCGAAATCTCCAAATGTCTTCCCAAGCAGTTGCATTCGGCGTGGCGGTTTCTGTTTGCGTCCATGCAGCGCCCGTCGACAGATGCCTTATGGCAATGGTTAGCGGAACCTTGTCTGAACGGGGCTGTTGTCCGGCGTTCAGATTGCGGCGCCTTTCCGCTGTGCGGGATTGCCGGCGGATGATAGAAGGCCGCCATGTTTCGCCGCATCGCCGCCGCCATCGCCATCTTCGTCGTCGCGGGCTCGGCGCTGGTGTTTACCGAAATCCAGAGCGAGCCGGCCGGCGGGCCGTTCGCAATCTACGCCGAGCCGGTGCCGCTCAGATCGGCCGAACCCGATAATCGGGAGATCGGGGCTCTACGCTATCTGGGCGGCTGGGTGCTGAGCAGCGAGGATCCGGATTTCGGCGGCATATCGGCGATGGCGCGCGACGGCGACGGTTTCGTCGCGATCGGCGATGCGGGCGGCGTGTTCCGCTTCGCGCTCGACGACGCGGGCGCGATCAGCCGGGCCGATATCGGCATGTTGCCGGCCGGACCGATTCCGGAGGGCGGCGGCGATGTGCAGAAGCGTGATCGCGATGCCGAGGCGATGGCCTTCGATCCGCAGACCGGGCGCTACTGGGTTGCGTTCGAGCGCGCCAACGGCTTCTGGCGTTACGATCGCGAATTCTCCGCCTCCGATGCGAACAACGCGCCCGAGGCGATGGACGACTGGCCGAACAATGGCGGCGCGGAGGCGATGGTCCGGCTCGACGATGGACGGTTTCTCGTTTTTTCGGAGGCCGGGAACGGGCCGGGCGATTCCCGCGAGGTCCTACTTTTCGCAAGCGATCCGAGCGTTGCCGGCGAAGCGCCGGTCCGGCTTGGCTATAGTCCGCCGGCCGAATATCGGATCACGGACGCGGCGCTCCTGCCGGACGGCCGGCTGCTCGTCCTCAACCGCTTTTTCAGCGTGCTCGAAGGCGTGTCCGTCATCCTGTCGCTCGTGGAGCTCGGCGAGCTGCAGGACGGCGCGATCCTCACCGGCACGCCGATCGCGCGTTTCGATCCGCCGATGACGATCGACAATATGGAGGCGCTCGTCGTCGAGGAGCGCGAGGGGCGGACTATCATCTGGATGGCGTCGGACGACAATTTCAATCCGCTGCAGCGGACGTTGCTACTGCGGTTCGCGCTGGACGACGAATAGGCCGCCCTGGGGGCGCCTATTCGTGGTTGGAATGTCATGGGAAATCTGGTGGGCAGGGCAGGAGTTTCACCTGCATCTAACCGTAATCTGCGGTTCGCTCTGATTGAGCTACCCGCCCGAGCCCATAGAATTCTTCTATTCCGGAGATAAATCAATACTATTATTGGCGTACGAAATCACTGTCCCGGTCCGGGACATGCGCGGGCGATGTTTCGACCCCGAATTCCGCAAATAAAATAGCCGCTTAACGCGAAAAAGGCGGCAGCCTTGTAAGGCTACCGCCGTTTCTTAACCCTCTTTTTCGCTGTGCGCGGCCGACGGCCGCGGCGTTACGCCGCCTGTTTGGCCGCGATCTGGCGCTTCACCTTGCGCGCGTTCGCGCTCAGCTTATCGTCCGACGTCTTGAGCAGCCATTTGTCCAGTCCGCCGACATGCTCGACCGAGCGCAGGCCGCTGGTCGATACGCGGAATTTGAAGCTCCGCTCGAGCGTTTCGGACATCAGCGTGACATTCTGCAGGTTGGGCAGAAACGTCTTCTTGGTTCTGTTGTTCGCGTGGGACACATTCATTCCCACCAGCCGACCCTTGCCGGTCAGTTCGCAAATCCGCGACATAGTCTCAATCCTGAAATCTCGGGGTTTCCCGGAAAGCGGCGCAGATAGCCACAAACGGTCATATCGTCAAGCGGGTGGAGTATTGCCGTTTACGGAACCTTTGCCCGCCTGACCGGTTGATGAAGCGATTCCATACGAAGGAGAAAATAAGATGCGTATCGCTTTTGCACTCGCCATTATGGCTGCCCCGCTCGCTGCCTGCGACGTGGAACAGACCGAAGAAGGCGAACTGCCGGAAGTTGAGGTCGAAGAAGGCAATATGCCCGAATTCGACGTCGACACGGCAGATGTCGATGTCGGAACGACCGAGGAAACCGTAACGGTGCCGGATATCGACGTTTCGACCGAGGAACAGCAGGTCGAAGTGCCGACGATCGACGTCGATCCGGCGGATGCGAGCGAAGAGTAACGATCTGACGAGTTGAAACCGTCAAAAAGCTGGAGCGGCGGCCGGGCTTTTGCCTTGCCGCCGCTTCGCTTTTATGGACGGCGCGATGTCTTTCCCGCTGCCCGAACCGATGCGACGAGCTTTGACCTTGGCCGAACAGGCGGCTGCGGTGTCCGAAGTGCCTGTCGGCGCGGTCGTGACGTGCGGCGACGAGATTCTCGCCGAAGCGGCCAATGCGATGCGCGCGAGCGGCGACCCGACGGACCATGCCGAGATGCGTGCGATTCGCACGGCGCTCGGGGCGCGCGGGACCGGGCGCCTCGACGGATGCGATTTGTGGGTCACACTG
>NZ_JBQLZN010000005.1:0-29693 GCF_052168295.1 Parasphingopyxis sp. | reverse complement strand
TGGGAGGTCGGGAGGGGGAGAGGGCCGGTGCCGCGCTCGACCGCTAGGTCGAGTCTGACAAAAGACTCTAAGGCGCCGTAACCTCGGGCCGCGCTTCGGCGAGCAGCAGCGCAAACTGCCCCGCTTCGTCCGTCCATTCGCGCGTTACCGTCCAGCCGCCGGCGCGCAGCAGGATGCGGGCGTCGCGCGGGCCGTATTTGTGGCTGTTCTCGGTATGGATCGTCTCGCCTTCGGCCATAGCGAAATCGCGCCCGGCCACCGAGAATTCCACGTCGCGTACCGCTTCGATATGCATCTCGATCCGGGCGAGCATGTCGTTCCACACCGCCTTGTGGCGAAATGCGTCCAAAGGAATATCGCCGTCCAGCTCGCGATCGATCCGTTCGAGCAGGTTGAGATTGAACGCCGCCGTCACGCCCGCCGCATCGTCATAGGCGCGCACGAGCACATCCTCGTCCTTGATCCGGTCCATGCCGATCAGCAGCATCGCACCCGTCCCCAGCGTCTCCTTCATCGCGCGCAGGAAATCGACGGCATGCGGCGGCGTGAAATTGCCGATCGTCGAGCCCGGAAAGAAACCGAGCTTGGGCAAATCGGCAATCGCCGCGGGCAACGGCACGGGATGGGTGAAATCGGCTTCGACCGGGTGGACCGGCAGATCGGGAAAATCGGCGCTCAGCGCGTCCGCGGACTCCCGCAGAAACTCGCCGGAGATATCGATCGGCACATAGGCGGCGGGGGAAATCGCATTCAGCAGTAAGGGGGTCTTCGCCGACGAGCCCGAACCGAATTCGACAACCGCCTGCCCGCCGCCGATCGCGTCGCCGATCGCGGCCGACTGCTCATCGAGAATCGAGCGCTCGATCCGGGTCGGATAATATTCGGGGAGCTCGGTGATCTCCTCGAACAGTTCCGAGCCGCGCAGGTCGTAAAACCAGCGCGCCGGAATCGCCCGCGGCCGCATTTCCAGCCCGGCGAGCACATCCCGGCGAAAGGCGGGGTCGACGCCCGCATCGGTTTCGGTATCGGCCATGTCAGAGATCCCGTGCGAGGCGCAGTCCGGCGAATTGCCAGCGCATGTGCGGATAGAAGAAGTTGCGATAGCTGGCCCGGCTATGGCCGCGCGGCGTGGCGCAGCTCGCACCCTTCAGCACATACTGGCCGACCATGAACTTGCCGTTATATTCGCCGACCGCGCCTTCGGCCGCGCGGAAACCGGGATGCGGCTGATAGGCGCTGGCCGTCCATTCCCAGACATCGCCGAACATCTGGCGCAGGCCCTTGGCCGGGCGCACGGCTTCGGGCCGCGGTTCCGCGGCTGCATCGAGCTGATTCCCCGCATCGCTGTCGATCGGCGCAGCGGCGGCTTCCCATTCCGCTTCGGTCGGCAACCGATAGCCGGTCCAGCGGGCGAAGGCGTCCGCCTCATAGTAACTCACATGACAGACCGGCGAGTGCGGATCGAGCTGCTGCGCGCCGGCGAGGCCGAAGCGATACCATTCCCCCTCGTCGCCCGTGCGCCAGTAGAGCGGCGCGGCGATCTTGTTCTCCTGCACCCATGTCCAGCCATCGGAGAGCCAGAGCGCAGGGTCCGCATAGCCGCCATCCTCGATAAAGGCAGCCCATTCGCCGTTGGTGACCAGCCGGTCGGCCAGCGCATGCGGGTTGAGATAGACTTTGTGCCGCGGCCCCTCGCAATCGAAGGCGAAACCCGCGCCATCGCAGCCGATCTCCGCTTCCCCGCTACGGCCCTCGATCCAGCCCAGTTCGCCCGCCGCGTCCACCGGATCGGACTGCCGCACCGGGAACATGGCCGGTTCCAGCGGGTTTTCCGCGAAGAGATGCTGGATATCCATGAGCAGCAATTCCTGATGCTGCTGCTCATGGTTGAGCCCGAGTTCGATCAGCGTCCGCGCCTCGGCATCGAGATCGGGCAGCGCGGCGAGCAGCGCATCGTCGACGTGCGCGCGATAGGCGCGGACCTCGTCGAGCGTCGGCCGGGTGATCATGCCGCGCCGCGCGCGCAGCTGCCGCTCGCCCTCGGCCTCGTAATAGCTGTTGAAGAGGAACGGCCATTCGGCGTCGAACAGTTCGTAGCCATCGACATGATCGCGCAGCACGAAGGTTTCGAAGAACCAGCTCTCATGCGCGAGATGCCATTTGGCCGGCGAGGCATCGGTCATCGACTGAACGGTCGCGTCGGCATCGGACAGCGGCGCGGCGAGGTCTTCGCTCAGTTGGCGGACTGACCTGTACGCAGACGCCAGATCGTCTTGCGTCGCATCGGCGTGCGACAGGCTATCGTCGAGCATGGACGGGCTCATAAACGCCTCCGCTTTCAGGGGCCGGAGTTTCGCTGCCGGAAAGTACCGCAATCCGTTCGCGCGCGATAGCGGCCGAGCGCTCGAACAGAGCCTTGAGCCCTTCGCGGATCGATGCGGGGATATTGGGCCGATCGAAATCGAGCGCCGTATAGTCGCGCGCCACCGCGTCGAGATCGAGCGCGTCCAGCGCATCGCGGCAGGCCTCGAGCACTCTGCCCGACCAGCCGCGCCGCTCGGCAAGCCGCATGAACAGCGCCGCCTCGCGCGCTTGGCCGATACATTCGAACGGGAGCTGGTCTTCGAGCCCGACGAGCTGGCGATAGGTGAAGATATTGTCGTCGCGGTCGAGCAAATTCACATCGCCGAACGTCGCGATCATCGTCTCGCGGTCGAGAAACGCCGCATAGCCAAGCCAGACATAGAGGCATTTGGGGCACGACAGGCACCAGGGCTTGGCGACGTTGCAGCTATGCGTATCGGGCACCGCATCCTCGGCGCCGGTCAGCGCGGCGAAAATCACCACGTCGTAGACCGGTTTCAGGATGCTGAAATAATCGAAATCGGCGATCAGATGGTCGCGGATATAGCTGTTGAGCAGCGCTTCGGCCGCGAAGGACTTGCCCCATTGATGGTTGATATCCTCGCCGTTCCATTCGACCTGACCGGTATCGGCGCTGCGTTCGTGCGCGAGGCAGATATAGCGATGGCCGTGCGCGAGCACGATGGGCAGCGCGGCGAAGATCGAACTCGGCGTCTCGGCCGCGGTGATATAGTCGACACCGAAATCGGGGCGAAGCTCGGTAACCGGCACGTCGAGAAACTGGTCGCTGACCCATTGCTTGTGGCGGCGCGCCGGCGTGCCATGGTCGAGCAGCCGGTCGATCAGCGCGTGCTGTTCCGGCGCGGTGCCGTAAAAAGAGGCCGAATAGCCGAGGCTGTCATAGCGGACGTTAAGATCGCCGAGCAGGGTCAGCGTCAACAGGCTGTCCTTGCCGCCGCCGCAAAAGGCGAGATAGCGATCGTCGGGCAGGTCGCGCGTCACGGGCGCCGCCGTCGGCGCGGCGGGCTCGGGCAGCGCCGGCACGCGATAGTCCGTGATCCGGTTTTCGTAGCGCCATTGCGCCCAGACATTCTCGAACACGCTCGCCCAGAGCCGGTTGAAATCGGCATCGGCGAAATGGCTGTAATCGCCCCAGTCGATCCGCGCGGGTTTGAGGCTCGCCACCTTGTTCATCTCGAAAGCGGCGACGTGAAAGCCGAGACGCTCAACGAAGCTATCGCCGAACCGCGCGCGCAGATCGTCGAAATCGACGCTGTCGTACCAGATGGCGGTCGCGAAGGAGAGGTCGGCGATCCGATAGCGCGCTTCGACCGCATTTTTTGCGATGGTGACATCGGCGAGCAGAAGCGTGGTGTCGGAGGTCGGCATGAACCCTTCTTACGATGGGGAGGGCGGCTTATGTATCTGGCGTACCATGGCTAATCAACCGGTTGCGCCCGGTTCCCACAAGATATCGCCGCCATTGGCCTCGTTGATCGCGCGGGCCATCACGAACAGGTGATCGGATAGCCGGTTCACATAGGCAAGCGCCTGCGGGTTGATCCGGTTGTCGGTCGCGGCGGCGACGGCCATGCGTTCGGCCCGGCGGACGACGGCCCTTGCCAGCATGATTCCGGCCGCCACCGGATCGCCGCCCGGCAGGATGAAGCTGGCCAGCGGCTCCAGGGCCGCGTTCATTTCGTCCATCTCGGTTTCGAGCCGCGTGACCTGACCGGCCGTGATCCGGAGTGTCATCTCCGACGGCGCGAAATCGTCATCCTCGGCGGCGGGCGTCGCCAGATCGGCGCCGAGATCGAACAGCTCGTTCTGGATGCGCGCTAGCATGGCGCGATAGGGTTCGGCCGGCCCCTGCGCCATTACGACGCCGAGCGCGCTGTTCGCCTCGTCGACATCGCCGATCGCCGCCATGCGCGCATCGGCTTTCGAAATGCGCGAGCCGTCTACGAGCCCTGTCAGGCCGTCATCGCCCGTGCGCGTGTAGATTTTGGTGAGTTTGACCATGATCGTCAGACCTTCGCTGTGATCAGACGTGCAAAATTCAACGCGTCAGCAGCAACAGCAGCACGACGATGGCAACGGCCACGCCCTGCATGATGATGCGGCCCTGCATCGCCTTGTTCTGCTTCATGCCGGACCGGTTGGGACCCTCGCCCATCAGATCGGCCTCGGTCGTCTTCAAAAAGGCGACGATGCCGCGGATGAGGAAAAATACGGTCGCCGCCATGGCCGCGATCAGGAGGACGGTGAGAAATATCTGCATGGCGGCAATGTAGGCCTGTGGGGCGCTAAATCCACCCTGAACTTTGGCCGGGGTCCGCGGTTGCGCTTATCCGGCCGGTTCGAGACGCGCGATATCGGGCGGATCGGCGCGCAACGCCGCGCATATCTCTTCCGCCGTAACGCCCGCCTCGCGCAGCGCCGCGAGCGAGCGGGCATCGTCCCGCTTCGCGAGCCGCTTGCCGCTCTCGTCCGCGATCAGGCCATGGTGGCGATAGCGTGGCACAGGCAGGTCGAGCAGATGCTGCAACAACCGGTGGATATGGGTCGCCGGGAACAGGTCAGACCCGCGCACGATATCGGTGATCCCCTGTGCCGCATCGTCGACGGTGACGGCGAGATGATAGGAGGTCGGCACATCCTTGCGGGCCAGCACGACATCGCCATGGATTCCGGGCTGCGCCTCGACTTCGCCCGCTTCGGCATCGGTCCAAGAGAGCGGCCCGGCCAGCGCCGCAGCGCGCGTCATGTCGATCCGCCAGGCATGCGGTTCGTCGGCAAGCCGGCGTTCACGCGCCGCCTCATCGAGCCGGCGGCAGGTGCCCGGATAGAGCGGGCCATCGGGGCCATGGGGCGCGCTCGCGCTCGCGGCGATCTCCACGGCAATCTCCTTGCGCGTGCAGAAACAGGGATAGACCAGGTCGCGCGACCGCAACTCGTCGAGCGCGTCGCGATAGACCTCGAACCGGTCCGACTGCCGCATCGGCGCCTCATCCCACGCGATGCCGAGCCAGCCGAGATCCGCTTCGATCGCGTCATAATATTCCGCGCGCACCCGCCCCGTATCGATATCCTCGAA
This sequence comes from Parasphingopyxis sp., assembly GCF_052168295.1. GTDB lineage: Bacteria > Pseudomonadota > Alphaproteobacteria > Sphingomonadales > Sphingomonadaceae > Parasphingopyxis. The sequence goes on along the minus strand of NZ_JBQLZN010000005.1, from coordinate 24,232 downwards.
GCGCAGCAGGAAGGCGCCGCTCGCCGCCTGCGCCGCGTCGAACGCCATCAGCGCCGAATAGGCATGGCCGAGATGGAGCCGCCCGGTCGGGCTGGGCGCAAAACGTGTCGTGAAGGACTCACTCATCCGCAAAATCCTCAACCCGGCTCTTGACCGCGAGTCGCGGCTGGTGTTGTCATCATCGCGTCACGTTAATCTGTCTAATGGCGTGGCAACAGATGGAAGAGCCGGAATGCCGGTCTCTTTCGTCCTGAGTGCGACAGGTCGAAGGGCGCTGGCTTTGCGGTTCGCAGAGCTGGAGACAAGTCGGCCAATGTATCATCCCGATCTTATCCGCCATCCCGATAGCTGCCCGGCGCTCGTGCTCAACGCCGACTATACGCCGCTATCCTATTATCCGCTGAGCCTGTGGCCCTGGCAGACAGCGATCAAGGCGATGTTCCTCGAGCGCGTCAATGTCGTCGAAAATTACGAGCGCGAAGTGCACAGCGCATCGCTGACGATGAAGATCCCGAGCGTCATCGCGCTCAAACAATATGTGCGGCCGAGCGAATATCCGGCCTTCACCCGGTTCAACCTGTTCCTGCGCGATCATTTCACCTGCCAATATTGCGGGCGGCCGGACGACCTTACCTTCGACCATGTCGTCCCGCGGCGCCTCGGCGGGAAAACGACCTGGCAGAATGTCGCCACCGCCTGCGCGCCGTGCAACCTCAAAAAGGGCGGGCGCACCCCGAAACAGGCGAATATGCGCCTCACGGTACCGCCGCACCGCCCGACGACCTGGCAGTTGCAACAGCATGGCAAGCAGTTCCCGCCCAACTATCTGCACGAAAGCTGGCGCGACTGGCTATATTGGGATGTCGAGCTGGAGGAGTAATAGACCTTATCGCTTGCGCCTGCCGCGCGTTGCGGCGTGAAAGTCCGGCGGTTTGTTCGCAAGCCAGGCCACAAATTTCTCAATCTCCGAATCTGACCGTATCGCAACCGCATCCGCGCCGATGCGTGCGAGCTCGGCATTGGTGAAATGGCGATGGATCGTCCGGTGGCAGATCGGATGCACCGGCACGCGATCGCGTCCGCCCTTCGATTTCGGAACCGGATGATGCCACTCGATGCGGCGGCCCAGCGGCCTTTCGCAAAGGAAGCAACGCGTCGGCGGTTCGCTCACTCGACCGGGGTTACGGTCACGAACACCGAAAGGCCGGGCGCGGGATCGTCGGGTATCGTACTCGCATTCACCCGCTGCGCGTCGGCTCGCCCCCGGTTGGAGATCGCCTGGGGCACGCCGGGCGCCAGATAGAGCGTATCCGCGCGGCCGAGGAGCAGCGTCTCGCCAATCGTCAGGTCATGCGGATCGGCCGAGCGCAGCTGGACGATCTCGAACTGATCCTTGCCCGCCGGACCGTCGTCATCGCCGTCGATCCAGGCATCGACGTCGCGCGGCACATGCGGGGCCAGCGGATCGAGCGGGCCGCCTTCGTCGAGCGCGGCATCGATGGCGCGCCGCCGCGCATCGCCGTCCGGCCATTTCGCCTTGATATCGGGACGCTTGTCGCGCAGCCGCCGGGCGATGGCACCGAGCCGCGCGGGCAAAATCTGTTCGAGCCGCTGACGCAGCGATTTCGCCATGCCGGCCGATGCGCCGCCCGTACCGATCGCCACGATCACCGGATCGCGATCGACGATCGCCGGCAGCGTGAAATCGCACAATTTCGGCCGGTCGACCGCATTTACGAGAATGCCTCGCGCCTTGAGCCGGTCGACCGCCGCCTCTGCCGCTTCGTCGTCTTCCAGCGCGACGACCGCCAAGGCGGCCGTTTCGTCCTCATCGACGATTTCGGCACCCGCGCGCTCGAGTATCCGGCGCTTGGCATCCGCCGCCTCGCCCTCGCCCAGCAGGATGACCGGGCGGTTGAGCAGGCGGATGAAGATCGGCAGATTCTGCATCGCGGAGACCCATAGCAGGCGGACGGGAACTGGCGAAGCGCTTTATCGCACCCCATTCAGCCTGTGTTCGGTACGATCGGGGACGCTGCTCTAGCTGCGCGAACGTTCCGGCCGGCGGTCTCCGCGCGAAGCGACTTCCGGTTCGTCCCGCTCGTTCCGGCGGGCAAGCGCCGCGCCCGGTTCGACCTCGAGCAGGTTGGCGAGCGTCGCGCGGAAACGTTGCAGCTCCTCGCCGGTGATCCGCGCCTGCCGGGTAAAGCTGACCGACCGCGGGTCGACCTTCTGCCCGTTGCGGATCAGCTCATAATGGAGATGCGGGCCGGTCGACATGCCTGTCGAGCCGACATAGCCGATGATCTGGCCCTGGGTGACGCGCGATCCGTTGCGCGCGACGATCCGGCTCATATGGGCATAGGCGGTCTGGATGCCGCTGCCATGGTTGATCCGGACATAATTGCCATAGCCGCGATTGCGGCCGGAATAGTTGACGGTGCCCGAAGCGGCCGCGCGGATCGGCGTCCCCGTCGGCGCGGCGATATCGAGGCCCGTATGCATGCGGCGATAGCCGAGGATCGGATGGCGGCGATAGCCGAAACCCGAACTCAGCCGGCCATTGACCGGCATCAGCATCTGTCCGGTCTGCTGGCCGACGCCCGAGGCTTCGAACCATTGATCCTCGCCATTGACCGACCAGCGCAGGAGCTGCGTCTCGCGCTCGCCGCGTTCGAGGCCGGCATAGATCAGCCGCCCGGTTTCCGTCTCCCCGGTTTCGGCGCGGCGATGCTCGACGATGATATCGAATGTCGCATCCGCGCCGATATCGCGGTTGACCGACAGCCGCGTGCCGATGGCGCGCAGATATTCCTGGATCGCTGCCGGCGGCGCACCGGCGGCGCGCGCCGAGCGATAAAGGCTGGAGCCGACCCGGCCGCGGATCCTGAGCGGCGTATCGTCGACCGCGATCGGAATTTCGTTGAGCCGCAGCGCTCCGTCGACGCGCGCAACTTCGAGCTTCAGATCGAAACGCGCGCGGAAGGCGATTTCGTCGACCGGCCGGGGCACCGTGCGGTTGGGGCGGCGGCCGAGCACGATCGACATGACCGTACCGGGGCGGATATCGGACATCGGCACCGCGCCCGAGATCATCGCTTCAAGCTCGGCGGCTTCGCCGGGCGACACGCCGGCGCGCTGCAGCACGCGGTCGAGACCATCGCCGCGGCCCAGCGTCGCGGTCAGTTCGATACGGGGGCGCTCGGGCGTTCCCGCGAGCGGCTCGACCGCTTCGGTCGCGGCCATGCGGCGGCCGGTATCGCCGCCCAGCGCGAGCGGCGTGATCGCCTGCGCGCGCGCCTCGTCCCATTCGGCCTCGTCCATCGGTTCGGCCACCGTCGGAATGGCCTCGACGCTCGGCGCGAGCAGAAAGGTCGTAACGCACAATGCGGCGCAAGTCGCCGCGCCGCGCCACCAGGTCTTGCTGCCGACCTGGGCGCCGAGATCGACGATCAGGTCGAGATCGCGCCAGCGCGCCGTCGATGCATTTCCGGCCAGCGACTGGCGGAATTGCGATGCGCCGGAGGCCGCCTTGTCCGGCGCCTTCGCGGACAGGACGGAATCGAAGGAAAGCGCGGCTGTCCCGCTCCCCTGACTGCCTTCAAATTCGTTGCGTTGATACAAACCGACCCCGCTTGTCGCCTGATTTCACCCGGGCGTATCTCCGGTCCGACCGTTGTGGTTAAAAAGCGTTAAAGTCAAATTAAGCCGCGGCCAGTCGAATCGTCGATGCGGCGAACCGTGATCGACCGGCGATGGGCCGAATCGCCGCGCATTTCCATGGCCTTCCGGGTTGCACCGGCGCGCCGCATCCCCGATGTTGAAGCCATGAGCAATTTTGCCCGCGCACCGCTCGCCGCCGTGCTCGGACCGACCAACACCGGCAAGACGCATCTCGCGGTCGAGCGCATGATGGGCCATGCGAGCGGCATGATCGGCTTTCCGCTGCGCCTGCTCGCGCGCGAAGTCTATGATCGCGTGGTCGCGGCCAAGGGGCCCGAAAGCGTCGCCCTGATCACCGGCGAAGAGAAGATCGTGCCGGAAGGCGCGCGCTGGTTCCTCTGCACGGCGGAATCGATGCCGCGCGAACGCGACACGGCTTTCGTCGCGATCGACGAGGCGCAGCTCGGCGCGGACCCGGAGCGCGGCCATGTCTTCACCGACCGGCTCCTCCACATGCGCGGCCGCGAGGAAACGATGATCCTGGGTTCGGACAGTCTGCGGCCGATGCTCGGCGCGCTCGTCCCCGATGCGGACATCATCTCGCGGCCGCGCTTTTCGACGCTCTCCTATGCGGGACCGAAGAAGCTCTCGCGCCTGCCGCCGCGCTCGGCCATCGTCGCGTTCAGCGCCGAGGAAGTCTATGCGGTCGCCGAGATGCTGCGGCGCTTGCGCGGCGGCGCGGCGGTGGTGATGGGCGCGCTTTCCCCGCGCACCCGCAACGCGCAGGTCGCGATGTTCCAGGCCGGCGAGGTCGACTATCTGGTCGCGACCGATGCGATCGGCATGGGGCTCAATATGGATGTCCATCATGTCGCCTTCGCTTCGCTCAGAAAGTTCGACGGGCGGCGGCGCCGGCGACTCCATGTCCACGAGATGGCGCAGATCGCCGGACGCGCCGGGCGGCACCAGCGGGACGGGACGTTCGGCACGCTGGGGCTGGAAGGCGCGGAGCATGCCAGTTTCACCGCTGAGGAGATCGAGCGGATCGAGGCACATGAATTTCCCGCGCTGCGCCAGCTCTACTGGCGCGACGGTGACCCCCGCTGCGATACGATCGACACGCTGATCGCGGACCTGGAGGCGAAGCCGGAAGACGATGTGCTGCGCGCGCCGCCCGAGACGGTCGACCTCGCGGTGTTGAAAAGCCTAGCGGCCGAACCCTGGGTCCGCGAGCGCGCGGCCGATCCCGCCATGGTCGAGCGGCTCTGGGCCGCCTGCGGCCTGCCCGATTTCCGCAAGACCGGCGCGGACGGCCATGCCCGGCTCGTCGGCCGGTTGTTCCGGCATCTGTCCGAAGGCGAAGGCCATATCCCGCATGCCGTGTTCGCGCAGGAAGTCAGCGCGCTCGAAAATCTCTCCGGCGATGTCGAGACGCTGGCCGGGCGGCTCGCCGCGATCCGCATCTGGGCCTATGTCGCGCACCGCGCCGACTGGCTCGCCGATCCCGAAAAGGGCGCGGATCGCGCCGCCGCGATCGAACAGCGCCTGTCCGACGCATTGCACGACAGCCTGACGCAGCGCTTCGTCGACCGGCGCACGACGATATTGATGCGCGATATCGGCGCGAAGGGCGAAGAGGCGCTGCCCGTCCGCGTCGATGGCGACGGCGTCGTGACGGTGGACGACGAACCGATCGGGACGATTTCCGGTTTCCGCTTCACCGTGGATGCGGGCACCAACCATGCGGACACCAAGCGGTTGTTGGCGGCCGCGGAACGCCGGCTCGGCGGCGAATGGGCCGAACGCACGGCAGCGCTCATCGCCGATAGCGACGAGGCCTTCGCGCTGATGACCGAGCCCGGCAAGCGGGTGCACATCGCCTGGAACGGGGAAATCGTCGCGCGGCTCGAACCGGGAACGACCTTGCTCGCGCCCGCCATCGCGCTCGACAAGAGTCTCGGCGGATTGACCGGCGACCAGCGCGGGCGGATCGCGCTGCGGCTGCAGGCGTGGCTCGACCGGGCGACCGGGCGCGCACTCGGCCCGTTGCGCAAGATCGAAACCGTACTCGGCGCGGCGAAGACGGCACCCGCGATCCGCGCGCTGCTGGCGCCGCTCGTCGAGGCCGGCGGGGTGCTGCCGCGCAAATCTGCGCTCGGCCCGCTCGCCGCGCTCGACAAGGAGCAGCGCCACCGGATCGGACGGCTCGGCCTGACGATCGGCGCGCTCGACATCTTCCATGCGAAGCTGCTCAAGCCCGAAGCGATGCGCTGGCGGCTGGCGCTCGCGGCGGTGGCAGACGGAAAGCGCATGCCCGAATTGCCGCCGGCCGGCGCGACCCTGCTTCCCGAACCCAAGGGCAAGACGCTCGCCGCATGGCGCACGGCCGGGTTTCGCGGCTTTGCCGGGCAGATGCTCCGGATCGACATGGCCGAGCGCGTGGCCCGCGCCGCCCATGACGCGCGCGACGGCAAGAAACCGTTCGCGCCCGATCCCGCGCTCGCTACCTCGCTGGGCCTGAGCGACGCAGCGCTCGCAAGGCTGATGCAGGCGCTCGGCTTTCAGCCGGCCGAAGGCGAAGCGGAGCCCGCGCAATGGGTGTGGCGCGGCCGCCGCGCGCCCAGGGCCAAGCGCCGCAAGCCCGCGCCCGGTAATGCCTTCGCCAAGCTCGCCGAACTCGATTTCGGCAAGGGCGGCGGATGAGCGAAGACGGGCTCCGGATCGACAAGTTTCTCTGGTTCGCGCGCCTCGCCCGCACGCGCAGCCTCGACCGCAAGATTGCCGAGAAGGGCCATATCCGCTGCGCCGGCCGCCGGATCGACCGTGCCCATGCCGTGGTGCGCGTCGGCGATGTGCTGAGCGTGCCCTTGCCGGGCGGCGTGCGCGTCGTCCGGATCGAGTCCCTGCCCGAGCGCCGCGTACCGGCGAAGCTGGTAGAAGAGATTTACCGGCCCGTAGAAAGCATCGCCGACAACAGGCGTTGACGCGGGCGTCATCTCATGGCTAGCAGAATCCCGCGCACCAGTGAGGAGAGCCGCGCCCATGACCTATGTCGTCACCGATGCCTGCATCAAATGCAAATATATGGATTGCGTCGAAGTCTGTCCGGTGGACTGTTTCTACGAAGGCGAGAATATGCTCGTCATCCATCCGGCCGAGTGCATCGATTGCGGCGTGTGCGAACCCGAATGCCCGGCCGAGGCGATCCTGCCCGACACCGAGCCCGACCAGGAAAAATGGCTCGAGCTCAACGCCAAATTCTCCGAAGAATGGCCGAACATCACGCAAAGCCGCGACGCGCCCGCCGATGCCGACGAGCATAAGGGCGAAGAGGGCAAATATGAGAAATATTTCTCGCCGGAACCCGGCGAGGGGGATTGAGATAACGGCGCTCCAGAACCGGCGTTAGTGTCAACAAGCAGTTTTCCAAGTAGAGGCGCTGGCATAGTTTTGTCGGACCTTCGCTGACGCTCAGGCGCGGCACCGGCCCGCTCCCCCTCCCGACCTCCCAATCATTGTACCCTGTGGGAGGTCGGGAGGGGGAGCGGGCTGGTGCCGCGATTTTCCGACAGGAAAATTCTGACGAACTAAGTCCGGTGCCGCGCTCAACCGTCAGGTTGAGTCTGACAAATAGCGCCCGCCATAAATCGGTAACAGCCATGCGCCATGCTCTTGCGGACCGCACGACCGGGAGACAATCATGGCCACCAATCGCGACGTCACCAAAAGCTATTCCGACAGCCAGCATATCGAGAAGCTCGAGCGGCTTGTCGCCTGCATGAAGGAAGGCAAAGCGTTCGAGATCCAAATCGACAACGAGCGTATTCGCGTTCCCGAGCGGGCCGAATTCTCGATCGAGCATGAGCGCGGCGACGGGATGGAAGAGCTCGAATTCCAGTTTCGCTGGACCATGGAAGACTGACGCCGACCGCCCATCCGACATCCGACCCGATGCCGCGCGCGCCGCAGCATTCTGCGGTCCCCGCGCCCGTTGCCGCAGCGCAACACTGGATTTTTTCTTACGAATCTGTTACATAATGTCTCGAAGCGGGAATATTTGAAACCCGCTATGAGGCTAACGTACGGAAAAGGCTGGGAAAATCTATCGCGCAGGCATGGCCCCGCAACGGGATGCTGCACGATTCGTACAGCCAGCCATCTAGAAAGGTCGTAATTACATGGCGAGCAAGGCTTTGGACTTCGAAGTCGGAGATTATGTCGTTTACCCCAAGCACGGTGTCGGCCGTGTGATCGAACTGCAGAATGAAGAGATAGCGGGCATGCAGCTCGAACTCTACGTTCTCCGGTTCGAGAAGGAAAAGATGACGCTGCGCGTCCCGACCAACAAGGCCGAAGGCGTGGGCATGCGCAAGCTCTCGTCGGACAAGACGCTGAAGGACGCGCTCAAGACGCTCGAGGGCAAGCCCAAGGTCAAGCGCACCATGTGGTCGCGCCGCGCCCAGGAATATGAAGCGAAGATCAATTCGGGCGACCTCTTGCAGATCGCCGAAGTGACGCGTGACCTGTTCCGCGCCGACGATCAGCCCGAGCAGAGCTATTCGGAGCGCCAGATTTTCGAAGCGGCCTCGAGCCGCCTCGCGCGCGAACTCGCCGCGATGGAAAAGACGGACGAGCCGACCGCGCTCGAGAAGATCCTCGTCATCCTCAACAAGGCGGCCAGCCACTGGAACGCGCTGAAGGAAGAGGAAGAAGCGGCCAAGGAAGCAGCAAAGTAACACCCGATCTCATTGCGAGAGCGGAAAAGCCCGGCCGAGCCCTGTGGTTCGGCCGGGCTTCTTCTTTGGTGGACCTTCCTCTCCCCTTGTGGGAGAGGATAGGCGCGCATGCGCCAGGTGAGGGGTGCGCCGCAAAGCGGCGCGCGGAGCGAGGCTCCGCTCACCCTCACCCAACTCCGCCTAGGCTCCTAAGTCGCCAAGGCGCCATATCCTTCTCCCATCGAGGGAGAAGGTAGCACGGGAGATCATCATGGCAGTTGCAGATCAGGTACCGACGGATTCGGGCTTTCCGGCCAGGACGGACGGGGCCGACGTCATCAAGGGCATCGACCTTGCGGGCAAGACCGCGATCGTCACCGGCGGCTATAGCGGCATCGGGCTCGAAACGGTGCGCGCGCTTTCCGATGCCGGCGTCGACGTCGTCGTGCCCGCGCGCAATCGCGAAAAGGCGGAAGCGGCGCTGGCCGATATCGATGGCGATGTGCGGATCGGCGATATGGATCTCGGCGATATCGCGTCCGTCCGCCGCTTCGCCGACGAGATGACCGACGCGCTCGACCGGCTCGACCTTCTCATCAATAATGCCGGGATCATGGCCAACCCGGAGACCCGCGTCGGCCCCGGCTGGGAATCGCAGTTCGGCACCAACCATATGGGCCATTTCGCGCTGACGATCGGCCTGATGCCGCTGCTCGAAAAGACGCCCGGCGCGCGGGTCGTCGCCCTCTCCTCGACGGCACACAAGATTTCCGACATCCGCTGGGACGATATCCAGTTCGAGAGCGGCGATTACGATAAATGGCAGGCCTATGGCCAGGCGAAGACCGCCAACGCCTTGTTCGCCAATGCGCTGAGCCGGCGGATGCGCGACAGCGGCGGCCTCGCCTTCGCCGTCCACCCGGGCGGCATCTTCACCCCGCTCCAGCGGCATCTGCCGACCGAGGAGCAGATCGCGCTCGGCTGGCTCGACGAGAATGGCGAACCGTCCGAGCTTGCGAAACAGGGTTTCAAGACGCCCGAACAGGGCTGCTCGACGTCTCTATGGGCCGCGACATCGCCCAAGCTCGAGGGCAAGCCCGGCGTTTACTGCGAGGACTGCGACATCGCCGCCCCGACCGACACCGAAAGCCCCATGGCCCGCTACCGCGGCGTCGACGCGCATGCGTGCAGTGACGAAAGCGCGGAACGGCTGTGGGCGGTGAGCGAGAGGCTGTTGGCGGAGGCCTAGCCGAACGGCGCCAGCATCAAGGCGCCGAAGCGCGGATCGCCGTCCAGCAGCGCACCGATGCGGTGCATCACCTCATGTCCGTTCGCGCCATTGGTGAGCACGACCGCACCGCGCCGCGCATCGGGATCGTAAAATGCGAGCGCCTTCTCGCCGACATCGCCGCCGTCATGCTGAAAGATGCGACGGTCTCCATAGTCGTAGATATACCAGCCCAGGCCCCAGCCCTGGTTTTCGGGGCAGAAGTCAGCCCGTTTGCCGTCTTCCGGGCATTGCGGTTTGTAACTCGTGTAATGGCGGATCGTGAACTGGCGCGCGCGCAGCGCTTGCGGCACATGGTCCGTCTCCCAGATCGAGAGCATGAAGCGCGCGTATTCGCGCGGCGTCGTGCGCATATCGTCGGACGCGGACATCTCGTCGCGCACGACATTGTAGACGCTCTCGCCCGCCTTGTAGGGAAAGGCTATCCGGCTGAAAAAATGCGAGGCCCGCGTGTAGCTCGTCCATTCCATGCCGGCGGGCTCCATCACCAGCGTCCGGGCAAGCTGCTCGAATTCCGCGCCGAGGGCGCCGCCGACGGCCTGCGCCATCCACTCATAGCCCTCGCCCGAATAGCCGGTCTCCACGTCCGGCGCGCGCAGGAAACGCAGCGTTCCTTCGGTCTCGTACCGCCAATTGGGTAATCCCATGCGATGCCGCATCACGAGCGCGGCGGTGACTTCCCGCGCGGCCGGCGCCTCGGCGATATCCGGATCGAGATGATGCACGGCGAGCGGCGCATCGATATCGAACCGACCCTGCCCGGCCAGCCGGAGCACGGTTTCAGCGGTTACCGGCTTGGTGAGTGATGCGACATTGTAGAGCGTTTCCTCGCTTGCCGGGACGCCCCATTCCTGCTCGCCATAATGACGGACAAAGGCAATCTCTCCGTCTTCGATATAGGCGATGCCGGCGCTCGGCACGTCATACTGTTCGAGCCATGCCGGAACCTCACGATCGAGCGCTTCGGCTTTTGCCGCGGTGGTCTGCGGCATCGCGGTGGCGATGGATTGGGCTGCCAGAATGGCGGTGAGAAAAAAGGCGTACATACGCACTCCGAGATTTGATTGTTTGATGAGCGTTCGGAGATGGCGGACAGGGCGGTGTGGATCACATCAATATTGATCAAGAAACATCAAATTGATTGACGCATCGCCTGTCGAACACCCAACAGACGGGAATGGACAGAGATGTGTTGGTTTTCAACGAACTGGAGATCGACCGGACGGCGCGGCAGGTCCGCCTGCGCGGCGAGCCCGTCGATATCAGCTATCTCGGTTTTGCGTTGCTCGAACGTCTCGCGCGCGCGGCGCCCGATCCCGTTTCGAATGCGGAGCTCGCCCGGGACGTCTGGCAGGCCGATCATGTTGCCGACCACACGATCGCGCAGCGGGTAAACATTGTCCGCCGTGCACTCGGCGACAGCGGCGAAGCGCCGCGCTATCTCCGCACGGTGCGCACCAAAGGCTATGCGCTGATCGCGCCCGCAGGGCCGCCCGAACCGGCGCGGTTGCGGAAACGCCCGCGCATCAGCGTGGTTATTGCCGCGGTCATCGTGCTTGTCGTCGGCCTATATTTTCTCGCGCCGGGAGGCCGACCGGTATTCGAGCCTGCCCTCACTGGCGATAGTAACCTGCCAGACCGGCTCGCACCCCCACCGGTGCTGGTCGATCCGGAAACGGACGCGTTGCGGATCGACAATCCGGACGCGCGGCTTGCGGTTGCCGCATTCGCCTATGTGGAGGGACGCCCTGTTCTCATCGCTGGCCTGCCCGATCCGGCGATCGCCTTTTCGCACCCGGACGCGCATATGGTGTTATGTGCGCTCCGTAACGATCGAAGCATGTTCACAAGCGCCGTGGATCCAGCGCTGTCAGACTATCTGAATGCGGAGGAAGTTACCGAGCGATGCGCCGAACAGGAAGGGTAGTTGCAGAGCACTCCCCTTCCTGTTCTCAAAAGCGCTTACAGCTTCTCCGTCAGCTCCGGCACGGCGTTGAAGAGATCCGCGACCAGGCCGTAATCGGCGACCTGGAAGATCGGGGCGTCTTCGTCCTTGTTGATCGCGATGATCGTCTTCGAATCCTTCATGCCGGCGAGGTGCTGGATCGCGCCGGAGATGCCGATCGCGATATAGACTTCCGGCGCGACGATCTTGCCGGTCTGGCCGACCTGATAGTCGTTGGGCACATAACCCGCATCGACCGCGGCGCGGCTGGCGCCGATGCCCGCGCCGAGCTTGTCGGCGAGCGGCGTAATGACTTCCTCGAACTTTTCGCTCGAACCCAGCGCACGGCCACCCGACACGATGATCTTGGCGCTGGTCAGCTCCGGCCGGTCGCTCTCGGCGATCTCTTCGGAAACGAAGCTCGACAGGCCCGCATCGCCCGGCCCGCCAACGGCCTCGACGGACGCCGAGCCGCCCTCGGCGGCCGCCTTGTCGAACGCCGTGCCGCGCACCGTGATGACGAGCTTCTCGTCCGAACTCGTGACGGTCGCGATCGCGTTGCCGGCATAGATCGGCCGCGTGAACGTCTTGTCGCCTTCGATGGACAGAATGTCGGAGACCTGCATCACATCGAGCAGCGCGGCGACGCGCGGCGCGATATTCTTGCCGGTCGTGGTGGCGGGCGCGACGAACGCGTCGAAGCCGCCCATCAGATCGGCGATCAGCGGCGCGACATTTTCCGCCAGCGCATTGGCGTAGGCCGGATCGTCGGCCAGATGCACGGTGCCGACACCGGCGACCTTTGCGGCCTGATCGGCCACGGCCTGGCAGCCGGACCCGGCCACCAGCGCGTGCACTTCGCCGAGCTTGGACGCCGCCGTCACCGCGGCGAGCGTCGCATCCTTCATCTCGGCATTGTCATGTTCGACCCATACGAGCGTTTTCATATCTGCGTTCCTTCAATCTTGATCCGTATTCCTGCGAAGGCAGGAATCCAGGGCCGAATGCGATATCCTTGATGGCCCTAGGCTCCTGCCTGCGCAGGAGCACATGCGCTGCAACTGCTACGCGACTCCCATTTCTTTGAGTTTGGCGACCAGCGTATCCACATCTTCGAGGATTTCGCCGGCTTCGCGCTTCGGCGGTTCGGACACGTTCGACGTGGTCAGCCGCGGCGCGGTATCGACGCCGTAATCGCCCGGTGTCTTCGTATCGAGCGGCTTGGACTTCGCCTTCATGATATTGGGCAGCGAGGCGTAGCGCGGCTCGTTCAACCGCAGGTCGGTGGTGACGATCGCGGGCAGGTTCAGCTTCACCGTCTGCAGGCCGCCATCGATCTCGCGCTTCACATCGACGCTGCCATCGCCGACTTCGACGGTGTTGGCGAACGTGCCCTGGCCCCAGCCGAGCAATGCGGCCAGCATCTGGCCGGTCTGGTTCGAGTCATCGTCGATCGCCTGCTTGCCGAGGATCACGAGTCCCGGCTGCTCCTCGTCGGCCACGGCTTTCAAGAGCTTCGCAACGGCCAGCGGCTCCACTTCGTCATCGGTCTCGATCAGGATCGCGCGGTCGGCGCCCATGGCGAGCGCGGTGCGCAGCGTTTCCTGCGCCTTGGCCGGGCCGATCGACACGGCGACGATTTCTTCCGCCTTGCCGGCCTCCTTCAGACGGATCGCCTCTTCGACGGCGATCTCGTCGAACGGGTTCATCGACATTTTGACGTTCGCCAGATCGACGCCCGACCCGTCCGCCTTCACGCGGGGTTTGACGTTGTAATCGATCACCCGTTTTACCGGGACCAGGATTTTCATTGTACTGCTTCCTCGTGTTTCCGCTGTTGCATCAGCGTGGTTCTAGTTTCCGTTGACCCTCTGGTCGATCTCTTCGGCGCGGTCCTGCAGATCGCGGGCGCGGCGATCGGCCGCCTCCCCCACTTCGGCCGCCCGGCGATCGATGTCCGCACCGAGCTGATCGAGACGTTCGTCGATCCGGCCCGCGGCCTCATCGGCCTGCCGGTCGAGTTCGCCGCCCAGCGCATCGGTCGCCGCGGTTGCCTCGTCGATACGCGTGCGGGCCTCGGCGGTAGCCTCGTCGAGCTGGGTCCGCGCTTCTTCGGCCAGCCGCTCCTGCTCGGCGCGGGCTTCGGCCGCGATGTCCTCGACGGTATCCGACGCGGAGCAGCCGGCAAGCGCGATTGCTGCAGCCGCGATAACAAGCCCTTTCGTCATACCCACTCTCCTGCGGCCAATCGCCGCAACTTTACGTTCACGTAAACGTCACTACCATGCTGCACTGCAAAAATCCAGTGCCCTATTTGCGCACCTGCTCGACGATCTTGCGCGCGGCGTCGCCGAGATCGTCGGCGCTGACGATGGGCAGGCCGCTATCGGCGAGAATGTCCTTGCCCTGCGCAACGTTCGTCCCCTCCAGACGAACAACCAGCGGCACGTCGAGCTCCACTTCCTTGGCCGCCGCGACGATGCCTTCCGCGATAATGTCGCAGCGCATGATCCCGCCGAAAATGTTGACGAGAATGCCCTCGACCGCCGGGTCCGACAGGATGATCTTGAACGCCGCCGTCACCTTTTCCTTCGACGCGCCGCCGCCGACATCGAGGAAATTTGCCGGAAAGGCGCCATTGAGCTTGATGATATCCATCGTCGCCATGGCGAGGCCGGCGCCGTTCACCATGCAGCCGATATTGCCGTCCAATTTGATGTAGGCGAGATCGTGCTTGGAGGCTTCCAATTCCATCGGATCCTCTTCGCTCTCGTCGCGCAGCTCCTCCCAGTCGGGATGGCGGAACTCGGCATTGGAATCGAAGCTCATCTTCGTGTCGAGCACGAGCAGCTGGCCATCGTCCGTCTCGACAAGCGGATTGATCTCGAGCATCGAGCAATCGAGCTTGGTGAAGGCCTCGTAGAGATTGGCGGTCAGCTTCACGCACGCTTCGGCGAGATCGCCGGACAGCTGCAGCGCCTCGGCAGCCTTGCGGCCATCGGCTTCGGTAAATCCTGCCAGCGGATCGATCGTGATCGTCGCGATCTTTTCCGGCGTGTCGTGCGCGACCGCCTCGATATCCATGCCGCCTTCGGTCGAGACGACCATCGCGACCCGGCCCGTCGCCCGGTCGACGAGCAGCGCCAGATAATATTCTTCTTTGATATCGACGCCGTCGGTGACGTAGAGGCGATTGACTTCCTTGCCAGCCTCGCCGGTCTGCACCGTGACCAGCGTATTGCCGAGCATCTCCTCCGCGTCCTGCCGCACATCGTCGACGGACTTGGCGAGCCGCACGCCGCCCTTGGCATCCGGACCCAGCTCCTTGAACTTGCCCTTGCCGCGCCCGCCGGCATGAATCTGCGCCTTTACGACATAGAGCGGACCGGGCAGCCCCTCGGCCGCCGCAACCGCATCTTCGACCGTCGTCGCGGCCACGCCCTTGGGCACGCCGACGCCGAATTCGGCGAGCAGTTCCTTGGCTTGATATTCATGGATGTTCATGGCGGCAAAGCGCTCCTGACAGGCAGATGGAGTCGGAAAGTTCGGGACGGGCTAAAGCATAGTCGGGCGGGGATGGGAAGACCGGCAACACTATCTCCCTCCCCTTCAGGAGCGGAGGGTCGGCCATGCTCCCAGCATGGCCTGAACAGCGTGGGGCGCTGTTCACCCTCACGCTGGATGTAAGGGTGGGGTAGCGAAGAAGTGGCTCGATGCCGCTTCTTCGCTGATCTATGCGCTCCGTAAACTCCAAGGCCGGCATTGAGCCGACCTTTCCGTCACCCACCCCTACGCCCCTCCCTTGAAAGGGAGGGGGATTTTAACATTGACACTCAAGCTCTATATGCACCCCATGCACTGGTCGCTCGGTATCCTGCTGTTTCTCGGCACCGTCCTTTTCATGGAGGGCGTCGCCTATGTCGCGCATCGCTGGGTGATGCACGGGTTCGGCTGGTTCCTGCACAAAAGCCATCACCGCCCGCGCACGGGCAATTGGGAACTCAACGATCTCTATGCCGTGATCTTCGCCATTCCCTCGATCACCCTGCTTCTGGGCGGCGTACAGTTTGGCTGGTGGGAGGGCACGATCTGGATCGGCGCGGGCATCGCGGCCTATGGCGCCATCTATTTCGGCTTTCACGACGTGATCGTGCACAAGCGGCTCAATCACCGCTACCTGCCGAAATCCAACTATATGAAGCGCATCATCCAGGCGCATCGCCTTCACCATGTCGTGGAGACGAAAGACGGCACGGTCAGCTTCGGCTTTTTATGGGCGCCGAAGCCCGAGGATTTGAAGGCCGAACTCAAGCGCCGCGGCCATGAAGGCGTCCGCGCCCCGGTCGGCACCTTCCGCGAGGGCGACCGGCAGCCGGAGAGTATCTAGACTTACCCCATAGACAGGCGGTGATTGCTGTACTGGCTAGGCAACAGGCCGAGATAGCGGACAATGCTGCGCCGCATCCGGTAATGCAGCGCGATGCCGGTCAGCCCGCTCCCGATGATAGCGACGAACAAAGCGGCGAAGAAGCTGTCGATGAAATAGGCGGCGAGCGTCGCGGCGACCAGCAGCAGTGCGACGACCCGGCCGTGATGCGGATTGCTGATCGTGTAGGATATCCGCCCCGCCTCGCCCAATGGCAGTTCGAAGCGGACGGCGCGCGCCATGCGCACCGAAAAATCCAGCGGCCCGCCGATCCGCCGCACCTCGGTGCGGAAGCGCTCGAACCAGCTCATATTGCGCCGCGCGCGGAGCGGCACGGCGGAGAAGATGGCAAAGCCGTCCGCCGCCAGCTTGTCGGGCAGCCGTTCGCGGATCGCCGCGACGAGATCCGGCCGCTCGATCGTCAGATGGCCATTGAATTCCATTGGCCTAGCGAACTGGTGCGAATTGCCCGCGATTCAATGCCTGGCGCCAGCTTTTGAACAGCCAGCCCAACTTCTCGCGGCGTGTCGTATAGACGCGCGCGTCGAGCGCCGCCTCGCCCTTTGCGGCCACCTTGCGCGCGATATCGCCGTAAATGCCCGCCGCTGCGAGCACGGCCCAGGCCGACCGGAAGGATAGCGCCGCCGTACCGGCACGTGCGCGATCCTCATACTGGCCGGCGAGGTCGGCAAGTCGCGCGGAAAGCTCTGCCAGTGCCGGTCGATGAGCGGGATCGCGCAGATTTTCGGGATCGATGCCTTTCTCCGCCAGCCATTGGCGCGGCAGGTAGCAGCGGCCATTGTCCGCATCCTCGCCGATATCGCGCGCAATATTGGCGAGCTGGAACGCAAGGCCGAGATCGTTCGCCCGGTCCAGCGTCTCCGTATCGTCCGGCGGCACGCCCATGACGATCGCCATCATCATGCCGACAACGCCCGCGACATGGTAGCAATAGCGCAGGAGATCTTCCTCGGTCTCCGGCACCCAACCGTCTGCGTCGAGCGCGAAACCGGCGATATGATCGTCGATCAGCGCGCGCGGAATCGCGCATTCCTTCGCGACCACGGCCAGCGCATCGAAACTGGGATCGTCCGTCGCTTCGCCCGCCAGCGCGCGATCCGTCTTGTCCCGGATTTCGGCAAGCCGTGCCTGCGGATCGGCGACGACGGACATGTCATGGCCGAGCGCTTGGCCATCGGCGAGATCGTCGCAGCGGCGGCACCAGGCGTAAAGCAGCCAGGCCCGCTCGCGCGTGTCCGGGTCGAACAGCTTGGAGGCCATCGCGAAACTCTGCGACCCCCGCCCGATCGTCTCGCGCGCCTGCGCGACCAGGGCTGGGCGATCAGCGAATCCGGTCGCCATCTAAATCCGTTAGGGCTGAGCTTGTCGAAGCCCGCCTCTCCGACTGTGAAGCGCCCTTCGACAGGCTCAGGGCTAACGGTTTTGGATAATTGCCTTTCACCGCGCGAGATCCTCCAGCATCAGCCCGGCCGTCGCCTTGGCGCTGCCGACGACGCCTGGGATGCCCGCGCCCGGATGCGTGCCGGCGCCGACGAAATAGAGATTGTTCACCACATCGTCCCGGTTATGGACGCGGAAATAGGCGCTTTGCGTGAGGATCGGCTCGAGGCTGAAGGCGCTGCCCTGATGCGCGCTGAGATCGGCCTGGAAATCCTTGGGCGTGTACCAGAATTTGGTCCGGATACGTTGCTTAAGGCCCGGGATCAGACGCGCATCGATATGGTCGATGATCCGCTCGGCATAATCCTCGGCGATCGTATCCCAGTCCGCCGGGAATTTGCCGAGATGCGGGACGGGCGCGAGCGCATAGAAGGTCGAACAGCCTTCGGGCGCCATTGACGGATCGGTGACGGTCGGATGGTGGAGATAGAGCGAGAAATCCTCGGCCAGCACGCCATGATCGTAGATATCCTTCAGTAGCCCGTCATAGCGCGGGCCGAACAGGATCATGTGATGCGGGATGCCCGGCCAGGTGCCCTCGACACCGAAATGGAGGACGAAGAGCGATGGCGAATAGCGCTTTTTCAGCAGGCTCTTGGTCGCGCGCTCGCCGCGCTTGGTGGTCGTCAGCAGGTCGCGATAGCTGTGCACGATATCGGCATTGCTCGCGACGGCGTCGAAATCGTCGCGCCAGCCGCTCTTGCAGACAAGCCCCGTCACGCGCTCGCCCTTGGTCTCGATCGTCGCGACCGGATCGCCGATCCGCACCGTGCCGCCTATCCGCTCGAAATGCGCGACCATCCCGGCGATCAGCCGGTTGGTCCCGCCTTTCGCGAACCAGACGCCGCCATCCTTTTCGAGCTTGTGGATCAGCGCATAGATGGAGCTCGTCTTCATCGGGCTGCCACCGACGAGCAGCGTGTGGAAGGAGAGAGCCTCTCGCAGTTTCTCATTTTCGACGAAGCTCGACACCATCGAATAGACCGAGCGCCAGGCCTGTTTGCGCGCGAGCGCCGGGGCGGCCTTCAGCATCGATTTGAAGTCGAGAAACGGCACGTCGCCGAGCTTCAGATATCCTTCCTCATAGACCCCGGCCGAATATTCGAGGAAGCGGCGATAGCCTTCGACATCGGCCGGATTGAGCTTTTCGATCTCGCGGGTGAGATTCACCTCGTCGTTCGAATAATCGAAATTCGTGCCGTCCGGCCAGTTGAGCCGGTAGAAGGGAAAGACCGGCTCCAGCTCGACATCCTCGGCCATGTTCGCGCCGGTCAGTTCCCAGAGCTGGGTCAGGCATTCGGGATCGGTGATGACGGTCGGCCCGCCATCGAAGACGAAGCCGTCCTTCTCCCAATAATAGGCGCGGCCGCCGGGCTTGTCGCGCGCCTCGATAACCGTCGTCTCGATCCCGGCGGACTGGAGGCGGATGGCGAGCGCCAGCCCCCCGAAGCCCGCGCCGATCACGGCTGCCTTGGTCATGTCGTCCTGCTCTTTCTCTTTTTGCCGTGCCAGATGGCGCGGATGCCCCGGCTGATGGGGATGGGGGGCTTGCCGGAAACGATGCGCAGCTTGTCGGCCGTCGTGCTGCGCCCCGCATAGAAGCGCGATATGAGCGCGGGCCGGAGCCGGTAGAAGCGCTCGAGAATCTTGTAACGGTCGGACGTATCCGCGCCGTAGAACAACATGCTGTCGAGCATCCGGTAGAAGCTCGCATCGCGCCAGCCCTGCGCCGCGCGGGCAAACAGCCGGCCGTGCAGCGCCTCGCCATCGAGATCGGCATGGCCCGCGACGAACAGCGCGCTGCGCACGGCTTCGGGTAGCGAATAGCCGGTAACGGGATGAAACAGGCCCGCGCGCACGCCGGCCTTGGGCACGGGCCCCGTCGAGCGCCAATATTCGCCGAACGATCCGTTGCATACGACCGGCAGCACGCCCTTTTCGCGATGGACGATTTTGGCGACCTTCCAGCCCTGCGCCGCGGCATAATCGAGCGTGCGCTGCTCGACCGTCGCGGCGTCCAGCTCGGGCCCATCGCTATAGTAAGTGTCTTCGACGAAGATGCGCCGCGCGCCAAAGGGCAGCGAATAGACGAAGCGATAGCCGTCAATCTGCTCGACCGTCGCGTCCATGATGATCGGCCGTTCGAGGCCATGCGGTTCGGTGAGTTCGAGCTCCAGCCCGACGAATTTCTGCCAGCCCCCGTCCAGCGTATCGAGATCGCCCGCGCCCCGGCAATCGATCACGGCATTGGCGGCGATCTCCGCGCCGGATTCAAGCACCACATGATCGTGCGTCGCCGACGCCACCTTTGCGCCCGTCCGGATCGCTTCGGCGGGCAGCGTTTCGCGCAGAAAGGCATCGAACTGGCTCGACCGGATCGAATGATAGGCCATCGAAAGCGTGCGGCTGTGCGCGGGGAAGCGCACCTCATAATCGTCCCAGCGATGGGTGATCAGCGGCTCGATCAGCGCCATGCCCTCGGCATCGACATCGCCTTCGAAGAAGGACCAGACATGGTTGCCGCCGAGCACATCGTCCGTCTCGATCAGCTGCACGCGGATATCGGGCCGGGCACGATGCAGCGCCAAAGCGATCAGCCCGCCGGCAAGCCCGCCGCCGAGGATCGCGATGTCGCAGTCGAGATTATGGCCGGACCCGGCCGCCGCTTGACCCATGGACCGGCGCTCTAACCCAATGACCGCGCGGCGAACAGCCTGTTACTGCGGACAGGGCATCGCGACGCCATGCTTGCAGAAAAATCCGGACGCGCTATTCCGGGCAGCGGGTGGCGACGCCGGGCGACCGGCATCCTCATCCATATGCGCGCCGGTAACGGGAATGCGGTGCGGACCTTCGGGGCCAAATCCGCGGCTATCCCTGTAACTGTAAGCGGCGAGCGCATCCTGCATGCCGACCATCCGGGCGGCAGCCACTGGGGTAACCTGGGAAGGCGCAGGCGGCGCAGCGACCCGCAAGCCAGGAGACCGACCGACGCGCGTCGCTCTTGCCCGGCTCAGGGATTGGCCAGGCGCGGAACGGTTTCTGTCTGAGCGACATGAAGCGGCCGGGACCGCTTCGGCCTGTAGGGGCGGGCGCTGCATGCCGCTTCCCGTACAGGAAGGCCGCGCACCGGCGCGGAGGTCTCGCCCGTATCGCTCGGCATGCGGAGACCGAAGACCAATGACCTATCTGAAATGCGGCGCGGCCCTGGCAGCGCTTATCTTGCCCGCTTTGGCGGCGGCCGAAACCGGCCCGTCCGACGGTGACCAGCTCGTCGTGACCGGCACCCGGGCACCCGATCCGGTGCCCGCCGACCAGCTCGGCGCCTCGCTGACCGTGATCGACGACGAAGCGCTGACCCAGCGCCAGGCGCGCGAAATCGCCGACATATTGCGCGACGTGCCCGGCCTCGCGGTATCCGGTATCGCCGGCCAGACCCAGGTCCGCATCCGCGGCACCGAGGCCAATCATACGCTCGTGCTGATCGACGGCATCGAGGTGTCCGATCCTTTTTTCGGCGAGTTCGATTTCGGCAGTCTCGCCATCGATTCCGCGGCGCGGATCGAGATACTGCGCGGCCAGCAAAGCGCGCTGTACGGATCGGACGCGATCGGCGGGGTCATCCATTACCGCACTTTGCTCGGCAGCGACGCGCCGGGCCTGCGGCTGCGCGCCGAGGGCGGATCGTTCGGCACCTTCAACGCCGCCGCGCGCTATGGCGGGGTCGCGGGCGATTTCGACTATGCGATTTCCGCGACCCATATCAGCACCGATGGAACGGTCGGGACACGCGGCGGCACGCGCGATCTCGACAAGACGACCAACGCCGTCTCCTTCACGAGCCTGTGGACGCCCGCACCCAATGCGCGCATCCGCATCGTCGGCCGCTGGTCCGAAACCGACAGCGAATTCAACGATCAGGATTTCACGCCCGGCAGCCCGACCTTCGGCTTCGCCGTCGATTCGCCGGGCACCTTTGTCGAGAACGAGGCTTTCTACGCGCTGATCGGCGGCGAGGTCGACCTGCTCGACGGGCGCTGGACGCACAGCTTGACCGGCCAGATTGCCGATATCGACCGGGACGGGTTCAGCAACGATATCCGCAATTCGGGCAATGAGGGGCAGCGGCTGAAGGCGTCCTACGTCTCAAGCCTGCGCCTTGGCGACGACGCGCTGCGCCATACGATCACCTTTGCCGGGGACTGGGAGCGCGAGCGGTTCCGCAACACGACACCTGGCGGCTTTGCCTTTACCGGCCGCCGCCAGATCCGCAATCTCGGCCTCGTTGCAGAGTACGGACTGGTCGCGAACGACCGGCTGGCCTTCGACGCCGCGCTGCGCTTCGACGACAATTCGCGCTTCGACGATACGCTGACCTATCGCGTCCAGGGCAGCTATCGCTTCGATTTCGGCCTGCGCGCCCGCGCCGCCATCGGATCGGGTATCAAGAATCCGGGATTCTTCGAACTGTTCGGTTTCGTCGACGGGCGCTTTATCGGCAATGAAGCGCTGCAGCCCGAACGCTCCGAAGGCTGGGAGATCGGGCTTGAACAGGATTTCGCCGACGGCGCGGTCACGATCGGCGCGACCTATTTCGACAGCACGCTCGAAGACGAAATCTTCACCGATTTCCCGCCGCCCGATTTCCTCGCCACTCCGGCGAACCGGACGACGGAATCGCGCCAGCATGGCGTCGAGACGTTTTTGCGTGCGCAGCTCGGCCCGCAATGGCGGATCGATGCGAGCTATACGCGGCTTTCGGCCGAGGAAAATGGCGTGCGCGAGGTGCGGCGGCCGCGCAATACGGCCAATGTCGCGATCGCCTGGACCGCGCCGGAGGAGCGGGGTGGATTGACGCTTGTCGTCCGACACAGCGGATCGCAGACGGATAGCGCCTTTCTCGATCCGAGCTTCGTCCCGACGACAGTGACGCTCGATGCGTTCACGCTCGTTTCGCTCGCCGGATCGCTGCGTCTGGCCGAAGGCGTCGAACTGACGGCGCGCGTCGAGAATCTGTTCGACGAAGATTATGAGCAGATTTTCAGCTTCACCAATCCGGGCATCGGCGCCTTTGCGGGCGTCCGCGCGCGGTTCTGATGACGGACGATCTCAGGATCGTCTCGCTGCTGCCGAGCGCCACCGAAATCGCGGTGGCGCTCGGCCTTGGCGATGCGCTGGTCGGCCGGTCGCATGAATGCGATTTTCCGGAAAGCGTGAAGGCGCTGCCGGTGTGCACGAGCACGCGGCTCGAAAAGGGATTGCGGTCCGCCGAAATCGACCGGCGCGTGCAGGAAATCGTGACGCAGGGGTTGTCGCTCTACGAGGTGGAGGCGTCACTGCTGCGCGCTCTGAAACCCGACATCATCCTCACCCAGACGGCCTGTGCGGTCTGCGCGGTCACGCCCGACGACCTCACCGCCGCGCTCGCCGACTGGATGGGCGAACCGCCCGTGCTGATCTCGACCGCGCCGGACAGGCTCGACGATGTCTGGGCCGATATCCGCGCGGTCGGCGAGGCGGCCGGGCGCGATGCGGAGGCCGAGACGGTCATCCGCGACCTCAAGGCGCGGCTGGCAGACATGGCCCCGCGCCACCATCCGCAGCCGCGCGTCGCCGCGATCGAATGGTTCGATCCGCTGATGGTCGCGGGCAACTGGATACCCGAACTGATATCGGCGGCGGGCGGCGATCCGCTCTTCGCCAAGCCGGGCGAACATTCGGCCTTTCTCGACTGGGACAATCTGGTCGCCGCCGATCCCGATCTCCTGATCCTGATGCCGTGCGGCTATCAACTCCCGCAGAGCCTCGCCGATATCGAAGCGGTGTCCGGCGATCCGCGCTGGACGCAGATGCGCGCGGTGCAGGCCGGTCATGTCTATATCGCGGATGGGCACCATTTCTTTAACCGGCCCGGGCCGCGTCTCGTCGAATCGGCGGAGATCGTCGCGGAGATCATCGCCGACTGGCGCGGAACGCCGGGCGAGCCGACCGAACACTGGATGCGCTATACCGGCTGATCCAGCCGCGCTATGGAGCGCCTATGAACGGCAGCCTCACCGCCATCCTGCTTTCCGCGCTCGCGATGACGCTGATCGTCGGTGTCCGCTATCTGGCGGCGAGCGGCTTCTTCGCCTGGCTGACCGGCAAGGTGCGGCCCGGACTGTATAGCGCGCTGCGTCCGCAGATCGGCAAGGAAATCTACTGGTCGCTGCTGAGCGCGGCGATCTACGGCGTGCCCGCCGGCATCGTCGCCTGGGGCTGGAACACCCATGGCTGGACGCTCATCTATACGGACATCACCGCCTACCCGCTCTGGTATGTGCCCGTGTCGATCTTCCTCTATCTGTTCGCGCAGGACACCTGGTTCTACTGGACGCATCGCTGGATGCACCGGCCGCGCATTTTCCGCCTCGCGCACGCCGTCCATCATGCCAGCCGCCCGCCCACCGCCTGGGCCGCGATGAGCTTTCACCCGATCGAGGCGGCGACGCTCGCGATATTCGTGACGCTGATGGTTTTCCTGATCCCCATCCATATCGTCGCTTTGGCTGTTGTTTTGGCCATTATGACGATAATGGGGGTGACAAATCATATGGGTTGGGAGATTTTCCCTACGTTCATAGTCAAAGGGGTAGCAGGTCGCTGGCTCATCACCGCGAGCCATCATCAGCGGCATCATGCAGACTATAGGTGTAATTATGGGTTATATTTCCGGTTCTGGGACCGGCTCTGCC
>NZ_JBQLZN010000004.1:0-38904 GCF_052168295.1 Parasphingopyxis sp. | reverse complement strand
CCCGAATAGCTGTTGAGCATCGAGCCGACGACGGGCATGCCCCCCCCGCCGATCGGGATAATCAGCAGGAAGCCGACCGCGAAAGCGAGAATGGTGATCGTCCAAAACAGCCAGGGCGTATCGACGCGCGGCGATCCCACGAAGTAGAAATAGACGATCAAGCCAAGGATCGCCGCGAGCGTACCGAGATTGATGACATGACGTGCCGGCAGCAGGATCGGTGCGCCCGACATATTGCCGTTGAGCTTGGCGAAAGCGATGACCGACCCGCTGAACGTGATCGCGCCGATCGCCGCACCCAGGCCCATCTCGACCCGGGTGATCGGCAGCAATATGCCGGCCGCGTCGGCAATCCCGAACGCGCCGGGATTAAGATAGGCGGCAGCCGCCACCAGCACGGCCGCCATGCCGACCAGGCTGTGAAAGCCCGCTACGAGCTGCGGCATCGCCGTCATCGCGATCCGCCGCGCGACCACGAAGCCGATACTGCCGCCGATCGCGATGGCGATCAGGATCTCGACTAACCCTGCGATCTCATGCGTCACCAGCGTCGTCG
Source organism: Parasphingopyxis sp. (assembly GCF_052168295.1). Classification (GTDB taxonomy): domain Bacteria; phylum Pseudomonadota; class Alphaproteobacteria; order Sphingomonadales; family Sphingomonadaceae; genus Parasphingopyxis. The sequence continues at coordinate 38,348 of NZ_JBQLZN010000004.1, read as the reverse complement.
CGACCGCGATGACCATACCGATCATGCCGAAACGGTTACCCGCCCGGCTGCTTTCCGGCGAGGAGAGACCCCGCAGAGCGAGGATGAACAAGACGCCCGCGGCGAGATAGGCCAGCGCGACCCAGGCCGGCACATCGCCGCCTACGGTCGCCGCGTGAGCCGGAGTTGCGATTGCGAGCAAAGCCAGCGCGCCGACCGAGCCGGCTGCGTTGCGAAGAAGCGTTGTCACTATTTCCGCTCCTTCTTCTTGTACATGGCGAGCATGCGCTCGGTGACGGCGAAACCGCCGAAGATGTTGACCGAGGCCAACACCACGCCGGCGAGCCCCAGCCATTTGGCCGCCTCCGCATCGGCGGCGCCACCGGCGGCAGCGGCGATCAGCGCGCCGACGATAATCACCGAGGAAATCGCATTGGTCACGCTCATCAACGGCGTATGCAGCGCGGGCGTCACCGACCAGACGACATAGTAACCGACGAAACAGGCCAGCACGAAGATCGAGAGGATTGAAATAAAGTCCATGTGAAGCCCCCTAATTCGCCGTCAAACGCTCATTGACGACTTCGCCGCCTCGGGTGAGCGTCACGCCCTGCACGATCTCGTCATCTTCGGGCAGAACGGGCTTTTTCGCCTCTTCGTCCCAGAACGCGCTGAGGAAATTGTAGAGATTGCGGGCGAACAGCGCCGATGCGTCCGCCGCAAGCCGGCCCGGCACATTGCGGTGTCCGACGATTTTCACGCCATGCTTCTCGACGACTTCGCCCGCGACCGCGCCTTCGACGTTGCCGCCCTGTTCGACAGCGAGATCGACAATCACGCTGCCCGGGCGCATCGTCGTGATCTGCGCGTCCGAAATAAGCCGCGGCGCCGGTTTCCCCGGAATAAGCGCGGTGGTGATGACCACATCCTGTTTGGCAATGTGTGACGATACCAGTTCGGCCTGCGCCTTCTGATATTCCTCCGACATCTCGGTGGCGTAGCCGCCCGTGCCCTCGCCTTCGATACCCTCGACATCCTCGACGAAGATCGGTTTGGCGCCGAGGCTTTCGATCTGTTCCTTCGTCGCCGCCCGAACGTCCGTGGCGGAGACCTGCGCACCCAGGCGGCGCGCAGTCGCTATCGCCTGGAGTCCTGCGACGCCGACGCCCATGACGAAGCAGCGTGCGGCGGACACCGTGCCTGCTGCCGTCATCATCATCGGAAAGGCCCGGCCATATTCGGCGCACGCATCGAGCACGGCCTTGTAGCCCGCGAGATTTGACTGGCTCGACAGGATGTCCATCGATTGCGCGCGGGTGATGCGCGGCATGAATTCCATCGCCAGAGCCTCGATACCAGCCTTGGCGTAGGCATCGACGCGTTCGCGTTCGCCAAACGGATTGAGGCTGCCGATCAGCCGGGCGCCCGGTTTCGCTCCGCTCAGTCCGTCGGGATCGGGCCCGCGCACACAGAAAATCGCATCTGCCCCGTCGAGTGTCGCCGCGCGATCTCCCACCGTCGCACCGGCCTCGCTATACTGTGCGTCCGAAAACCCTGCGGCGGTCCCCGCATCGGTTTCGACAGCCATATCGGCGCCGAGCGAAATGAATTTCTTAACGGTTTCAGGTGTGGCGGAGACGCGTGTTTCGAGGGGATCGGTTTCCTTAAGGACAGCGATTTTCAATAGCTTGCCCTCCGATCACGTAATGGCGATGATGGCTGCGATCGTCGCTATGCCTGACAAAATCATCCCCCACTTCAGTAGACTGAGAAACCCGGAATAGGTGTTGTTGTGCGACTTGTAGTCCATATCCGGATGGCCGTCGTCTTGTGTCATTTCTCACCCCTGCACATTTTCTGGGAATTGGCTGAACACGCTGTCTAACGGCGGGTTCGGCGCGTCTCAAGCGATTTTGCGGATCGATTTTCTGTGATCGTCGAAAGCTGGGCTGTGGCAACTGCCTTAAGGGCCCTTTTACCCTGACTGTACTAAAGGTCTTCGGTCCGACGCGATACGGGGTACCGAATGCCGCAAGACCGGCCGAAAACATTATTGCTCGTCGACGATGAACCGGCTCAAGGCCGGCTTATCGGCGCTATCGCTGCACGCACCGGCTGGAAAAGCCTGCGCGCGGAATCGGGCAAGGATGCGCTTCTCCTGTTGGCGTCGTCCGAAGGCGAGGGAGTCGATGTCGTGCTCATTGACTACTGGGCGCCGAGCGCCGGCGATGTCGACCTTATTCGACAGATCCGCGATATTAGGCCGGAGCTGCCGATCCTCGTGATCACAGCGCAATCGAAAGTGTCGATCGCCGTCGAGGCCATGCGCGCGGGCGCCGTCGATTTCCTGGCAAAACCGATTGCCCCGGAACGCCTCGTCGCCGCGCTCGAAGCCGCGACCGAGACCCAGACGCATAATGGCGAGCTGCGTCCACTCAGCGAGAAAGTCTCGCAAACCTTGCCGTTCGACGAGATTGTCGGGTCCGCCCCCGAATTTCGGGCGGCCCTTGCCATTGCCGCGAAAGCGGCGCGATCGCGTGTGCCGGTATTGATCGATGGCGAACCCGGCGTCGGCAAGGAAGTGTTTGCGCGGGCGATCCACGCGGCTAGCCCGCGCGCCAAACGCCCCCTCTATACGCTGAACTGTGGCGCAACGGCAGCGAACCTGATCGAGTCCGAACTGTTCGGCCACGAAAAAGGCGCCTTCGCCGGGGCGTTCGAGAAACATGTCGGCAAGCTCGCGGACGCCGATGGCGCGACCCTGTTCATCGACGAAATCGCGGCAATACCGCCGGATGTGCAAGCCAAGCTAGCCCAAACGCTGGAGACCGGGATTATCCGGCCGATCGGCGCTGCGCGCGGTTTCGAAGTCGATGTCCGCCTGATCTGCGGCGCCAATAGCGATCTTCTCGAACAGGTCGCGGCAGGCAATTTCCGCGAAGACCTCTATTATCGCCTCAATATAGTCGGCCTTACCATCCCGCCGCTGCGCAAGCGATCGGGCGATGTCCCGCCGCTCGCCCGGCATCTGCTCACGCGCATCGCCGGCCAGCCGGGCATGCGAGCCCTCGGCATAACCGACGACGCACTCGCCATCCTCATGCGATACGACTGGCCCGGCAATGTCCGCCAGCTTCAGGACACGCTCTTCCGCGCCGCCATCGAATGCCAGGGCGCGGCGCTGACATCGGCCGACTTTCCGGAAATAGCCGAACTCGTCCGTCAATCCGAGGCGCAGGGCAATACAGGGAACGCGTCGAGCGTCCATGCCTTTGCCGATGGGCCCGGTGTCGCGCTGTACGAGCCTGACGGCAATCTGCGGCCCCTATCGGATATCGAGGCGGACGTAATCCGGCTCGCGATCGGCCATTATCGCGGCCGCATGACGGAAGTCGCGCGCCGCCTCGGCATCGGCCGTTCGACACTGTATCGGAAGCTCTCCGAACTGGGGATCGACAGCGCCGCCTAGCGCGCAGGGATCAGCGCGGCGTCCCGCAGGCCACGCCAGACATGCAAAGCCTGTACGCTCTCCGGCACGTCGTGCACACGCAGCAGTTGCACGCCCTGCGCCGCTCCCAATGTCACCAGCGCAACCGACCCGCCGAGGCGATCCTCGACCGCCGCTTCGTTCGACAGAGCGCCGATGAAGCGTTTGCGGCTCGCGCCCAGCATGATCGGACAGCCCAGCCCGTGAAAGAGGCTGAGGCCGTTGATCAGCGCGAGATTGTGCTGGACGGCCTTGCCGAAGCCGATGCCCGGATCGACGACGATCCGCTCGCGCCCGATCCCGGCTGCCTCCAGTGCGGCTATTCTGTCATCGAGCCAATCGTACACTTCTATAAGCGGATCGCGATATTCGGGATCGGCGTGGAGCTCGTTCGCCTTTCCCGCATGATGCATGACGATGACCGGGCATCCCGCATCCGCGACCACTTCGAGCGCGCGATCGTCGTAGCGCAAGGCGCTGACATCGTTGACGATGGTCGCGCCGGCGGCGAGTGCCGCCTCCATCACCGCCGCCTTGCGGGTATCGATAGATATCGCAACGCCCGAGGCCGCCAAGCGCTCGACCACCGGGACGACGCGTTCGATCTCGTCTCCCTCCCAGACATCCGCCGCACCCGGCCGCGTCGACTCGCCGCCAACGTCGATCAGTGCCGCGCCCTTCGCGCTCATCGCGAAGCCGGCGTTCGCGGCGCCCTCTGGATCGCCGTCATGCTGACCACCGTCCGAGAAGCTGTCCGGCGTGACATTGAGGATACCCGCGATCCTGGGTTCGTCGAACCGCAAGACGCGCTCACCCAATTCGATCGCCGCCCGGGGCGCAGTCGCACGTGCGACCATCTGTTGAGCGCGCTCGGCCTGCGCATCTGAGAGGGTAGAGATAAAATCGTCCAGCGCATCGATGGTCACGAGCTGCCGCGGGAGCCGTTGCCCGCCATCGACCACGATCACCTCGAAGGCACTGAACCATAACAGTCCGCCGGCGAGCCGCTCGACCTGGCCGTCGAGATCGAACGGCGCATCGACGAATGCGGTCGGACGAAAATAGAGACTGGCGCTCGGCGGAATATCGGTCATGCGCGCTCTTTACCGGAGCGGCGCCGGAAAGCCATCAGTGTTCGGCCCTTAGGGAAAATGCGCCAGCCGATATTCGGCGCGCAGATCGTCGATGGATTTGAGACCATCGTCGGTCTCGAAATGCCAGAACGTCCAGCCATTGCAGGACGGGGCGCCTTGCAGCAGCGCGCCGAGCTTGTGGATCGACCCTTCCTTGCCATTGTCGGTGACGAGCGAACCGTCGACCCGGACCTCCGCCTTCCAGCGGCGTTTCGTATCCATCAGGACAGTGCCGGGCTTCAGCATCCCGGTTTCGATCAGCGACCCGAACGGCACCTTGGGCTGGGCGGCATTGGATTTCATGATGGTGAGCGCGGACTCGTCGAGCGGCAGGGCCGCCTCGATCCGCTCGCGTGCCACCCGGCAGTAGCGTTTCTCGCGTTCGATACCGAGCCATTTGCGGCCCAGCCTTCGCGCCACCGCGCCCGTCGTACCCGTGCCGAAAAAGGGATCGAGCACGACATCGCCGGGCTTCGTGCTGGCCAGCATCACGCGATAGAGCAAGGCTTCGGGCTTTTGCGTCGGATGCGCTTTCTTGCCGCCATCCTTGAGCCGCTCCTGTCCGCCGCAGATCGGGATCAGCCAGTCCGAACGCATCTGCAGCTCGTCATTGAGCGACTTCATCGTCTTATAGTTAAACGTGTATTTCGCCTTCTCGCTTTTCGACGCCCAGATCATCGTTTCATGGGCGTTGGTAAAGCGCGTCCCGCGGAAGTTCGGCATCGGGTTCGCCTTGCGCCAGACGATGTCGTTGAGGATCCAATAGCCTTCATCCTGCAACGCAGATCCGACTCGGAAGATATTGTGATAGCTGCCGATTACCCAGAGTGTGCCGTTGGGCTTGAGGATGCGGCGCGCCTCTTTCAGCCAGGCGCGGGTGAAGGCGTCATAGGCGGCAAAACTGTCGAACTTGTCCCAGTCATCGTCGACCGCATCGACCTGGCTTCCTTCTGGCCGGTAAAGATCGCCGCCAAGCTGCAGATTGTAGGGCGGATCGGCAAAGATCATGTCGATACAGGCATCGGGCAGCGACGCCATGGCCGATACGCAATCGTCTTCCAGGATGCGATCGGTCTCGACGGAGACGGCTTGCTTCCGCCGCACCGGTTTCGTTTTTTTCGCCGTTCCGATCTGCTCTGCAATCGCCATTCGCCATGCCCCTTCGCGAAAAGAGACGGGAGCCTGAGTCAGCCGGACTCCCGGGTCAAGGATTACATGGTCTTAGAACAAGATGAGGATATGGTTAACGAAGCGGGAACGAAAAGAGTCCGCCACCAGATATGGCCCTTCGAACGGCCGATCGGACTCAAGATGCTGGGGTGTGGCGGTAAAGACTCAAAGATCGAGCAATGCCTGGGCGACCGGCCCGAAACTGCGCCGATGCAGGTCGCAGGGACCATGGATCCGCAGCGCCTCGATATGCGCCTTCGTCGGATAGCCCTTGTTGCTGCCCCAGCCGTAATGCGGATGGTCCTGGGCGGCCGCACGCATGATCCGGTCGCGCGTTTCCTTGGCGATAATCGATGCCGCCGAGATACAAGGATGGATGGCATCGCCGCCGATTACCGCTTCGGAGGAGTAACGCCAGTCTGGTAACCTATTGCCGTCGACCAGAACCCGCTCCGGTTCGACGTCCAGCGCTTCCACCGCGCGACGCATTGCGGCCAATGTCGCCTGGAGGATGTTAATACGGTCGATCTCTTCCGGCTCGGCAATGCCGACACCGACGACGCACCGCTTGCGGATTTCTATTTCCAGCCATGCCCGACGCCGCTCGGTCAGTTTCTTGCTGTCGTCGAGACCGTCGATTCCGCCATCGCACAGGATGACCGCCGCCGCGACGACCGGCCCGGCCAGCGGGCCCCGCCCCGCCTCGTCGACGCCCGCCACCCGCTGCGTCACGGTCAGAACTCCTGCATCGTCGCATAGCCGAGCGGGCCGTTGCCCTGCCCCAGCCCCGGCGCCGCCTTCAGCGCCGCGCGGACGAAACCGCGTGCACGATCCGTCGCTTCTATCGGCGCCATGCCTTGGCCAAGACCCGTCGCAAGCGCGCTCGAAAGGCTGCAGCCGGTGCCATGGCTGTGTACGGTTTCGATCCGCTTGCTCTTCCATCGATCGACCCTGCCGTCCGGCTGCACCAATATGTCGGTGACGAGATCGTCGTCGAGATGCCCGCCCTTGGCGAGGATCACGGAATCCGCATCGCGGGACAGTCGGCGTGCCTCGCGTTCCATCTCGTAAGCTGAAGCAAGCTCGGAAGATGTCAGCCGTGCAAGTTCGGGCAGGTTCGGCGTCGTGATCGTTGCAACGCGCATCAGCGCATGAAATCCCGCGATCGTCGCTTCGTCGGCCAGGGTCGAGCCGCTCGTCGCCACCATGACCGGGTCGAACACAATGGGAGCGCCGATATCTGCAAGCTTTTCGACGAGCGCCGCTACCAGCTCGCTGGAGCCCAGCATGCCGATCTTGATCGCGTCCACGCCGATATCGCTTGTGACCGAATCGATCTGCCTTAGGACGATATCCGGACTGACCGGCTCGACCGCCTGCACGCCGAGTGTGTTCTGCGCCGTGATCGCGGTAACAGCCGTCATGGCATGACCGCCGAGCAGTGTGATCGTCTTGATATCGGCCTGGATACCCGCGCCGCCACCGCTGTCCGATCCCGCAATGGCGAGGATACGGGCCGGCTTGGTCATGCGTTCGCCTTGTATTTTCGCTCGGTCGATGCCGGGAAGCGTTTGAGGAGCGCGGTCGCGCGCATAGGGCGAGGCTTCAGCTCACCGCCGCAATTCGGGCAGGTTCCGGCGAGCGGGCCTCGCGCGCATGGCATGCAGAATGTGCATTCGAAGGAGCAGATATGCGCGCCCGCTTCGTCCGCCGGCAGATCGACGCCGCAACGTTCGCAGTCGGGCCGCATTTCGAGCATCAGGCGGCTTCTTCCACCGCGGCGCAGATATCGTCGACCACGGATTCGATCAGACCCTCATCCTCGCCTTCCGCCATCACGCGGATCAGCGGCTCCGTCCCCGATTTGCGGATCAGCACGCGGCCGCTCTCGCCCAGCTGCGCTTCGCCGTTCGCGATCGCCGCCTTCACGCTGGCCGCATCGAGCGGATCGCGGCCGTCAAAACGCACATTCTTCAAAAGCTGCGGATAGGGATCGAACAGATGCAGCAGTTCGCTCGCGGGCTTCCCGCTGGTCACGAGCGCGGCGAGGATCTGGAGGCCAGCGATCAGGCCGTCGCCCGTCGTCGCATAATCGGTAAGTATGAGGTGGCCCGATTGCTCGCCGCCGACATTGCAGCCCTTGGTCCGCATCATTTCCAGCACATAGCGATCGCCGACCTTGGCGCGTTCCAGCGTGATCCCCTCGCTCTCAAGAAACTTCTCGAGACCCATATTAGACATCACGGTGGCGACGATCGCATCGCCTTGGAGCTTACCGCGCTTTTTCCAGTCGCTGGCGATCAGCGCCATGAGCTGGTCGCCGTCGACGATCTCGCCCTTCTCGTCGACTACGATCAGCCGGTCCGCATCGCCATCCAGCGCGAGCCCGATGGCCGCGCCCTCTTCGACGACGGTCCGACATAACTCTTCGGGATAGGTCGAACCGCACTTGTCGTTGATATTGGTGCCATTGGGACTGACGCCCAAAGTCACGACCTCAGCGCCGAGCTCCCAGAGCGCCGACGGTGCGACCTGATAGGCGGCACCATTGGCGCAATCGATCACGAGTTTTAGCCCGTCGAGCCGGAGCTTCGGCGGAAACGTCCGTTTCGCATCGTTGATATAGCGGCCGCGTGCATCCTCCACGCGGCGGGCGCGGCCGATATGCTCTGCCGAAACAACTTGCGGCGGATTTTCGAGCAGTGCCTCTATCGCCGCCTCCGCCGTGTCCGACAGCTTGTAGCCGTCGGGTCCGAACAATTTTATGCCGTTGTCGATATAGGGGTTGTGGCTCGCCGAAATCATGACACCGAGATCGGCGCGCATGCTCTTCACCAGCATCGCGACGCCAGGCGTCGGCATCGGCCCAACCATGATCACATCCATACCGACGCTCGTGAATCCGGCCACCAGAGCCGATTCCATCATATAGCCGGAAAGCCGGGTATCCTTGCCGATCACGACGCGGTGGCGATGATCGCCACGAAGGAAATGCGCGCCCGCCGCCTGCCCGACCCGCATCGCGATATCGGCCGTCATGGGTGCCTTGTTGGTCAGCCCCCGGATACCGTCCGTGCCGAAATATCTGCGCCCCATCGATGTCTTTCCCATCCGAATGATTCCGCTTGTGCCTTCCCTAGCGGCCGCCCATGATCGTGTGAAGCACAGGGAAGAATAGGCGGGGACACACCGAATGATCGCATGGCTCGAGGCGGCGCTGGCCGATCTCAACGCATTCGTATTCAGCAAAGTCCCGATCTTCGGCGTCGACGTCACACTCATCGTCATCTGGCTGGCGCTGCCGATGCTCATCTTCACAGTCTGGCTGGGCTTCATCAATATCCGCGCCCTGCCCTATTCGGTGCGGATATTGAGCAAGCCCGGGCACGATATCGACGCGCCGGGGCAGATCAGCCAGTTCGGCGCTTTGACGACCGCGCTGTCCGGCACGGTGGGCCTCGGGAATATCGCTGGCGTTGCGGTCGCCATTGCGATGGGTGGACCGGGTGCCGCCTTCTGGATGTTCGTGATCGGCTTCTTCGCGATGACGGTGAAATGCATGGAGGTCACGCTCGGCCACAAATATCGCGTCGTGAACAGCAACGGCACGATACGGGGCGGCCCCATGTACGCGCTGAAGAACGGCCTCGCCGCACGCGGATGGCCGAAGATCGGCCTGATTTTGGGCGGCATCTACGCATTCTTTGCACTCGGCGGTGCGATTCCCCTGGTCCAGGTCAATCAGAGTTTCGCGCAGGTCGAGAATGTCACCGGCTTCTCGAGCGGCGCAGGCTATGGCGCTATCCTCGCGATGCTGGTCGGCCTTGTCGTGGTCGGCGGCGTGCGCTGGCTCGCCCGGGTCACATCGGTCCTCGTCCCCGGCATGGCCGCGATCTATCTGATCGGCGTATTCTCGATCATCTTCATCAATATCGGCGAGCTGCCGAACGCCATCGCCATCATCGTCGGCGATGCGTTCAGCGGGGAAGCGGCGGCCGGCGGCATGCTCGGCGCGTTCGTCGTCGGTATGCAGCGCGCGGTCTATTCGAGCGAAGCGGGCGTGGGGTCTGCCGTCATCGCCCATGCGCAGGCGCGCACGCATGAGCCTGCCTCCGAAGGCCTGGTCGCGCTGCTCGAACCCTTTATTGACACGGTCATCGTTTGCTCGCTCGGCGCCATCGCGATCGTACTCGCCGGCACCTATCAGAGCGGTCTGGACGATATCTCGATCACGTCGGCCGCCTTCGCGCAGATTTCGAGCTGGTTCCCTGTGCTGCTCGCCATCGCCGTCTTTCTCTTCGCCTATTCGACTCTCTGCGCCTGGGGATTTTACGGTCTACAAGCCTGGGGATATCTTGTGGGCGAAGGCCCGATCCGGTCGATGACCTACAAGATACTCTATGTGCTGATGCTGCCCATCGGTTCGATCCTGCCTGTGCAGGCGGTGTTCGATCTCGTCGACAGTGCATTTTTTCTAATGGCGATTCCCAACGTCATCGCCATCTATATCTTTGCGCCCGAGATCAGGCGCGAGATCACCGGCTATCTGGAGCGCCATCGCGCGACAAAAGAGGAGACCGCCCCATGAAGACCCGCACGCTTGGCAAAGACCTCACCGTATCCGCACTCGGCCTAGGCTGCATGCCGATGGCCGGCATCGGCAAGGGCATGTACGGCATGGCCGACGAGACGGAATCGATCGCGACCATCCACCGCGCCCTCGATCTTGGTGTGACCTTTTTCGACACGGCCGAAGTCTACGGCCCGCACAAGAATGAAGAGCTGCTCGGCAGGGCGATCGCGGGCAAACGCGACGGCCTCGTCATCGCTACCAAATTCGGTTTCGCCTTCGATGAGAACGGATTTCGCGGGGTCGACAGCTCGCCGGAGAATGTCCGCAAGGCGTGCGAGGGATCGCTCCAACGGCTAGGGATCGAGACGATCGATCTTTTCTACCAGCACCGCGTGGACCCTAATGTGCCGATCGAGGAAACGGTCGGCGCGATGGCCAAGCTCGTCGAGGAGGGCAAGGTGCGCTATCTCGGCCTTTCCGAAGCCGGGCTCGACACGATCCGCAAGGCTGCGGCGACCCATCCGATCGCCGCGCTTCAATCCGAATATTCGCTGTGGGAACGCGATATCGAAGCGGACATCCTGCCGCTATGCCGCGAACTAGATATCGGTTTCGTGCCATATTCTCCGCTCGGTCGTGGTTTCCTTACGGGACAGGTGACTTCGCGCGACGACCTGCCGGAGGGCGATTATCGGTTGAACGATCCGCGCTACAGCGAAGAAAATTTTGCCAAGAATATGGAAATCGTCGACGTCGTCAAAACGATCGCCGACGCGCATGGCGTCTCGCCCGCGCAGATCGCGCTAGCCTGGCTCCTCCATCAGGGCGAGGATATCGTGCCGATCCCGGGATCGAAACGGCGCGTGACGCTCGAGGATTCGATGGCGGCTGTGGACGTAACGCTCAGCGACGACGATCTGGCAAAACTGGATGAAGCGGCGCCCGCCGGCCAGACGGCCGGGCCACGCTATCACGAGCCGATGATGAAGATGGTGCGTATCTAGCCGGTCCAGGCGATCGGGCCGACCGGCATCGCGTGCAGCCAGCTCGCGCCGAACCAGAGCAGCGCGCCGAAGACCAGCGGCACGACGCCGGGCCATGCAGCACGCAGCGGCACTCGGCCGTCGATAATCGCGCCGAAGGGCATGAACGAGGTCCGCGATTCCCAGCCGCGCCAGGCGTCGCCCATCAGCCGCTCCTTCTTCCTGTCCTGCCCGATCGAGCCGAAGAAGGTGAGTATCAGGATGCCCGTGGCGATAATGAGGTTCACCGGACCGCCGCTGAGCGCGATGTGAGTGAGCGCCCAGACGATGAACGCCCAGTTCATCGGGTGCCGGGTGATCGCGAAGACCCCTGTTACAGGCCGTACGGGCCGGGATTTCGTCGTCGGGTCCGGAAAGGCCGGGTTGCCGAGAAAAGAGCCCGCAAGCAGGATCATCGATATCAGCATCAGGATCGGCGCCCCCCAATCGAAGAACCATGGCGGGGCCGTCCAATAGGCCGGCATTGGCGGTACGGACCGCGCGGCCCAGACCATCCAACCTAGGCTCGCGGCCGCAATCAGGGAGTAGACGCCCAGAAAGGCAGTTTCGCCGAGACGCCCGACCAACGACGCGCGCAGCGGATGAGATAACAGAAAGTGAAAGCCGACAAAGGCCAGGGTAGCGACTATCAGCTGCGTCAGCGGGTCCATCGCACTCCTACCATTCATACGCCTGTGGCAATTGCCGTTCTTCGATCGACAGATAGCGATCGCGCAGCCGCGTCTGGCGCGAGGTCAAGGGCTGCTGCACGCCGTCGATCAACATCATATCCACGTTGGACGTCACTTCAAGCGGATCGCCGTCCCAGATCACTACATCGGCGCGGCGGCCGGGGCGGAGTGAGCCGATCTCACCGCCGAGCCCCATGATCTCGGCCGGATAGGAGCTGATCGTCGCGAAGGCCTCGCCCCAGCTCAGCCCTGTCGCGCCGGGCACGTTGTTCAGCGCCACCAGATTGCCGGCATATTGCGTCGAATAGCGGATCTGATGGGCGTCATCATCGTCGATCATGCCGATCGCGACCTGGACACCGGCCGCGCGCATCCGCCCGATATTCGATTGCGTCGCCGCCAGCCGTTCGAACTGCTCGGGGAGGTCATTGAGCGCTGAGGCGATCACCGGCACGCCGGCGGCCGCGATCTCGTTTGCCACCGTCCAGCCTTCGCTGACACCGACGAGGATCAGGTTCAACCGCGGATAATCCGCCCGCAAATCGATCACGTTCAGGATATCGCGCGCCTGCTGGACATGGACGACCAGCGGCACACGCCCCTGCACCACCGGCACGAGCGCAGCCGCATCGACCCGGTTGAGCAACGCATCGCTCGTCTGTCCGCCATAAGCGTTCGGATTAGCCGCATAGCGCTGCGCCTGATCGAGCGCGTTGCGGACCATGGCAAAGCTCGCCGACCTACTGCCGCCCGCCCGTGCCGCGCCCCGCTCGCCCAGCTCCACGAACTGAAATGCACGCGGCCGCATCACGGCATCCATGTCCGCGCCGAGATCGATAATCGCGCCCTGCCCGCCGAATATCGTGTTGCCGGCCTGTGGCGCGACGACGGCGCGGGTAATACCGCCCGTGCGGTTGGTGGCGATCGCGGCCGAGAGCGGGTTGACCGCTGGCGCGATATCGAGCCCAGCGGAAAATTCCGATTCCGCCGCTGCCGCGTCGTTCGTCGGCGCAACGGCGCTGACTTCCACCAGGCCGAGCCGGGTAAACCCGCCGACGATACCCGGCGACACCCATTGGCCGGTCGCGTCGAGCACCTGCGCGCCGGCCGGCACCGCGACATTGGCGCCCGCACCGACGACCCGGCCGTTGCGGATCACGACCGTGCCGCCCGGTATCGGCTCGGAGCCGTCGCCGATGACTAACGTGCCGCCGGTGATGGCGAGGGTTTGCGCCGATGCCGGAACGGCAATGAGCAGAGCGGTCAGAAGCGCGATTATGGCTTTCATCGGACGCTCCCTTCGCCAGGCTGTCCGAGCTCGAAATCGGAGATCGGGCGGAGCTGCGGATTGTTCATGTCGTAGAGCAACGCGCCGTCGATCCAGACCATCTGCGGCCGCGAATAGACGCTGAACGGATCCCCATTCCACAGCACGATATCGGCACGCTTGCCCGCGACGAGGCTACCGGTCTCGTCAGCGATTCCGAGCGCACGGGCCGGATTGATCGTCAGCCATTGCCAGGCTTCGGCATCGCTGATCTCGATCCCCGCGCGCCGGCCATCGGCGAGCGCCTTGGCCGCTTCCTGATTCAATCGCTGGATCTGGTTGTCGTCGTCCGAATGGACGATCGCGCAAGCTCCGCCGTTATGCACCATCGGGATATTCTCGAAGACGGTATCGTAAGCTTCCATCTTGAAGCCCCACCAGTCCGCCCACATCGCCGAGCACACGCCATGCTCGCGGAGGAGATCGGGAATCTTGTACGCCTCGACGGCATGCTGGAAGCTGGCGATGCTGTAGCCGAACTCCTCCGCCATATCGATCATGATCGCCATCTCGTCGGCGCGATAGCAGTGATTGTGCACGAGAATATCGCCGTCTAGCACACCGGCCAGCGTTTCATGCCGCAGGTTGCGGGCGGGCGGCGATCCGCCATTCTCGCGATAATTCTCCCACTGATCCCGATAACGCTGCGCATCGATCCAGGCCTGACGGGCGACGGCTACGTTCGCCATGCGGCTGCCGGGCGTCTGGTTGCGGCTACCATAGACGCGCTTGGGATTCTCGCCGCACGCCATTTTGAGACCATAGGGCGCGCCCGGAAACTTCATGCCCTGCATCGTGCGCGAGGGCACGTTGCGCAGCGTGACCGAACGGCCGCCGAACAGATTGGCCGAACCGGGCAAGATGTTGAGCGTCGTAACCCCGCCATTGGCGAGCGCCCGGCTGAAACCCGGGTCCTGTGGCCAGACGCTGTGCTCGGTCCAGACGTTCGCCGTGTTGTTGCCGGTGATCTCGTTGCCGTCCTGGTGCGCGGCGACACTGGGGCTCGGATAGTTGCCGAGATGGCTGTGAATATCGATGATGCCCGGCGTCACCCAGAGCCCGGTCCCATCGATGACGGTTGCGCCATCCGGCACGTCCAGTGACTGACCGATCGCCTGCACGCGGCCATCGGCGAAATAGACCATGCCATTGTCGATCTGGCCGCCCTCGCCGTCATAGATCGTCGCGCCTTGGATAACGGTCGGCACGCCCGGATAGGGCCGATAGGTCGACGGGAAGGGATCGGGATCGAAAACGCTCGCGGTGCTGCGATCCTGCGCGGCATTGCCGCTATTCGCGCTCTGACTGCCTGTCGTCGCGCATCCGAACAGCGCCAGCGTCGCCGCCAGCAGGACCGCCGCTATCCTCATGTCCGCACTTCTCCTTGCGTGTTGATGCCGGCTGCATCCGGGTTGGCGAGTTCGGCCTGACCGAGCATGTCGTCATCGATGCTGTCATCCTTCAGCGTATCGAGATGCATGAGCTTCTTGATCAGTGGCGAGATGATGATCACGCCGACACCGACGGCAACGGCCGTCCAGCCGACCGTCGAATAGACGCCGAGCACCACTTCCTTGCCCGCGGTTTCGCCTTCCAGCCCCTCGGCGCCCGTCGCAGCCGCGATCAGGCCGGCGGCGAAATTGCCGGTCGCCGATGCGAAGAACCATGTCCCCATGATGAGGCTGGCCATATGCGCCGGTGCGAGCCGGTTCATCGCCGACAGGCCAACCGGCGAGAGGCAAAGCTCGCCAGTGGTGTGCAGCAGGTAGATCAGGAAGATGAAGATGACCGGCGTCGGCACGTCGATGCCGACCGCCTGCGCGCCCCAGACGAGCACGAGGAAGCCGAGGCCGACCTGCACGACGCCGAGGCCGAACTTGGCCGGTGTCGACGGTTCGAGCCCGCGCTTGCCGAGGCCCGTCCAGGCCGCCGCGAACAACGGCGCGAGCAGCACGATGTAGATCGCGTTGATCGACTGGAACATCGACGCCTCGACCCCGGCCCGGTCGACATGACGATCGGTGAACAGGTTGAGCGACGATCCGGCTTGTTCGAACAGCGCCCAGAAGATGATCGACACGAAGATCAGGAAGATCGCCGCGAAGATGCGATCCCGCTCCTCGCTGGTGAGCTGCGTGACCGCCGTGAATAGAACGTAGAGCACGAGACCCCCGCCGAACACGCCAAGCACGATGCCGACATATTCCTGATACTGAACCGCAAGCCAGCAGATCGCGACCATGGCGAGACCGGCCAGATACATCCACCATTCGAGTTTCAGGCCACCAACAGGCTGCGCGAGCTTGACCGGGTCTTTCGCCTCGCCCTTGCCCATCAGCAAAGGTTTACCGAATACGAAGAACAGCAGGCCGATCAGCATGCCGATGCCGGCGAGGCCGAAGCCGTACTGCCAGCCGTAGGTCTGGCCTAGATAGCCGCAGATGATCGATGCCGTCGCGGCGCCGACATTAATGCCCATGTAGAAGATCGTGTAAGCCGGATCGCGGCGCGGATCGGTGCGCGTGTAGAGCTGCCCGACGATGACCGAGATATTGGCCTTTAGGAAACCGGAACCAACGATGATCAGCGCCAGCGCGAGCCAGAACACATTGATCGTCGGATCGTCCTGCCCGCCCGTCCCTTCGAAGGCCATGAAGAAATGGCCGAAGGTCAGCAGGATGGCGCCGAACAGCACAGCCTTGCGCTGCCCCAGATATTTGTCCGCCAGATAACCGCCGACGACCGGCGTGATGTATACGAGGGCCGTGTAGGCACCATAGACGATGGAGGCCTCGCTATCGGTGAACAGCCAATGCTGGACGAGATAGAATATCAGCAAGGCCCGCATGCCATAATAGGAGAAGCGCTCCCACATCTCGGCGAGAAACAGGACGAACAGCCCTTTCGGATGGCCGGCAAACTCCGGCGCGGACCGGGTGGTGATGAATACACCGCCCAGCAAGAAGGCGGAGAGCATGATCACTGCCCCCCAGAACAACACTAGCTCGAATGTCACGATAGCTTCCCCTCAGAACGCATGTCGCGCGCCGGCATACTCATGGCGCGCACTTATGGCGGCGCAGACTAGCGCCGAAATCGCAGCTGTGAAGGGGCTGGCAGATTTAGCGGCGGATGCTAGGAGCACGAGCCATGTTCAACGATCTCTCCTCACCGCTCGATTTCCTCGCAACGCGCCGGTCCAGCCGTCCGCGCGACATGGTGGAGCCCGGGCCTGAACCGGCGGAATTGCAGCGGATATTGGAAATCGCCACACGCACGCCAGATCATGGCAAGCTTGCGCCGTGGCGCTTCGTGGTGGTGGACTCGGCGCAACGGGCACGCTTTGCCGAAATTCTGCACGCCGCATATCGGATCGACCGGGAACAGCCGGGCAAGCTGGAGATCGAGGCGATAGACCAGTTCGCCCATCAGGCGCCGACGCTTATCGTCGCGCTGCACAGCCCGAAAACGTCCAGCAAGATCCCGCTCTGGGAGCAGGAGCTTTCGACCGGCGCGGCCTGTTTCAACCTGATCGCGGCGGTCCACGCCCATGGCTATGTCGGCGGCTGGATCACGGGCTGGGCCGCCTATTCGGACGCCGTGCGCGACGCTTTCGGGGAAGCGCCGGAACGGATCGCTGGCTTCATTTTTCTGGGCACGGCGGGCACGGAACTGACCGAACGGCCCCGACCCGAATTCGATGCGGTCGTCAGCGACTGGTCCGGCGGATAGCCGCCGGCCGAATTATTTCGCGCCCCCCCTTGACGCGACACAGTGTTTTACGACACTATAGCGCGATGTCCAAAGCCGAAAAACCCGTCTATCTGAAACTGCGCGAGAAGATCGCCGCGGCGATCCTCGATGGTCGCTATGGCGATGGCGATCCGTTGCCGTCGGTCCGCGCCTTCGCCGCCGATGAAGGCGCCAACCCGCTAACGGTCGCGAAAGCCTATCAGACATTTCAGGACGACGGGATCGTCGTGGTCCGCCGCGGCGTCGGCATGTTCGTCGCCAATGGCGCGTCCGAAAAACTGCGCACGCGCGAACGCGAGACGTTCCTCAATGAGGAATGGCCGAAGATCGTCCGCCATATCGACCGGCTCGGGCTCGACACGGCCGAGTTGCTGGACCGCGAAACCGCCTAGGCGGCAAACGACTCTTCATCCAACGAATAGAGAATGTCGGCCTTCGCCGTAGCGGCTGCCTTCAGCCCGCTCGCCTCCGGTACGATCTGATCGAGATAGAAGCGGGCTGCCGCAATCTTCATCTGCAGAAAATCGCTATCGCCCGCGCCCGCATCCAGCTGCGCCTGGGCAATCCGAAGCTGGCGCGCCATCAGCCAACCGCAGGTGGCCACCGAGAGCATCGTGAGAAACGGATAGCTGGCCGCGAGCCGGTCATCGACGCTCGCATCGCCGGACGACAGCCAGTTCACGACGGTTTCGCAATCGGCCGCGAGCGCCGCGAGATGCGGCTCGCCCTCGGCGCCGCCGGCAATATCGGCAAGCAAGGCGCCCATAGCCTCACCGCCGCCAAGACCGAGCTTGCGGCCGACCAGATCGGCGGCCTGGATGCCGTTCGTACCCTCATAGATCGGCGCGATGCGGATATCGCGATAATATTGGGCAGCGCCGGTTTCCTCGACAAAGCCCATGCCGCCATGCACCTGCACGCCAAGGTCGGCGACTTCGCAACCCGCATCCGTGCCATAGGCCTTGGCGAGCGGCGTGAGCACTTCGGAACGCGCCCTGGCCGCTTCATCGCCGAGCGTCGCCGCATCGACCTGCCCGGCGGCGTAATAGACGAGCGCACGCGCGGCCATGGTCAGCGATTTCATTCTGAGCAGCATGCGCCGCACATCGGGATGGCCCACGATCGCAACCGGCTCGCGAGAACCCGCCCCTGCCCGGGCCGACTGGATACGTTCGCGCGCGAAATGCACGGCCTGTTGCGTTGCGCGCTCGCCGATCTGAACGCCCTGCAGCCCGACATTGAGCCGCGCATTGTTCATCATCGTGAACATCGCGCGCATGCCGCCATTTTCCGGGCCGATCAGCCAGCCATGGCAATCGTCATTGTCGCCGAAGGACATGGTACAGGTCGGCGAGGCGTGAATTCCAAGCTTGTGCTCTATCGACACGCAGCGGACATCGTTGGCCTCTCCGGGCTCGCCATTTTCGTCGAGCCGGTACCGCGGCACGAGGAACAGCGAGATGCCCTTGGTGCCTTCGGGCGCGCCCGGCGTTCGGGCCAGCACCAGATGGATGATGTTGTCGGCAAGATCATGCTCGCCAAAGGTGATGTAGATTTTCTGGCCCTTGATCCGCCAGCTGCCGTCCTCGGCCGGTTCGGCCTTGGTCTTTAACGCGCCGACATCGGACCCCGCCTGAGGCTCGGTCAGGTTCATCGTGCCGGTCCACTCGCCGGTCGACAGCTTGGGCAGATAGGCGGCCTGCTGTTCCGGGCTGCCATGATGCGTGAGCGCCTCGATCGCACCGACGCTCAGCATTGGGCAGAGGCTGAAAGCCATATTGGCCGATCCCAGCGATTCGAGGATCGCGGCCGCCATGCTGAACGGCATACCCTGTCCGCCGAAATCCGCTGGCGCGGCGATCGTGCCCCAGCCGCCCTCGACATAGGCCTGATAGGCCTCGCGAAACCCGTCGGGCATGACGACGCCGTCCTCGGTCAGCTTCGCGCCAACTTCGTCACCGACGCGATTGAGCGGCGCCCATTCGCCCGCGGCAAGCTGGCCCGCGCCTTCGAGGATCGCGTCGACCATGTCGCCCGAGGCTTCGGCGAAGCGTTCGCTTTCTGCGAGGTGGGAGATGTCGGCAATATGGTCGAGTACGAAACGCTGTTCGGTAACGGGCGGCACGAAGCTCATAAACGCATCCTGATCTTGCGGAGAATCTCCGGCGGCTATAGCGCGACGCCATGATCACGCCAAATGGCACTTTGGACACCATCATCCGCCCTTATGACGATGATGCCATAGCGGAAGCGGCGCGCCGGATCCTGGCTGGGGAATGCGTCGCCGTTCCAACCGAAACGGTCTATGGCCTTGCCGCCGATGCGACCAATGCCGAGGCCGTCGCGCGTGTCTACGAGGCCAAGGGCCGGCCCAGCTTCAACCCGCTGATCGTTCATGTGAACGATTTCTGGGAGGCAGAGGAGATCGCCGAATTCGATCGCTTCTCACAAATGCTTGCCGAAGAATTCTGGCCAGGGCCTTTGACCATGGTCCTCCCGCAAAACCCCGATAGCCCCGTGGCAAGCATAGTCACTGCCGGTCTCGATACAGTGGCAATCCGGATGCCCGCCTTCCCGCCGATACGCGACCTGATCGCGGCGACCGAATGCCCAATTGCCGCACCGTCCGCCAATGTCAGCGGACGGATCAGCCCGACCCGCGCCGAGCATGTGATGGCGACGCTTCAGGGCAAGATCGGGCTCATCATCGATGCGGGTGGCACGGTGCACGGGCTCGAATCGACCATCGTCGCCATCGAACACGATCATCTTCGCCTGCTGCGCCCCGGCCCGATCGACCGGACGCAGTTGGAAGCGGTTACCGGGCTGGAAGTGCGCGACGCTGGCGAAGGTGGCATAGAAGCACCCGGTCAGCTGAAGAGCCATTACGCGCCTGCGAAACCGGTGCGCCTCGACGCGCTCGAAGCGGAAGACAATGAATTTCATATCGGCTTTGGCGACGTGCCCGGCGATGCCTCGCTGAGTCCCGACGGCAATCTGGTACGCGCTGCAGCGTTGCTATTCGACGCGCTTCATCACGCCGAGCAGGACGAGGACAGCGACGCGATCGCGATAGCGCCCATTCCCGATGAAGGTCTTGGCGCGGCAATCAACGACCGGCTGCGCCGCGCCGCGGCCGAGCGTTAGGCGTTGGCTTTCAGCCGCGCCTGATAGCTCTTGCGGAACTTCTGAAGCTTCGGCGCGACCACGGCCATGCAATAGGGATTGCGGCTGCCTTCCCGCTCGAAATAGTCCTGGTGATAATCCTCAGCCTTGTACCACTCGCCTAGCGGTTCGATAGTCGTCACGATCGGATCGTCCCATTCGGACGCAGCCTCTTCGATCGCCTTCTCCGCCAACGCTTTCTGCTCGTCGGAATGCGGGAAGATGGCCGAGCGATATTGGGTGCCGACATCATTGCCCTGGCGATTGAGCTGCGTCGGATCGTGGACATGGAAGAATATGTCGAGCAAATCGGTATAGCCGATCACGTCGCTGTCATAGGTCAGCCGCACGGCCTCGGCATGGCCTGTGTTGCCGGAACAGACCGAGCGATAATCGGGATTGCTGGTCTCGCCGCCGATATAGCCGCTCTCGACGTTGGTGACGCCGAGTACGTCGTTATACACCGCTTCCGTGCACCAGAAGCACCCACCCGCCAACGTCGCCGTTTCAATCGCCATGATCGCCCTTCTTCCTCGATCTGTTTGGTCAAGTATCGAAGATAGGTAGCCCCGCCGGATTTTCTATTCAGGCGGGCGCTGTGCCGGACGAAAATGTTCGCCACGTTCGGTGCAGTTCTGGCCGGGGCGTGGATTGCGCACCTCCGAACATAGCCGATCAGGGCCCTGAGGCCGGCCCGGACGCGCATTGCCCGAATTGGGCGGGTTCTGGTTGCCGCTATTGGGATTGCGCGGCTGCTGCCGTGAATTTTGCGCCATCTGCACGCCTGACGGCGCCGCTTCGACACCGCTTGGTACAGCGAAGGTACCGGGCGCCGCATGCGCCGCTCCACCGGCCGCGAACAGCGCGCATGCCGCCGCTATCGCGGCGCCGCGCAACCAGGATGGGCCCGTCTCGCCTCGATTATCCATGTCTCTTCCCCCTGAATAGCCCGATGACGATTCTACGATTCGTCCGCGTCATCCCGTTCTGAATTAAGCCAAAGTAGCTCGAAACGCCAATTGTCCTGCTGGGCGCTCTCTTCGAACGCCGGTATCCGCTCCTGGCTGTCGGCCAGCGACAATACGAGTT
This sequence comes from Parasphingopyxis sp., assembly GCF_052168295.1. Lineage (GTDB taxonomy): Bacteria > Pseudomonadota > Alphaproteobacteria > Sphingomonadales > Sphingomonadaceae > Parasphingopyxis. The sequence goes on along the minus strand of NZ_JBQLZN010000004.1, from coordinate 16,958 downwards.
CGTTGTCGATGGGGCCGTCCGATTCCATCAGCATGATGCCGCCCCAACCGATATGATCGGACAGATAATCGACGGCATAGCGCCCATCGGCCAAACGCTCGGCCCGTTCCACCAGCTGTTCGCGATTCTCGGCCAGGATCATCGACCCGTCCGGATCGATCGAATAAATATGCGCATATTCGTGGAGTTCGTCCGGATCGAATACGAGGGTGAAACGGATATCGGTATCGGTGCCGACCGTCGTCTCGTCCGCTTCCAGCCTGCGAATGCCTGTATGCTGATAGCGGCGCAGGCCCTCGATAAGCTCGCACTGCGTGGATTCCATCGGCGCGATGCCCGAGACGCTGATCCGGGAAATCGGCACGCCATTGGCTTGCGCATATTGGCGCAAAGCGCGCTCGACCGAGCTGCCCGGGGTCACGGACGCGCCGACGATCGCCAGTTCGACGCCGGCTTCGGACTCGGAGAATTCGTTGATCCGCAGCCATGAACATTGAAGCTCGCCAAGCCGCGCCGTCAGAAACTCTTCCGGATCGGACACGCCGCGCGGGTACCAGAGCAGATAGCCGATCGTCGCGATGCCGGCCACGGCCAGCACGGCGACCCATATCGCTATCCGCCGATACAATGTGTTGTGCGATATCAGGTAGAGAATTCCGGGCGATTCCCGCGTAACCTGAAAGGCGCGGACGGGTTCGGCGATATTCTTGAGCTTCTGCTCGCCAAGATCGCGAAACTGCATTTCGAACTGGGTCAGATGATCGCGTGCCCGCTGCGAGACGCAAATGCCGCCCGGCGCCGCCAGTCCCTCGAGCCGTGCGGCGATGTTCACGCCGTTGCCGAACACGTCGCCATCGCGCGTTATGATGTCGCCGATATCGAGACCGATCCTGATCAGGAGCGGTTCGCGCACGCCTTCCTTGCGGTTCTCCGCATTGCGGACATCGAACTGTTCCTGGATCGTCGAGGCGCATTTGAATGCCGCGGCGACGCTCGGAAATTCGGCGATGAAACCGTCGCCCGTATGTTTGACGAAACGCCCGCCGGCCTTTTCGATTTCCGGCCGGACGATCTCGTCCATGCGCTTGTTGATGCGGCCGATCGTGCCTTCTTCGTCCAATGTGGTCAGTCGGCTGTAACCGACGACATCGGCGACGATGATCGCGGCGAGCCGGCGCTGCATCTGATCGACCATCATTCCCCCAAGGTCCGTCCGAAAAGGCTGTTTTCAGACGGTAATCCTATAATCACATCCGGGACGCGATGTATAGCCGGGCGCCGGTCGTCCGCCCGTGATCGGCTGGCTGGGGCGGCAGGGATCGAACCTGCGAATGGCGGCACCAAAAGCCGCTGCCTTACCACTTGGCCACGCCCCAGCAGCCGGGCGCCTATATAGCGAGCGATTTCGCCAGCGAAACCCCCTGTACGCGCTGGCCATCGTCCCGCGCCGGGGCTAAGGCGGGCGCGATCAGAGGGAGTGGGAAATGGCCGTCCTCGTTACCGGCGCCGCGGGCTTTATCGGGATGCATGTGTGCCAGCAGCTGCTTGCGCGCGGCGAGCAGGTGATCGGCATCGACAATCTCAACGATTACTATTCGGTGCAGCTGAAGAAGGACCGGCTGGCCACGCTGGAAAGCGATGCCTTCACCTTCGAGAAAGTCGATTTCTCCGATCATATCGCCTTGGATAAAGCCCTTGAGAACAAGGCTTTCGACCGGATCATTCATCTCGGCGCACAAGCGGGCGTCCGCTACAGCCTGACGCATCCGCGCGCCTATATTGAGGCGAACATCGCTGGTCATCTCAACCTGATGGAGGTCGCGCGGGACAGGCAGAGCGACCACATGGTCTATGCCTCCTCATCCTCGGTCTATGGCGGCAACGACAGCTTCCCCTTCCGCGTCGAGGATCGGGTCGATCAACCCGTTTCGCTTTATGCCGCCACGAAGAAGGCGGACGAGCTGATGAGCGAAACCTATGCCCATCTCTATCGGATCCCGATGACGGGCCTGCGCTTCTTCACCGTCTACGGGCCCTGGGGCCGCCCCGACATGGCGATGTGGCTCTTCACCAAGGCGATCCTCGCCGACGAACCGATCGCGGTGTTCAACCATGGCAAGATGCAGCGCGATTTCACCTATATCGACGATATCGTGTCGGGCGTGATCGCGGCGCTCGACAGCCCGCCGGCCGATGACGGCGAGGAAAAGGCGGGCGGCAGCACGAAGCCGCACGCGCTTTACAATATCGGCAACAACCGCTCCGAAGAGCTGAGCCATATGATCGACGTGCTCGAAGACGCGCTGGGCAAGAAGGCGGTGCGCGACCTGCAGCCGATCCAGCCGGGCGACGTCCCCGCAACCGCGGCCGATATCAGTGCGATCCAGCACGATCTCGGCTTCAAACCGACTACGACGATCGAGGAGGGCATTCCGAAATTCGTCGCCTGGTATCGCGACTATCACGGGATCGCCGGTTGAGCGGGCCGACCGGTTGACACTGGTTGACACACGCCGGTGGAGTTCGCCCCGCCCTCCCGCTCAAAGTTGACGAAGTAGACGCTGCGCGCAGGTTATCGCCGCAGTTTCCGTTGCGCAGATGCATCCAATCTCGAATGCGACAGACAGGTTTTCAAAGAGCCTGGGCGGCCGCAGCGCGGCTTCTCGCCAGACTAGTCACATATTTTCCTATTTTGGGAGGATTCTCTCTCGGGGCATAAGCGACGCAAAGTTTCTGGCGTCATTCCAGCGAAGGCTGGAATCTCTGGCTGCGAGCGCATCGTCCGGGCGCGGGAGATTCCAGCTTTCGCCGGGATGACGAGGGTGAATAGACGCCCGCGCACAAAATCGGGCCACGTCTCTCTCCATCGCAAACCTTGATGCACGAGCTGAGTTGCTGCATTTTGATCGCGTATTTCCAGTGGGAGGGAAATGCCATGACACAAGTCGAAGAAGCCCAGGTCGCCCCCGCGCGGGTTGCGAAAGACCTCAGCATCGCCGATCTGCGCGCCGCGCTCGCGGCGGGATGGAGCGATTTCCGCGCCTATCCCGCTTTCGGGCTGTTTTTCGCGTCCATCTATGTGGCCGCCGGACTCTTCCTCTATTTCGCGCTGTTCAGCCGCGGGGAAATCGCCTGGCTCGTGCCCGCCGCAGCCGGTTTTCCGATCCTCGCGCCCTTCATCGCCGTCGGACTGTACGAAGTCAGCCGCCGCCGCGAAGCCGGCCTGCCGATGAAATGGAGCGCCATCCTCGGTGCACTGCGCGGACGCGGCGGCGACCAGATCACGAGCATGGGCGTCATCGTTTTCGTCGCCTTCGCCTTCTGGCTGATCATCGCGCACGGCATCTTCGCGATCTTCCTCGCCGAATCAGGCCTCGCCTCGGAATCGCTCGAACTGTTCCGGACCAGCGCCGGCATCGCAATGCTGATCGCCGGCAGCGCGGTGGGCGGGGCGATCGCCCTTGCCTTCTACTCGATCACGGTGATCAGCCTGCCCATGCTCGTCGATCGCGACGTCGATTTCATCACCGCGATCATCGTGAGCCTCGCGGTCGTGCGGTCGAACAGTTTCGTGATGCTCGCCTGGGCCTTGATCATCGCGGTCACGCTGTTCATCGCGATGCTGCCGGCGTTTCTTGGCCTGCTCGTCATTCTGCCGGTGCTCGGCCATGCGACCTGGCACCTGTTTCGCCGCTCGGTCAGCAACGCGGAAAGCTAGACGCGCAACCGCGTCATCAGCGCGCCTATTGCACCTCCGGCGCGACCAGCCCGATCGCCCGCATGATCGCCGCCTGCGCCACCATGACGACGAGCCAATGCGCGCTCGCCGAGACGATCATCCGCTTGGCAATCCCGCCGGCGAGAAAGGTGACCGTGATAGCCGGGAGCACGAAGCCGACCCAGATGATGAAGGCGCTGCCCAGCGACATCGTCCACATGTCCGCCTGCGGCGGCGCGAGGATGAGCGCACCGGCCAGGATCGCGGCGAGCCAGAATTCGGCCAGGGCGATGGCGACGAGCGCCGGAACGCCGGGTGACGGCAATCGCGCGGCGCGCAGCCAGACAAAGCCGATCACAAGCCCGAGCAGCGTGGCCGCAGCGATGGGAACGATATTCTCGACGATATAGATCATCCGGCCCCCCTATCCGAACGCCGCTGGCCTCGGCAACCGCGATCCCGGCCGATCCCGCTCGTCAGAACGGCAAATCCAGTTTCGCAAACTCGTCATCGGGGCGTTCGGCGTTGAACACGTCATGCTCGCCGAACCACTTCTCAAGATCGCCGAGATCGGGAAACTGATAGTCCCGGAACGTCCGGCCGGTCTTGCGCGAGAGCTGGATCGTCTGGATAAGCGAGCCGGTTTCCTTCATGCGCCGGTCGATATCCTCTACCGGTGTATCGAGATGCTCGGCCAGAAGATCGTTGCGGATGCCGGCGATCGTCCGCTGTGCCGCGAAATCCTCCTCCGCATCGATCGCGAGATCGCACTCGCTGTCGAAACCGAAGGAGCGGTTGTTGAGGTTCGACGAGCCGATCCGGATGATCCGGTCGTCGATGATCAGGATTTTCGCATGAACATAGATCGACGATCCGGCTTCGTTGACCGGATGGTAGATGCGCAGCCGATCATGAATGTCGCGATCCTGCAGCGGCTTGATCAGCCGGGCGCGGGTCGTGTCCATCATCTCCGATTCGAGCCAGCCTTCAGCGGTCTCGGGATTGACGATGACGATTTCCGGACCGTCTTCCTCGGCCAGCCTCGTGGCGATCGCCTGTGCCAGTTTGCGCGACGCGAAATACTGGCTTTCGGCGTAGATCGTGTCGCGCGCACTCGCGATCATATCGAGATAGAGCTGTTCGATCTCGGTGATCTCCTGGATATCGCCCACTTCCGGCCGGGTCCGTGCGATCGCGACGTTTACGTCCGAAAAGTCGGGCTCCAGATATTCGGGCCAGCAATCGCGCCGGCTGGTCGACGCCTTGACCGGCTTGCCGCCGGCAACCTCCCAGCGATGGGCGGCGAAATCCGCGAGCCCCGACGCGATGTCCCCCTGCACGATCATCGAGGCGTCATGCCAGGGCCCGGAATCCTCGCCGTCGGGTTGCTCGCGATGAGGCTGTTCCTCGGCATGTGCACGCGTGTCCCAGCGATTCTCGGTCAGGTCGATACCACCGCAAAAGGCCGTATCCCGGTCGACGACGACGACCTTGTGATGGTTGGCCGCGCCCACCGGATGTTTGCCGTCGAGCTTCAGGTGAATGCGCGGATGGAAGAACCAGCGCAGGATGGTGAACAGCGTCCGCCCGCGAAACAGCGCCTTGATAGCGCCCGTATCCCAGCGGAGGATGTAGATGTGGAGATCGGGATTTTTCCGCACCAGCCAGTCGATGAACTTGCCGATCTCGAGCGGCCCTTCCGGCTCGCCCTCGGTATCGTGCATTTCGATCCGCGCATCGAAATCCCAGCCGATCAGGATGATCCGGTCCTCGGCCTTGGCGAGCGAACGGCGCACGGCGCGAAAATAATTCTCGCCATCGACGAGCACTGCGGCCCGGCTGGCATTCTCCACCCGCCAGCAATTGCGTCCCGGATCGAATAGTCGGCTCAACCGGTCCCTTCTTCCCCTCGCGCGGGCGCTAGCTGTTGCTCAGCTGCCCGCGCACCAGCTTCGAATAATCGTTCATCAGGTCGAGCGTCATGTCGCCGACCTCGAAATTCCACGGCCCTGCTTCGCGGACCGGCGTCACTTCGGCCGCGCTCCCGGTCAGGAAGAATTGTTCGAAGCCTTCGAGCTCCTCGGGCCAGATATCGCGTTCAACAACCTTGATCCCGCGCTTCTTCGCAAGCCCCATCACGGTCTGGCGCGTGATGCCGTTGAGGAAGCAATCGGGCGTCGGCGTGTGGATGATGCCATCCTGAATGAAGAAAGCGTTGGCGCCGGTCGCTTCGGCCACCTGCCCGCGCCAGTCCATCATCAGCGCATCGTCATAGCCGCGATCGGCCGCATGATGCTTGGACATGGTGCAGATCATGTAGAGCCCGGCCGCCTTGGCATGGACGGGCGCCGTATAGGGTGCAGGCCGCCGCCAGGGCGCGATATCGAGCCGGATGCCGCGTTCCTTGTTCTGGAAATAATCGCCCCATTCCCAGGCCGCGACCGCGACATGGGTTTTCGTCGCCTGCGCAGCCACACCCATCTGTTCGGGCCCGCGCCACGCCACCGGCCGGACATAGGCATCGACGAGATTGTTGACGGCCAGCACATCGCGACAGGCCTGGTCGATCTCCTCGATGCTGTAGGGCATCGGCATGCCGAGGATCTTGGCCGAGGTGTGCAGTCGCTCGCTGTGCCGGGTCAGTTCGAAGATTTCGCCGCCATAGGCGCGCTGGCCTTCGAAAACAGACGATGCGTAATGCATCGCATGGGTCAGGATATGGACGTTCGCGCCGCGCCAGTCGACGAGCTGGCCGTCGAGCCAGATCTTGCCGTCGCGGTCGTCATAGGGTTGGGCCTCGGCCATCGAATTGCCTCTTGGATCGGTATCAGCTGGATATTGCACCCGGTTAGGCGCGCTGCCAAAACGGGTCAATATGGCATCCGATCCGCGCCTCCCCTCGTCCGCCGCCTCGCCGCTCTTTTTGCGCGAAGCCGAGATACGGCGCGGGATCGAGCTGCTCTTTTTCGGCCATGCGGAACTTATGCGCAGCGGCGACGATATTCTGAGCGCGCAGGATTTGGGCCGCGCGCATCACCGCGCCCTCTATTTCATCGCGCGCAAGCCCGGGCTCGCGGTCGGCGAGCTGATGACATTGCTCGGCGTGACCAAGCAGTCGCTCGGCCGCACGCTGGGAGAACTGGAGAAACGCGGCTTCATCATCCGCCAGAAAGGCCAGCGCGACCGGCGGCAGGTGCTGATCCGGCTGACCGAAACCGGCCAGGCGCTGGAGGACGCGCTGTTCGCCGCGTTTCGCGAGAAGATGATCGCCTCCTATGGCGATGCGGGGCCGGCGGCGGTCACCGGTTTCTGGACCGTGCTCGAAAAACTGCTGACCGAGGACATGCGCGAGCGGGCGGCCGACCTCTCGCGCCAGCGCAGCTAGCCGCGCGCCTCTTCGGCCATTTCTCGATTGCGCCGGGTCGCCGCATCGAGCGTGTCCGCAAGCAGCGTCGCCAGCGCATCGTTCGAATCGAGGACATCCAGCCCTTTGCGCGTCGAGCCGCCCGGACTGGCGACGCGGTCGGCGAGCGTGCCCGGATCTTCGTCCGACGATGCCGCGAGTGCGGCCGCGCCCTCGACGGTTGCGATCGCCAGCCGCCGTGCGACGCCGGCATCGAGGCCGAGCGTCTCGCCGCCCTGCGCCAGCGCATCGATGAAGCGGAACAGAAAGGCCGGGCCGCTGCCAGAAAGCGCGGTGACGACATCGAACAGCGCCTCGTCCGCGATCCACTCGGCCGTGCCGAGACGCGCGGCCAGATTCGCCACAATCTTCGCGCGCGAGTCCGCGCGATCCTCCGCGATCAGACCGATCGCGCCCTTGCCCAACGCGACGGGCGTATTGGGCATGATCCGCACGATAGGGCCCGCATCGGGAAAGGCATTGCGCAGCGTTGCCAGTTCGACCCCGGCGAGGATCGACGTAACGATCGTATCCGGCCCGACATGGTCTCTCAGCGACGGCGCGATATCGGCGAGCATATGCGGCTTGAAACCGAGCTGGACGATCGCTTCTCCGAAGCCGTCCGCCGGCGGCCCGTCATGGCGCATGACGCATTCGGGCAGTTCGGGTTTGGCTGGATCGATGATGCGAAACCGCTCGGCCGCCTCGCCGGCGGCCAGCCAGCCGCTCAGCATCGCGCCCGCCATGTTGCCGCAGCCGATCAGCCAGATCGGGCGCTCCGCCATCGGCGTCAGGCCTCGCCCGCCGTATCGACGAGCGCCGCCTCAAGCGCCTCTTGCGGCGTCTTGTCGCCCCAGAGCACGAACTGGAAAACGGGATAGAAACGCTCGCACTCGTCGAGCGCGGCCTCGATCAGCGTCTCCGCCTGTTCGAGAGTGAGCCCGGCCTGGCTCGACGCGTCGAGCAGGGCGGCGTGCCGGAACAGGATCATGCCCGAGGCCGCCCACAGCTCGAAATGGCCGAGCCAGAGCTGCTCGTTGATCAGACCGAAGGTTTCGTAGACGAGCTGGCGTTTTTCCTCCGGCACGCGGATGTCGGGCAGCGCGAGAAACTGCAGGACGCGGTCTTCGGCGCGCCAGACCGCGCGCAGCTCATATTGCGTCCAGCTGCCCTTTACCGCGGCGACGATTTCCTCGTCGCCATTGCGTTCGGATTGCCAGTCATGCGCGGAAAAATAGTCCTCGAGAACGTCGAGGGGCGCGCTTGCCAGCGTTCCTTCGCCATAATCTTCGAGGTTCATGCCGCGCCCGTTTCGTGACCAAAAGCCATGGCCCGGAAGTGAAGAATCGGCCGCCATCCTGCAACCGATCCGGCCAGAAAGCTGTGGACGAGCGGGCGCGCCGCAGCCTGCGCTTTCTACTTAGAATCGCTGGCCTTTTTTGTTGATTTAGAGGCAGATGCCTTGCGCTTCGCAGGGGCGTTGCCAGCTTCGAGCGCATCGAGCCGGGCTTTCAGTGCCTCGGCCTCGTCGCGCGCCGCAGCCGCCATTTCCTTCACCGCTTCGAATTCCTCGCGGCTCACGAAATCCATGCCGCCGACGAAATCCCTGGCCTTTTCGCGCATCGACGCTTCGGCCTCGCGGCCCACCCCGGCAAGCGTGCCCGCGGCGCTGTTCACCATCTTGACGAAATCTTCGATCAGCTTGTTTTCGGTCTGCATAATGTCTTCCCGGGTGCGTTAGTTGTGCAATACAGTTATATCTGGGTGCTCGTCTCGCCGACGACAAGGGTTTCAGCGTCCGGATTCATCCGGTCGATCTCGAAATTGAGGGCAGCAGCGAAGCAGATCCAGGCGATATAGGGCAGCATCAGCCACGCCGCGACCTTGCGGATACGCCAGAAGACGAGCGTCGTCGCCACCGCAAGCGCCAGCATGAGCAGGATCCACCAGAAGGCGAAGCTGACCTGGTGCATACCGAAAAAGATCGGCGACCAGAGCAGGTTGACGAGGAATTGCGCGACGAACAGGCCGATAGCGAGGCCGCGCAAGCGCGATCCGCGCGCCTGGATCACGGTCACGAGCGCGAACGCCATCAGCGCGTAGAGAATCGGCCAGACGATGCCGAACAGATAGGAAGGGGGCTGGAAGCCCGGCTTTTCGAGCGCCGCATACCAGCTCGTCTGACCCGAACCGGACAAGGCGCCGGCCAGCGATCCTGCCAGCACGATCAACGGCACCAGTACCAGCGCCCAGCGCAGGAACGACATTCTGAGCTGCCCCTTGGTGGCAATGCCGACCATATTGCGACTCCCTGTTACGGCTTGCGCCTCTTCGTTAGCCTCAACCGCGCGCGCTTTCCAACCGTTCCGCACCGATAAGGAATTCGACATTGCCTTGCGGTCCCGTAATGGGACTTGGCGTAATGCCGACAACACACCATCCGGCGCCCTCCAGCCAGTCCGCAACCTCGGCACATACGCGTTCGTGGACCGCAGGATCGCGCACCACGCCGCCCTTCCCTACCTCGCCGCGCCCTGCCTCGAACTGCGGCTTGATCAAGGCAACCAAACGCGCACCGGGCCGCGCGAATTTCAACGGTGTTTCCAGTACCTTGGCAAGCGATATGAAGCTTGCATCGCAAACGACCAGGTCGATGGGCTCGGGTATCTGTTCGTCGGTCAGATGGCGCGCATTGGTGCGCTCATGGACGATCACCCGGTCGTCGTCGCGCAGCTTCCAGGCGAGCTGGTTCGTGCCCGAATCCACGGCATAGACGCGCGTCGCACCCTGGCTCAGCAGCACATCGGTAAAACCGCCCGTCGATGAACCGATATCGAGCGCAACAGCGCCCTCGCCCGCCCAGCCGAAATGCTGAAGGCCATGCGCGAGCTTGATCCCGCCGCGCGACACCCAGGGATGGTCGCGCCCCCGCACTTCGAGCGGCTGGTCCGGCTTCACGGGTTGTCCCGCCTTTTCGATCCGCCGTTCGCCCGAAAAGACGTTGCCCGCGAGGATCAGCGCCTGCGCCTTGGACCGGCTTTCGACGAGACCGCGGTCTACCAGCGCCTGATCCGCGCGTATCTTGCTCATGCGGTCTCCTCACCTGCCGTGAGCTTGTGTCCTATGCACTCACATCCAGCCTGTCGAAGGTTGGATTCTTTTATCAGACTCAACCTGTCGGTTGAGCGCGGCACCGGCCCACTCCCCCTCCCGACCTCCCACAGGGTAAACTCATTGGGAGGTCGGGAGGGGGAGTGGGCCGGTGCCGCGATTTTCCGCCAGGAAAATTCTGACAAACAAGCCTGCCACCCCTGTTAGCATAATCCATTGCGCTTGCGGGCCGTTTGCGGGCAATGGAGCGCCATGCGTTTTCCGGTCAAGACCGATTACCGCCGCTGGCGGCAGAAACAGTATCGTTATTCCCCGCAAGACTTTCTGGCCCTGGACACACTGCCTTCAGGGCTGATCCTGATCGATTACGGGGCGGTCGAGCTGGCGATGCTTGTGAAAAACCGGAAGGCCGAGGCGAGTTTCTTCGGTTTCCATGCGGCGCAAAGCCCTTTGACGCGTCAGCCGGTCCCGTATTTCCAGGGACGCAAGGTCGCGCCCAAGCGGATGAACCAGATTCTTGTTTCCGATCCCTCGCTCTACCTCCACGAAGACGTCCGCGTCGGCTGGTTCTTCGGCAACAAGCATTGCAATCTCGTCGAGGAACTGCCGCCGATCATGGACAAGATCGACGCGCTGACGGGCGCCACGCGGCGGCTCTTGTGGGGTAATAGCGCGGGCGGGACAGCGGCGCTGCACTATGCGCGGGAGCAGGACGTCAGCGTCGTGATGAACCCCCAGATCGTGCTGCGCAATTTCACCTGGGGCCGCGTCGAACCCTGGCTGCTACACGCTTGGGATATCGAAGACTATTGGGAAGGCCGCGCCTATGGCGAGGCGCATTGCGACCTGCGCGATACGCCGCCCAAGGGCCGGATCGTCTATTGCCAGAACGAGCATGACGATCATGTCGAACTGCAGCTCGAGCCGTTGGCCGAAGTCTTAGGCGTATCGACCGAGCCCGGCGATGATGGCCGGTTCAAACTGATCCTCGGCGATTGGGGCAAGGGCCACATCCCGCCGCCGTCCGCCGTGCAACAGCATATCGTCGGCGAAGAGGTCGAACGGATGCTTGGCCCGGCAAAAGGCTGGTTTTCGAAACTGAGCAGCTAAGCCGCGCTGCCCGTTACTCCTCGTCCTCTTCCTGCTTCTGCATCGCATCGGAAAAGGCGGCAGCGAAGATGCCCGTGGGCATCGCGATCACGCCGATCCCGCTGATCGCGATCAGCGCGGCGCAGACGCGCCCCAACAGCGTCACCGGATAGACGTCGCCATAGCCGATTGTCGTCAGCGTCACGACCGCCCACCACAGCGCGCGCGGCACCGAGCCGAACGCTTCAGGCTGCGCCTCGGCTTCGGCGAAATAGAGCAGGGTCGCGCTGAACAGCATCAGCAGCAACGCGATGATGACCGCCACGATGAGCTCGAACCGGCGGCGGTAAAGCGCGACGATCACATTATCGAAGGCGCGACTCATCCGGCCCAGCCGGACGACGCGCAATATCCGGAGTATCCGGGCGAAACGCAGCCAGTAGAGATTGGTGGAGGCCAGTGTGAGAAACAGCGGCAGGAGCGCGAGCAGGTCGATGATCGCAGACGGCGTCATCATCCAGCGCAACCGGCCGAACGGCTTGCCCGCGAAGCGTGGGTCTTCGGCCGCCACCCATATCCGCAACAGATATTCGATGAAGAATACGCCGCCGAATACGAGCTGCAACGTCAGAAACGTGGCGGCATGGGGCTCGCGCAGCGTCGGTTCGGTCTCGAGTATCGCCACGATCGCAGCGATCACGATTAGCGCCGCGATCAGCTTATTGGCGAGGGAGAGCCCTTCCGGCCGCGCGCGCGGCTCAAGATCCTCGTAGAAGCGCGACCGGATCGACATCGCGCATCAGCCTCCCTTTGTGCCGCTCAGGCCCGTTCGCCGAGTTCCTCGACGTTAACGCTGTTATGACGCAGTGCCTTGAGCACGGTTTCGACGATGCCGTCCGCATCAAGCCCGGCCATCGCATATTGCTTGTCCGGCTTGTCCTGATCGATGAACTCGTCGGGCATGCGCATCGTGCGCACGGTCAACCCGGCATCGGTCAGCCCGTCGTCGCTCGCCATGGTCAGCACATGCGCACCGAAGCCGCCGACGCTCGCCTCTTCGATCGTGATCGCGACTTCATGGCTGGTCAGCAGCTGACGGATGAGATCGTCGTCGAGGGGTTTGGCGAAACGCAGATCGGCGACGGTGGTGCTCAGCCCCATTGCGTCGAGCCGGTCGGCCGCCTTCTTCGCCTCCTCGAGCCGCGCGCCCAGGGACAGGATCGCAACTTTGCTGCCGTGCCGGACGATGCGGCCCTTGCCGATCTCCAGCTTTTCGAGCGTTTCGGGAATCTCCACGCCAACGCCGGCACCGCGCGGATAGCGCACCGCGATCGGCCCGGAATCATGCTCGGCCATGGTATAGACCATATTCGCCAGTTCGGCTTCGTCGGCCGCCGCCATCACGACGAAATTGGGCAGGGTCGCCAGATAGGCGAGATCGAAGCTGCCGGCATGGGTGGAACCATCGGCGCCGACGAATCCGGCCCTGTCCATGGCAAACCGCACCGGCAGATTCTGGATCGCCACATCATGGACGACCTGGTCATAGGCGCGCTGCAGGAAAGTCGAATAGATTGCGCAGAAGGGGCGCATGCCCTGAGCGGCCAGACCCGCCGCGAACGTCACCGCATGCTGCTCGGCAATGCCTACATCGAAGGCGCGATCGGGATGCGCGGCCGCAAATTTATCGACGCCCGTGCCGCTGGGCATCGCCGCGGTAATGGCGCAGATGCGCTCGTCCGTCTCGGCCAGCTTGGCGAGCGTTTCGCCGAACACATTCTGATAGGCCGGCGGTCCGCCCCCCGGACCCTTGTCCTGCTTTCCGGTAACGACATCGAACTTGGCAACGCCATGATATTTGTCCGCCGATTCCTCGGCGAAGGAATAGCCTTTGCCCTTTTTCGTCACGACATGGATCAGGCACGGGCCTTCCGCCGCATCGCGAACATTTTCGAGGACCGGGATCAACTGGCTCATGTCATGGCCGTCGATCGGGCCGACATAGTAAAAGCCGAGTTCCTCGAAGAGCGTGCCGCCCGTCACCATGCCGCGCGTATATTCGTCGGCCTTCTTGGCAGTCGTCTGCAGCCGCTTGGGCAGCTTCTTCGCGACCTTCTTGGCGATATCGCGCAGGCCGAGAAATTCGCGCGAGGAAATGAGCCGCGCAAGATAGCCGGACAGGCCGCCGACCGGCGGCGCGATCGACATATCGTTATCGTTGAGGATGACGATGAGGCGGTTTCCCGCAGCCTCGGCATTGTTCATGGCTTCATAGGCCATGCCGGCGCTCATCGCGCCGTCGCCGATCACGGCGATCGCTTTCCCCGGTTTTCCGGCCAGCCTATTGGCCGTCGCGAAACCCAGTGCCGCCGAGATCGAGGTCGAGCTGTGCGCCGCGCCGAACGGATCATATTCGCTTTCCGACCGCTTGGTGAAACCCGACAGCCCCCCGCCCTGCCGCAGCGTGCGAATACGGTCGCGCCGGCCTGTGAGGATCTTGTGCGGATAGCATTGATGCCCGACATCCCAGACAAGCCTGTCTTCGGGCGTATTGAACACATAATGGATGGCGGCCGTCAGTTCGACCACGCCCAGTCCGGCACCGAGATGCCCGCCGGTAACGGAAACCGCCGAAATCACCTCCTGCCGCAATTCGTCGGCGAACTGGGTCAGTTGTTCGGGTTTGAGCTTGCGGAGATCCGCCGGATAGTCGACCTGGTCGAGCAACGGGGTATCGGGGCGATCGGACATAGGAAGTGCAACCTTTCTCGATTCGCCGTTCTAATGCCCTAAAACGGTGCTGTCGAACCCGCTAGACGGTTCAGATCAGGCGCATTCCGCGCACAGGCCGCGCACTTCGATGACCGGGCGTTCGGGATTGAACCCCTGCTGCTTTGCCGCGGCGCGCACGCCATCGGCCAGTTTGTCGTCGTCGAGATGGGTCGTTTCGCCGCAGCCGTCGCATACGAGAAAGATGCAGTCGTGCAGACATTCGGGATGGCGGTTCGCGAGATAGGCGTTGGCGCTCTCAATCCGGCGCGCGACATTGGCGGCCGTGAAAAGATCGAGAATCCGATAGACGCTGTTCGCGGCGACGCGCCGCTCCTCGGCGTTGGAAACCGCTTCGGCAATATCGTACGCGGAGGCCGGCCGGTCGAAAGAGGCGAGCGCATCGAACACCGCCGCGCGCATCTTCGTCCACTGCTCGCCCGAGCTTTCAAGCGCCGTTTTCGCCGCATCGGCCAGCGCCTCGCCCTCATGGAGTACATGGGTGTGATGATTGTCTGCCATGGCGCAAAAATAGGGATATACGGGCCGCTTCGCAATCCCCGCGGCCGCGAGCGCAGTTAGCGATAGGCCCTGCGATTGAGATCGTGGCCCAGCGCGAGCATCGCCACACCGATAACCGTATAGATCAGCTCGACATCGCCGTGCGGGAGCGACAACGCGCCGGCCATCGTGCCGACGCCGAGCGAACTGATCGCGACCGGCATCAGGTAGCCATGCTGGATCGCGCCGCGCCCGATCGCCACGATGCCGAGCAGGATCGCGATGACGAGGCCGACTTCATGGACGATCGGATCGAGCAATACGCCGCCGGCCGAGGCCGCCAGCGCAAAAAACACCGCGCCCGACAGGCAATGGACGATACACAGGCCCGAGAGCCAGATGGCCCAGCGGTCCAGTATCCCATTTTCGGTCGCCAATAGCGGCATCGATCCGAACATCCTCGTTTCTGCTGTATACGGACTGCGCGACTCGTGCCGCCCGTCCGAGCAAGTTATGTTATTACACGCAAGATACAATATCACACAACGGAAAAAGCATGTGAGGAAAAAGCATGTGCCCCGGCACATGTTGGCAATCGACACACAGATGCATATTTGCGCTCCGTCATGACAAGCGTTGCTCTATCCCAGCCCAGCCACGCGATCGGCCGCCCCAGAGCAATTGCGTGGTGGCTGCTCGGCGTCGCCGGGCTTGTCTTCGTTATGGTCGTCGTCGGCGGCATCACGCGGCTAACCGAATCCGGCCTATCCATGGTGCGCTGGGAACCGATTTCGGGAATCATACCTCCGCTCAACGCCGAGCAATGGGAGGCGGAGCTCGAGGCCTATCGCACCTCGCCAGAATACCAACAGATCAATCGCGGCATGTCGATGGCCGAATTCCAGGCGATTTTCTTCTGGGAATACATCCATCGCGTGCTCGGCCGGCTGATCGGCCTCGCCTTTGCGATTCCGCTCGCCTGGTTCTGGATCAAGAAAGCGATCCCCACCGGCTATCATTGGCGGCTCGTGGCGCTGCTGGCGCTCGGCGGCTTCCAGGGCGCGATCGGCTGGTGGATGGTCGCAAGCGGCCTCGTCGACCGGCCCGATGTCAGCCATATCCGCCTTGCGGTGCACCTGATGACGGCACTCTTCATCCTCGGCGGGCTTGTCTGGACGGCACTCGATCTGTTCGCGCTCGATCGCAATGCGGACGCGCAACCAGCCAAAATGACGGGCTTTTCGCTCGGCGTGCTGGTGGTGCTTACGATTCAGATCATGCTCGGCGCCCTCGTTGCGGGGCTCGAAGCCGGTTATGCCTTCGCGACCTGGCCGCTGATGGGCAACGAATTCTTCCCGGCCAACACGCCGATGCTGGAAACCGCCTGGCGCAATCTCGTCGACAATCCGGTCGTGGTCCAGTTCGCCCATCGCTGGTGGGCAGTCGTCACCGTGGTCGCGCTCGTCTGGATGGCCCGCAAGGTCCGCAAAGACCATCGCATGGCCTCGGTCGCGATCCATACGGCGTTCGGTACGCAGTTCCTGCTCGGGATCGCCACGCTCCTCTCGGGCATGAACATCGTCATCGCCACCTCGCATCAGGCCGTGGGCGCGCTGGTCGTCGTCACCGCCGCCTGGGGCGCGCATCTGATCGGTCGGCGGGAACCGGCGTGAGCGATATCGCGACCGTCTATGCGGTGTTCGGGTCGCGCGACGAAGCGGAGCGGATCGGGCGCGCGATGATCGAGCAGCGCCTCGCGGCCTGCGTCAATATCCTCGGGCCCGCTCGATCCATCTATCGTTGGGACGGCGGCATCGAAACGGCAGACGAAGTCCCTGCCCTGTTCAAGACGACGATGGATGCGGCCAACGACCTGATCGCCGGCATCACACGGATGCATAGTTACGACGTCCCGGCGGTGTGCCTGTGGCCGATCGCACGGACGCTCGAAAGCTATGCGGAATGGGTAAATTCCGAGACTGACGATTAAGCGCACGTCGTGGCGCGGTATCATAATACCCGTCACGAAAACCCCGCTCTGCTTGACGTAGCGCGAATTAGCCGCCATTAGGCCGCTCGAAACGCCGCTCCCGATGGAGTGGCGTATCTGTTTTTACGCAAGCCGGGGCGCAGAGCCCCTTATGGAGGTTGAGGCCATGAAGGCGCTCACGAAAACCACCCGCTCGGCCAACAAGACCGAAGTGGAAAAGAAATGGGTGCTGGTCGATGTCGACGGTCTCGTCGTCGGTCGTGCCGCAGCCGAAGTCGCGAAGATCCTGCGCGGCAAGCACAAGCCGATTTTCACGCCGCATGTCGATTGCGGCGACAATGTCATCGTCATCAACGCCGCGAAGGCCCGCTTCACCG
>NZ_JBQLZN010000003.1:0-63337 GCF_052168295.1 Parasphingopyxis sp. | reverse complement strand
ACCCTGTGGGAGGTCGGGAGGGGGAGCGGGCCGGCGCCGCGCTCGACCGACAGGTCGAGTCTGACAAATAAGGCCTGGTGCCACGATTTTCCGTCAGGAAAATTCTGACAGACTAAGCCGCTTCCTTCTTGCCCATCTTGAAGAGGATACGGTCTTCAGGGCCGAAGCCGCGATACCAGATCACCCAGCCATAGACTCCGAGCACGGCGGGAACGCCGATCACGAGCTCCATCCATTCGGGCGTGAAGGTCGCGACATAGCCAATGACCGTCGCCGTCGCCGCGGCCCAGACCAGCGCCCAGCGCCAAGGGCTGACCGGTGCTTCGAGCAGGCGGGAAAGGAGGCGCGCCTTCATCACCGACGCCATGCCGAGCGCCAGCATCAGTGCGATCGCCGGGCCGGTGGCTTGATACAGGAGCGGCAGATCGTAGCTGCGCATGATGAGGATGATGCCTACCGTGAGGGCCGCCTGTACGGTCAGCATGAAGCAGGAAATCATCAGGTTACGGTGGCGCGCGACGTAGACGAGCGCCGCCTCCGACACGGCGGCCGTTGCCGCGACGACCTCGGCGGCCAGCAGGAAGGCGAGAACCCCGGTGCCGCCGACGAACGCCGCGCCGACCAGCCCCATCCAGGCTTCGCCGGGTATGCCGAGCGCCAGCGCCACGCCGGCTTGCGCCGCGATGATCCAGAAACCGGCCTGCCGTACCTGTTTAGCGACAGCCGC
Source organism: Parasphingopyxis sp. (assembly GCF_052168295.1). Lineage (GTDB taxonomy): Bacteria > Pseudomonadota > Alphaproteobacteria > Sphingomonadales > Sphingomonadaceae > Parasphingopyxis. The sequence goes on along the minus strand of NZ_JBQLZN010000003.1, from coordinate 62,610 downwards.
GCGATTGCCCTCGCGCAGATTCTGCGTGATGACCGGCCCCAGGATCGGGTCGAAGCTCGTCTTCAGCTTTTGCGGCAGCGAGGCGAGTTGCTGCGCAACATAATAGATGCCGACGATCGCCGGCGAGAAGAACAGGCCGAGTATCGCGATATCGAGGCGGCGCGACACCCATTCGATGGCGTCGGCGCCGGCCATCGGCAGGTTCGCCCAAGCCAGCCGCATCAGGCGTCCAGGATTCGGCCGCCAGCCCGTGGGAAGACCATAGCTGCGGAAGAGTGGCCAGAGCGAGGCGACGAGTGCCGCGATCATCGAGAGCACATAGGCCAGGATCAGCCCGTCGCGCAGCGAATAGAAGGCGAGGAAGAAAGCCGCGATGCTGATCGTCCAGGGTTCGACGATGGCCCGCGCGCGCACGGTGGCGCCGATATCGTGGCGATAGGCGAGCGCGGCGAGCGCGATATCCGAAGCGGCCAACGCGAAGATCGTCAACGGCAGCAGCCGTTCCATGCCCTGGATTTCGCTGTTCGGGAACATGGCCTGGGGGAAAGCGACGAGCAGCAGCACCGCGATCGTCGACGCGACGAAACCGGCGAGCATGGCGTCCCAGACGACATGGACGTGCGGCCGGTCCGTCTTGGAAAGCTGTTCGGCGAGCCCGCGCTTCAGCCCGAGCGTCGAGAGCTGGGCCGCGAATTCGACGACGATGACGGCATAAGCGAAGATGCCCAGCGCTTCTGCGCCATACCACCGGCCGGCAATGAAGAGGAACGGGATCCGCGCGGCCAAGCGCAGCAGAAAACCGAAGAAGTTCGTGCGCCCGCCCTTCGCAAGCGCCGAAATATCCGGTGGCGGTGTTTTCGCTTCGGCGCTCAAGACAAATATGTGTTCCTGCGCAGGCAGGAACCCAGGGCTTCAAGCGCATTTCCCGATTGCCCTAGGCTCCTGCCTGCGCAGGAGCACATCCTCTCCAAATGCCTTTTCTTCAATGTGCCGCGCCCCAGCTATCGCCGGTGCCGATATCGACGGCGAGCGGGACATCGATCTTGACCAGCGGTTCGGCAGCCGACGCCATGACGTCACTGATCACCGCCGACGCGGTTTCGACTTTGTTTTCAGGGAGTTCGAAGACCAGCTCGTCATGCACCTGGAGCAGCATTTTGACGTCATCCAGCTCTTCGCGCGCCAGCGCTGGGCCCATCCGCGCCATAGCGCGCTTGATGATATCGGCGCTCGTGCCCTGGATCGGCGCGTTGATCGCGGCGCGTTCGCTGCCCTGCCGCTCATGCTGTGTCTTGCTTTTCAGGCGCGGGAAATGCGTTTTGCGGCCGAACAGCGTCTCCGTGTAGCCGGTTTCGCGCGCCGCGGTCAGCGTCTGGGTGATATATTGATTGATGCCGGGGAAGCGCTCGAAATACTTGTCGATCATGTCCTGCGCTTCGTCCGGCGTGATTTCGAGCCGGCCGGCCAGGCCCCAGCGCGAGATGCCGTAAAGAATCGCGAAATTGATCGTCTTCGCCTTGCCGCGCGTGTCGCGGTCGACTTCGCCGAACAGTTCCTGCGCCGTGCGGTTGTGAATATCTTCGCCCGCCTCGAACGCCTGTTTGAGCGTATCGACATCGGCCATATGCGCCGCAAGCCGCAGCTCGATCTGGCTGTAATCGGCTGCGAGCAGCACATTGCCGGGCTCCGCGACGAAGGCGAAGCGGATCTTGCGGCCCATCTCGGTGCGGATCGGGATATTCTGCAGGTTCGGTTCGGTCGAAGACAGCCGCCCCGTCTGCGCCCCGGTCAGGCTATAGCTGGTGTGGACACGCCCGGTCTTCGGATTGATCTCGGCCTGTAGCGCGTCGGTATAGGTGCTTTTGAGCTTCGATAGCTGACGCCAATCGAGAACTTTCTGTGCGATAGGCTCCCCGTCGCGCGCAAGCCGCTCCATCTCGTTCACATCGGTCGACCAGACGCCGGACTTGCCCTTCCGCCCGCCCTTGAGGCCCATCTTGTCGAACAGGATCTCGCCGAGCTGCTTGGGACTGCCGATGGCGAAGGGTTCGCCGGCGATGTCATGGACCGCTTTTTCGGTCTCTTCCATCTGTGCGGCGAAATCGGCGGAGAGCCGCGCCAGTTCCTCGCGATCCACCTTGATGCCATTGCATTCCATCTCGGCAATCACGGGGACGAGCGGCCGGTCGACCAACTCATAGACGCGCGTCGCGCGGTCGGACACCAGGCGCGGCTTCAGTCGCTTCCACAGCCGTAGCGTCACATCGGCGTCTTCGGCGGCATATTCGGTGGCCTTGTCGAGCGGCACCTCGGCGAAGGAAATCTGCTTCTTGCCGGTCCCGACCAGATCCTTGAACTTGATGCACTCATGGCCGAGGAACAGCTCGGCGATCTCGTCCATGCCATGGCCGTGCATGCCGGCTTCGAGATCGAAGCTCATCACGATCGTGTCGTCGAGCGGTGCGAGCGCGATGTCGTGCTGGGCGAGCACGCCCATATCATATTTGAGGTTATGGCCGATCTTGAGGACGGCCGGGTCCTCGAACAGCGGTCTCAGTTTGGCGATGGCCGTGTCGAAATCGATCTGCTCGGGCTTTTCGTCGAGCAGCCCCTCCCCGCCATGGCCGAGCGGGACGTAGCAGGCCTTGCCCGGCTCGGTTGCCAGGCACACGCCGACGAGGCGGGCCGTCACGGACTCCAGCGAGTCCGTCTCCGTATCGACCGCGACATGGCCGATCCGCCGCGCTTCCGCGATCCACTTGTCCAGCGCCGCTTCGTCGGTCACCGTCTCATAGGTGCTGCGATCGATGGGCGGCTCGTCGTCCGCCTCTTCGGCCTCGGTTTCGCTGTGCTGCGCCATCTCGGCATTGGCCGCCTCGCCGCCGATCCGGGTCAGCAGCGACTTGAAGCCGTGATGACTGAGAAATTCGCGCAAGGGATCTTCGGGAATGCCGTCGAGCAGGAAATCGTCGAGCGGCTCGGGCAGCGCGACATCGTCCTTGAGCGTCACCAGCACCCGCGACATGCGGGCATTGTCCGCCTGTTCGATCAGGTTTTCGCGCATCTTGGACTTTTTCATGTCCGGCGCGGCCTCGAGCACGGCGTCCACCGTCCCATATTCGTTGATCAGCTTGGACGCGGTTTTGGGCCCGATCCCGGTGACGCCTGGAATATTGTCCGACGTGTCGCCCATCAGCGCGAGCACTTCGCCGAGCTTGTCCGGCTCCACCCCGAATTTCTCGAGCACATGGTCGCGGCCGATACGGCGGTCGTTCATCGTGTCGTAGAGATCGAGGCCCGGCTCGATCAGCTGCATCAGGTCCTTGTCCGAGCTGACGATGGTGACCTTCCAGCCGTCGGCCAGCGCCACTTTCGCGTAGGAGGCGATCAGGTCGTCCGCTTCGAAGCCCAGCTCCTCGATGCACGGCAGCGAAAAGGCGCGCGTCGCGTCGCGGATCATCGGGAATTGCGGGACAAGATCCTCGGGCGGCTCTGGCCGGTTCGCCTTATACTGGTCGTAGATTTCGTTGCGGAAGGTTTCCGAACTTGCATCGAGGATCACGGCCAGATGGGTCGGCCCGTCCTCGGCGTTGAGCTGGTCGACGAGCTTCCACAGCATAGTCGTATAGCCATAGACCGCGCCGACCGGCTCGCCCTGCGTGTTCGTCAGCGGCGGCAGCCGGTGATAGGCGCGGAAAATATAGCTCGATCCGTCGACGAGATAGAGATGCTTCCCCTCGGGCATCGGGCGGGTCTAGCCGATGGAATGGCCGGGGCAAAGGGACTCTGAAATGCGGGTTCAGAAGGCTGTCTGGGCGCTGCGGTCCCGCCGCCAGGCCCAGGCCGAAAAGGCGATCAGATAGACGCCGCACCAGCCATAGGCCGGGATGATGCCGATCGCCCATGCCACGCCGCCGATCGCCAGGCACATCCCGATGCTGGCGACACAGTGGAAGAACATCATCGTCGATGTCGTCGTCGCGCGGCTCGCGCCCCCCATCACCTTCTGGAACTTCGCCTCGCCCAGCACCCAGACCGGCGCGCCGCAGATATAGGCCATCATCAGCGGGATCAGCAGCCAGGCCGATTCGGCGATACCGGCGATCAGCAGCAGGCAGCCGCCAGCGAGCGGAAAGAGCCAGCCGCCGGCGCGGAAACCGGCAAATCGGTGCGCGGACACATTGGCCGCGGCATAGGCGGCGATGGCCAGCGCGCCGATCAGTCCGAAGCTCCAGATCGGCATGCCGACCGCGAGATAGTAGAGCGGATCGAACTCCGCGAGCACGCCGAACAGCATGATGCCGAGCGTCAGATATGCGGTGATGAACCGCAAATCGGCGCTGCGCCGGAATTCACCCAATGCCTCGGAAACATGGCTGAAATAGCCGGGCCGGTCTTCGCCGGTTTCGGGCCGCAACCGGATGTCGGGCAGCCAGAAGGCGACGATCGCCGCCAAGACCAGCGGCGGCACGGCGAGCCACAGCGCGAGCGGCATCGAAAAATGGCCGACCATGCCGCCGAGCACCAGCGCGATACCCGCACTGATCTCGACGATCGCCCGGTCGCGGCCGAGCACGCGGTCATATTCGTCCGCCTGTCCCGCGGCCTCCATATGCTCGTAGAGCAGCGCCTGTTTGCAGCCCGATACGAGCGAATCGGCAAAGCTCCAGACGACGAAGCCCACGGCGAAGAGCACGAAACTCCCGCCCGCCAGCGCCCAGATGACGAAGGCCAGCGCCTTTACCAGCGGTGCGGCCATCATCTGCCAGCGCCGGTCGAAATGATCGGCGAGGGCGCCGGAAGGAATCTCGAAAATGGCCGCGACGATCGACCAGATCACGAAGAGCAGGGCAATGCCCCAGACGTCCAGCCCGCTCAGCTGGAAATAGACCGTGTAGATCGCATAGCCGAGCATGAAATCGAACAGGAACACATAGGCGTAATAGGCGCGCAGAAATCGGGGGAGGGGCATCGGAAGCTCCAGCGGAGAACGGATCAGGACGATGAAATGCGTCGCTCGGGCATGGCGGCGCTCTGGCACGCGCGCGGCCATGGGGCGTGGCTGCAGGAAGAAGGCGGCACGGGGCCGCCCGCCACGGTCAGATCATGTCATATGCGCTGGTCATGACCAGCCCGATACTATGGTTTGAGGACGGTATCCACCGCATTCTTGGCGAGGTCCGGATAGTCGGTCGTATAGTGAAGGCCCCGGCTTTCCTTGCGGGCGAGCGCCGAGTGCACGATGAGCGCGGCGACCTCGATTAGGTTGCGCAGTTCGATGAGGTCCGGCGTGACGCGGAAATTGCCGTAATAATCGTCGACTTCCTGGCGCAGCAGCTCGACGCGATGCTGGGCGCGCTCCAAACGCTTTGTGGTGCGCACGATGCCGACATAGTCCCACATGAAGCGGCGGATTTCGCGCCAGTTGTGCTGCACAACGACCTCCTCGTCGGAATCCGTCACCCGGCTTTCGTCCCAGGGCTGGATCGCGGGCGGGTCGGGCAGGTCGTCCCAGTTCGTGGCAATATGGTTGGCCGCCGCCTCGCCGAAGACGAAACATTCGAGCAGCGAATTGGAGGCGAGGCGGTTGGCGCCATGCAGCCCGCTCTCGCTGACCTCGCCGGCCGCATAGAGGCCCGGCAGGTCGGTGCGCCCGTCGAGATCGATCCGCACGCCGCCGCAGGTATAGTGTTGCGCCGGGACGACCGGAATCGGCTCCCTGGTCATATCGATGCCGAGTCCGATCAGCTTGTCGTAGATATTGGGGAAATGCTCGCGGACGAATGCCGGTTCGCGATGGCTGATATCGAGATGGACATAATCGAGGCCCAGCCGCTTGATCTCATGGTCGATCGCGCGGGCGACGATATCGCGCGGGGCGAGTTCCTCCCGGCTATCGAATTCCGGCATGAAGCGATGGCCGGGATTGGGCGAGTCATGGGGCAGTTTGAGATGCCCGCCCTCGCCGCGCACCGCCTCGGTGATCAGGAAATTCTTGACCTCGAGATTGTAGAGGCAGGTCGGGTGGAACTGCATGAATTCCATGTTGGAAATGCTGCACCCCGCGCGCCACGCCATGGCGATGCCGTCGCCAGTCGCCCCGCGCGGCGCGGTGCTGAACAGATAGGTGCGGCCCGCGCCGCCGGTCGCGAGGATCGTGGCGCGCGCCGCGAAGGTTTCGACATGGCCGCTCGCCTTGTTGAACGCATAGGCGCCCCAGATATGGTCGGTCTCGGTCGGCGCTTCGGCATGGCGGTCGGTAATCAGATCGATGGCGACCATATCGGGCAGCATGGTGATGTTCGGATTGGCTTCGGCCGCCTTTTCGAGCGCTTCCTGCACTGCCCATCCGGTTGCGTCATCGACATGGACGATGCGGCGATGGCTGTGTCCGCCCTCGCGCGTCAGGTGCAGGTCGCCGTCATCCTCGACGTTGAACGGCACGCCGAGCTCGACGAGCCTCTGGATCGCGCGCGGCGCATTCTCGACGACAAATTCGACCGTCTCCTCGCGGTTGAGCCCCGCGCCCGCGTCCATCGTATCTGCAATATGGCTTTCGAACGTATCGCCGGGTTCCAGCACCGCGGCGATGCCGCCCTGCGCCCAGGCCGTCGACCCGCCGGAGATATCGCCCTTGGCGAGCACGAGCACCTTGAACCGCTCGGCTAATGTGATCGCCGCCGTCAGCCCGGCCGCGCCCGAACCGATGATCAGGATGTCGTGATTCATTGCTCCCCTCCCGCTTGCGGGAGGGGATGGGGGTGGGCTTGGAATGCCATCTCAATACTCTGCACTACGCCTTGGATATTGCCCAAGACGTCTTCATTGGTGAAGCGCAGAACGGTCAGGCCTTGCGATTCAAGATAATGTGTTCGTTGCTCGTCATAGTCTCCGCGGGAATCATGCGAAGTGCCATCGATTTCGACGATCAGCTTTTCCGCGCGGCACAGAAAATCGCAAAAGTATGGGCCGACCGGCATCTGACGGCTGAATCTGCGCCCAGCCAGTTGGCGCCGGCTCAGATACTGCCAGAGTTTTCGCTCCGCAGGTGAAGCAGCATTGCGCAGTTCGCGGGCACGTTTCGTGTTGCGAGGTTGGAAGTCGCCCACCCCTAACCCCTCCCGCAAGCGGGAGGGGAACTGCATAGCGTCAAGTCCCCCCTCTTCACGCCGCCGTCCGGGTGAGATTGAGGAATACGTCTTCAAGGTCCGCCTCTTTTGTCGACACGTCGATGATGTTGTGCCCGGCCTCGCCGAGCGCGGTCAGCACCTCGCCGGCGTTCACCTTGTCTTTGCGATAGGTGATCGAGAGCGTGCGCGCGTCGAGCTGTTCGACCTTTTCGAAGGCGGCCTTGTCGGGCGGTGTCGCGATGTCGTTCTCGACCGTCACGACGACGGCCTTTTCCTGCGCCATGTCGACGAGCTCGCGGGTCGGCTTGTCGGCGATCAGCTTGCCGTGATTGATGATCGCGATGCGGTCGCACAGTTCCTCGGCTTCTTCGAGATAATGGGTGGTCAGCACGACCGTCACGCCGCCGGCATGCAGTTCGCGCACATAATCCCAGAGCTGGCGCCTGAGATCGATATCGACGCCGGCGGTCGGCTCGTCGAGCACGAGCACGGGCGGGGAATGGACCATCGCTTTCGCGACCATCAGCCGCCGTTTCATGCCGCCTGACAGGGTGCGCGCATAGGCGTCGGCCTTGTCTTCGAGCCGGACCGCTTTCAGCAGTTCGGCCGTGCGCTTCTTCTTCCCCGAAACGCCGTAGAGCCCGGCCTGGATATCGAGCGTTTCGGCCGGCGTGAAAAAGGGATCGAAGGTGATCTCCTGATTAACGATGCCGATGCTCGCCTTGGCGTTGCGCGGGTCCTTGTCGATATCGAACCCCCAGATCGAGGCCGAGCCGGCGGTCTTGTTCACGAGACCCGCGAGAATGTTGATCAGCGTCGATTTGCCCGCGCCGTTCGGCCCCAAAAGGCCGAAGATCGTGCCGCGCGGCACGGTGAGATCGACGCTGTCGAGCGCCTTGGTCGTGCCCTCGTAGATTTTCGTAACGTTTTCGACCCGGATCGCTGCATCGCTCATGCCCGCAGCGCATAGCGTGCCCTGCGGACCGCGCAAAGCACCGCGCGCCTGTTTGTTCTTTCAGCGCCGTTAACCAGCCTTGTTCGGCACATGTTTGCCAATTCCGGTCAAATGGGACGCCGGGGGAACAACACGCATGACGAAGACGCCTGTTTTTGCGCGCCGGGGGGCGCTCTGGGCCGTTGCGATACCGGCGATGTTCGCCGCCAGCCCGGCCCACGCGGCCGAGCAGGACGGCGGTGCCGAAGTGGAGATCCTGGAGCAGATTGCGTTGACGCAGGTCTCCGGCCTCGATTTCGGCACGATCATCCCGAGCGCCGCCGGAGGAAACATCAATATTCGCCGCAATACCGGCCTGTGCATTGCCAATGGCGGCGTGACCTTGGTGGGCACCGATTGCCAGCGCGGCGAATTCCTGATCACCGGCCCGTCGCGCCAGCGCGTGCGCATCACGCTCGCATCGGCGCCGATCACGCTGAGCCAGCAAAGCGGGACGGCGATCATGGTGATGGACCGGGTGCGTATCAACGGGAACCGCAACAAGCGGCTCAACGCGGCCGGCCAGCGGACATTCTATGTCAGCGGGCGCCTGCAGGTCGGGGCCAATCAGGCGCCGGGCGTGTATGACGGCACCTTCGACGTCACAGTCGACTACCGCTAACCACCCGCACATTTACACCAAAGGGGCCGGGATGCAGGGTAATGCCGCATCTCGGCTCGCTTGCATTTTCGGCTAGCCGATGTTCGGCACCCCGCGCAGACGTGCTAGAAGTAGGTGACGGTGATCTGGAAATCGCCCTCATAGGTGCCGGGTGCCTGGTTAGCGCCGACCTGCAACGTGCCCCCCACGCGCAAATCGAGCAGGCCGGCGCTATTCAGATAACGGAATACCGAGCCGTTCAACGTCAGCTGGCTGACATTCATGCTGCCGCCGCCGCCCACGCGATCGAGCACGGGCAGCGGGCCGCGCGTGACGAAGATGAACTGGCGCGGTCCGCCATAGGTCCAGAACTGGGCGGCCGAGCCCCCCGCCCCGGCCGCCGTAACGCCGCCCGTGGTCGAGCGTGCGTCATTGTTGGGATTGATGATGACGGTGCCTGCGGTCGGACCCGCGAGCAACGTGCCGAATTCGAGATCGGTCGTGTTGACGAGCGAAAGCGGCGTTACGATCACCGCTTCGGAGCTCGCACTGTCGTCGGCCGCGATCGCGGCGCCATGCTGGCCCAAGGCCAGGGCAGCGGCGGACGCCGCCCACATCATCTTGCGTTTCATAAATCCCCCCGGATTCGAACGCTGCTTGTGGCCGATCATCGTCAAGATCGGGTCAAGCGACATGGTTAACGCTCTCTCAATGAGCCGATCGCGGTAAAGCTTTGCTTAAGCCTATTTTTCAGGACGGGCTTAAGAGATTGGGGCCTAATCGGGATGCATGACATGGCAATCTATCCTTGGCGCCTGGCGCAAGATGGTCGCGGAAATCGGCGACTCCGTCGCGCTCGTTGCGCAGACTTTCCAGTCCGGATCCTTCTGATCCGGCTGCGGCGCGGCGTGCCGCCAGCCCGCCACTTCTTCACCCCTGTCTAGCGTTCGCGAAGGCGATTGCGCGCGTATCGGCGCGTTGCTATGCGCAGCGCCGCTATGACAGACCAGCCTGAAACCGTGCGCGTCTCCGAATCGCGTGTCGCCTGCGACGGGGCGGACGACATCCCCGGCGGCGCGGCGCTCGGCCATCCGCGCGTCTGGCTCGAGATCGACGAGGCGGGCTTCGTCGATTGCGGCTATTGCGACCGCCGTTTCGTGCTGATCGGCGGCCCGGCCGATATTGGCTCGGCCAGTGCCGATGCGGACGCTGATTCCGGCAAGGGTGTATCCGGCGGCCAATAGCCTTATATCGGACGGCATGACGATAGCCTCCGATCCCCGTTCGCTGCTCTACCGCGCCGATGCGCTCGATCCCGATCGCGCCCAGTCGCTCGCGGCCGAGATCCTGAAGACCGCCGACGATGGCGAGCTTTACCTCCAATATAGCGCGAGCGAGGCCTTCGCCTTCGACGACGGCCGCCTGAAAACCGCCGATTACAGCACCGAGGCGGGATTCGGCCTGCGCGGCGTCTCGGGCGAGACGACGGCCTTCGCGCATGCCAACGAGATCAGCGAGGCGGCGATCCGCCGCGCGGGCGAGACGATGCGGTTGCTCGATCCGACGACGCAGACGCGCCAGCCGCCGCCGCGGCCGACCAACCGGCATCTCTATACCGATGCCGATCCGCTGACCCTCGTGCCCTTCGCCGAAAAGGTCGCGCTATGCGAACAGATCGACGCCGCGGCGCGCGCCCGCGATCCGCGCGTCGTGCAGGTGACGGCCGGACTTTCGGGCTCATGGAGCGTTGTCGAGATCGTCCGGCCCGACGGCTATGTCGCGACCGATATCCGCCCGCTGGTCCGGCTCAACGTCTCGATCGTCGTCGAGGAGAAAGGACGGCGCGAGAGCGGTTTCTTCGGCATGGGCGGGCGCTATCTGTACGAACGCCTGTTCGATCCGATCGCCTGGAACCGGGCGATCGACGAAGCGCTGGCCCAGGCGATCGTCAATCTGGGATCGGAACCGGCGCCGGCGGGCGAGATGACCGTCGTGCTCGGCCCGGGCTGGCCCGGCGTGCTGCTGCACGAGGCGATCGGCCATGGCCTCGAAGGCGATTTCAACCGCAAGGGCACATCGGCCTTTTCCGGGCGGATCGGCGAGCGCGTTGCGGCGCCGGGCGTTACTGTGGTCGACGACGGCTCGATCGCGGACCGGCGCGGCTCGCTCTCCATCGACGATGAGGGCACACCGACCCAGGAAACGGTGCTGATCGAAGACGGCATTCTCGCCGGCTATATGCAGGACCGGATGAACGCGCGGCTGATGGGCGTGCCGGCGACCGGCAATGGCCGCCGCGAAAGCTTTGCCCATGCGCCGATGCCGCGCATGACCAACACCTTCATGCGGTCGGGCGAAGACGACCCGCAGGAAATCATGAGCCGGGTGAAGGACGGCATCTTCGCCAAGAGCTTCGGTGGCGGGCAGGTCGATATCACGAGCGGCAAGTTCGTGTTCAGCTGCACCGAGGCCTATCGGGTGAAGAACGGCAAGATCGGCGCGCCGATCAAGGGCGCGACGCTGATCGGCGATGGCCCGACGGTGCTCACCAAGGTCGCGGCGATCGGCAACGATCTGGCGCTCGACGAAGGCATCGGCATCTGCGGCAAGGCCGGGCAGTCGGTGCCCGCCGGCGTCGGGCAGCCGACGCTGCTGGTGGACGGGCTGACCGTCGGCGGGACGGCGGCGTGAACCCAAGCTGGCGAAGCGTCGGGCTTTTAGCCGTCACTTTTTTGCTGCTCCTTCCAGCGCTTTCCACACTCGCAGCGTGCAACAACGGTGTGACGAGAAGCTACTACGTCACGTCTGAATCGATGATGCCGACACTTCTTCCGGGTGAGCGTTTTTTGGCCGTCCGGGCCGTCCAGCCACCCTATCGGCGCGGAGATCTCGTACTCGTTCGGACACCTACCGGCGAATATATCGACCGCGTCATTGGCGTTCCGGGAGACGTTGTTGAGGTGCGCGAAGGGATCGTCATTCTTAATGGCGAGGCCCTCGATCAGTCGCCCATGGGTGATCAGTTCGACACCGAGTACGGCCCGGCACACATTTATGAAGAGCGATTTCCCGGTGCGCGATCTAGCCATTTGATCGCCGATGCTGGCCCGTCTCCGAGCGATTTCTTTTCGGAGGCGACCGTGCCGGAAGCACATTATTTCGTCATGGGCGACAATCGTGACATGGCGGCAGACAGTCGGCATTCGCCAGAGATTGGTGGATTGGGTATGGTGCCAGAGAACGACATAGTCGGACAGCCCACACAGATTTATTGGAGCGAAGACACGTCCCGCATTGGAACCGCTCTATAGATCAGGCTTGTGACAGCTTGGGAGCAGATGCCGCTCCCCTGTATTGAGATGGAGAATCCTATGGCCGATTTTTTCGACGCACTGACGGACAAGCAAATCGCATTCGTCGATAAGCAGCCGATGTTCTTCGTCGCGACGGCGGCGAGCGACGGGCGGATCAATCTCTCGCCCAAGGGCTATGACAGTTTCCGCGTATTGGGGCCGAACCGCGTCGCCTATCTCGATCTCGGCGGATCGGGCAACGAGACGCATGCGCATCTCGCCGCCGACGGGCGGATCACGCTGATGTTCTGCGCCTTCGAAAATCCGGCGCTGATCTTCCGCATCTATGGCCATGGCAAGGCCGTGCTGCCGCAGGATGACGGTTGGGACGAACTGGCGGACCAGTTCGAGCTGCTGCCCGGTACGCGGCAGATTTTCGATATCGCGGTCGATAGCGTTCAAGAGAGCTGCGGCTGGGGCGTGCCGATGATGGAGCACAAACATGACCGCGTGACGCTGCAAAAAGCGCATAAGCAGCTCGATGAAGAGGCCTGGCTCGACAAGGCGGCGGGGCGCACGGAAAGCATCGATGGCCTGCCGACCCGGCCGACCACCAAATATTTCGGCGATCGCGAGATGAAGCTCGATGGCGCTGGTTGAGCTCGCCAAATTTTCGAGCGGCGCCGAGGCGGCCATCGTCCATGGCCGGTTGCAGGCCGATGGCATCGAATCGGTCTGTTTCGACACCGGCATGAACATCGCCGAGAGCGTCGGCATCATGATCCCCGTGCGGCTGATGGTCGATGAGGACGATCTGGAGGCGGCGCGCGCCGTGATCCGCGAAGCGGAGGCGCGATGAGCATTGCGCTGGTCCTCGGCGGCGGGGCGGGCCTGGGCTGGGCCCATATCGGCGTTTTGCGCGAACTCGAAGCGGCCGGCATCGAAATCGACGCGCTGACCGGCACGTCCATCGGCGGCGTCGTATCCATCGCCTTTGCCTCGGGCCGGCTGCAGACGCTGGAGGACCTCGCCCATTCCGCGTCCTCGATGCGCTCGGTGCTGCGCTATCTCGGGCCGAACTGGCGGCCGGGAAGCGTGTTGAGCGGCAAGGCCATCGCCAAGCTGATCGAGGAGCATCTCGGCGATCTGACTTTCGAGATGCTGTCCATCCCGACCGCGGTCGTCGCGGCCGACCTGCTCTCGGGAGAAGCGGTCGTGCTCGATTCCGGCCCGGTCGGCGATGCCATCCATGCGACCATCGCGCTGCCCGGTATCTTTCAGCCGGTCGTGCGCGACGGCATGATCCTGTCGGACGGCGGCGCGGTCATGCCGGTACCCGTCACCCCGGCGCGCGCGATGGCGAAGGGCCGCCCCGTCGTCGCGATCAACCTGCAGGGCAATTATACCGCGCGGCGGCAGGCGGTCGGTCTCAGCGATGTGGAAAATGCGAAGCTCACGACGCTGTCAGTGGTGCGCAGCGCGACCGGCCTGATGCTGTCCAAGCTCGCGCGCCTGTCGATCGACAGCGATCCGCCGGATCTCGAGCTCGCGCTGCCGGTCGGCCATATCGACACGTCCAATTTCACGCGCGCCGAGGACCTGATCGAGATCGGCCGGCGTTCGACAGCCGAGGCGCTGCCCCAGATCGAGCGGCTGATACAGTCTTAACAAAATTTTTTCGCATAGCCGCGCTGCCCGAAAAACAGCCATATTTTGATCTTCGCGCAATAATATTACTCTGAATTCGGCATTTTTATAGCTTTTCCGATTTGACAGTTTTGTTGCGATGCAGCAAGTTTGGCCAAACAGGGAGGCGATATGAAACTCATTATTGCGATCATTAAGCCGTTTAAACTCGACGAAGTGCGAGAGGCATTATCCGAAGTCGGCGTGCAGGGTATGACCGCCGTCGAGGCCAAGGGATTCGGCCGTCAAAAAGGCCAAACCGAGGTTTATCGCGGCGCCGAATACGCCACGAACATGGTCCCCAAAATCCGGATCGAGACGGTGGTGAGCGACGATCTCGCCCCGCGCGTCGTCGAGACGATCGCCGCGGCCGCAAACACGGAATCGATCGGCGACGGCAAGATTTTCACGCTCGACGTTGGTGCTGCACTGCGAATTCGCACCGGCGAAACCGACGAAACCGCCCTTTAGGGTCCAAGGGGGATATGATGAACAAATTTACCATTCCGGCTATCGGTTTTGCCGCGCTCGCCTTTGTCGAGCCGGCTTTTGCGCAGGAAGCGGCCGAAGCCGCGGCCGAGGCGCCCGATCCGGCAGCCGCTGTCTCGGGCGGCACAACCTATATCTTCAACACCTTGCTGTTCCTGATGGGCGGCTTCCTCGTCATGTGGATGGCGGCCGGCTTCGCGATGCTCGAGGCGGGCCTTGTGCGCTCGAAGAACGTCTCGATGCAGTGCCTGAAGAATATCGGCCTCTATTCGATCGCCGGCATCATGTTCTGGGTGCTCGGCTACAATATCGCCTATGGCGTGGGCGAAGGCGGCTGGCTCTCCAGCACCTGGGGTCCCTATGCCATGCAGGGCGTGGGCGAAGCCGATACCGGCACCGGTTACTCAGTAGCCTCCGACTGGTTCTTCCAGATGGTCTTCTGCGCGACCACGGCCTCGATCGTGTCCGGCACGGTGGCCGAGCGCGTGAAAATCTGGCCCTTCTTCATCTTCACCGTCGTGCTGACCGGTGTCATCTATCCGATCGTCGTCAGCTGGGAATGGGGCGCGGGTGCGCTCGACGCGATGGGCTTCTCCGACTTTGCCGGCTCCACCCTCGTCCACTCGACAGGCGGCTGGGCGGCGCTGGCCGGTGCGCTGATCATCGGTGCGCGGCTCGGGCGCTATGGGAGCGACGGGAAGGTCAACGTCTTCCCGGGCTCGAACATCCCGCTCGCGACGCTCGGGACCTTTATCCTCTGGCTCGGCTGGTTCGGCTTCAACGGCGCCTCGCAGCTCGCCATGGGCACGATCGGCGACGTCAGCGACGTTTCGAAGATCTTCGTCAACACGAACATGGCGGCCGCCGCCGGTGTCGTCGTCGCGATCATCGGCACGCAGATCCTCTACAAGAAGATCGACGTGACGATGGCGCTCAATGGCGCGCTTGCCGGTCTCGTGTCGATCACGGCCGAACCGCTCACGCCCTCGGTGCCCGAGGCGCTGTTTATCGGCGGTATCGGCGGCCTGATCGTCGTGCTCGCCGTGCCGCTGCTCGACAAGCTCAAGATCGACGATGTCGTCGGCGCCATTCCGGTCCACCTGCTGGCCGGTATCTGGGGCACGCTCATCGTGCCGCTGACCAACACCGAGGTGCCCTTCATGGCGCAGCTCACCGGTGTGGCCGCGGTCGGCGTGTTCGCCTTCGGCGCCAGCGCGATCGTCTGGATGGCGCTCAAATACACGATCGGCGTCCGCCCGGACGAAGAGCATGAAATGAGCGGCATGGACCACACCGAAGTCGGCGTGGAAGCCTATCCCGAATTTGCGCGGACCTGACCGGGGTCCCGCATACAGAGGTTCGTTCCCGCGAATCCCTGGGCCGGCGGAGAGATCCGCCGGCCCATTTTTATTGGTCGATATAGCCGTCGTCCCACAGGCGCTCCGGATCGTGGCTGCGCAGGTCGATGCCGAAATCGGCAACGCCCTTGAGCGGGAAAAGAACGTTGAGCCAGCCTGCAAGGACTTCCTCATACTCGTCGTCCGGTACGCCGCGATTGCGGAGCGTAAGATCGGTGCCGCCGCGCCCGTCGGGCGCCAGCTCGAAAACCACGTCGGAATCGAAATAGCGAAAGGCGATGCAGGTTGGCGGTTCGCTGGCCCTGACCAGGGTTTCGGTTTCGACGCCGTTGATAAAGTACATCACGATCCGGTCGCCGGACTGCCGGGATTTCTCGCACCAGAAACGCTCGCGTCCGTCATCGGTCGATAGCAGGGCGAAGACCTCTTCCGGCGGCGACGCTAGGTGCAGCTTCCAGACGATCTCCTCGCGCGAAGACGGAAGCGCCACCGTCAGGCCCCGTGTCGGACAGCGCGCGTGTCTTGCGCGTCCGGCACTGCGTCCAGGCCTGCTTCCGGCTCCTGCTCGCGCCAGCGCGCCTTGATCGTGTCGCTCGTGTCGCGCGAGCCGTCGTGACTCCATCCGGGCGGGCGGAAAATATAGCCGAGCTTGTTCCTGATGCCCGGCACGGTCGCGACGTCTTTCGCGATGTCGATCCATTCGTGGAATGCGGCCCATAACAGGTTGAACGACCCGAGATTCTTGATGATGCCGTAGCGCGGCCGGTCGTCGTCGCGTTCCGGCTCGAACGTGCCGAACATCCGGTCCCAGATGATCAGCATGCCGGCGTAATTCTTGTCGAGATAGCGCGGATTGGTCGCGTGATGGACCCGGTGGTGCGAGGGCGTGTTGAAGATCGCCTCGAACCAGCGCGGCATCCGCTGAATCGCCTCGGTATGGATCCAGAACTGGTAGATGAGGTTCACCCCGCTCGCGAAGAGCAGCATCTCGACCGGAAAACCGATCAGGACGATGGGCAGCGAAAAGGCGAAGGAGAGCGAGAAAAAGCCCGTCCATGTCTGCCGGAGCGCGGTCGAGAGATTATAGTGCTGGCTCGAATGGTGGATGACATGGCTGGCCCAGAACCAGCGGACGCGATGCGCGAGCCGGTGAAAGACATAATAGGCGAGATCGTCGAGCAGGAAGACGAGGATCCACGCCCACCAGACGAAGCCGATATCGAACAGCCGGAACTGGTAAAGCCAGACCGACAGCGCGACCACGGCGCCGCCGGTCAGTGCGCCCGCGACCGTGCTGCCCGTGCCGAGCAACAGCGAGGTCAGCGTATCCTTGGGTTCGTAGCGGCTCGGATCGACGCGCCGCGCGATCAGCATCTCGACGAGCACGAGGATGACGAAGGCCGGCACCGCATATTGAACGGGATCGGGCAGCTCGTTCATAGCGCCGCCTCGCTGCGGTTGCTTCCCAGCCTTTCCGACCAGCGCGCGGCATCCGCTTCGCCGAGATCGAGACGCAGGTCGCCGAACAGCTTTTCGCCCGTCGCCACCGTCAAAACGCCATCGTCGCGCCGCGCATCGGGCGCCCGCCGGAACACGCGTGCCGCGATATTGGCGCCATGCTCGCGCAGCAGCACGAAATCCCCGTCGCGCCCGGCGACCAGCGCCGCCTTGCCGTCCCGGCTCACCGCCGCGCCTTCCGGTACGAAGCCGCTATGCGCGTCGCGCGCCAGCCGTTCGGCCTGCGCGGTGTCGGCGATGCGCGGCGTCCGTCCCATGCCGAGCAGCCAGGCGATGGCGGCCAGCGCGAAAACCGCCGCCAGCGAGCCAATGAGCACGGTCAGGTTCATTTTGCCGCGGCGAAGGCGTCCATGATCGAACGGATCGGCGACACGTCATAGCCGGCTTCGGCGGCTTCGCCGGCAATCGTTTCGGGATCCCGGCCGTCATGCGCCTCGGCCAACGCCCAGAGCAACGTCGAGCGCGTGCCCGAGCGGCAGAAAGCCAGCGTCTTGCCGTCATTGCCGTCCAGCGCCTCGCGCATCGCCTCGACCTGCGGCACGGAAAAGCCGGCATGGGTCACGGGGATCGCGACATAGGCCATCCCCGCATCCTGCGCCGCGGCGGCGATCGCCGCGCCCGCCGGCTGGCCCGGATCTTCGTCGTCAGGTCGGTTGTTGATGATCAGCGTCACGCCCATCTTTGCGGCCTCAGCGACATCGTCGGTGGAAATCTGCGGCGAAGCCAGAAAATTGTCGGTCACGGTGCGGAACATACGCGCTCTCCTCTTGCGCCGCTCAATATGGCGAGACGGCCTTCCGGCGCAAGCCGTGCGGGCTAGCCATGTTCCGCGATAACGGCCAGGAAATCCTCGCCGTAGCGCGCGAGCTTGGCCTGGCCGATACCCGATATCTGCGCCATCGCCGAAAGGGTGGCGGGCTTGGCTCTGGCCATTTCGCGCAGCGTCGTGTCGTGGAAGATCACATAGGGCGGCACGGCGTTCTCGGCCGCCATCACGCGCCGCTTCTCGCGCAGCGCGTCGAACAGCGGATCGCCGACCGGGTTGGCGTCGCGATTGGCGCGGCGCTTGCGCGGCTTTTTCGGCGGCAGGACGAGCGCGACCTCGGTTTCGCCTTTCAGGATCGGCCGCGCCTCGGGCCCCAGCGCCAGCCCGCCATGTTCGGTCTGCACGAGCGCGTCGCGCGTCTGCAGCGCGCGGGCGACGGGCTTCACCATCGGCTCCTCTTCCTCGCCCACGATCCCGAAGACCGAGAGCCGGTCATGGCCGAGCTTGATGATCCGCTCATTCTCGCGGCCCGCCAGCACCTCGCCGACATGGCCCATGCCGAAGCGCTGGCCCGTGCGATAGACGGCGGAGAGGAATTTGCGTGCGGTTTCGGTCGCGTCCACGGCCTGGGGCGGATTGAGGCAATTGTCGCAATTGCCGCAGCGTTCGGGCGGGTCCTCGCCGAAATGCCGGAGCAGGATCGCGCGCCGGCACCCGGCCGTCTCGACCAGCGCGCCCAGCGCGTTCAGCCGCGCCCGCTCACCGCTCTTCCGATGATCCTCGACCTCCGTCTCGATCCGCCGCCGCGCGCGGACGAAATCCTCCGCGCCCCAGAAGAGATGCGCCTCGGCCGCGTCGCCGTCGCGGCCCGCGCGCCCGGTTTCCTGATAGTAGGCCTCGATGGATTTCGGTATGCCGGCATGGGCCACGAAGCGGACGTCCGGCTTGTCGATCCCCATGCCGAAGGCGATGGTCGCGCACATCACCATCTCTTCGGACGCGACGAAGGCGGCCTGGTTGGCGGCGCGCTCTTCGGGCGGCAGGCCGGCATGATAGACGCCCGCCGGGCGGCCGGTCGCCGCGATCTGCGCGGCCAGCTTCTCGGTCGCCGCCCGGCTCGGCGCATAGACGATGCCCGCGCCCGGCTGCTCAGCGATCAGCGCCGTGATCTGCCGCCCGATCCCGGCGCGCGGCTGGATCGCATAGCGGATATTGGGCCGGTCGAACCCGGCGATAATCGCACCCTCTTCGGGAATGCCCAGCTGCTCGAGAATGTCGGCGCGCGTATGCCGGTCGGCGGTGGCGGTCAGCGCGAGGCGCGGCACATCCGGAAACTGGTCGAGCAGGGGCCGGAGCAGCCGGTAATCGGGCCGGAAATCATGTCCCCATTCCGATACGCAATGCGCTTCGTCGATGGCGATCAGCGCCAGTGGCGTCTCGCGCAGCATCTCCTGAAAGCCCGCGCCGCTCGCCCGTTCAGGCGCAACGTACAGAAGATCGAGCGCGCCGTCGCGGAACCGCGCCATGGTCTCCGCCCGGTCGTCGTCGGCCGAGGTCAGCGTCGCCGCCGCGATGCCCGCCGCCTCGGCCGCGCGCACCTGATCGTGCATCAGCGCGATAAGCGGCGAAATGACGAGGCCCGTGCCCGGCCGGGCGAGCGCCGGGATCTGATAGCAGAGCGACTTGCCCGCGCCTGTCGGCATCACGGCCAGGCTGTGCGCCCCCGCCATGACTCGCTCGATCACTTCGCGCTGCGTGCCGCGAAAATTCTCGAAGCCGAAGACATTGTGGAGGATGGATTCGGGGGAGGGCATATCGGGTTGAACTGCCAAGTCCGTTTCTGGCCGACAGCGGCCGTTTGTCAGTTTGCCGTATCCGATCCGGGGACAACGCGCAGGATCCTGCTTTCGGAACCCGGCTCTTCGGTGAGCAGGTAGAGAAATCCGTCCGGGCCGGACCGCACGTCTCTGAATCGCACGTCCAGTTCGCCGAAAAGCTCGCGCTGCGCGCCCAGCGAACCATCGGCATTCATGGCGATATGCCGCACATGCTGGAGCGCCAGCGCGGACACGAACAAATCGCCCCGCCAGTCCGGAAAAGCCGCGCCCGAATATTGCGCAAAACCGGAGGGCGCAATCGACGGCGTGAAATGGACCAGCGACTGCTCCGTGCCTTCGAGCGCTTCGTAGGGCGACACGCGTCCGCCCGAATAGTCGAGCGCATAGGTCACCGTCGGCCAGCCATAATTGGCGCCGGGCTCTATCTCGTTGATTTCATCGCCGCCTGCCGGGCCATGTTCATGCTCCAGCACGCGGCCATCGGCGGCGAGGATAATCCCCTGCGGGTTGCGATGCCCGTATGACCAGATCTCCGGCAATGCGCCTTGCGTATCGACAAAGGGATTGTCCGCCGGCACGGAGCCATCGGCATTCAGCCGGACGATCTTACCGAAATGGTTGTCCAGAGTCTGCGCCTCTTCGCGGAAATGAAAGGCGTCCCCGATCGCCATCATCAAGGTGCCGTCGGGCAGGAAGATGAAGCGCCCGCCATAATGATTGCCCTGCACACGGCTTGGGGACGCGGAAAAAAGCTGTTCGCCATCGACCAGCCGCGGCCCGGCCTCACTGTCCACATAGCGGAAGCGCATCAGGAAGAGCGTGTTTTCGCCATCGTCCTGGATGCCGGCATAGGAAATATAGACGAGGGCATTCTCTGCGAAATCGGGATGCAGGACCACATCGAACAGGCCCGCCTGAAGGCCGTCACCGAAATGCACCGGGGGAAATTCGCCATTTTCGTTGAAATCATGAACGGTCTGCGTCGCGCCGTCCCGTCCAATCAGAAGCAGCGCGCCGGTCCGCTGCGTCACCAGCATGTCGCCATCGGGCAGGAACGCGATCGACCAGGGGTGATCGAGGCCATCGGCGACCGTTTCCAGGCTGTAGTTGACGGGCCCCGCCTCGACGCGCCCGACAAGCTCGCTGGTCTTCTCGCCCGATTCCGATGCGCCCTGGTTGGAGCAGGATGCCGCAAGCAGGCCTGCCGCCGATATCGCGAGAATGGTAGAGAATGTCCGCATCTTGGGCCCTTACTTCATACGGACGCCATGTCCGCCAATCGGATCGCTAACAGCATTTCGCCGCCGTATCCATAAAGCTTGATCGCGCGCCGGAAGCATCTAGGCTGTTTCGCGACGGGAGAGAATGGAATGCGGTTTGTTCGCTGGATCGTCGCGCTGCTCATCGCGGCGCTGGGCACCTATGTCGTGGCAGTCGTCGCCAACGCGCAGTTCGTCATGAACGCCCATAACGTGCCCATCAGCTTTGGCGACCGCCTCAACATGACCGCGTTCGATGTCTCCAATATGTGGCTCTACTTCGTCATCATAAGCGTCGCGCTGCTTCTGGGCTTTCTTATCGCGATGCTGGTCAAGCGGCTGCTCCCCGGCCTTTCGCGCGCCGCATTTCCCGTCGCCGGCGCCGCCGCGATCGGCGCCACGCTCGGGCTGATGTATCTGCAGTTCCAGACGGTGCCGATCAGCGGCGCACGCTCGACACTGGGCTTTCTCTCGCAGGTCCTGGCCGGCGGAATTGGCGGCTGGATCTTTGCGAAGATTCTGGAAGGGCCCAAGGCTTCGAGGGCAGCGCAGTCAGAGTAGGGCGCCCGGGTGGCATAATGGCGGGAGTGCCAAATTGGTGAATCCGCTTCTGGCCGAAAGCAAGTTTTTTGCGGTGGCCAGTTTTACGGCAGTCAACGACCCCAATTTTTGTCATCGTGCGACAATGACCTGAGGCTCGAAAGCTGACATTCCCTCGAGGTCGGCAAATGTTCGCTGCTCGGCTCCACTGCTCAGGCGACGCATTTTCGCGACTGTAGGATTTGGCATGAATCCCGGATTGGCAGGCAAGCGCCTATTTCTGAGCAAGGCTATTTAGCTTCTCGCAAACGCAAACCGCTTGACTTTTCCGAGGAGCAAATATGACAAATTCGAACCAAAATCTGGAAAGCACGCCGCATAACGACGGGCCCCAAAATCCGGATCGCCGAAGCCTGCTAGCTACGGCCGCAATCGGCGCGGCCGCAGTAGCCGGCCCTGCAGTTCTTAGTGCTACAAGCGCTTCCGCTCAATCATCTGACGACACGACCGACCGGCGCGAACTGTCGGGGAAAGTGGCCTTTATTACAGGTGGTGCTCGCGGCATCGGTCTTGCATCAGCCGAGGAGTTGGCCAAGGCCGGGGCAGACATCGTCCTCTTCGATATCGCAACCCCCAACGTGCCCCATGTCCAATATCCGTTATCGTCTGAAGCGGACCTGCAGTCTGCCATGACGAGCGTGGAAGCGCTTGGCGCCCGGTGCCTCGCCATCAAAGGCGACGTTCGCGATCGGGCGGCTTTGGACAGCGCGATGCAACAGGCCGTCGACACCTTCGGCAGCCTGGATATTGTCGTCGTCAATGCCGGTGTCTCTCAGATCGGAGCCATCCGCGAGTTCTCTGCGGACGAAATCAGCACGGTCTACGAGATCAATGTCGCTGGTGCGATCAAGACCACGCAGGCTGCCGCTCGCATCATGGTGCCGCAGAACTCAGGCCGCATGATCTTCATTTCGTCCGCGCTCGGTCGAATGGGCAATGAACTGTTTCCCGTCTACGCCTCGACCAAATGGGCAATGATCGGCTTCGCCAAGTCGGCTGCGGTGTCCTATGGCAAATCCAACATCCTGTGCAATGTGGTCGCGCCGGGCCTTGTCGACACTCCCCTTGCCAACAATTCCGTGGTTCTTGGCAGGATGATGCCCGATGCAGCAAATCCGTCCTTCGAAGAGGTCGCCGAAGCTGGCCTGGCCGGAAGTCCGTTGAATGTCGCGCATCTCGAACCCGTCGACGTTGCCAAGGCCGTTCTGTTCTTTGCCGGGGACAGCACATCGAAAGTCGCTGGTGAGGTCTTCGATGTCAGCTACGGGTCGCTTTCTCGGACGATCGCGTAGCTTGGCAGGCCGCCGGAAGGGCACTAGCTCGCAGCAGCTCTCGCCTCTTTCGGCGGCATTCCAAAATTCTTCGCATAGTCACGGCTGAAATGATTGACGCTCTTGTAGCCAACCTCGAAAGCCGCGTGCGTCACTGATGCTCGCTCGATTGAAAGCAAGCTGTGTGCCTCCTGAAGTCTCAACAACTTCTGATATTTGTTCGGCGTGGTCCCCGTGACTTCACGAAATCGCTGGTGGAACGCCGTTGCACTCATGCCAGCTGCGGCAGCGACGTCTCCGACCTGACAAGGCTTTTTGTAATTGTCTCTAATGAAGGCGATAGCCCGCGCAATTCTATTAGCCGGACTCTTCGGAGAACCTAAAGCGCGAAGCATTCCGCCATGCGATGCCTGTAGCATCCGAAGGTGGACTTCCTTCGATGCGGCTCGACCCAGCAACTGGGACTCCAGCGGATCTTCCAAAACGCCGAGCAATCGATCAATCGCTTCAAGAAGCGCCAATTCTGCCTTCTCCGAAGCGACGGACTGAATATCCTCAAGTCCGCCAGTAATTTTTTCGATTTCCGCGGCCAGGCTGCGAATGATCGACATGTCCAGCCTTACTATGAGAGCCGTGTATGGAGCCGCCTCGCTCGCTTCGGTGATTCTGGCCTGGACAGGAACATGGTGGCTGATGAGCACCGTGTCGCCGGCAGACAGGGCAAGCTTTCGGCCGTCGATGATGGTTTGCTTGGCGCCTTGCACGATAAGACAAAGCGCTGGCTCGTACATCGTGTCACGCAGTTCCGACGTGTGGCGCTCGCGAAAGCAGAAGACGTCATCGGAAAGCTCGCAAAAGTCGTCGCCCTTCGCCTGATCGCGAAAAACACGGTTGACCCGGCTTCTGATAACTTCAAGCATTGTTTTCAATTAGTTCGTTCGCGCACGCCGGGCAACTGCAACGCGTGGCGTGAACATTGGCTCCGCCCATATCGGCAGTATCAGCCAACCGCCTCCCGCTCCTCCTGCTGCCGCGCCCACATTTCGGCGTAGAGCCCGCCCTTCGCGATCAGCGCCGCATGGCTGCCGCGTTCGGCGATGCTGCCGGCGTCGAGCACGACGATCTCGTCGGCATCGACGATGGTGGAGAGGCGGTGGGCGATGACGATGGTCGTGCGGCCGCGGCCGGCGCGGTCGAGCGTCGCCTGGATTTCGCCTTCGGTGCGCGAATCGAGCGCGCTCGTCGCTTCGTCGAGGATCAGGATCGGCGGGTCCTTGAGGAGCGCGCGGGCGACGGCCACGCGCTGTTTTTCGCCGCCCGACAGTTTGAGCCCGCGCTCGCCGACGCGCGTGTCATAGCCGTCGGGCAGCGAGAGGATGAACGCGTGGATCGCGGCGCCTTTCGCCGCCGCCTCGATCTCCGCCTGGGTCGCGCCCTCGCGGCCATAGGCGATATTGTAGCCGATCGTATCGTTGAACAGCACGGTATCCTGCGGCACGATGCCGATCGCGGCGCGCAGGCTTTCCTGCTGCACGGCGGCGATATCCTGGCCATCGATCAGGATGCGGCCGTTCGTCGTGTCGTAGAAGCGGAAGAGCAGCCGGGCGATGGTGGACTTGCCCGCGCCCGAGGGGCCGACAATGGCGAGCTTGCTGCCCGGCGCGATCTCGAGATCGACGTCATGCAGTATGCGGCGATCGGCATCATAGCCGAAACCGACTGCCTCGAAGCGGACCGCGCCCTTGGACACGGCCAGCGCCGGTGCGTTCTCCCGATCGACGATCTCGGCGGGCGTGTCGATCAAGTCGAACATCGCTTCCATGTCGATCATGCCCTGCTGGATCGTCCGGTAGACGGTGCCGAGAAAATCGAGCGGGCGGAAGAGCTGCATGAGCAGCGCGTTGACGAGCACGACGTCGCCGACCGTAAAGCGGCCCTCGCTCCAGCCCCAGACGGTATAGGCCATGGCGCCCGCCATCATCGCGTTGGTCAGGAGCGCCTGGCCGACATTCAGGAGCGCGAGGCTGTTTTCGCTTTTGACCGCCGCGCCGGCCCAGCTCGATACGGCGCGGCTGAAGCGCTGCGCCTCGCGCGCTTCGGCGTTGAAATATTTGACGGTCTCGAAGTTGAGCAGCGAATCGACGGCCTGGCTGTAGGCGGTCGTGTCGAGCTCGACCATGTCGCGGCGCAGCTTGGTGCGCCAGATCGTCACGAGCCGGGTGAAGGTGATGTAGAGCGCGATTACGCCGAGCGTCACCGCGACGAGAGTCGGGCCGAACTTGACGTAGAAGATGATGCAGACGGCGAGCAGCTCGATCGCGGTCGGCGCGATGTTGAACAGCAGGAAATAGAGCATCGTGTCGATGCTCTTGGTGCCGCGTTCGATGATCTTGGTGACGCCGCCCGTCTTGCGCTCGAGATGGAAGCGCAGCGAGAGCGCGTGGAGATGGGCGAAGACGTTCTCGGTGAGCGCGCGGGCGGCGGTCTGGCCGACCTTCTCGAAGATCACGTTGCGCAGATTATCGAACAACACGCCGCCGAAGCGCGCGCCGGCATAGGCGACGACCAGCGCGATGGCGAGCATGACGGCCGGGTCGGCCTCGCCGTCCATGCTGTCGATCACGGCCTTGTAGGCGAAGGGCATGATCAGGATGACGGCCTTGGCGCACAGTACGAAGGCGAAGGCGCCGATGACGCGCGCCTTCAGCCCCGGCTGACCCTTGGGCCAGAGATAGGGGAGGAAGCGGCGCAGCAACGCCCAGCCGGGCTGTTGGAGTGCGGTGTCTTTCGGGAGATCGGGCGGCATGCGCGCCCTAGATAGGATATTTTCGCAAAACGGCCAGCCTGTGATGCGCGGCACAGTCCGGAACCGGCCTCTGCCGCTATGCATTGGTCTATCGAAGGGAAGGAAAGACCAATGGGTGCAGCATTTTACGTTCTGGCGATCATGGGATGCGGCGATGGCGCCGTCCAATGCGAACCGCTTATGCGCGAAGATCGTGTATTTCGCACCGAAGCCGCCTGCCAGGCGGAAATCGAAGGTGCGCTGATGCGCGCCACCGATCAGCCCTATCCGACGCTCGCCGCCGAGTGCCAGAATGTCTCATCGCAAATTGCGGCCTATTGGGGCGGCAGCGACAGCTAAGCGCCTTTACGGCATATCGAGGATAACGAGATCGCAGTGCTGACGCGCACCGTCTTCGCGGCAGCCGCGGCGCACAACGGCCGCAGGCGTCACCGGCAGACCGGAAATGTCCGCGAAATCACCACTGCTTTCGAATAACGCATCCGTACGCAGAGCGGTCGGGTTCAAGATCGTCGCGCTTGCATGCCCCATGACTGCGGCGCCGCGTGCATCGTCGGCACGCTCGGCCGCCTGCGCTGCCCCGCCGAGACCGGCGAACAGCATGACGCCGGCAAGCGCGGACAGGCCGCTGCGCAGCATTTTTCCAGTGATGGGGCGATCGCTCATACCCTATCGACGAATGGCGGCGGCAATCGTTGCATACCCGCCAGATTCGCACTCGCTCCAACCGGGGGTAACATCTGCGATAAACCACAGTTTTCTGCGGCTTTCGGCTTATGGAAGAAATATCGGTCTTAACCGTTACATAACGGTTTCGCGCTAATCAGAACGCGGCCGGGGGCGCGAAAGCGTGAGGCCTGCATGTCCATTACCGAAGCCAGTAGCGTGGATATTGCCAGCGCGCCGGCGATCGAAGCAGAAATCGCGCGGTTGTTCGCCGCGCCGCAATTTGCGCGTGCGCCCGTGATGCGCCGCCTGCTCACCTATCTCATCGACCAGACGCTCGCCGGCAACGGCACGCGCCTCAAAGCCTATACGATTGCCGTCGACGGGCTTGGCCGCGATCCCGATTTCGACGCCAAGCAGGACAGCTATCCGCGCGTGCAGGTCGGCCGCCTGCGGCAATTGCTCGACGATGCATATGCAAAGGCGGGCTCGCGCGCGGGTGTGCGGATTCAGATTCCGAAGGGCGCTTATGCGGTCGAATTCGAACAGGCCGACGAGGCTCCCGAGCAGATCGACCATGACGCGCGGACGGGCGTAGCACGCGCGGATATGCCGATCCGCCAATGGATCGTCATGGCCGCCATTGCTGTCGCCGCCGCCTTCATTGCCGTAGCCACTGTGCATGCGCTTGGCGGCGCCGCCGGCGCGAGCGCAGACCGTGCGAATAGCCCGGTATCGGCCAAGCCAGCCGCCGATATGGCCAGCCGCTAGAAGCTGCCGGCAATCTGGAAGGAAAAGATCGGTCCGAATTCGCGCGACCGGTCCTCGATGAAATCGATCGGGCCGTCGCGGCGGTTGACGAAGAATGTCCGCGTAAAATTCTCGTCGCGATCGAGCAGATTGTAGATGCCGCCGCGAACGCGCAGGCCGAACACATCCTTATGTTCGATATAGGCGCCGACAAATCCCGGCGTGGCGATGAAATCGTTGAGCTGGCTCAGCCGGAACCCCACAGCTTCCCGATAGTCCTCATATTCGAGGCCCCAGGCCCAGTCGGTGCCCGGTATATCGTGGCGCAGCTCGATCTCTATATCGCGCAGCATGTCGTTCGAAATCGACCGGCGCTCTCCGGTCAGCGGATCGCGCACCCGGCTGCGCTGGAACTGTGCCTCGATATCGAGCCGCCCGCCACGCCAGCCGAGCGGATCGAAGTTGAACGTGCTGTTCCACTCGATGCCGTAGCGGTTGGCACTGTCGATATTGCCGGGCGCTTCGGCCGTCGCCCCGATCGGGATCTGGTCGACGATATCGCTGATCTGCTCATAATAGACACGCGCGGTGATCGAACCGAACGCGCCAAGCTGCTGCGTCGCCTCGATCTCGTAATTCCAGCTTTGCGGCGGAACGAGATTGGGGTTGGCGGCGTCCTGATTCTCGCCGCCCAGATTGGTCGAGGCGACGAAATCGGAAAAGTTGAGCTGGCCGACTTCGCGCTCGACCCGGGCGCGGATGTCGAGCGTATCGCTCGCCTGCCAGGCAAACGACACAAAGCCCTTCGGCCGGTAGAAAGTCCGTGACAGCCCGATCGCGCCGCTCTGGGTGATCGTCGAATATTCGCCGCCGATTGAGGCCTGCAGCGTCAGCGAATCGGTGAGCGGACGGCCATAGGTGATGTTGATCTCCGCCCGCTCTTCTTCGACCTCCGAATTCGAATTCGGCAGCACGACCGGCTGGAAATCGCCATTGGCGTCGAGCGTCGAGAGCTGTGAGCGCACATCGAGCGTGTTGAGCGCGCCTTCCACGGCGACCTGCCAGTCCCCGCCCATCGCCCAGCCATATTCGGCGCGTGCGATCCATTCGCCTTCGTCCAATGTCCGCACGAAGAGATCGCCGATCGTCGGCGTATCGTCGATAAAGTCCGTGATGAGGCTGGTCTCGAACGGGCTGCGTTCGAAGCGCCTGAGCCCGATCAGCTTGAGCCGGCCGGGTCCGAGCGCGAATTCGAAGTCCCCGCCGATCTCGAAATTCCATTCGTCCTCCCGGTCGCGGAAGAAGCGCGTGCGGTCCGGCAGGCCCGAGCCCGTCCGTAAGGAATCTTCGCGCACGCGATTGTACCAGCGCTCGTACGAGAGGTTGAGATTGCCGACCGAACTGCCCGGGCCGTCGTAACGAAACGTGCCGGCGAGCTGCGGCCGATCGCCGTTGAAGGTCGCAATCTCTTCGTGCCGGCCGATGATGTTGCCATCCGCATCGAGCACAAGCTCCGGCCCTTCCGCGCCGCCGCGGAACGAATTATCCGTATTGGACAGGCTGAGCGTATAGTCGAACGCGCCCTGGCTGCCGCTGACCGAGATTTCGGCATTGGTGACGCGCGGCTCGGTGATCCGCGTGCGAAATTGCGGGTTCCAGGCGAAGTTGCCGCTGATCCCGGTCGTTTCGGCGATGATGTTGACGACCTGACCCGACAGGCCGGGAATGTCGAGCGAGGCGGCGTCGCGTACCTCGATCCGGATCACGTTGCTTGCCGAAATCCGGCTGAGCGTCGTCACCGCATCGTTCGATTTGCCCGAAACGCGTTCGCCGTTGATCAGCACATTATCGCCGCCCTGACCGAGGCCGCGCCGGTCGTCGCCCTGCTGGATCGCGAAACCGGGAATTTGCCGCACCATGTCGAGCGCCGTGTTGGGCGAGAATCGCGCGAAGAATTCGGGCGCGTAATTTTGCCCGTCCGTAGGTTCCGCCACGCTTTCCGCGGGCGCGGTGTCCGCGCTGTTGTCGGTTTGCGCATAGGCGGGCACGGCAAGCAATGAACAGGAAGTCAGCAGCCAGGAAGTACGCCGCATTATTTTTGTCCCCTCCCAGAGAATGCAGCGTCAATTCAGCAATACCGCCTCGTCATCCAGTGCCCGGGCGGCCTTTTACGACCGGAGACGGATAGTTTTCGACAAATGTCGTAAAAACGGGGTGGCTTTGCGGTTCGGTGCGTCAGGAAGTCTTGGTTTCGGTCGGGGCGGCACTGCCTTCGATCCGGTGCATTGGCAAGGCCCATTCGATCTGGGCCCGCACCATAGTCTCCAGATCGTGTCACCCATAAGATGGACTGCGCCTTTGGCCGGCTCTTGTGCGACAACCGCTTCGAGGTTTACCGGACCATATTTCGGCGGATCGCCTGTTTCGGCTTGGCTATCCGGGACAGCGCATCCGGATCGACATGCTGCCGTCGGGCGAATTGACGGTCAGCCGGTCGCCATCTTCGCTCAATTCGTAAGCCAGCGTTTCTTCCCACTCCTCGCCCTCGCCTGAAAAGCGATGGATGACGGTCAGCGTCGCCGGGCCGGTCTCGGTAATCGTCACCGGGATGGCGGCGCTCTCATAATAGGCGATCCGCTCCGCCTCTATATCCAGCCGCATTTCGCTGGCCGGGTCCGCGCAGGTTTCTTCGGAAAAATCCCAGCGTCCCCGGAAGCGTTCCGGGATCGTGTCCAGCGTCGCCGCTTCCGCTGCCGCTTCGACGTCGATATTTGCCGCAGCGGGCTGTTCCTGCTCGGCCGCCGGCTCGTTGCCGCCCGAACAGGCGGCGAGCGCTAACAGGGCGGCGGCGGTCGCAATACGGTACATGGCGATCTCCCTAGGGTGCGGTGCGTGCGATGAGCGCTTGCGCCGCGGCCGGGGCGCGCACCTTCGCGCCGCTGATGAAGAAGACATAGGCGTCCCGCCCGCCCTTCAGCGACGGTTGCTCGGGCGACGCATAGTCGAGGCCCTCGGGCTGTTTCCCGTCCCGCCATGCCTGCGCCGTTCCGGCCCAGTCATCGAGTTCGCCATCGGGATAACCGGTCTCCACCTCTTCGCGCGATCGCATCAGCCGCGCATAGGCGAAGTCGGCGGTCTGGTCGGCAAGCTGCGGATATTTGTCGCTGTCGGCACAGACGATCGCGGCATTATGCTTGCGCATCAGCGCGACGAAGTCGGGGCAGATGAAACTTTCGTGCCTGACGTCCAGCGCATGGCGCAGCTTCACCCCGTCCCATTCCGCCGGCAACATCTCCAGAAACGCCTCGAACTCTTCGGCGTCGAATTTCTTGGTCGCCATGAACTGCCAGAAGATCGGCCCGAGCTTGTCGCCGAGCTCGGCGATTCCCTGATTGCAGAATTTCTCGATGCTCTCGCCCGTCTCGCGCAAATCCTTGCGGTTCGTGCAGTAGCGCGAGGCTTTGATCGTGAACTGAAAGCCTTCGGGCGCGGCGTCGCGCCATTTGGCGAAGCTTTCGGGTTTCTGCAGCCGGTAATAGGTGCCATTGATCTCGATCGCGCCAAGCTGGCTCGCGGCATATTCGAGTTCATCGGCTTGGCGCAGGCCCTTGGGGTAGAAGGTGCCGCGCCAGGGTTTGAAGGTCCAGCCCCCGATGCCGACGCGGATTTTGCCGTTCGCCGCCATCTAGTCGGCCGCCTGCAAGGCACGGATTTCGTCGAGGCTCTCGGGCGGCGTCCGCCAGAGCGGCGCGTCGGTCTCGATATAGTTGCGCAGATCGGCGGGGATGCCGGTAAAATCGTCGATCCGCCAGGTGATCATATGCATGATCACATCCTGTCCGCCGGCCCAGTTCGGCGCCGGGCCGTAGCGGACCCAGCTGAGCTGATGCGGTTCATCGACGGCGCCCTCGGGCTGCACGAAGAAATCGTAATTCTCGAACGCCTGATACCGCATCTCGGTGCCCGGAATCGGAAAATCGAGATAGACGGGCGCGGTATAGACGGTCGTATCGCCGAGCATCCGGGCATGGATATCGCGACCCGGACCGATCCGGCGGACGGCCGCGCCCGCGCCCTGCTCGACAAAGGTTTCGACCTCGTCGCCGATCAGCTCATAGGTGATGAACTGATAGGGATAGGCGATCGGCTCGACCGGCTGGCCCTCATATTCGCGCAATATCTCGCCGCTGTCGGGATCGCGGAAGACGTAGATCTTGCGGTTATACTGGTGCGCGAGCGGCTGGGCCGGATCGGGGCGATGCATGCGGGCCGCGTCATAGCCTTCCATTGTGAAGAGCAGCTCGCCGCTCGGATAGGCGCGCACCGTGCCGATCGAATACCAGTAGACGGGTTCCCCCGTGCCGACCCGCGCATCGATCCAGCGCTCGAACAGGTCTGGGGTAAATCCGCCCGCCAGCGTGGGGCTCGCCATGGCGGCGAGGGCAAGGACCGCCGCGCGCATCAGGGATATCAGTCGGTTCATCCGTTGCTCCGTATCGCCAAACATTCCGCCGCCGCCTATCTATGCCATGAAGCGCGGACTGGGGGAAAGATAAAGTGGGAGGGCTGGCGCGACGCCGATGGCCTGCCTAAGATCGGCGCATGATACGCGCCGCGCCCATCCTTGCCGCTCTCGCAGTGCTTGCCGCCTGCTCGTCGTCGCCGGAAAGCGAGGGCACGCCGCTCGAAGGCGATCCCGATCCGCAGGTGGAATTCCTCGAGCGGCTCTCGGAACTCTGCGGTCAGGCCTTCGCCGGAGAGCTGGTCTCCGACAATGAAGCCGATGCCGATATCGCGGGCCAGCCACTCGTCATGCATGTCGCCGAGTGCGCGCCCGACCAGATCCGCATTCCCTTTCATGTCGGCGACGATCGTTCCCGGACCTGGGTACTGACCGATACGGGCACGGGCATTCTCCTCAAGCATGATCACCGCCATGAGGATGGCAGCGAAGACACCGTCACCCAATATGGCGGCGAGACGGGCGATCCGGGCACGGCGACGCGGCAGGAATTTCCGGTCGATGACGAGTCCATCGCGCTGTTCGAGCGCGAGGGGCTGAGCGCGTCGGTCACCAATGTCTGGGCAATGGAGGTGGACGAGACGCGTTTCGCCTATGAGCTGCGCCGCCCTCCCGGCGAGAATGAACGCTTCTTCCGCGCCGAATTCGACCTGACCGAACCGGTCGAAACCCCGCCGCCCGCCTGGGGCAGCGAATAAAGATTTTCGCGGCAACACGGCATTTTGGCCGATTTCCCCACCATTTGTTGGCGAAATTCCCCAACCCTCTGTGCGCAATTATCTGTCGCGGAACGGGTGTTTTCAGTCATATTCCTGAAAAACAACGATTTTCCAAAACTGGCACGCCTCCTGCTTAGTATTGGGCATACCGGCGGAATGGTCCGCTGGAGCAAACAGGAGACACACCATGCAGAACACTGTCAGCAACTTTCAGACCACGGCCCTGTCGGCCATCGCTGCCTTCATCGTCAGCGCCATGTGCATCAGCGCCGCCATCGGTCCGGTCGTTCCCGTCGCCTAACAGGCCACGGGGACACCGATCGCCCAACCCTTCGAACGAAAGACACAATCATGACCAACGCTTTCAACACCGCTTTTTCCGCAGTCGCCGCCCTGATCGTCAGTGCCGTCTGC
Source organism: Parasphingopyxis sp. (assembly GCF_052168295.1). GTDB lineage: Bacteria > Pseudomonadota > Alphaproteobacteria > Sphingomonadales > Sphingomonadaceae > Parasphingopyxis. The sequence continues at coordinate 29,930 of NZ_JBQLZN010000003.1, read as the reverse complement.
ATCACCGCCGCCGTCGGCCCGGTCCTTCCGGTCGCCTAAGCGCTTCGCCCACCCAACCCAAACAGGAAAGACACAACTCATGACGCAGAATTTCGCCCTCGACCGCAGCAACGCCAAGATCATGGGCGTATGCGCCGGTTTCGCCCGCTGGACCGGGTGGAACGTGCTGGCGATCCGCGTCGGCCTGCTGGCCCTCACGCTATTCGCCCTCGGCCCGGTAGCGATCCTCGCCTACCTGCTCGTCGGCTGGGCCGCCAACTAGGCGCGCCACCCCCGATAGTCATTCGGCCGATCCGCATAATCGCAAGCGGATCGGCAGGCAGCGAAACCGCATTGCGCGATCCGCCCACGGTTGACACTGGTTGACACACCCCGGGCAATTCCCCCGGCCTCCTTCGCACCATCGAACCCGTCCCGGATATTTCCCCACTTTCATATCATGGCGGCCCGGCTGTAGGACAGCGCACAATCAATCGCAGCGTATCCCGTTCAAACAGATAGCGTCCGTCATCCCAGCGAAAGCTGCGATCTCAGGCGGATAGGTACTGAGTTTGCGGCCAGAGATTCCAGCTTTCGCTGGAATGACGTTTCGCTTTTTCCGGTGCCGGATAATATGGTGCCCGCCATGTCCACACAGATCAAACTCCATGACAGCTGGAAGGAACCGCTCAAGGGCGAGTTCGCCGCGCCATACATGGCGCAGCTTCGCGAATTCCTCGTCGGCGAGCGGGAGAATGGCAAGCGCATCTTCCCGGCCGGTTCGCTCTGGTTTCACGCGCTCGACGCGACGCCGCTCGACAAGGTCCGCGCCGTCATCCTGGGGCAGGATCCCTATCACGGCCCCGGCCAGGCGCATGGGCTCTGTTTCAGCGTCCGCCCCGGCGTCCGCTCGCCGCCAAGCCTCGTCAACATCTACAAGGAGATGGAGACCGATCTCGGTATCCCGCCCGCGAACCACGGTCATCTCGAACACTGGGCGGAACAGGGCGTGCTGCTCCTCAACAGCGTGCTGACCGTCGAGCAGCACCAGGCCGCTTCGCACCGCGGCCGCGGCTGGGAACAGTTCACCGATGCGATCGTCCGGCTCGTGGCGGAGAAGGAGGAGCCCGTCGTCTTCCTCCTCTGGGGCAGCTACGCCCAGAAGAAAGCGGCCTTCGTCCAAAGCGTCGAACAGGGCGGGCGGCACTGCGTCCTGAAAGCCCCGCACCCGAGCCCGCTATCGGCGCATAACGGCTTTTTCGGGTGCCGGCATTTTTCGAAAGCGAATGCGTTTTTGGAGAGTGTGGGCAGGGAGCCGATTGATTGGGCTTTGCCGGAACGGCCCGCATAAAGGCGCCATTGTTCGCCAAGCCAATTCTGCGATGAGCAAGCTCCATGCTATTTCCAAGTTAGCTGGACTATAAGCCAAGTCCATGGCGATTAATGAGCATGAGATTATTCAGGCGATCCAGAAGGCTATCCCGAGTGTCGATCCCTACGGCGTTGTTCCCCATGCGGCGATTAAAGAGCTTTCGGAGCTGCTGCGAAGGTCAGGTAAGTATGACGAATTCGATAATCACTGTCTTCATAGGATCGGCACTACGGGCTCCACTTGGACAATCGAAGAGTTTGCGCAAGGACTAGTTAAGCGTGGCGCTATTGTGGGAGCTGATGTCGCTTTGGATGAGGTGCACAACTACCAAGCCGCTGACGAGGTAGCGTTGCAGGAAGTGCTCTTGCTGCACGATATCCACATAGATGAACCCTTCTCGTTTTCGAATGGGGTCCGCATCGTTGATCTTGCAGATCTGCCAGATTCATCATTGCGGGACAGTCTAATCCGGCGACGTTGGGGCTCGTCAATGGGCTGGCGCATCGATGCGGTTTTGACGGTCGAGTTTAAAGCTAAGAAGGACGTCCGAACGCACGACGAGGAGACAATACGCGATTGGGCGACAGCGACCGAACATTCCGCTCATACCAAATTGCTAGATGATACGCGATTGCTTCTGTCACTCGCCAGACACGCTGATTATGGTATTCCGGTTCTAGCCGCGACCACACTTGTTCCAGCCCAACTTAGCTTCGTTGAGCGCGGCATACGTTATGGTCAGTTCGCCGAGCCCCACGTGGTGTTTGGGCCTGAGATCATCGGCATTGAGGCACAACATGCTGAAGACTTGATACAGGCTTTCGGAAGACTTGATGAACAAGCGCAGGCGAGAATGCGGATCGCGCTCAAACGTCTCAATGACACCAAGATTGATCCGAATTGGGCGAACAAAGCCATCAACCTTAGAATTTGTTTAGAAAATATCTTTCTTAATCCAGAGGAAGGAAATCAAATCGCAAGGCGTATCTCGGAGCGCGCGCCGGAACATACAGAGTTTAGCAAAACCCGTGCGAAAAACGTCTACCATTTTTTGTCGAAGTCTGTTCACACCGGCGAAACGCAACAGCATCCAGAAATCAATGAGCGAATGATAGCTAACGAAGTTCAAAAAGTCTTACGCCAGATCATCCAAGATCACGCCTATCCGACTTGGTCCGATACGAACCGCTCATGGCGTTCGAAACTGATTAATCGGCTTCATCAGATCATACGGCGGCGAACTATCAAGTCCTAACTTCACCCCGCCCGCTCTGCTTCGCCAAATCCCACCAATAGGCCCCGAAATCGACTTGGACCGTATGCCGCTTCGATGCATATGCACCGATGCTCGCATCTCGTCGACAAAGCGCGTTTCCTAAAGGCACCCTTAACCTCATTGGCCTAACCCGCTCTGACAGGAGCGCAACGGGTCGATGCAAACGCAAATTCTTGGACTGGTGACGCCGCTCATGGCGCTGTTTTTCGCGGCGACATTCGTGGTGCTGTGGCGGGTCGGGCGGATGAAGCGCCATGTGCTCGGCTTCGGCATCGCCTATGCCCTGTCCGCGGTCGGATTTCTGATCACCCATTTCCTCCCGGCAGACGCCTTCTACGTCTTTCACACGACGCAATTATTCTACACTCTTGCGACGATCGTGATGCTGGCATCGGTCTGCGAGCGGGCGGGGCAGCGGCTCAACCTCGCAAGCTTCGCAGTCGTCTACCTGATCAGCGCACTGGCGCTGGCAGTAGCGGTAGGCTTTTCGGGCGATGTCGGCCCGCGGCTGATCATCGTCAACACGGGCTACGGGGTCATGTTCGCCATGGGCGTGACGACCCTTCTCGCCGCGCGGCGCCGCGACATGATCGACATCGCGATCATCGCGGTCATGGCCTTTCAGGCCGCCGATTTCCTCATCAGACCGAACCTGACCCTGATGTTCGAGCGCTCGATCCCGGCGGAGGTCTATCGGGATTCGATCTATTACTCGCTGATCGGCCTCGTGCTCGGGGTGAAGGGCGTGACGACGGCGATGGTCCTGATCGGCGCGACCATCGCCGAATGGACGACTGCGCTGCGCGAGAGCGGCGCGCGCGACGCGCTGACCGGGCTGCGCAATCGGGGTTCTTTCGAAGAGGCGATGCGGGGCCTTCTGGCGCGTGCGCAGACGGAGGGACGCCCGCTCAGCCTGGTCGTGGCCGATATCGATCACTTCAAGCAGGTGAACGACATTTGGGGGCATCAGGCGGGCGACCAGGCGATCTCGGGCTTTGGCAAACTGGTCGCAAAGATGATCCGGGGATCCGACACGGCGGGCCGGGTCGGCGGGGAGGAGTTTTGCGTCGCGCTCTGGAATTGCGAGAATGTTCCCGCACATCGCCTGGCCGAACGGATCCGGCAGGCATTCGCGGGCCTCCAGCATGCGGGCCTGAACGACGATATCCGTCTGACTGCAAGCTTCGGCATCGCCACGGCGCGCGTTGGCGAAACCTATATGCAGCTGTTCGCACGGGCCGATGAGGCCCTTTACCGCGCGAAGTCGAAAGGCCGGGACCGTGTCGAGAATGCCGAGGATCGGCGGGCGGAAGAGGCGGCAAGAACGCCGAATTCGGAGCCGGTCGAATTGAAGCGCGCCGCGGGCTAGCGATAGCCCGCTTCGGTTGCGCAGTTCGCGATTTTCTGCCGCGGGAAAACTAGGCGCTAACGGTCTGCCGTCGCCCCGCGCCCCGCCCGATCTCCTTCGCCAAATCCCGGCAATATGTCCCGAAATCGACCTGGATCGTATGGCGCTTCGACGCGTAGAAATGGCCGAGATGGATTTTCTCGTCTTCGACGATCACGCGTTCCATCTCGTCCGCGTCGGGGAAGGCATAGTCGCCGGTCAGCGCAGCCGCGACGAGTTTGCTCTGCTGTTCGGCAAGGTTGACCAGCGTCGGTAGCGGTTGGGCCAGCCCCAGGAAGAACAGATTCTCGTATCCCGGTTTCACCATGCGCTTGTAGAGCGGATAGGCGTTGCCCTTGGGCTGCAGCTCCGGATCGGTGAAGAAGGGGAAGCTGATCTTGTAGCCGGTGGCCCAGATGATCGCGTCGAGCTGCTCGCGGCTGCCATCGGCGAAGATCACGCCGTCGCCGTCGAGCCGGTCGATCGCGCCCTTGGGGATCACATCGCCGCAGCCGACCCGGGCAAGGAATTCTTCCGAAACGGTCGGATGGCCTTCGAGTGGTTCATGGTCGGGTTTGGGGAGGCCATAATCCTCCATCCGGCCGATGCGCTTCTTGATCATGCGCTGGGCGAGCTTGCGGCCGAGCTTTTGCGGCATCCATGCGGGCAGCACCGCCTTGTCCGCCGGCTGGCCGTTCGCGTATTTCGATAGCACCCAGACGCCGCGCCGCATGGACACGAAGAGCTTTTCGGCGATCGGTTTCTGCGACAGCTCGCTCGCAATATCCATCGCCGAATTGCCGCCGCCGACCACCATCACGCGCTTGCCCCGGAAGTCATAGGGCTCGAACGGATCGCAATAGGCGTGGCTATGCATCTGGTGGCCGTCGAACGCGCCCGGATAGTCGGGCGTGCGCGGATCCCAGTGATGGCCGTTTGCAACGATGAGCGCGTCGTAATCGCGGGCTTCGCCGGTCGAGAGCGTAACGCGCCAGCGCCCATCGTCCAGCCGCTCGGCTTTTTCGACGCGCGTGTTGAAGGTGATCGCGTCGCGCAGCCCGAAATGATCGACATAATCGTGAAAATATTGGAGCATCTGCGCATGGTGCGGGAAATCGGGCCAGTCCTCGGGCACCGGATAATCCTCGAACGCCAGGCGATATTTGGATGTGTCGATATGGAGGCTCTGATAGCAGGCCGACATGCCGTTCGGGTTTTTATAATACCAGTTGCCGCCGATATCGTCGGACGCTTCGAACTGGTCGTAGGTCAGGCCATGATCCTTCAGCCGCTTAGCCATGGTGAAGCCCGAACAGCCCGCGCCGATGATGCAGATGGATGGCGGCTCGTTCATGCGAGGCGCACCAGTCCGGTGAACAGGCCGGCCGCGACGACGATGGCGAGACTCCGCCATTTCCATGCCTTTGGGGCGTGGCGGATCGTGATACCCCAGGCGAGAGACCAAAGCGCGACACCGCCCAGCACCCAGCCGATAACGAAGCCGATGCTTTGCGCGCTGTTCGTCACGCCGGTGTCACTGCCCTGCGCGCCGAAAAGGGCGGCCGCCAGCAACAGGCAGACGACGAGCGTCGCGGCCTTCGGATAGCTTTTCTTCGCCTCTAGTTCGTCGGGTTCAGCGGCAAGCGGTTCGGGAACGGGTCTGACGGTTTCTCGCATGGTCTCTCCTGTCGCGGCGGCGCTCAGCCCTGTTTTGCGCTCGCTGCGCCGACCACCACATTCTCCTCTCCGAAGAAGAGCCGCGACTGGGAGAAATCGATGAAATTGGCTTCGTCCTCGGCAAGGATCGCGCCGTGGCGCGCGCCCTCTTCGGTCTGCGTGGCGGCGACCAGTGCCTCGATACTGTCATACCAGAGCTCGGCGACGCCATCATAATCCGCCGGGTCTAGCCCGCGCGTTTCGCGGACCAGCGCGTCGAGCGGCGTATCGACGCTGTGCGACTGGACGTAGCGGCGGATGCCGAGCGCGTCGGCCGCGGCATGGACGAGCGGCGCGTGCGTTTCGCGCCAATAGGCTTGAAAAGCCTCGCGCGTGAGATCGGAACGGCGGGTCAGGCAGTAGGTGAGTTTCAGCATGGCCCGAATGTTAGCGGTCAATGATCGTGATCGCCATGGGGACCGTAGGAGAATTCGCCGATAACGATGCTCGCGATTTCGAACGGCCAGCGGCCTGCAATGATCCGCTCGCCGATCGGCACCGCGCTTGAAGGCACGCTGCCATAGCCGCCATTGCCGTTGCGGTCGGCCAGCGCGTCGAAATAGAGGATCTCGTCCGTGCCATTCTCCATCTCGAGCCAGGTTTCGCCAGCATCGGTGTAGAGCACCGCGCGCACTTCGCCGGGCGCGAGCGGCGTCGCCAGCGCCTCCTCTCCGCGATGGCGGACGAGCAGCAGCTGATGGGTGAAGCCCTCGGCAAAACCGAATACGACGCCCTCGCCCGGCACGAGCGCGATGGAATCGACCTCCATGTCCGGATCGGTGACTTCCTGCGCCGCCGCGGCCGTGAGCGGGATTGCGGCGCACGCCAACGCGAGCAGGATCGGAATCAGGCGCATCGGCATCTCCCCCGGGCTTGCCTCTGACCGTCCGAGTCTAGCAGTTGTGCCGCGAAAAGTCTCTGCTACTCGGCGACGCGGGTCAGGGTCGTGCGGTTGCGGGTGATCCATTCGTCGGCGCCGTCATTCGCCGGATCGACCTCCTTCAGCGTGATGACCGTATCCCCGTCGCGCACGGTCGTCTCGCGGATCCGCGCCGGTTCGCCGCCGTCCGTGCCCTCGGTGGTCGCGATCATCGTCCAGCTATCGGCCGCGTCCGCGCTTTCGAGGGTCAGTGCATAAGTGGCGAGTTCGGCCGGGCGGCCCGCACGGAAGGTGCCGACATATTCGGCGGCATTCTCGGGATCGAACATCGCGGTCGACACGATGCGGACACTGCCGACCGCGGGGCCGTCGTCATAATCGGACTTGCGGATGATCGTCACGCCGTCGCCCGCATCCTCGATCGTCACGTCCATCGGCAGGCCGAACCATTCGCCGGACTGATAATCGAGATAGGCGAGTTCGCCTTCCCAAGTACCGGCGAGCGCGAGGCGCAGGCTCGCGATATCGAGCGACGCTTCGGCTACGCCGGCCTCGCCTGCCGCAGGTTCGTCCGCCCATGCTGCGGTCCCGAGGGTGAGCAGTGTTGCAGCAAAAGCCGCAGCATAAATCTTCATCGTATATCGCCTTCTTTCGCCCAGCATCGGGTTCGTCTTAATGGTTCCGCGCGTGCGCGCAACGCGGAATGGCCGTGGCCAAGACCGTGCGTTTCGTGCAGAGCGCTGGCGATGGATTCGCGCCGCTCAGATGGTCCGCCACGGATGGGCCTGCTCGCCCGCTTCGTGCGCGCGATCCTCCTGTTCATCTATCGCCGTCACAATTTCACAGCCGTCGGCACGCCGCCGGATGAGAAGCGCTTCGTCATCATCGCCGTACCGCATACGAGCAACTGGGATTTTCCCAACTATATCGGCCTCACGCACGAACTGGGGCTGACCACGCATTTCATGGCGAAAGCCTCGCTGTTCAAATGGCCGATCGGCAGGTTCATGCGCCAAGTCGGCGGCGTGCCTGTCGAGCGCAGCGCCAATCGCGACATGGTGCAGCAGATGGTCGAGGAGTTTGCGCGGCGCGACGAGTTCGTGCTGACCGTGGCGCCCGAAGGGACGCGTCAGAAAGTCGCCGGCTGGCGCACGGGCTTTTACCGGATCGCGCATGGCGCGGGTGTGCCGATCGTCTGTGGCTTCATGGATTACAAGACCAGGCGCGCCGGCGTCGGGCCGGTGATCGTGCCGACCGGCGATTACGAGGCGGACATGGCGCCCGCCTTCGCATTCTATCGCGACATGCTCGGCAAGCGCGGGCCGGGAACCGATCCGGTCTAGCGCCTCAGCTATGCTCGGCGATATAGGCGAATTCGGCGGCAATCTTCGCGTCGGAATCGGTGATCATCAGCTTCTCGATCTTGCCGCCCATCAGCGGGATCGCGCAGCGCGCTTCCATCGTCGCATCGCAGCGGCAGCCTGAGCCATTGGGGCTGAGCACCGTTTCGCCCTGCATCGACGCCGGCATGCCGACCGGTTCTACCGCGACGTCCGCCGTGTAGCGCCCGCCCGCTTCGCTGCGCCAGCGCTCGGTCTGGCGCACGCGCTGGCTGTCGCCGACCGCGGCCTGAAGCGGCCCCGACACCTTGACCGGCACTGTGCGCTCGATCGTGACGATGGTTTCGCCGTCCGCCTCGCTGACATCGATTTCGATATCGCGCGATCCCAGCGCCTCGAGCTTGGCGCGGACGAAGTCCGGATCGGTGAAGGCGGCATAGACCGTATCGACGCTTTGCGCGAAATCATGGGCGTGGTGGCTTTTGCGTCCCATCGCGTCAGGCCCCCGCCGCCGTCAGCGCCTGGTCGATATCGGCGATGATATCGTCGACATGTTCGAGCCCGATCGAAAGGCGCACATAGCCCGGCGACACGCCGGTCGCCATCTGCTCCTCGGCCGCGAGCTGGCTGTGCGTGGTCGAGGCCGGATGGATGGCGAGGCTGCGCGCATCGCCGATATTGGCGACATGATAGAGCAGCTCAAGCGCGTCGATGAAGGCCTTGCCGGCATCCACGCCGCCCGCAAGCTCGAAGCCCAGCAGGCCGCCGAGTCCGCCGGTGAGCACGGCCTCGGCGCGCGCCTTCTGTTCGCCCTCCAGCAGAGAAGGATGGATAACGCGCGTAACGCCGTCGCGGCCCGTGAGCCAGTCGGCGACCGCTTGGGTGTTTTCGCAATGCTTCGGCATGCGCAGCGGCAGCGTTTCGAGGCCCTGCAGGAACTGGAAGGCGTTCATCGGGCTCATCGCGGCGCCGAGATCGCGCAGCAGCACGGTGCGCGCGCGCAGGATATAGGCGATCGGGCCGAGCGGGGCCGCAGCCTCGGTCCAGACCGCCCCGTGATAGCTTGGGTCGGCGGTGTTGAGCAGCGGCTGGCGCTCGGCATGCGCGGCCCAGTCGAAATTGCCGCCATCGACGATCAGTCCGCCGATCGAAGTCCCGTGCCCGCCGATATATTTGGTCGTCGAATAGACGATGATCGCCGCGCCATGGTCGAACGGCCGGGCGATGAGCGGCGCGGCCGTATTGTCGACGATGAGCGGGATGCCCATCGGCCGCCCCGCCGCCGCGATATCGGCCATCGGGCATACGACGAGTTTGGGATTGGGCAGCGTCTCGACATACCAGGCGCGCGTCCTGTCGTTGCTCGCATCGACGAAAGCCTGCGGATCGGCTGGATCGACGAAGCGCGTCTCGATGCCCAGATCCTTCAGCGTGTTGGCGAACAGGTTGTAGGTGCCGCCGTAAAGATCGGTGCCGCTGACGATATTATCGCCCGACCGCGCCAGATTCTGCACCGCATAGGCCGAGGCCGCCTGGCCCGAGGCGACGGCGAGGGCCGCTGCGCCGCCCTCGATCGCGGCCATCCGCTCCTCGAGTATCGCCGTCGTCGGATTGCCGATGCGGGTATAGATGTTGCCGAGTTCGGAGAGCGCGAAGAGGTTGGCGGCATGTTCGGTGCTGTCGAACTGGTAACTCGTCGTCTGGAAGATCGGCGGGGCGACCGAACCGGTGCCCGGATCGGCGCGCCATCCGGCGTGCAGCGCCAGCGTTTCCGGGTGCAGTCTCTTCTCCGCCATCGGCGCCTCCATCATGAGCCGGACGGTCCATCCGCCGGCGCGCAACCAACTGCCCCGTCCGTACGTTGACGGCACACGCAAATACAGGAGAATCTGCCATGTCGAACAGTTTTCAGACCGATCAATATGTCGAATGGGATTGGGGCCAGGGTACGGCCAAGGGCCAGATCGCCGAGCGTTTCGAGCGCGAAGTGACGCGCACGATCGACGGCACCGAGGTGACGCGCGACGGATCGGAAGACAATCCGGCCTATCTGATCAAGCAGGACGATGGCGACGAGGTGCTGAAGCTCGGCTCGGAGCTGCGCGCGGCGAACGGCTGACGAACCGTCTTGCGCGCCGCTCATCTGCGGTTCAAATTGTCCCGGCTAGGTGCTGACCGGCACTAACGCATTGCGAAGAGGGGGTATGCCATCCGGAAACCGGGAAAGATCGGCGTCGCACTGAGCGCGCTGGCGCTGCTCGCATCCTGCGGCGGTGGCGGCGGAAACGGGGGCAGCGGCGGGACGCCGTCTCCGCCCATCGCCGGGCCGGCACCTCCGCCCCCGCCCCCGTCGACCAACGCCTGCTCCACGCTGGAGCGTCAGCGCTGGGCCGAGGCGCAGATCGACGAATGGTATCTGTTTCCCGAAACGCTGCCCGCGAATCGCGATCCGTCGGGCTTCGCGACCGTCACCGCCTATATCGACAGCCTGACCGCGACGGCGCGCGCCCAGGGCCGCGACCGTTTCTTCACCTTCCTGACGTCGATCGCCGAGGAAAATGCCTTCTTCCAGCAGGGCGCGAACGCCGGCTTCGGCATCCGCCTCGCCTATGACAGCGCCAATCGGCGCCTGTTCGTCTCGGAGGCGTTCGAAGGCGCGCCGGCGCTGGCCGCGAATATCGATCGCGGCACGGAGATTCTTGCCATCGGCACGAGTAGCGCGGACCTGCGCAGCGTCAGCGACATCGCCGCATCCGGTGGTTCGGCCGCACTGACCGAGGCGCTCGGCCCCTCCTCGGCGGGGGTCAGCCGCACGCTCGAGGTGACCGACAGCGCGAACGGCACGCGCACGCTGTCGCTCACCAAGGCCGATTTCGATCTCGATCCCGTATCGCCGCGCTATGGCGCGCAAGTGCTGGCCGACGGCGGACGCGAGGTCGGCTACATAAACCTGCGCACCTTCATCGAGACGGCCGATCCGGCGCTGACCGCCGCGTTCGACGATTTCAGGGCGCGCGGCATCACCGAGTTCATCGTCGATTTCCGCTACAATGGCGGTGGGCTGGTGAGCACGGCCGAACTGATGGGCGACCTGCTGGGCGGGAACCGGGCCAACGACATATTCTCGCGTCTCGTCTACCGGGCGAGCAAATCGCAATTCAACTCGGTCAACCGCATCGCCCCGCGGCCGGAATCGGTGGCGCCGACGCGCATCGCCTTTATCAGCACCGGCGCGACGGCGTCGGCCAGCGAGCTCGTGATCAACGCCTTCATTCCGTTTCTGGGGCCGGACCTCGCGCTGATCGGCAGCGATACGTTCGGCAAACCCGTCGGGCAGATCGCGGAGGATCGGCCGCAATGCGACGACCGGCTCCGCATCGTCGCTTTCGCGTCGGAGAATTCCGCCGGGGATGCCGATTATTTCGACGGTCTCGCCGGCACGGTCGGTGCGACCTGCGCCGCGGGCGACGACATCGCTTTCCCGCTCGGCGATCCGCGCGAGAATTCGGTAGCCCGCGCGCTCGATTTTCTTGCCGGGCGGAGTTGCCAGCCGATCAGCGCGACGAGCGTTGCGCCGGGTGCCGAGGCGGGCCAGGCCGAAGCGCTCCAGCTGCGGCAACGCACGATGCTGATGCCCAGCCGTCCCAATCCGGCACAGATCAATTCGCCCGGAATCTTCTAAAGGGGCGAAACGGGGCGGGAACGCGCCGGACGGATTTGGGACGACTCGGCCCTGCCATGATAGTCTCCGCCGATGTCCGGCGGTCTTGCTCTTGTCTTGTCGGGCGGCGGCGCGAAGGGCGCGTTCCAGGTCGGCGTGCTCGAGGAGCTGATCGTCCATCGCGGCGTGCGCCCCGATATCGTCGTCGGCGTGTCGACGGGCGCGATCCAGGCGCTCGGGACCGCGCAGGACGATGTTCCCGGCATGGTCGAGCAGTGGCTCGGCATCCGCGGCAATCGCGATATCTACCGCAAGAAGTTCCTCGGCGTGGTCGGCGGGATTCTCGGCGCGGATTCGCTCTATAACGCCAAGCCGCTGCGCCGGCTGATCGAAGATTTCGCCGATGAGGAGAAATTGCGTGCGAGCGGGATCAACATGCTGCTCGGCGTCGTCAATCTCGGCACCGGCCAGTTCCGCACGATAGACGAGACCGTGCCGGGCATCGCCAACTGGGTCTATGCGAGTTCGGCGATGCCCGTCTTTTTCGAGCCGCTGGTGACGCAGGCGGCAGACGGCACGAAGGAACAATGGGTCGATGGCGGGGTGCGCGACGTGACACCGCTTTCGGCCGCGCTCGCGCAGAAGCCGCGCGGCGTAATCGTCGTGCGTGCATCGCCCAAACCCGGTGTGGGCGAGCCCCGTATCTTCCCGGACCTGATCCGTATCGGCTTGCGTGCGGTCGATATCCTGCAGTCCGAGGTGTCGATCAACGACACGGCGATTGCGACGCTGATCAACGACCTGATCGCCGCGCGCGAGGCGCAGTTCAAGGAACTGGACGCGCAGGGCATCGGCGGCGAGGAGGCCGCCGCGATCCTCCGTCCTCTCGACATGCAGATTGCCGATTATTGCTTCGCCCCGATCCGCGTGATCGAGCCGGACCGCGAATTTTCCGATACGCTCGAATTCGATCCGGCCAAGATCCGCGCGGCCATCGCCGCCGGGCGCGCGGCCGTCGAGCGCGAATGGACAGCGCTCGAACCGCTGATCGCCTGAGGCGCGGTCGGCCGATATCCGTTTCGCGGCAGCGGAAGACATTGTCAGTTGACGCGCCTCCTCGCTGCGCCTGATATCGCTCTTCGAGTGTGACACGGATCGGGAGACAACAGCGATGAACGCGGAGTCCGAAGCGAACGAATTGCAAGGCCAGTGCCTGTGCGGCGCGGTGACGGTAAAGGCGACGCCCGCGCGGTCGCATATCGAGGCGTGCCATTGCGATATGTGCCGCCGCTGGGGCGGGATTGCCTTTGTCGGCGTGCAATGCGGCCAGAATGTCGAATTTTCCGGCGACGAGCACATCGCGCGCTACGCTTCGTCCGACTGGGCCGAACGGGGTTTCTGCAAGCAATGCGGCACCAACCTCTTCTACCGCTTCGTGCCCGCCGACAATTATTCGCTGCTCGCCGGGCTGTTCGCCGATACGGACGATCTGACGCTCGGCGAACAGATCTTCATCGACGAAAAGCCCGGCTGGTACGACTTCGCGCAGGATACGCCGAAAAAGACCGGCGCCGAGGTGATCGCCGAAGCGAAGGCAGCCGGGTTCAGCTTCGATTGAGCGTGGCGGGGACGGTTGTGCCAGCCGCTTGCCGTCGCTCCGACCCTGCATGCTATATCAATCGAACAGCTCGCCTTGCCGCGCGATCAATGGCCATCTGCCGAGCTCGATATGCCGCGTTTTGCCGACCACGCTATGGATCAACACGAAGTCCCGCGCTTCCCAGACGATGGGCCGTATCGACCGTGTCGCCGGTCGCGATACTCTGTATCGCAGGGTGACATGCGGACTAAATTTCCAGCCAATCCGCCTTATGCCAAGGCGTGTCATCGGGCCGTTCAAAGCTTCGTACAGCATCTGCAATTCGGCCGACTTTCTCTCCGGCCGCAGCGCGATGGAGCGTTCCGATCCGCTCAACCGGCCGAGCGCAATTCGCACCGGCGGCGAGCGAACCGCGGCCCCGATCTCCATCATCGAGTCGGCGATCATCTCCGGGAAGGCGACAAAATCATTCGTGATGGCGACCGTCATATGGAGGCGGTCTTTGAGGACGGGCGTTCCGCCCAGCCCCAATTCGCGGTTGTACGTGTCGATTTGCTGCCGCGCTTGGGCTGACGGCAGGATTGCAAAAAGGAAGCGATGCAGTACCGAGATCGAATCGAGAGGCCGAGACATATGTTCACTATATGTTCTTATAGCGCCGATGTCGAATCCGGCGCGTCATGACAGGCGAGCCCATAGCGACTGACGATAGCGCCGCGATGGCGGCGCTGCTCGATGCGGCGGGTGAAGCGGGCGTGGATATCGTGCCCATCGTCTTCGACCGTTTCTTCGCCGAATTTCCCGAGGCGCGCGATCTCTTCCCGCATGTCGAGGCGGCGGCCGGGCGGATGGTCAACGAAACGCTCGAGGCGCTGCTCGGGCTCGCCGAAGACGCCTGGTGGGTCGAGACCACGATCGTCAATTTCGTCGATCTCCACCGCAATTATGGCGACATAGCGCCCGCGCAATGGGACGCCTGGGTGGATATGACGGTCGATGTCCTGGCGGACGCCGCCGGCTCCGATGCGCCCGGCGAGGCGGCGTGGCGGCGGCAGGCGGAGCGGCTGAAGGCGATGATCGCGGCGCAATAGCGCGCGTCACCAGCCGCCCGTGCCCGGCCCGCCCTTGATCGGCCCCTTGATCCGGTCCGTCACCCAACCGCCGTAGAAATTCCCCGGCTGCGGCCGCGCCCGCTCCTCACCGATGAAACAATCGAGTTTCCCTGCGTAGAAGCCGAACCAGCCGGCAATTTCCGCGTAGCCCTCCTCCAGATCGTCGAACGGATCGGGATAGTTCCACGCGGCCTCCGCGATGCGCTCCCCGCCCGGCAGCGCGAGATCGTAATAGAGCGTCGCGCCCTTCCATTCGCACACGGTCAGCCGGCCCGTATCCTCGAGCCATTCGGTCCGCACGTCTTCGGGCCGGATATAGGGCACGGGCGCCCCGGCAGTTTCCTTCACCTCCAGCGCGCAATCGCTCTCGGCGATCACCGTATCGCCCAGCATCACGCGGACCGGACCGGGCACCGGCGCGATGATCGGCGGGCGCGGATAGTCCCACACCGATTCCTCGCCTTCGCCCACCGGCTCGACGCCCGGCGGGCGGAAGCTGCGGTCCCAATTGTCGCGATAGGGTTTCGCGCGGGCGAGCAGGGCGGCTTTGTCGGGCAGCGGGGTCGGCATCGCGCGATCGCAGCAGCCTCGCGCCTACATTGCAAGGCCAGTCCCAACGATAAGGAGCGCATGGCGGGCATCGCTGCCGCGCCATGCGCCCCGCCCCCTAACCGGTCTTCAGGACGAAACGACTTCGATGCGTCCTTCGTAGACATAGACGGTGACATAGGCCCGGCCGCCCCGGATCGCCGCGGCCGTCTGCCCGTCGACATAGCCGTTGCTGACCCAGCCCGGGATCAGCGCGCGCGAGGCGGAGGAGAGGAACATGTCCTCATACTGGTCTCCCGCATCCGCCCGGCCGAAACGGTGCATATTGGCCCGGTCCTGCCGCAGGATCGCGCCGACCGAGCTGAGGCGATTGCCGCTGCTGTTCACCGTGTCCTGCGGGCTGATGACCGTCCGGTAGACGCCGATCGGATCGTCATGCATGCCCCAATCGTCGCCGGCCTGCGCCGCCATGGGCATTGCCGCCGCCGCCATCGCCGCCATCGCCAAAACCGTCTTCTTCATTTTCCGTCTCCCCGTTGATCTGGTGAAAGCGGTATGGGGGTTTCGGCCCCGGCGATCTGTGGCGCGGATCACAGCCTGGGCGGTTTGCCGCTACAGAAATTCGTCGAACAGCTCGAGCAGCCCGCCCAGCACGAAGACCGGCGTCACCAGCCACAGCATGATCTTGCGGACCTGCAGATCGACCCGCCCGGTCCGGAAGCGGCGAATGCCGAATATGATGCCGACTAGGCCGAATATGCCGATCAGCGAGAGCAGGGCGAGGATCGCATAAGCCATCGCCCGGCTGCCGTTGAAACTCTCGCCCGTCGGATCGAACATCAGCGGGGTCAGGATCCACGCGAGCACCGCCATTCCGACGGCGAGGCCGAGGCCGATGACGATGCTCACCCCGCCATTGATGCGCGCCGAACGCATCGTCACCGTCGCGCCGCCGCAATACTCGCAGGTCTCCGCCGCGCCCCTGTATGGGTTCGCGCAATCCGGCGCCGCGCAAATCCTGTCTTCGCCCATGATCACGCCTCCTGTCGCCGCCGACTATAGGTCGACCGGGTCGGAAAGCGCAGTGCTGCGCAGCACAGGCGGACCGGATGGCGGATCGGTTGACACCGAAGCGCCCTTTTGCGGCGTGTGACCTTCCGCCCGGGCGGCGCGCCGGTGCGTGCTGTCGAGCACGCGGTCGGCATGGGCGAGGGCGCCGCGAAGCGCTGAATTGTGGGCTTTCCGCTCGGTACCGATATAGCGCCCGCCGCGCAGCACGGGGCGCAGCATGCCATGTGCGATACGATGCGCGCGCATGGCAGGTGTGACCTTCCGCGCGGGCCGCCGAGACGTACCCCGCCCCGTTTCCGCATCGCCCATTATCGCATCCCACGCCGCGCAAAATCCTTCCGCCCCCGCTTTCCGGCGCAATCGATAGGCGCTCTCCCGGCTCATGCCGACCTTGCGCGCCGCCCGCTTCACGCACCGCGTCTCGGCCAGATAGCCGAGGAATGCGGCCTGCCGCCCCGGCGTCCACCCGTCGCGGCGGGCGCGGACGGGCACGGGCGTGAACGAGGGGATTCGGGAGGTGCGGCGGGCCTTGTCGGCCGGAGCTTTAGCGTAGGCTGAGGTGGGGCGCTTCATGTGCGGAGAGCATCATGGACGCTCCTACATTGCAAGCGGATAGAATGCGCCGGGTTTAGCGAGCTACAGTAACAGATTTCGCACTATATTACAGGGCGTTATCTGATTTTACTTGCAAAAAGCGAATATTTATGGTATAATAATGGTGTCGGATCGCATTCTGCGTGAAACGGTTTCACCGCGGGTTACGGCGGCCGACAGGAAAAAGGAAAGTAACTATGTCGAACACGTCAAACGACGTGCGCGGTCGTGAAACGCGCATCTCCTATCAGCTCATCCGTAACGTCACCTCGCCTGAAGAGAAGGATAACGGGGTCCAGACTTACGTCGCTAATATTCCGGCGACGGAGCTTAAGAAGCTTGGAACCGAGGACAATCTTCGAACTTATATCCCCGAACACAGTGCGAAGCGGCGCAATGCGGTGCACAAAGCGATTGAGCGTACGATAGTCGAAGAGCCCACAAGGTTTATTAACCGCAACTCCGGCGTGACAATTGCTTGTTCCAAAGCGAATGTTAATGATAGCGCAAGCACTATAGCGATGGTCGGCGCTAGCATTATTAATGGCGCGCAAACTCAAGGCGAGATATTGAGGTATCTCGCTGAGCTCGATAGCGATGATCAGTCTTTGCTGGAACCGAACTTCAACGTTCGAGCCGAGATAATCATTGATCCTGAACATTCATCCATTGTCGAAACCGCTATAGCTAGAAACACGGCAACACGTGTGCAGGAGATCTCTCAGGCGGGCGCTCGCGGTCACCTGAACGACCTTCGGGATGCCATGAAAGCGAAATTGGGCGTGAACATTCGCATGTCGGAAACGGACACCGATGTCGTCGAAACCATGCAAGTGCTGCAGTACGCCCGCCTGCTTATGCCCTCATGGGTATCCGGCAACGAAAACTCAGCAGAACTTCTTCGCCCATACAAAAACCGCGCGCAGTGTCTTGAGGACTTTTCCGAATGGTGGTTTGCCAAGGACAAGGCGCCAACCGCAGAGGAGCGTGCCACGGCCCAAACCAAATATGACTTTGTCATCCAGTTGGCTCCGGTCGCGTGGCGTGAGTATAAATATTGGGAAGGCCATAGCGGCTGGAACAACAAGTACATCTGGGAGCAGACACAAAAGGGCGGTCGCGTCGTGCGTCGCGATAAAAACGGCAAGATTGTCTGGGTTTCTCCGGGGATCGTATTTCCTGTTATGAAGTCGCTATCCGCCTTTGTTGATCAGGATGCCAATGGAAAGTGGCGGCTTCAGAAGCCCTCACTTTTTAAGCCCGACGATATGATCCGCCGTGCGGTAGCACAGTTTCGAGCTCACGATTCCAACCCGATGGACATGGGTCGCAGCGAGAGTGCGTACGAGGCGCTGCTGACGTATCCGGAAACAATTGTCGAGGTTATGAAAAGTGCGGAAAGCGAGGCGGCATAACACAACAGGGGGCGCTAGTGCGCCCCCTTTTTTTCCGCCTCGAGGTAGAGATTTCCCCCCTCCTCGCGAAACTTCTCGCTCATCTCCGCCATACCCTTTTCGGCATCCTCGGCCTCGCCGCTCACAGCCATAAACTCTTCCGCGCCGCTATCCGGCTCGTCGCCGTCCCGCACTCACGCCGCTTCGGGCTCCAATTTGCGGGGCGTTGCCACAAAGGGCCGGTCGTCGAGATCGCGCAGGCTGCTCGCGATGCGGGTGCGGTCGCTGATCAGCCGGATAAATTGGGCATCGCAGCCCGAGATCGGCGTCGGATAATCGGCGATTTCCTGCAGGAGGAGCGACAGCGCGCTTTGCAGTTCCGTGCGTGCGCGCTCCAGCGCCTCTTCATAGGGTAGCTGCGTCATGCTCGTCTCCTTCTGTTGCGGCCCCGCTTATTCCTCGGGTTCGGCATCGCTGACACGCGCGACGATCTTTATTTCCACCAGCCCGGAATCGGGGAGCAGGCGGTCGATGTCGATCGCGGTCCAGGCCGGGAAGGGGGCGGTGATGTGGCGGTGTTTGACTTCCGCGAAAAGGTCAATCTGCGCGGGCAGGTCGGTGTGGTACGTGGTGATGTCCAGAACATCGTCAAGGCTCGATCCTGCGCGTTCGAGGATGGAGGCGATATAGCGCCAGGCATTGTCGTAGGCCTCTTCCTCGCTCAGCGTGCCGCCGCGCGTGCCCGCGACCACGCCCGAGAGATAGACCGTATCACCATGCACGACCGCTTCGGAAAAACCGAAGCGTTCCAGCATGGCGCGCGCCTGCTCGTCTTCGGGCATGATCGTGCGGACCGGCTCTTGCGCCGCAATGGGTGCCGCCAGACACGACACGGCAAGGGCGGCGGCTATGGTCTTCCAGATCATTGTGCATCCTCCGCTTTCACATACAGATCGCCTCCGCTATTCCGCGGCTGGAACATAGAGCTTCCCGCCCTCCTCTTTGAACTTCTCGCTCATCTCTTCCATGCCAAGCTCGGCCGCATCGGGTTTCACGTCATCCGCATTCCCGAGCACGCCGTTCGGGTTGTTCGCCGCAAACTCCCTGACCTCCTGACTGATCTTCATCGAGCAAAACTTCGGCCCGCACATCGAGCAGAAATGCGCGGTCTTTGCGCCTTCGGCGGGCAGGGTCTGGTCGTGGAAATCCTCGGCCGTGTCGGGGTCGAGGGAGAGGTTGAACTGGTCGCGCCAGCGGAATTCGAAGCGGGCTTTCGATAGCGCATCGTCGCGGACCTGGGCGGCGGGGTGGCCTTTGGCGAGGTCGGCGGCGTGGGCGGCGAGCTTGTAGGTGACGACGCCGACTTTCACATCGTCCCGGTCGGGCAGGCCGAGATGCTCTTTTGGCGTCACGTAACAAAGCATCGCCGTGCCGTACCAGCCGATCTGGGCGGCGCCGATGCCGCTCGTGATATGGTCGTAGCCGGGGGCGATGTCCGTAGTTAACGGCCCGAGCGTGTAGAAGGGCGCTTCGCCGCAGGCTTCGAGCTGCTTCTCCATATTCTCCTTGATCTTGTGCATCGGCACATGGCCGGGGCCCTCGATCATCACCTGCACATCCTGGTCCCAGGCGACCTTGGTCAGCTCGCCCAGCGTGTAGAGCTCGGCGAACTGGGCTTCGTCATTGGCGTCGTAGATCGAGCCGGGGCGCAGGCCGTCGCCGAGGCTGAAGGCGATGTCGTACGCCTTCATGATCTCGCAGATGTCCGAGAATCGCTCGTAGAGGAAGCTCTCCTTGTGATGCGCGAGGCACCATTTCGCCATGATCGATCCGCCGCGCGAAACGATGCCCGTCATCCGGTCCGCGGCCATGGGGACGTAGGGGAGGCGCACGCCGGCATGGATGGTGAAATAATCGACGCCCTGCTCGGCCTGTTCGATCAGCGTGTCGGCGAAGATTTCCCAGGTCAGGTCTTCGGCGACGCCGCCGACCTTTTCGAGCGCCTGGTAGATCGGCACCGTGCCAATGGGCACCGGGCTATTGCGCAAAATCCATTCGCGGGTGTCGTGGATGTTGCGGCCGGTCGAGAGGTCCATGACCGTGTCCGCGCCCCAGCGGATCGCCCAGACCATCTTGTCGACTTCGCTGGCGACATCGGACGCGACGGCCGAGTTGCCTATGTTCGCGTTGACCTTGACGAGGAAGTTGCGGCCGATCGCCATCGGCTCGCTCTCGGGATGGTTGATATTGTTGGGGATGATCGCGCGGCCGCGGGCGACCTCGTCGCGGACGAATTCGGGGGTGACATAGTCTGGCAGCGCCGCGCCGAAGCTCTGGCCCTCGGCGAGCTTGGTACGCGCCTGTTCGGCATTGAACGCGCGCCCGAGATTTTCGCGCTCGGCGACATATTCCATTTCGGGCGTGATGATGCCTTTGCGCGCATAGTGCATCTGGGTGACGTTCGCGCCGTCTTTAGCGCGCAAGGGACGCTTCACGACATTCGGGAAGGGGTCGACGCCGCCGGACCGGTCCGGGCCGAGCTGGCCGTTATCTTCGGGCTTGGTCTCGCGTGCGTCATAGCTTTCGACATCGCCGCGCGCCATGATCCAGTCGCGCCGCATTGCGGGAAGGCCCGCCATGATATCGATATGCGCTTCGGGATCGGTATAGGGGCCGGACGTGTCATAGACGCGGACCGGCGGTTCGTCGCCTTCCAGATGAATCTCGCGCATCGCGACGCGCACGCCGCTGCCGGACTGGCAGGCGACGTGGATTTTCTTGCTGCCGCGAATGGGGCCGGTGGTCACGCCGATTTCGGTGCGGGCGGGGATATCTGCCATGGTCGTCTCTCCATCTAGTCGGAGAGGGTCTGCGGATTTCGGGTGAAGACCGCTCCCTCCCTCCGCCGGTGTCAGCCGGATCAGGTTCTGCGGGTCGCGAGCCCTCTAACTCTCGCCTCTCAACCGCATATGGGTGCGGTCCCCCGGGGATGGATGGACGATAGGCGAAACAAATGCCGCTGTCATGGATTTTCGATGTGACCGGTGCCAAAAGGCCGGGCACAAGCGCCCGATGACGGGAATATGACAGGAGAATGTCCGTTGAAGAAATCGATCGCCCTTTTTGCCAGTGTTACTGCCCTCGCGACCGCGCCCGCGCTCGCCCGGCCGATGACGCCCGAAGACGTAACGCGGCTCGCCGATGTCGGCGGGATCGCCGTGTCGCCGGACGGGACGCGCATCGCCTTCGGCCTGAACCAGCTGCCGGACATTCTTTCGGGCGAGGAGAACGGGACGACGGATACGACGCTGCATGTGGCGACCGCGGCCAATGTCGCGCAGGAATTCCTGCCCGAGGGCATGGACGTGAGCGGCATCCGCTTTTCGCCGGACGGGCGGATGGTGACCTTCCTGTGGAAGCCCGAGGGCGATGATACGCACACCGCGCTGTACGGAATCCCGGTTGCGGGCGGCAGCCATCGCGAGCTCGCCGCGGTCGAGGGCGCGGACATCCGCAGCTATGAATGGGCGCCGGACGGGCGGACCGTCTATGCGATCGTCGCCGCCGCAGAGGATGCGGCGAGGACGCGCGAGAACGAGGCCGGCTTCAACGCGATCATCTATCAGGAGGAACAGCGCTTCAACCGCCTCTTCGCGCTGACGCCGAACGCGCCCGAAGGCGCCACGCCGCGCGAGATCACGGTCGACGGGCATGTGACCCAGGTGCAGGTTGCCCCGGACGGGACATGGCTTGCGCTGCGCCGGGCGCCGACGACTTTGGTCGATGACAGCTTCACCCAGCAGCGCGTCGTGATCGTCGACAGCGACGATGGCGATGTCCGCACGACCATCGAAACGCCGGGCAAGATCGACGATTTCGAGATCTCGCCCGACGGGTCGGTGATGTCGCTGATCGCCGCGGTCGACCAGCACGATCCCGCGCCGACGACGCTGCACATGGTGAACCCGGCGACCGGCACCTTCACCGCCGTCAACGCTGGCGCGGCCGAGGCGGTCGTCGATACCGAATGGCTGGCCGATGGCCGGCTCGCGACGATCGTCCATGTCGGCGCGCAGAGCGAGCTGCGCTTTTACGATACGAGCGGCACGGTGACGGCGACCGTCGATCCGGGCGCGCTGATCCTGCGGCGGATAGACGCGGCGGGCAACCGGCTGGCCGCCGTC
Organism: Parasphingopyxis sp.; assembly: GCF_052168295.1. GTDB lineage: Bacteria > Pseudomonadota > Alphaproteobacteria > Sphingomonadales > Sphingomonadaceae > Parasphingopyxis. The sequence continues at coordinate 7,815 of NZ_JBQLZN010000003.1, read as the reverse complement.
GCCGATGCGCCGCAGCATCCGAGCGAGCTGTTCCTGCTCGACGGGAGCAGCTTCGTGCGCTGGACGAGCCACAATCCCTGGCTCGCCGATATCGATATGGGCGCGCAGCGCACCATGACCTACCAGTCGCGCGACGGCCATACGATCGAAGGCATCGTGATCGAGCCGGTCGGCGGCGCGCCGGCTGGCGGTGCGCCCACCATCCTCACCGTGCATGGCGGGCCCGAAGCGCATTATTCGAACGGCTGGCTGACCCGCTATTCGATGGCCGGGCAGGTCGGCGCGGGCCGCGGCTATGCGGTCTTCTACCCCAATTATCGCGGCAGCACCGCCTATGGCACGGACTTTTCCAAGCTCCACCAGGGCGATTATGCGGGCGGCGAGTTCAACGATCTCGTCGACGGCATCCAGGCGCTGGGCGCGGAAGGGCTCGTCGATCTCGACCGGGTCGGGATCACGGGCGGTTCCTATGGCGGCTATGCGACGGCCTGGGGCGCGACCGCGCTGACCGAACATTTCGCCGCGGCCGTGATGTTCGTCGGCATCTCGAACCAGATTTCGAAGTTCGGCACGGGCGATATTCCGATGGAGATGTATCTCGTCCATTCGCGCGCCTGGCCCTGGGACGACTGGCAGGCGATGCTGGAAGTGAGCCCGATCTTCCACGCGGGCCAGTCGCAGACGCCAACGCTGATCCTGCACGGCCAGGACGATCCGCGCGTCGATGCCGGGCAGAGCTTCGAGCTCTACAACGCGCTCAAGATCCGCACCGACACGCCGACGCGTCTCATCCTCTATCCGGGCGAGGGCCATGGCAACCAGCGGGCCGCGGCGCGGTATGACTATAATATCCGCCTGATGCGCTGGATGGATCACTATCTGACCGGCCCCGGCGGCGAGCCGCCCGAGCCGCGCTTCACGCTGCCGGAAGGTACGGTAGGAACTGCGGCGAGCGAATAGCGTTTCGGCCGTAGCCGCGCCGCCTTATCTGGCGTCGCCCTATTCGGCGGCGCCAAATGGCTGCTCGGGCCGCTCGATCTCAACGAATTCGTGCCGAATGCCGAGGCGGGCAGCGATTTCATAGAAGACATGGTCACCGTTGGCCCCGTTGGCGAAAGCGACGAACCCATAGCCCCTGTCGGGCGAGAAGACGGTCAGCGACCGCTCGCCCGCATTGGCGCCCGAATGCGCGACGAGCGTCTCGTCGCCATAGTCGTAAACATACCAGCCGAGACCGAAGCCCATATGATCGGGGCACGCCTCCGGCACCGCTTCGCGTTCGAGGCAGGAGTCCCTTTGTTCGCGCGAGATGGCATATCGCGCGGCCGCCAGCTCTTCCGACACCTCCTGATCGTTCATGACCCCGACAATGAAGCGGGCATAATCCCGGGCATTGGTGTGCACCTCGCCCGCTCCGAGCGGTTCGTCCCGCGCCGTGGGCTCGCGCCACTCGCCATCCGGGAAATAGCGCCAGGCCATGCGGCCCTCGAACCAGTCCCGGCGGACGAGCGACGTATCCGTCATCCCGAGCGGCGAGAGGAGCAGTTCTTCGGCGATATCCTCGAATTGCCGGCCGAGCTTGGCTTCGACGAAGCGCACCAGATACTGCATCCCCTCGCCCGAATAGCGGGTGCTCGCACCCGGATCGGACTGGAAGACGAGGACATCGTCGGTCAGGTACCGCCAGTTGGGAAGACCGGTCTGGTGCGTCAGGACATGACGGGGCGTCAGCAACTGCGCCCTCGGATCGTCGGCGATATCCGGATCGAGCCAATGACTTGCCATAGGTTCGTCCAGCGAAATGCTGCCCTCTGCGGCCAGGCGCAACACGATCTCGGCCGTGATGGGCTTGCCCAGCGAAGCCGTGTCATAGAGTGTTTCGGCGTCGGCGGGTTGCGACGGGCCCTGCTGGCCGAACGTGCCAGACCAGACGATCTGCCTGTTCTCAATCCATGCCACGGAGACGCTCGGCGTATCGTACCGTTCGAGCCATTCGACGATCTGCGATTCGAGTTCCGCATAGGATGCCGATCGCGGCGCGGAAGTCGTGTTGGTCGGGTCCTGGGCCGTCGCGCCGGCCCCGGTCGAACCGGCGAGGAGGGACAAGACGGCTATAAGCGTGCGGCATATTTCCGGTCTGATCATCGGCACCTCCCATGAAACGAACGTTTAATTACGTCATATGTCGTGTTCATGGCGAAATAGATCGTTCGGCCCTGTTGTCAATGACATATGGTGCGCGAACGGGCACGGACCGTCGTTTGCGACGGGTGCTGAGCCGGCTTATTCGGCGGCGGTGGCGGCCTCGGTTCTGGCATCCTCGGGAGCATCCGCTGGCGTATAAACGAATTCCGCGCCCTCGAGATCGATCGCGGGGATGATGTCGCACTCGGTCCAATAGTCCTGCGTGTGGCGCCATTCGGGCTTGTCGCCGGCCTTGGGCAGCAGGTGCATGTCACGCATCAGGTAATTGGGATTGAAATCCTCGGGGTCGACCCAGGGGCCGATCGTCATGTCCGCATCTTCGGGGCGCAGCGCGACCTCGACGCGGGCGGCACCGGTCGCGTCCATATGGTTGAGCAGGCCGCAGACGAAATCGGACACGATGTCGACCCGCAAGGTCCAGCTCGCGCGGAAATAGCCGAAGATCCAGACCATGTTCGGCACGCCGGTGAACATCATGCCGCGATAGGTGATGGTTTCGGGCCAGCTGACCGGCTCGCCGTCGACGCTGAACGGGATATCGCCGAGCACCGAGAGGTTGAAGCCGGTCGCCGTGACGATGATGTCTGCTTCGATTTCCTCGCCCGAGTCCAACAGCACGCCCTTCTCCGTGAAGCGGTCGATCGTGTCGGTCACGACGCTGGCCTTGCCGCTCGCGATGCCCTGGAACAGGTCGCCATCGGGGACGAAGGCGAGCCGCTGCTGCCACGGCCGATATTTGGGCGTGAAATGCGTTTCGATATCGAAATCCTCGCCCAGAAATTCGCGCACGCCCGCAAGCAGCTCTTCCTTCACGACTTCGGGTTCGGTCTTGCAGCGGCTTGTCGTCTGGAGCTGGTCGAACAGGATCTTCTTGCGGACGATCGGGTGGATGATCTCCTCGTCGATCTCGATCTCGCGCAGCGTGTCGGCCAGCTCGTTGGCGTTGGGCGCGGGCCAGAAATAGGTCGGCGAGCGCTGGAGCAGCGTGACATGCGCCACCTCTTCGGCAATCGCGGGGACGAGCGTCGCCGCCGTCGCGCCCGAACCGATGACGAGCACGCGCTTGTTCTTGAGGTCGGCATCCTCGGGCCAGAGCTGCGGATGAATGATCTCGCCGGCGAAATCGTCCATGCCCTCCCATTCGGGCGTGTAGGGCTTTTCGTGATTGTAATAGCCCTGGCACATCCAGAGGAAATTGGCGGTGAAGCTCTTGCGTTCGCCCGTCTCGTTTTCGGTCGCCTCTATCGTCCAGAGATTGTCGGCGCGCGAGAAATGCGCGGCCGTGATCGTGTGGCCGTAGCGGATATGCGGGTCGATCCCGTTCTCCTCAATCACTTCGCCCATATATTTGAGGATCTCCTCGGCGCTCGCGATCGGCGCGGAGGTCCAGGGCTTGAAGCGATAGCCGAACGTATAGAGATCGCTGTCCGAGCGGATGCCCGGATAGGTGTGCGTCACCCAGGTGCCGCCGAACGTGTCTTTCTTTTCGAGGATCAAGAAGCTCTTGCCCGGGCACTGGTTTTTCAGGTGCCAGGCCGCGCCGATCCCCGAAATGCCCGCGCCGACGACGAGCACGTCGACATGGGTGGCTTCGTCCCGAACGTCCGCATTCTGGCTCGGCATATCCATCTCAACTCTCCCTCAATGCTGCACTTTTGCTGCGCAGCATGGCGAGCCGCATTGACTTGAGTCAAATGCGATGGCCGATTGTAAGGCGCGATGCGCTGCGGCGCGTTTAGCTTGGCTTGGCGCGCAAACCCGCGATCGCATAAAGCGCCGCGGCGGCGAGCAGCGTCCCGCTGCCGATAAAGGGCCCGACAGCGCTGTAGATCAGCGCCGCATCGGCCGCGAGGAGCAGGGCGCAGCCGAACAGCAGCACGCGGAGCGCGGCGAGCCCGAACCATGCGGCGGCAAACAGCCCGATGGCGATGGCGAACCAGTGGATCGATGGGAAAAGCCAGATGGTCGGGATGGCCGTGGCGAAGAAGGACCGGTCGCCGAGCCCGTCGACCCAGGCCGAGATTTCGGCAAATCCGGTGTAGTGCAACGCGGCGGTGCCCGCCAATATCAGGCTGCCCGTTGCGACAAGAGCGATGGTGCCGCTGCGTTTCATCGCGTCCTCTCCGTCCGCCTCTACAGGTCTTCCTCGTACCAGCCGGTCTCGTTGCACTCGAACACGCTGCCGCCGTTGCCCTCGGCGTCGACGAACGCGGCGAGCCCGTAATAGTCGTACATGACGCCGTCCTCGCCGAGCGTCGTGCGCCGCATGCTGCCATCCGCATTGACCGGATAGCCGGCCTCGGCAAGCGCCGCGGTTACGGCTTCGACCGGCGCTTCGAAATGCACGCGCATGGCCGTCGGCATATCGGTGCGCGGCAGGAATTTGTACGATACGGCATCGACGGGCAGCCCGAGCCAGGATCCAGCCAGTCCGACATAAATCGTAAACCGGTCTTCGCCGGGTTGGGGCAGGATGACGCTCGGATAGACGGTCACCCCTTCCACTTCGAATTGGGGGTTCGAGATCGGTTCCAACTCCATCTCGTCTTCGAACCGGAAACTGTCTTCGAGCAGCATCGTCCGGCCCGCATCGGTCAGGAAATTGCAGTTTTCGGCGTTGTCGGTGGTCAGGATAGCGTCGAGACCCGCGGCTTCGGCCTCGGATGTCGCGGTCTCCGTGCCGGCACTTTCGGATGGCTGTGCTTCCGCCTCGTTCGCCTGTCCCGAACAGGCCGCCAATATCGCTATTCCGGCCAGCGCCGCGCCCGACTTCATCCGCATCTGCAATTCCCCCTTTTTTGTGATTGCTATCGGATGAATCGAAATTCCGGCCGGAAGTCAACACGCTGGCGACCTCACAGCTCGAGCCCGAGCTGCGCCGGTTGATCGTCATCCTCCGCGCTATCCTCTTTCTCCCCGAAACCCGACATGGTCAGGCCCAGCAGGCGCACGCCGCGCGGGTCGGGGACCAGCGTGTCGAGCAGTTCCACGCCGATGGCGAGTAGCGCATCGCGGCTCGCGACGGGTGCGGGCAGAGAGCGGGCGCGGGTCGGAGTCTCGAAATCGGCATAGCGCAATTTCAGCGTGACCGTGCGCCCGAAGCTCTCCGACTTTTCTGCGCGCTGCCAGACCGTGTCGGCGATCTCTTCGAGCTTGGCGATCATCGCGTCGCGATCGTGCAAATCCTCGCCATAGGTGCGTTCGGCGCCCAAGGATTTGCGGATGCGGTTGGGCTTGACCTGGCGGTCATCGATGCCGCGCGCGGCGCGATAATAATAGCTGGCGCTCTTGCCGAAATGGGCCTGGAGAAACTCCAGGCTCTGCGCGCGCAGGTCCGCGCCCGTTTCGATGCCGAGCCGCTGCATCTTCTCCGCCGTCTTCGGCCCCACGCCATGGAAACGGCGCACGGGGAGGCGCGCGACGAATTTCGGCCCCTGTTTCGGCGTCACCACGCAGATGCCGTCGGGCTTGTTCTGGTCGGAGGCGATCTTGGCGAGGAACTTGTTGTACGAGACGCCGGCCGAACAGGTGAGCCCGGTGGCGTCCTTTACCCGCGCGCGGATTTCCTCGGCGATGGCGGTAGCGGTCGGCAGTTTGCGATAGGCGCTGACGTCGAGATAGGCCTCGTCTAGCGACAGCGGTTCGACGAGATCGGTATAGCTTCTGAAGATGCCGCGGATCTGGTTGGAGACGGCACGGTAGATATCGAAGCGGGCGCGCACGAAAATGAGGTCCGGACAGCGGCGCTTCGCCGTGACGGAGGGCATCGCCGAGCGCACGCCATATTCGCGTGCCTCGTAGGAAGCCGCCGCGACGACGCCGCGCCCGCTCGACCCGCCGACCGCCACCGGCTTTCCCCGCAATTCGGGATTGTCCCGCTGTTCGACCGACGCGTAAAAGGCATCCATATCGATATGGATGATCTTGCGCGGTGGCGTATCGGCCTTGGGTTCATCGGGCGGCGGATCGGCCATGCTGCGGTTCCTAGTCAGGGCGCGGCAGGAGTCCAGATCAGGGAGCGATGGCGGGGCTCGCCGTGCAGGGCGGGCGGGCCTCGCAATCCGCCAGCAGGGCGGGGAGAATGTGCGTGTTGATCAGGTCCGCCGTCAGGTCGTGCATGTCGCGGTCGTTATAGTTGGTCGCGAGGATCGTGACGACGGCGTCGAGTTCGGGGAACAGCGCGACCTTGTTGCCGCCATTGCCGGACATCATCAGCGCCGAATAGTCGCGCTCGGCGTCCGGCGCCCGGAAATTGGCGAACCACCAGAGATAGCCATAGGCCTGGCCCGGCGTCGCCCCGACGCGCGGGCGGAAGAGGCCGCGCACCCAGTCCCGCGAGACGAGCTGCGCGTCGCCCCGCGCACCGCCGTTAAGCACGAGCCGGCCGAGCGCGGTGAAATCGCGGACGCGCAGGCTGAGCTGGCCGCCGGTCTGCACCACGCCTTCGGGCGCGCGTCGCCATTCGGGATCGACGATGGCCAGCGGATCGAACAGGCGGCGTTGCACATAGTCTTCGAACGGCTGGCCCACGGCCCGTTCGACGACGCCGCCCAGAAGGAAGACGCCGGCCGTGCAATAGGAAAAGCGGCCCTGCCCGCTCTCCTCGTGGCGGTGATAGTCGGGGTCGACCGGGATATCGAGCGCGAAGCGGGTCCAGTCGCGCGTATCGTACATCCGTTCCTCATTGCCCGGGCTCGCCATCGTCCAGTCGTTGCAATCGAACGCGGACGACATGGTCAGCGCATCATGCAGCGTGATCGCGCGTTTTTCCGGTCCATCATGCGCGATCGGTTCGTGGTCGGTGAAGAAGGAGAGCAGCGGCAGTTGGACATTCGCGATCGCGCCGTCATCGATTGCCATGCCGAGCGCGAGTGCGGTGATCGACTTGCCGGCCGAGCGTGCGTCGATCGGGGATTCCGGTCCGCTGCGCCGGTAATAATCCTCGAACAGGATTTCGCCGCCCCGCTCGACCATGATCCCCTCGATCCGGCGATAGTCCCGATCTTCGATTTCGGCGACCATGGCATCGAGGGCGAGCCGGTCGATCTGGGGCGGGGCGCTGTCGGCGCAGGCGGGCGCATACGTAAAAAGCGCCGCGCTCAGGGCGGCGGCACGGATCAGGCGGGCGCGCATATTGCGGCTAGAGGAAGTAGCGCATCCGGATGCTCTGGACATCGCCATGCGGGCTCAGCCGGAAGCGTGCCGAAGAGAAGCGCGGCGGGCCGAAAGAAAAGCGCGGATTGCGCGAAAAGCCGATGCCCTCACGCGGGATACCGGCGAAACGGTCGAGCCGCGAATTGCCGTTCTCGTCGTGCAGGATGGCGATCGCGTAATCGCCCGATGGCAGGTTGGCGAAACGCACCGAGCGCGTCTCGGCGACGCGGAAGCTTTCCCGGGTCGCCGCCGGATCGTTCTCGCAATCGGGAAAATGCTCGGCGTCGCGCGTTACGCAGATATGGAGCAGGCCGTTGTTCGACCGCAAATCCTCTACATTGACTTCAAGCTGACCGCTCGGGCTGACCCCGCCGAGCAGAAGGAATGCCGCCGCTGCCGCGCCGGCTTTCGCCGTCGAAGCTGCCCAGCCCCGTGTCCGTCCGGCAGAGCCGGTCC
>NZ_JBQLZN010000002.1:0-64837 GCF_052168295.1 Parasphingopyxis sp. | reverse complement strand
TCAACGTCAACACCCTGCTTCCGGAACAGGCCCCGCTTATCGCCATGCTCCTGCCGAACCGTCTCGATGCCAATGGCGCCAGCCAGGCGATCGCCGCGCGCCCCGAAACCGGGTGGAACAGCATCGCCGATTTCTGGAACCAGCCGGTGCTTGCCAATCAGGAGCCGATGGGCGAAGTGATCGGCCAGCCCCAGATCCGTACCCGCTATTTCCGGCTCGAACTCGATGTCCGGCTCGGCGAGGTAGAGCTGCAGCAGTCCGCGCTGATCGACGCCAGCTTCGCGCCGGCGCGCGTCGTCTCGCGCCGCTGGGGGCGTGACGAATGAGCGCGCGTTATCTCCTGATCTTTCTCGGCGAAGAACCGGGCTGGATGCGGATCGCCGATGGGCGGACGCTCGTGCGGCAATCGGGTTTCGACACGCTGCCCGAGCCTGATGAAGACGGCGACGAGCCGGAAACCGTGACTCTGGTCGTTCCCGGTAGCGAGGTGGCGTTGCACTGGGCCGAAATCCCGGCCGCGCTCGCGCCTGCGCAGGCCGGGGCCGCGGCGCGGATCATGGCCGAGGAGGTGAGCGCGGAGCGCTTCGAGACGCAGCATGTCGCGACCGGCCCAGCCGATGCGGACGACGAGCGGCCGCTCGCCATCGTCTCGCGCGCGCGGATGGACGACTGGCTGGCCGAGGCCGAAACGCTCGGCCTCGATCCCGATATCGTGATCCCGGAACCGCTGCTGATCGCGCCGCCCGAAACCGGTGTGCGCACGCTGCGCAAGGCCGGCATCGATATAGTGCGCGGACCCAAACGCGCCTTCGCCGCCGAACCGGATATCGCGGCCCTGCTGATCGCCGACGAGCCGGTCGAGCCGATTACGGCCGAATACATGGAGCGCGGCCTCGGCACCGTGCTGGCCGCGCCGCCGCTCAATCTGCGGCAGGGCGATTATGCGAAGCGCCGGCGCTGGAAACTCGACACCGGCTATCTGCGCCGGGTTGCCCTTCTCGCCGCGGCAGTCCTGCTGGTCACGCTGCTGATCCAGCTGACGATGATCGCGCGCTACAGCTTCGCCGCCGATGCCGTCGAGCGCGAGATCGCCGAACGCGCGCGCGACGCCATCCCCGGCAATGTCGAGATCGTCGATGCCGATGCACAGTTGCGCGGGCGGCTCTCCGAGCTTGGCGGCGGACCGGGCTATGGCGAACTCGCCAATGCGGCGTTCGGCGCGATCCGCGATACGGCGGGCGTGGAACTGCAGTCGATCGTCTATGCCGACGATAACAGCCTGCAACTGACCGCCGCCGCGCCGGGACAGGCGGAACTGACGGCCCTGCAGCAGCGCATGGCCGCCGCCGGACTCATCGTCACGCCCGGCGGCGTGCGCGATGGTGGCGGGCGGCAGATCGCCGATTATGTGGTGCGGGCGCCATGACGGAGCGTGTGAAAGCCTGGTGGGGCGGATTGAGCGCCCGCGAACGCTGGCTTGTCGGCGTGGCCGGGGGATTAGCGGTACTGGTCCTCAGCTGGCTGCTGATCGTCCGGCCGATCGACCTTATGCGCGAATCCGCCAAGGCGCGCCACGATGCGGCGGTGATCGCGCTCGGCCGCATCGAGGCGCGGCTCGCGGCCATCGACGCCGTATCCGCCAATCCGCCGCCCGCGGTTTCCGGCCGGATCAGCGATATCGTGACTGCCGAAGCGGTGCGGGTCGGCTTTAACACGGCGCAGACCGAACCGGCGGGCACGGACGGCGTACGCGTTATCATCGGCGCGGTCCGCCCGCAGACTTTCTTCGCCTGGGTTGCCGATCTCGAAACGCGCATGGGCCTCCATGTCGATGCGCTGACGGCGCGGCCTAATGCGGACGAAACGCTTTCGGTGGACGTCACTTTCCGGCGCGGAGGGCAGGGCTGATGCGGATCACGCTTCCGATGGGCCGTGCGGTCTTATTCCTGTGCATCTTCGCGCTGGCGCTGCTGGTGCTCATCCCGATGCGGCTCGGCCTCGACTGGCTCGGCATGGACGATCGCGGTGTCGCGGCACGCGAGGCGCAGGGCAGCGTCTGGAACGGGCGTCTGGTCGAGGCACAGTTTGGCGATGCGGCGGTCGGCGATGTCGATGCGGGGCTCGGCTTTTTCCCGCTGCTCGTTGGCCGGGCGCGCGTCGCCATGGCCCGAAGCGGCATGGATGCGGATCAGTTCGGCGGCTTTCGCGGTGCGATGAGCGTTTCGGGCAGCGAATTCGGGCTGGACGATATGCATGCGTCCTTGCCCGTCGCCGACCTGTTCGCGCCGCTACCGGTTAGCGCGCTCGAACTCGAAGATGTGACCGTGCATTTCGACAACGGGTTGTGCGACACGGCGGAGGGCCTGGTTCGGGCGCGGCTGGGCGGCAATCTGGCCGGCATCTCGCTGCCCGAATTCGTGATGGGCAATGCGCAGTGCGACGAAGGCGCGCTGCTGCTGCCGCTGATCAGCCAGAGCGGGATGGAACAGCTCGAAATCCGCATCGGCGCGACCGGCGCCTATACGGCGGAATTCCGGACGATGGCCGTCGACGATGCGATGCGCGAACGGCTCGCGCTTGCCGGTTTCGCGCCGGGGCCGAACGGCTATGCGCTCGCCGTTCAGGGCGAGTTCTGAGCGAAGGCTGATACCATTCCAGCGGCGATCGAGAGCGCGATTTCCGCCGGGCCGACGCTACCGATATCGAGGCCCGCGGGACCGTCGATCCGCGATAGATTTTCCGCGTCCACACCGGCTTCGCGCAACCGCGCCAGCCGCGCCGCATGGCTTTTGCGCGAGCCCAAGGCGGCGACATAGCCGGCCGGCGATTCCAGCGCGGCGATCAGGGCCGGGTCGTCGATCTTCGGATCATGGCTGAGGACCACGATGGCGGTGCGCGCATCGGGATTATGCGCGGCGATGGCTTCATCCGGCCAGCGATCGTCGCGGTCGACGCCCGGAAACCGCTCTTCGGTCAGGAACGCCGCGCGCGGATCGATGAGGACGGGTGCGATATCGATCTCTTCCGCCATGCGCGCGAGCGACTGCGCGATCTGCACGGCGCCGACGATGAGCAGCCGGCGCGGCGGGGCGTAGCGGTTGATCCATCCGGCTTCCTCGTCGCGTTCGGCGATCCGCGTTGCGCCGCTGTCCAGATCGGTGGCCGTGTACAGCGTCTCGCCGGACCGGCGCGCTTCGCCGATGGCGGCGAACAGGTCCGGCGGAAAGCCGTCCGGCCCGACCGGCTGCACAAGGATTTCGATTTCGCCGCCACAGGGCAGGCCCGCCTGCCATGCCGTTTCGTTTTCGACGCCGAAGCGCAGCAGGCGGAATCGACCATCGGCCAAAACCTCGCCGGCTGTGTGCAGCACATCGCCCTCGACACAGCCGCCCGATACCGATCCTTCGAACCGGCCGTCTTCATGGACCAGCATATGACTGCCGGCCGGCCGCGGCGCCGAGCCCCAGGTGCGTATGACGGTCGCCACGGCAAGGCGCGCGCTTTGCCACTCGCCATAGCGCGCAAGAAATCGCTCCATCTCGCCCTTCATCGGGCCTCTTTGCGCGCGGGAGGGCCGAAAGCGCAAGCGCCTGTTGCGCGCCTGCGCGCGGCTGTGCCACAGTTGACGTAAAGGAGAACCCGATGACCGACCGCGTAACGATTGCCATCGACGATGCAGGCGTCGCCGATGTGCGCCTTAACCGTCCCGAAAAGATGAACGCTCTCGATCCCGCGATGTTCGACGGGATCGTCGATGCCATCGAACAACTCGGCAGCGATAGCAGCGTGCGCGCCGTTGTGCTGTCGGGCGAGGGCCGGGCTTTCTGCGCCGGGCTCGACATGGCGAGCTTCGCCGGCATGGCGCAGAAGAGCGCCGCCGATAATGACGATGGCGACGATGATGGTGCCGACCGGCTTATGAAACGCACCTATGGGGACGCGAACAAGTTCCAGCAGGTCGCCTGGGGTTGGCATGTGTTGCCGGTGCCGGTGATCGCGGCGGTGCATGGCGTCGCATTCGGCGGCGGCTTCCAGATCGCCTGCGGTGCCGATATCCGGGTGACCGCGCCCGACACGCGCCACGCGATCATGGAGATGAAATGGGGCCTTGTGCCGGACATGGCCGGCATCCCGATCGTGCGCAATCTCGCCCGCGACGATGTGGTGCGCGAGCTTTGCTATACGGCGCGGATTTTCGACGGGGCCGAAGCGCTCGATTATGGCTTTGCGACGAAGCTTTCCGACGATCCGCATGCCGATGCGATGGAACTCGCGCATGAAATCGCGAGCAAGAGCCCGGATGCGGTGCGCGCCAACAAGCGGCTCCTCAACATGTCGCGGGACCAGCATGCGGCGGAAATTCTCTTGGAGGAATCGCGCGAACAGGCAGGCGTGATCGGCAAGCCCAACCAGATCGAGGCGGTGATGGCCGGGATGGCCAAGCGCCCGGGCAACTTCAAGGATGTCGCGTAGATGAAAGCCGCAACGCTCAAAAAGCCCGGCGGGCTCGACAATATCGTCATCGCGGATCGCGACCAGCCTGAGGCCGGGCCCGGCGAGCTTCTCGTCAAGGTGGCCGCTAATTCATTGAACTATCACGATTATGTCGTCGCGCTGGGCGGTATCCCGACGGTCGATGGCCGGATCCTGATGTCGGACGGCGCGGGCGAAGTCGTAAGCGTAGGAGAGGGCGTTTCGGGATGGAGCGCCGGCGATCATGCGCTTTCCGTATTCTTTCCGGGCTGGGCCGATGGGCCGGGGGAAAACGAGAAGCGCCTCGGCGTGCCCGGCGATCATGCCGATGGTTTCGCCGCCGAATATGTCGCGGCGCCCGCCCGCGCCTTTACGAAGGCACCGAAGGACTACAGTTTCGCCGAGGCGGCGACACTGCCATGTGCGGCGCTGACCGCGTGGCGCGCGCTGTTCGTGTCCACTCAGACCAAGCCCGGCGATATCGTACTCGTGCAGGGATCGGGCGGGGTCTCGATCTTCGCGCTGCAATTCGCCAAGGCCGCGGGCGCGACGGTGATCGCGACGTCCTCGTCGGGCGAGAAGCTCGAGCGGCTGACCGCGCTCGGCGCCGATCATGTGATCAATTACAAGGAAGAGGCGGACTGGGGTAAGGCCGCGCTGCAATGGACGGCGGGTCGCGGCGTAGACACCGTCGTCGAGATCGGCGGTCCGGGGACGCTGACGCAATCGATCCATGCGTGCCGCACGGGCGGGCATATCGGGCTGATCGGCGTGCTCACGGGGCTGTCGGGCGAAGTGCCGACCGCGCTCTTCTTCCAGAAGAACCTCGTGATGACGGGGATCACCGTCGGTAGCCAGGCCGACCAGCGCGACATGATCGCGGCGATCGACGCCAACGGCATCAAGCCGGTGATCGACACGCATTTCCCGCTGGACCAAGTCGCCGACGCCTTCCAGCATCAGGCCGCGCAGAAGCATTTCGGCAAGATCGTCATCGATATTCCGGGAGACGCATCGGGGTGATACTTTGGCCTCTTATCGCTTCACTGGCTGGCATGAGCGCGCCGGATGCAGCTGTTGCCGAGCCAGAATTTCCGGTTGTGGCAGAAGCTTTTATCGAGGCGTTCGACGGTGCGGAGGGCATAACGTTCAACGCTCGTGGCGATTTGTTCATCGGGGCCAATCGTGGCGTCTGGATCGCCCGGCCCGACGGTAGCGTGCGCCGTTTGGCCGATGTCTATACGAATCTCGGCCAAGCGCCGATCGGCGAACGCGACATCTTGGCGGCGGATTTCGGGCCGACCAACATTTTCAGCGAGGGCGATGAGAGCGAAAATGACGGGATCGTCTGGCGGGTGACGCCTGAAGGCGAAAGAACGGTTTTCGCGACCGGCATCGCCGATCCGAACTTCATCCTGCCGATGCCGGACGGCTCCTTTCTCGTCTCGGACGACGGGACGGATATCATCTACCGCATTGATGCTGACCGCAATGTCTCGATCTGGTCCCGCGCCGTGCCTTTTCCCAACGGTATGGTCGTCTCGCCGGATGGACGGACGCTATATGTCGCGCAGATTTTTACCAGACTGGCGCCCATTGAGTTCGCCGACCGGCTCTGGGCCGTCGAGATAGGCGAGAACGGGTCAGCCGGTGCCGCCTCGGTCGTTCTGGAGACCGGCGGCGCGGGTCTCGACGGGCTGGCGATAGATGAGAGCGGCCGCGTCTACATCGCCGACAATCAGGTCGGCAGAATCTGGCGCTTCGATCCCGAGACGGGCGAGCAGGTGCTGATCGCGGAAGACGTACCCAATGTTGCGAGCCTTGTGTTCGGTCGCGGCGCATTCGATCATCACGCGCTATATGCTACCTCGACGTTCCGGGGCGGCGGCACGATCTGGCGCATACCCGTCGGCGTCCGGGGTAGCCAATAGCAGCGAGAGAGGGGATTTCGATCATGCGTAAATCAGTGTTGACGGCTTTTTGCGCTATTCTGCTGGTCGCCGGAACAGGTCCGGCTTCGGCACAGGATGGCGCAGCACCGGCAATCGAAATGGGCGCCGGCGGGCGGCCGGTCGGGGCGGCATGGTCGCGCAGTCCGGTCTATGCGGAGAACGGCATGGCGGCGACGGCGCATCCGCTCGCGAGCCAGATCGCCATCGACATCCTGCAGGCCGGCGGGAGCGCCGTGGATGCGGCAATTGCGGCCAATGCCGCGCTCGGCCTGATGGAACCGACGGGCAACGGCATCGGCGGCGACCTGTTCGCCATCGTCTGGGACCCGGAGACCGAACAACTCTATGGCCTCAACGCCTCGGGCCGCAGCCCGATGGGGCAGAGCTATGATGACCTGCGCGAGGCCCTGGGCGATGCGACGTCGATCCCGCCGGTCGGCCATCTGCCGGTCAGCGTGCCCGGCGCAGTCGATGGCTGGTTCGAACTGCATGGCCGGTTCGGGCGGCTCAGCATGGAAGATATTCTCGCACCGTCCATCGCCTATGCGGAGAACGGCCATCCCGTTGCGCCTGTGATCGCGCATTATTTCCAGCGCAATTTCGCCGCTTTCGAGCAGCGGCTCGAGATGATCGGCGAATTCGACAATGCGCGGGCGACCTATTTCGCGGAGGGCGCGCCTCAGGCCGGGCAAATCTTCCGCAACCCCGATCTCGGCGCGACCTATCGCGCCATCGCGGCGGGCGGGCGCGAGGCCTTTTACGAGGGCGAAATCGCCCGGACCATCGATGCCTATATGCGGCGGATCGGCGGCGCGCTGCGCTATGAGGACATGGCCGCGCATGAGAGCGAATGGGTAGATGTCGCCTGTGTCGACTATCGCGATGGGTACGAGCTGTGCGAACTGCCGCCCAACAGCCAGGGTTTCGCGGCGCTGCAGATGGTGAATATCCTGCGCAATGTCGACCTCGCACAATGGCCGCGTGGGTCCGCCGAAGTGCTGCATTACATCACCGAGGCGAAGCGCCTCGCTTTCGAGGATCTGGCCCGCTTCTACGCCGATCCTGCCTTTTCCGACATTCCGATCGAGGGGCTGTTGTCGCAGGAATATGGCCAGCGCCGCTTCGCCGAGATCGATCCGGCGCGCGCCAATCCGGCCTTCGCGCCCGGCGATCCGCGGATCGAAGGGGAGGGGGACACCACCTATCTGACGGTCGCGGATTCAAGCGGCATGATGGTGAGCCTCATCCAGTCCAACTATCGGGGCATGGGCTCGGGCCTTGTGCCGGACGGGCTCGGCTTCATGTTCCAGGATCGCGGCGAGCTGTTCTCGCTCGATCCCGATCATCCGAACGTTTATGCGCCGGGCAAGCGGCCGTTCCAGACGATCATCCCGGCCTTCGTCATGCACAACGACCAGCCCTATATGAGCTTCGGCCTGATGGGCGGATCGATGCAGCCCCAGGGCCATGTCCAGGTGCTGATCAACATGGTCGATTATGGCATGAACGTGCAGGAAGCGGGCGATGCCGCGCGGATCAACCATGGCGGCGGCCGCGCGCCGACCGACGATCTGCAAGGGACGGGCGCGGACCTGCTCGGCACGCTCAGTGTCGAGGCGGGTATCCCGGACGAGACCGTCGAGCAGCTCCGCGCAATGGGGCACAATGTCGAAGTCGTGACCAACGGCATCATGTTCGGCGGCTATCAGGCCATCGTCCGCGATCCGGAAACCGGCGTCTATGCCGGCGCGACCGAAATGCGCAAGGACGGCCAGGCGCTCGGTTACTAGATAAAAGAAATCCCCGCCGCACCGGGTGGCGCGGCGGGGATTTTGGGTTTCCGAGTAAGTCGGACGGTCTAGCTTAAGCGGCGTCGAACCGGTCGGCGTTCATGACCTTGGTCCATGCCGCGACGAAGTCGTTCACGAATTTCTGCTCATGCCCGTTCTCGGCATAAACTTCGGCGATGGCGCGAAGCTGCGAGTTGGAACCGAAGACGAGATCGGTGCGCGTGGCGCGCCATTTCTCGTCACCGCTGGCACGATCCGCACCGACAAATTCCTCATCGCCGCTCTCGTCCACGACCGTCCAGGCCGTACCCATGTCGAGCAGGTTGGTGAAGAAGTCGGTCGTGAGCTGGCCGGGCCGGTCGGTGAGCACACCATGGCCGGTATTGCCGCTCACCGCGCCGAGGACGCGCAGGCCACCGACGAGCACCGTCATCTCGGGCATCGAGAGACCGAGCAGGTGCGCGCGGTCTACGAGCATGTCTTCGGTCTTCACGCTCGCCTTGGTCCGCAGATAGTTGCGGAAGCCGTCGGCGAACGGCTCGAGCGGTTCGAAGCTCTCGGCGTCGGTCTGCTCCTCGGTTGCATCGCCGCGACCGCCGAGGAACGGCACCGTGACGTCGAAGCCGGCGTCCTTCGCCGCTTTCTCGACCGCTGCCGAACCGGCGAGGACGATGGCGTCGGCCATCGACATGTCACCGCGAAGCTCGTCGATCTTGGCAAGCACCTTCGCCAGCTCGTCCGGGTCGTTGACTTCCCAGTCCTTCTGCGGCGCGAGACGTACACGCGCACCGTTGGCGCCGCCGCGATGGTCCGACCGGCGATAGGTCGAGGCCGACGCCCAGGCCGCCTTGACGAGTTCGCTGACAGACAGCCCGCTATCGAGGATCTTCGACTTGAAATCCGATACCGCGCCGTCCGAGGGCTCGGTTCCGGCCGGAATCGGATCCTGCCAGATCAGGTCCTCTTCGGGTACTTCCGGCCCGAGATAGCGGACCTTGGGGCCCATATCGCGGTGGCAGAGCTTGAACCAGGCGCGGGCGAAGGCGTCTTCCAGCGCGGCCTGATCGTTGAGGAACCGTTCGGAAATCTTGCGATAGTCCGGGTCCATCTTCAAAGCCATGTCCGCCGTCGTCATCATGGTCGGAACCTTTTTCGACGGATCGCGCGCATCGGGCGCCATGTCGGCCTCTTCGGGATCGACCGGCGTCCACTGCTTGGCGCCCGCCGGGCTCTCCACCAGCTCATAGTCATATTTGAACAGCAGGCGGAAATAGTCGTTCCCCCACTGCGTCGGGTTGGGCGTCCACGGGCCTTCGAGGCCGGACGTCGTGATGTGACCCTCTGCGATCTGGTCCGGATCGGTCGACCAGCCGAAGCCCTGCAGCATCAGATGTTCGCCCTCGGGGCTGCCGGCGAGCTGGTCGGCCGGGATCGCGCCATGACATTTGCCGAACGCGTGGCCGCCAGCGGTCAGCGCGACCGTTTCCTCGTCGTTCATCGCCATCCGCTCGAACGTCTTGCGCATGTCGCGCGCCGACTCGAGCGGATCGGGATTGCCGCCCGGGCCTTCCGGATTGACGTAGATCAGGCCCATCTGGATCGCCGCGAGCGGGTTTTCCAGCGCCTTGCCTTCATCGGGGATGATGCGGGTTTCGGCGCCCTGGTCGACCCAGAGCTCTTCGGTGCCCCAATAGACTTTTTCAGGTTCATACACGTCCTTGCGGCCGCCGCCGAAGCCGAACACCGGCCCGCCCATCGATTCGATCGCGACATTGCCCGCGAGGATGAACAGATCGGCCCAGCTGATGTTCTGGCCGTATTTCTGCTTGATCGGCCATAACAGGCGCCGCGCCTTGTCGAGATTGCCGTTATCCGGCCAGCTGTTGAGCGGCGCGAAACGCTGCTGACCGCTGCCGGCGCCGCCGCGGCCGTCGCCGGTGCGGTATGTGCCGGCCGCATGCCACGCCATGCGGATGAAGAACGGGCCGTAATGTCCATAATCGGCCGGCCACCAGGACTGCGAGTCCGTCATCAGCGCCGTGAGGTCGTTCTTCAGCCCTTCATAATCGAGCTTCTTGAAGGCCTCGGCATAATCGAAATCCGCGCCCATCGGATCGGGCGACGTGCCGTCTTCGGTCAACATTTCGAGATTGAGCTGGTCGGGCCACCAGTCCCGGTTGGTCCTGCCCAGCAGTGAGCGCGTTTCGCCGTCAAAGCCCATCGGGCAACCGCCGCTCATTTCGCCTGTCTTCGCGTCCATATGCTCTCTCCTAACTTCAGTGACCGTTGCGATAGATATATACGAACGCAATGTGATGGGCCAATGACTAGGCTCTGTCAGTGTAAATCAGAAAAGCGATGGCACGGCTCGTCCTGCCGATTTCGTCGAGCGCCTAGCGGCTTACGATCCCGAACCGCCAAGCTTGACGGCCAGAATCACCGCGTCGATAGACTCAAGGGACGCAACAGGGTGACAAGACACGCGAAATGGAACTGCTGGTCGATTTCCTGACGCGTCTCGTGACGCAGTTCCAGTCTCCGGCACTCGCCTTTCTGATCGGCGGAATGCTGCTCGCCGCCTTTCGCAGCAAGCTCGACATTCCCGACGCGATCTACAAGTTCGCGGTGTTCATGCTGCTCATGCGCATCGGCATCGAGGGCGGGCTGGAAATCCGCGACGCCAATTTCGCCGATATGCTGCTGCCCGCCGTGGCGACCGTCTTCATCGGCTGTGCGATCGTGCTCATCGGGCGCTTCACGCTCTCGTTTCTGCCCGGCGTGAGAACCGAAGATGCGATCGCCACGGCTGGCCTGTTCGGCGCGGTCAGCGCCTCGACTCTCGCCGCCGCGATGGTCCTGCTCGAGGAAGACGATATCTTCTACGAGGCTTGGGTTCCTGCGCTTTACCCGTTCATGGACATCCCGGCGCTGGTGCTCGCTATCGTGCTGGCCAATCTCTATTTCGCAAAGCGCGACGGTAAATCGAGCGAGAAGCCGAAGATCGGCGCGATCATCGCCGACAGCCTGCGTGGATCGGCGCTGTCCGCGCTGATCCTGGGCCTGGCGCTCGGGCTGCTGACGCGCCCCGAACAGGTGTTCGAGGGTTTTTACGACCCGCTGTTCCGCGGGCTGCTCTCGATCCTGATGCTGATCATGGGGATCGAAGCCTATCAGCGCTTGAACGAGATCCGCAAAGTCGCGCACTGGTATGCGGTTTACGCCGTCGTCTCCCCGCTGACCCATGGCCTGATCGCTTTCGGGCTGGGGTATCTCCTGCATCTGGCGACGGGGTTCAGTCCGGGCGGCATCGTGCTGCTCGCCGTGATGGCCGGTTCGAGTTCGGATATTTCGGGCCCGCCGACGCTGCGCGCCGCGATACCCTCGGCCAACCCGTCCGCCTATATCGGTTCGTCGACCAGTATCGGCACGCCGGTCGCGATCGCGATCGGCATCCCGCTCTATGTAGCGCTCGCCCAGATCGTGTTCGGGCCGGAGTTCGGCTAGCGCCCGGAATTAGTGATGGAATTTGTGCGGGCGGAGGATCTCGACCTCTTCGAGATAGGTGATCCCTGAATAATCGTCGAAATAGCGCGCCGCGACAGTATCGATGATCTGCTCGGCGACGTCATGGTCCGAGACGATCACCTCGACCTTCACATTGCGGAACGCGTCGACGATCGACGCCCGGTTCGTCGGGCGCACGCCCCGGCTGCCTTTGCCGCCCGCCGATACGACCGTGTACCCCGTGCCGCCGGCATCCTCGATGATCTGCGCAACGCCATCGAAGATGACTTTCTCGGTAATGATCACGACCTTGATCGCCTTGAACGTCATCGCGGATAGCCTCCTGCAGACGGCCTATGCAGGGGCTTGCTGCGGGTCAAGCGCGGCAACGTGGCCGTGAAAAATGCCGGGAGAATGTGGTGACCCCTACGGGACTCGAACCCGTGTTTCAGCCGTGAGAGGGCCGCGTCCTAACCGCTAGACGAAGGGGCCATGGCAAGCGCGCTTGCGGGCGGCTCATTTAGGGGGACCGGCGCGGGAGGTCAACGCGGGCGGTTTATGCTATGGTCGGTGCCCCGGCGAGTCCTTCGACCGGTTCAACGCATGCCCGGGAGCCCATCATGGCCACGCAACTCAAGATCGACTTCATTTCCGACATCTCCTGCCCCTGGTGCGTGATCGGCCTGCGCAACATGGAGGCGGCACTGGCCGCGATCGACGACGAGATCGAGCCGTACATTCGCTTCGAGCCGTTCGAGCTCAACCCGGACATGCCGGCAGAAGGCATGGACCGGGCCGACTATTTCGCGACCAAATACCGGATGTCCGCCGACGATGCGAAACGGCGCGGCGGCGAGATCCGGGCGCGGGCCGAGGAGACGGGCTTCACGATGAATACGGGCGACGGCTTCCGCATCTACAACACGTTCGATGCGCACCGGTTGCTCGAATGGGCGATGGAAGAGGGTAAGCAGCGCGCGCTCAAACATGCGCTGTTCGCCGCCTATTTCACCGACGGCAAGAATATGGGCGATCACGAGACGTTGGCGGGCATCGCCGAATCCGTGGGGCTCGACGGTGCGCGGGCGCGCGAGATACTGGCCGGGAACGACTATGCAGGCCATGTCCGCCAGTCCCAGTCGCATCAGCGCGGGCGCGGCGTCCAGTCCGTCCCGACGATCATCGTGAACGGCGAATATGTGATCAATGGCGGCCAGCCGCCGGAGATTTTCGAAAAGGCGTTCCGCCATATCGCCGGCGAAGTCGCGAGAAGCGAGGCGGCTGCGGAAGCGGTGTAACCGGGCGGCCGGCTATTCGGATTCCGAAGTCTCACCACACTTTTCGACGGCTTCGCGCACGGTGCGATAGAAATTGCGGGAGCGGGCCAGGTCATTATTCTGCAGTGCCTCGAAGATTGGCTTGTGGATCGCGGCGAAATTGACGGACAGCTCCTTCGAATCGAGATTGGCCAAGAGCCGCCGCAACATCGCCATGCCGCTCGCGTCGACCGCGTTCACAGCCCGCATGTCGAGGATCAGGCAATTGGCTTCGGGATGCTCGGCGACCTGCTCAAGGATCGCATCCTCGCAATAACTCGCATTGCCGAAATAGATCGACCGGTCGATGCGCACGACGAGGACGGGCAGCGTGTCGGTCTCCACCTCCTCCCGATCGATCGACCGGAAGGAATCGCCATCGTCGATGGAGCCGATCCGCGTGATGCGCGGAACGCTGGAAAACCACAGAAAACCGGCGATGCCGAGCAGCGCGCCGACCGCGAGGCCCCATTGCACGCCGAGCAGCAGCGTGGCCGTCAGCGTGGCGACGAAGATCGCCGCCTCGATCTTGTCATACCGCCAGAGCGCCGCGATTTCGCGGACTTTGACGAGGCCGAAAACCGCGCTGATCACGAGCGCGGCGAGCGCCGTTTCGGGCAGATAGGAGAGCGTGTCGGCGAAGAAGAGCAGGACGGCGAGCACGACCAGCGCGGCGACGATCGAGGCTAGCGGTGATTTCGCTCCGCTTTCGCTGACCAGCGCCGACCGGCTGAGGCTCACGCCTACCGCATAGCCGCCGGTCAGTCCTGCCCCGATATTCGCCGCGCCGATGGCGAACGCCTCGCGGCTCGTATTGATCGAGCGGCGTTCGCGCCCGGCGAGCGACTTCGCGACCGCTGTGCCGATGACAAAGGCAATGATCGCGACCACGGCGCTCGACGGCAGCAGGCGGAGCCAGATCGCCGCATCGAGCGGTGGCAGCGCGAAATCGGGTAATCCGCCGGCCGTCGCCTGCACCGTGGCGACGCCGGGCGCCGCAAACTGCACGACGACAGCCGCGCCGATAATGATGGCGAGCGGTACCGATTTGACGATCGCCTGGCGCCATGGCGGGCGGACGCCGATTTTCCAGAGTCCTGCCGCGGCATAGCGGTCGGTCAGCAACAGCAGGGCGAGCGCGCCGCCGCCTACCAGCAGCGTAGCCACGACCGTATCGCCGAGCGCCGGGATCAGCGTTTCGCCGGTGCCGATCAGCGTCCCGCTGCGCGCGACATCGAGGCCGAGCAAGGCCGGGAGCTGGCTTGTCGCGATCAGCACGGCGGCCGCTGCGGTAAAGCCGAGCAACGCGGGCTCGCTGACGAAATTGACGAGCCGGCCGAGGCGCAGCGCGCCGAGCAGGCACAGGATCACGCCGGCCTGGATCGCGATAATCATCGCGCCCTGCAGCGGATCGATATCGCCATTCCCCGTCGCCTCGGCGACGAGCAGCGACACGAGTGCCACCGGGCCCAGCGACACATAGGGCGAGGTGCCGAACAGGAGGTACAGCAGCGGCGGAACCAGCGCCGCGTACAGACCGGTTTCGGCCGGTAGCCCGGCAAGCTGCGCATAGGCCATGGCCTGCGGGACGAGCAGTATCGAGAGGATGAGCCCGGCCAGGATGTCCGGCAACAGGTCGCGCCGCTGATAGCCGTCGAGCCAGGCCGGCTTCAGCGCGTTCGCGTCTAGTGTCACGTCGTGGCTCTCCTTTCGGCCAGCGCGACTATATGGCGCGGTCCGCCCCGCGCCAGTTCAAATGTTAATGACGGGAGATAGTTCAGGCGGTTAGCGCCTGATATTCGCCCCGCTCGAACGCTTCGGCCATCGCGAATTTCTGGATCTTGCCCGATCCCGTCATCGGCCAGTCCTCGACCCAGATCCAGAAGCTCGGCGTCTTGTGCGGCGCGAGCCGTTCGCGGATAAAGCTCTTCAACTCGTCCGCCGTCGGCTTCTCGCCTTCGGCCGCGCGCATGAAACAGGCGACCAGTTCGCCCCATTTCTCGTCCGGCACGCCGACCACCGCCACCTCGGCGAGCGCCGCATGTTCGAGCATCGCATTCTCGATTTCCGCCGGAAAGAGATTCTCTCCGCCGCGGATGATCATCTCCTTCACCCGGCCGGTGATCTTCAGATAGCCGCGATCGTCCATCGTACCGAGATCGCCCGTGCGCAGCCAGCCGTCCGTATCGATGGTTTCGGCAGTCGCCTCCGGATTGTCGTTATAGCCGGTCATGACGTTGTAGCCGCGCACGCAGATCTCGCCCTGCTCGCCGATATCACAAATCCGGCTGCCGCCCGGCTCGATAATCGCGACGTCCATAAGGGGAAGGGGCTGGCCGATCGTCTGGGTCAGGTCTTCCTCGGCATCGTCCCGGTTCGCCATGGTGATGCCCGGAGAGGCTTCGGTTTGGCCATAAATGATCTGGATCGTCGCGCCGATGGTCTTGCGCACGCGCCGGGAGAGCTCGGGCGCTACCATCGCGCCGCCGCAGGTGACGCCCTTGATCGAGCTCAGATCGCGTCCGGTTTTTTCAGCCTCTTCGACCAGCCCGAACAGCATCGTCGGAACGCCGCCCGTCATGGTCGGGCGTTCGCGTTCGATGACGCGCGCGATCATTTGCGGATCGTATCCGGGGGCGAGCAAAATCGTCATGCCGTGCGTCAGCGATCCGAGAACGGAAATCGCGCAACCGGCGGTGTGGAACAGCGGCACCATCAGCACGAGGCTGTCTTCGGCCGACGCTTGCGTACGGCGAAAGATATCGGCGGCATTCTGGATCAGGCCCTTCTGGTGCAGCAGCGCGCCCTTGGGAAAACCGGTGGTGCCGGATGTGTACTGGATCTGCACGACATCGTCGGGTTCTGTTGTCCGCTCCTCCCCGCGGTCGTGGCCGCTGAAAAGCGCCTCATGATCGGTCAACAGGATTGTGTGTTCGATAGCCGGCAAGTCTTCGCACGCGGTTTCGACGATCGGGCCGAGCGAGTTGCCGCGCACGGCGGCGACATAATAGATGGCTTCAGAGTTGGACTGTTCGAGCACATAGCGCAGCTCGCGCGCGTTGAAGGCTGGGTTGACCGTCACAAGCGTCAGCCCGGTCATGGCCGAGGCGCATTCCATCAGGATCCACTCGGGCAGATTATGCGCCATGATCGCGATCCGCGCGCCGTGCGCATGGCGTGCCGCGAGTGCCCGGCTGAGTTTCTCGGAATCGGCCAGAAGCTTCGCATAGGTCCATTCGCGCCCGATCGCGCCGTCTTCGAGCAGTTCACGCAGCGCGAGACTGTCGCCGCGCCTTTCGGCCTGCTCTCGGAGCATGTCCGCCAAAGTCATCGGTCGATAGGGCGTGTCCGTCTGCGCTTCGAACAGCGATCGGTCGAGCTTCACGTCATACATGCCGGCATCCCCAAGTTTTCGGGGAAATTACGCATATCGCGCCGGATGTCGAGAGGGGCGCCGCCGTTGACGCAGGGCCGCATGCTGCGCACAAGGGACAAAGCAGTTGCCGTTTACGTCAGAGGAAGCCCATGGCCAGCACCGCGACGATCGATCCCGACCAGAAGGCCGCCATCCTGGCCAGATATGCCGAGGAGCGCGACAAGCGGCTGCGCGATGACGGCAATGAGCAGTATCTCGAACTCAAGGGACAGCTCGCCCATTATGCCGAGGACCCGTATAGCGAGCGCACCGAGCGCGAACCGCTGACCGATCATGTGACCTATGCCTTTGTCGGTGGCGGTTTTTCGGGGCTGGTGTCGGGCGCGCGGCTCAAGGAAGCGGGCATCGAGGATATCCGCATCCTCGAAAAGGGCGGCGATTTCGGCGGAACCTGGTACTGGAACCGCTATCCGGGCGCGCAATGCGACACGGCTTCGATGGTCTATATGCCGCTGCTCGAAGAAACCGGGCATATGCCATCGGAGAAGTACGTCCACGCGCCCGAGATCCTCGATCATTGCCGGCGGATCGGCGAGCATTACGATCTCTACGACAAGGCCGTCTTCCACACGAAGGTGGAATCGATGGTCTGGGAGGGCGAGCATTCCCGCTGGCGCATCACGACCGATCGCGGCGACGATTTCACGGCCGATTTCGTCGGCCTCGGCACGGGGCCGCTGCACGTGCCCAAGCTGCCCGGCCTGCCCGGTATCGAGAGCTTCAAGGGCCATAGCTTCCATACGAGCCGCTGGGATTACGACTATACGGGCGGCGATCCGGACGGCGGTTTGCTGGAAGGGCTGGCGGACAAGCGCGTCGCGATCATCGGCACCGGCGCGACGGCGGTGCAGATCGTCCCGCATCTCGCGCGCGCTGCGAAAGAGGTGTTCGTCATCCAGCGCACGCCGTCTTCGATCGATATCCGTAACAATGAGCCGATCGATCCCGACTGGTTCGAAGAGATCGCGACCGAGGGCTGGCAGAAACGCTGGCTCGACAATTTCACTGCCAATCAGGGCCTGGGCTTTGCCAATGAGGACCTGGTGCAGGATGGTTGGACCGACCTGACCCGGCGCTTCCGCGAACGGATCAAGGACTTGCCGCCCGATCAGATGACCGTCGAAAATATGCTCGCCGCCTGGGAGGATGCGGACCTCCAGAAAATGACCGAAATCCGGGCCCGCACCGACGAGGTCGTCGGCGACGAGGATACCGCCGCGAAGCTGAAGGCCTGGTATCGCCAGCTCTGCAAGCGGCCCTGTTTCCATGACGAATATCTGCAATCGTTCAACAACCCGAACACGCACCTCATCGACACGGACGGGCAGGGCGCCGAGCGGATCACCGAAAAGGGCGTGGTCGTCGCGGGCGAGGAATATGAAGTCGATTGCATCATCTATGCAACCGGCTTCGAGGTCGGCACGACGCTCGAGCGGCGTACGGGCTTCGATCCGGTCGGCCGCGACGGGCTGACGCTGTCTGAGGCCTGGGAACACGGGATGCGCTCGAAACACGGCATCCACGTCCATGGTTTTCCGAACCTGTTCCTCGTCCAGTCCGCCCAAGGCGCGCACCTGATTTCCAACTATCCGCACAATCTGGTTGAATGCGCCCGCGCGATCGCAATCATGATCGATCACGCACGAGAAACCGGGGCGAAAGAAGTCGAGGTGACGAAAGAGGCGCAGGACCAGTGGGTCGCGCTCCTGATGACGGGCCCCGGCATGGTCATCGGCTCCACCGAATGCACGCCCGGCTATTACAACAACGAAGGCCAGCCGACCGAAGAGGCCAAATATTTCGTCGGCTATCCGCACGGCGCTCAGGCCTATTTCGCCTATCTCGATGGCTGGCTGAAGAGCGGAGAATTCGAAGGGGTGGAATTTCGGTAAGGGCGTTTACAATCGTAACGGGGATGCAATAGCTACCGACAATTGGATGTTTCTGTTCGGCGATTCCGCTGAAAATTTTGCTTTTGCCGCCATCGCTCGGGTTAGCCGCACATCGGGTCGCGTTGAGGAATATCAGTTTTGTGAGCCATCTGTATCTCCTTGACGCGCCAGTACTTTTTGAAGTGACGATATTGCGCCGGGCAATCGGGAAATGATGGTCGCGCGCATCATGGTCCGGGCGATGCTTGTAATCGCCGGCCTGATTATGCTGGCCAGTACGCATTCGGCAATTGCGGCGAACTCGTCGGTTTCCGTCTTCGAACAGTCCTGTGTACTCACGGACTCCGAACGGTTGAGTGCGCAAGAGGCGATTGCGCGGGAGGCGCAGTTTGCGTGCGATGTCGACCCGGCCGATGCGAGAGCCGCCTATGTCTGGTTGCGTATCGATGCCGGACAACTCGACCTGCCGGATGCGGCACTTCGCCTGGAAAGCGATTTCGCACCGCTCGAGCAGATCACGCTTGCGGTGCGCTACGCCGATGGCGGTGTCCAGATAAGCCGGTTCGACGCCGGGCAGGTTGCCGACGCCTGGACGGCGGGTCCGCGTTTCGCGCTGCCGCTTGCCGCGGGCGGCAGGACCATCGACACCATATTCGTCGGCCTGGATCGGCCATGGTCGAGCGCGATCTATTCGGCGATGGAAGTGATCACCGAAGATGCCTCGGACAGGCAGCGCTACGGCCGTTCGGTCATGTTCGCCATCTATTGCGGGCTGACGCTCGTGCCGATCCTCTACAGCCTCGCCTTCTACATGTTCCTGCGATACCCGTTCATGCTGCTGCACGCGCTGATGGCCGCGGGCATCCTTACCTACACCTTCGCCTCGTCCAACCTGATGATGCACTTTTTCCCGGATACCAGCCTGTGGATCCGGCTGATGACGTCCTACGCGTCGCTATCGTTCGCCATCGGCATGTTCGGTTTTTTCGCGGTCGCGTTCGTCGAAAAAGGAATGCTGACACAAAGGGAGAAGATATGGGCATGGGGCGCAAGCGCGATCCTGATCGCCAATGCCCTTTTCATGCTGACATTCGCGAAAGACCTGCCGTTCATCGCGCGCAACATCTATCACGCCGCCTATATTCCGGCGATCGCGGTCTTCGTGGTTCTGATTTTCCGGCTGATACAGCGCAGAAGCCGGGCTGGCCTGTTTCTGCTCGGCGGCTGGGCCTTTACGAGCCTCATCGCCGTCGACCGGATCGCGCGCGGGCTCGATGTCTACATACTTCCGTCCGAGATGGATTTCTCGCTCTATTTCGGGCTGGCGACCGAAGCGATCGTCACCGCGTTCGGCGTGGCCGACCGGTTCGTCGTTCTGCGCCGGGAACGCGATGACGAGATCGCCCGCGAAATCGAGGAGGAACGGCGATCGCGAACCGACGAATTGACGGGACTGCCCAACCGGCGCGGATTCGAACTCGCTCTGGAAGAGCAGCCGGCGGGCGCCCTGGCGATGATCGATCTCGACGGCCAATCGAAGATCAACGCGCAGCACGGCCGCGAGATCGGCGACAATGTGATACGCACGCTCGCCAATCTGCTGCGGGAAGTAGAAGCGAAGGGGGACTGCAAGGGCGCCTTCCGCATCGAGGGCGACAGGTTCGCCGTGTTCCTGAATGTCGATGATATGGCGCAGGCCGAGCTTCGCGCGGAAGCCTTGCGCCAGATGGCGATAGTCCGCATCGGGCAGGCCTTTCCGTCAATCGAAGATACGATAACGGTCAGCATCGGTGTGGCGCTGGCGGCCGGTCGTGACACCAAGGCACTCCGCAGCGCGGCGATGGACGCCCTGGCCGCCGCGAAGAGCGCGGGCAGCAATCGGGTCGCCGTGGTCGGCGGGGAAGCGCGCGATCTCGTATGAAGCTATCGACCGGGTCGGCCCTGAAGAAACCGATTGGCCACGGGCGGACTGATCGACCGGATCGGCGCAAAAAAAAGGGCGCCACCGGCTGGTGACGCCCTCTTTTAGCCTTGCGGGCCTCAGGCCAGCGTGCCGTTCATCTCGATCGGCCGCGCCATGTTGAAGAAGTTGGGCGAGGTGGCCCGTACCGCGGCGTGGATTTCCTCATACTGCTCGCGGCTGCCATCGCCTTCCATGGTAACGGTATAGTCGATCCGGCGGTAACCGGGCGGGACGGTCTCGTCGAGGCCGAGAAAACCGCGCAGGTCGAGCTCGCCTTTCGTTTCGATCCGGCAGGTCGTCAGCGTGATGCCGCGGGTGGCCGCCTGGGCGACATAGCCCACCATCATGCACGCATTGACCGCGCTCATCAGCAGCTCCTGCGGATTGGGCGCGCTGTTCGTACCGAGCAGCTCGGGCGGCTCGTCGGCGACGATCTTGAACTTCCGTTCGATGCGCTCACCGCCGAACGTGTAGCCGTCGACGGTCGATTCCGAACGCGTCTGGCCGGTCCATTCGGTGGTGACGCCGAATTCGACCCGGCCGCAGCCGGCATCCTTCTCGATCGCCGCGACCGTCTCTTCGAGCGCGTCTAGGTCGATATCGTTGACCATGGTTTTCTTGGCAGTGTCCAGCATTGTCAGTCTCCTTTGCTTGGGTTTGGACGGGGGTGCTCAGCTGAAGACCGGCGCGACTTCGGCGATACGGTCGCGGGCGGCCGGTGAGATCGCCGCGAGCGTCGCGACGAATTTGGGGTGCGTCATGCCGGAGCCGAGATAGGTCCAGCGCAACGCCTGATGCTGCTGTGCGGTCAGCTCTTCGTGTTCGGCCGGACCGAGCGTGCGGCCCACGGCCCGCTCGAAGGCATCGATGTTGAAGTCCGTCTGCGTCTTCAGGCCGTTATCGAGGAACATCCCGATTTCGAGATATTCGTCGATCGCCTTCTGGATGCTCGCTTCGTCGCGGCCCTCGACCAGCGCCTCGACCATCAGCGTGTCGAGCTTGGCGTGCTGGGCCTCCTCCATCCAGTGATGCTTGAGGAGGCTCTTGAACAGCGGGTCGAGATCGCGATTGTCGCGGACGCTTTCGACATAGTGCCGCTGCGTCATCCATTCGATGTGGAGGATGGTGAGCGCGACGGCGAGCGGATCATGCTTTAGCACTTCGGCCGCGACCGTTTCGGGCGGGCCGATCACCGCGCAGTCCGTGCCGAAATCGCGGGTGAAGCGGGCATGGAACTGCTTGAAGAGGTGGATGTGCTTGGCTTCCTCGCCGGCGAAGGCGAGCAGCGCGCGGACGCGGACATCGTCGCCGTTCAGTTGCGGCCGGGCGTGGTCGAGCACGAAGGGCAGGATGAACTCCTCGACGAGGCCGAAGATCGAAAGATATTCATGGCCGCGAATATGATTGAGCACCTGCTGTTCGCGCGGGCTGAGCGTGGTCGCGGCACCGGTCCGGGCGAGGCTTTCGGGCAGGAAATGCCGCTGGAAATCGAGGCTGCCGTCGGCCGGGAGGACGTCCTCGATCTGCCAGGCGATGCGGCCTGACGCGGCGAGCGCCTGTTCGAAGCTGAAATCGTGTTTCATGTGCTTTTCCTTTTCTTGGGTTCAGGGGAGGGGTGGCGGAGGGCGGATCGGGCCGCCCTCCGGCCGATGGGCGCAGCGGGGCTTGGGGTCGGGGGGAGAAGCTGCACCCGGGGTCTGGTTTCGCCGTCAGGCGATCGGCGCCTGAGCGATGAAAAGGGCGTTGACGCCCGCGCTCAGGATGATGGCCATCAACGAGGCCGCAACGGCGGCCGTCGGCGATGTGGGCCTGTAGTCAAACATGGTCTTGCTCCTTCGTTTCGATGACCATGATGTACCGCCGGCCCTCCGCCGGTGCTTGGAGATGAGCTGGAGAAAATCGGAAGAATTGCCGGATTTGCGCTATGCTGGCGCGCCATGCTCTACCGATTCGACGATTTCGAACTGGACGCTGCGCGCTTCGAGCTGCGCCGCGCGGGCGAAGCGCTTGCGGCTGAACCGCAGGTCCTTTCGCTGCTGATCCAGCTCGTCGAGGGCGGCGACCGGCTGGTGACCAAGGATGAGCTGATCGAGCGGATCTGGGAGGGGCGGATCGTTTCCGACGCAGCGATTACGAGCCGCGTCAAATCGGCGCGCCAGCTGCTCGGCGATGACGGCCGCCAGCAGCGCTACATCCGCACGGTCCACGGCAAGGGCTTCCGCTTCGTCGGCGATATCGAGGAGGCTGGCCGATCCGACGCGCCCGCGCGGGAAAGCGAAGCGCCCGACTGGCCGCGCCCGCGCGTCGAATTCTGCGCCGCGGTCGACGGCACCGGGCTCGCCTATTGCTGTTCCGGCGATGGGCCGCCGCTGATGAAGGCCGCGAACTGGCTTCATCACCTGGGCTGCGAGTGGGAGATCCCGATCTGGCGGCATATGGCCGCTGCGCTGTCCGAACATAGACGGCTGATCCGTTTCGATGGCCGCGGCAGCGGATTGTCCGACTGGAAGGTCGATGATCTCTCTTTCGACGCCTTTGTCGACGATATCGGCGTCGTCGCCGAGGCCGCAGGCGCCGCGCGTTTCGATCTGATCGGCACGGCACAGGGCAGCGCTATGGCGATCGCCTATGCCGTCCGCCATCCGGAAAAGGTGCGCCGGCTGATCCTCTATAACGGTTATGCGACGGGTTGGCGGTTATGGGGCTCGGCCGACGAGATCGCCCCGCGCGAAGCGCTGCTTACCTTGTCGAGAAGCGGATGGGGGCGTGAAAACGCCGCCTTCCGGCAGATGTATACGTCGCTATATTTTCCCGACGCCTCGGCCGAACAGGCCGCATGGTTCACCGAGTTGCAGCGCGTGTCCGTCTCTCCGGAGATCGTCCAGCGCTACGAAGCCATGATTGCCGATATCGATGTGCGCGCCTTGCTGCCGCAGGTCCGGGCGCCGACGTTGATATTCCACTCGCGTGACAACACGGCCGTGCCGTTCGAGGCCGGTCGAGAACTTGGCCGGGCGATTCCCGGCGCTCGCTTCGTTGCTCTCGACAGTCCCAATCATCTGATTTTCGAAAATGAGCCAGCCTGGATCAAATTCACGACGCATTTGCGCGATTTTCTGAAGGAGGATAACGAAGCATCGCGTCCGCAGGCGTCTGAAGAGCAACCGCGCGGGCTTTGAGGAGCGGACTGACTGTGGGCAGACGCTTGTGATCTATCGATTCGACGACTTCGCACTCGATGCGGGACGTTTCGAGCTGCGCCGCGCGGGCGAAGCGCTTGCGGCCGAACCGCAGGTGCTTTCGCTGCTGATCCTGCTCGTCGAGGGCGGCGACCGGCTGGTGACCAAGGATGAGCTGATCGAGCGGATCTGGGAGGGGCGGATCGTTTCCGACGCAGCGATTACGAGCCGCGTCAAATCGGCGCGCCATCTGCTCGGCGATGACGGCCGCCAGCAACGTTATATCCGCACGGTCCATGGCAAGGGTTTCCGCTTCGTCGCTGCGGTCGAGGCGGATGCCGCCGGTACGGCGCAATCCGATGAATCACAGGCTGCCGAAGAGTCCCTGTCCGTGCGCCAGCAACGCGTCGAATTCTGCACGGCGGCCGATGGCACAGGGCTTGCCTATAGCTGCGTCGGCGACGGGCCGCCGCTGGTCAAGACGGCGAACTGGCTTAATCATCTGGAATATGAGTGGGAGAGCCCGATCTGGCGGCACTGGATCCACGAACTCGCGCGCGAGCATACGCTGCTGCGCTATGACGAGCGCGGCAACGGTCTTTCCGACTGGAAGGTCGAAGACATCAGCTTCGACGCCTTTGTTCAGGATCTCGAAACCGTCGTCGATGCAACGGGGCTCGACCGTTTCCCGCTGCTCGGCATCTCGCAGGGCTGTGCGGTATCGATCGCCTATGCCGTGCGCCATCCGGAGCGCGTCAAATGCCTGATCCTGCATGGCGGTTATGCGATGGGCTGGAAGGTGCGCTCCGATTCCGAAGAGCTGGCGCGGCGCGAGGCGATGATGACGCTGACCAAATCGGGCTGGGGGCAGGACAATCCCGCCTACCGCCAGATGTTTACATCGCTCTACGTGCCCGAAGCGAGCCATGAGGAGGCCGACTGGTTCAACAAGCTGCAACGGATTTCGGCGTCGCCCGAGGCCGCGATCCGCCTGCAGGACGCGCTCGCGCGGATCGACGTTCGCGACCTGCTCGCCCAGATCGAAGTGCCGACCATCGTCTTCCATTCGCGCGAGGACGCGGTCGTGCCGTTCGACGCCGGGCGTTATATGGCCAAGAAAATCCCCGGCGCGCGCTTCGTCGCGCTTGACAGCAAGAACCACCTGCTGCTCGGACATGAGCCCGCCTGGGGCAGGTTCGTTGCGACAATGCGGGGGTTTCTGGCGGAGCAGAGCGACTAGACGGCTCTGACCTTCACCCATTTTACGATAGCAAATATCGATCAATTCGTTCGTGATTTTGCATTGGTATCAATGACGGTGCGTTCCCATTTCGGTCTCGAAATAGAGTGTCGAGCATGAATGATCTGCACTATCGCCGCAGTCCCGAAACCATCCGCGACCGCATTGCCTTTGCGTTCGTGCAGGTGTTGCGCTTCATCGCGGACAGCTTCTTCCGCAAACGCTATGGCCATCGGGCCGTGGTGCTGGAGACCGTGGCCGCCGTGCCCGGCATGGTGGGCGGGATGTTGCAGCACCTCAAATCGCTGCGCCGCATCCGTGACGATGAGGGCTGGATCCGCGAGCTGCTCGACGAGGCGGAGAACGAGCGGATGCACCTGATGACGTTTATTGCCATCGCGAAGCCCTCCGGTTTCGAGCGGTTCCTCATCGTTCTCGCGCAGGGCGTGTTCTTCAACGTCTATTTCCTCGTCTATCTGCTTTCGCCGAAGACGGCGCACCGCGTCGTCGCCTATTTCGAGGAAGAGGCGGTGGTGAGCTATACCCGCTATCTCGCCGAGATCGACAATGGCAGCCTCGAAAACGTCCCTGCGCCCAAGATCGCCATCGACTATTGGGACCTGCCCGCCGATGCCCGGCTGCGTGATGTCGTGGTGCAGGTGCGCGAGGACGAAATGGGCCATCGCGATCGCAATCACGAGATGGCTGACGAGCTGTGCGGCGGGCCGATCGTTACGCCGGGCGCACCGCGCGAGCAGTCGGAAAAGCCTGCCTTCGCGACCAAATAGACCGAAATGGGCGACGGTCCGTTTGCCGGCGCTTCCCCGCTAAAGCCGTACCAGACCGCGCGATAGCGCGACGAGGCTCGCCTTGACGCGGTCGTTCACCTTCAGCTTCGCGTAAATGCGCCGCAGATAGGTGTCGACGGTGGCGGCCGAGATTTCGAGGATCTGGGCGATATCGTTTTTCGACTTGCCGGCGATGATCCAGCTCAGCACCTCGGTCTCGCGCATCGAAAGCTGGGCGCCCTCGTTGATCTCCTCGAGCACCAGGTGAGAGATGCGCAGATGCGCGCTCTGGAACGCGGTGCGGATGCGGCGGATAAAGGGCTTGTCGTCATCGTCGAACGGCCGGTCTATCGCGATCGAGGAATAGGCGTCCCGCCCGCCCGGGCCGTAGAGCGGGATGCCGATCCCGTTGACAAGGCCGAACTTTTCCAGCTCCGCCCAGAACGCCTCGGCCCGCGCCCGGTCGGGATGCTCGGCGATCGCGCGGCGCCAGGACATCGGCCGGTGCGCGGCCATGATGAAATCGGGGATCGGGTCCAGCGCGCGGAAATCGGGATCGGCATATTTTTCAAGCCAGGCCGCGGGAAAGCCGTCCGCAACGACGATCACCCGTTCCGACGTCTGCGAGTGGAAGGGCGGCGTGAAGTGATAGCTGAGGCGCTTGAGCTCGACGCCGGAGAAATGCCGGCGCGTGCTTTCCATGACGCCCTCGACCGAATCGATTTCGGACAGGCTGTCGAGGAAATCGGCATCCGTGTCGCGGATCAGATCAATGGTGGCCGAGTGGTTCAACAGTTCGGCTCCAGTCGCAGCATATGTGCGGTTTCAGTGCGGCTATTCTGGCAGATCGGTCCGGACGTGTCACGAACTGGCGCAGCCGATCCGCGTCCCGCGTCGCCGTGACATGACGCGAACCGGCCAGTCTGCCATAGAGTTGAGCGAGTTAGCCCGTGGCGGGAGGCCGCTGGTTCCCCAAAATCGACTGTTCCGAGGAGTGCATAACGATGCACAAGCCAGTCCGTGATTCTTTCAACGGCATGCCTGAGAACGGGCAGGTCCGCATGGCGATTCCCGATGCGAAGCAGGTGCTGACCATGCGCCGCTGGCGCGACGCGGTCGCGCCCGACAATTATTTCGGTGAACCGAGCTGGGATATCATGCTGACCATCTGGGTTGCGCATGAGAGCAACCGCGAAGTCACGATGCAGCATCTGACCGACACGATGATCGCTTACGATATCCTCGAAAATCACGTCCAGCGCCTTATCGTCGGCGGTCTGATCGACCGGATGGGCGAGGGCCGAGACGCCGCACTCGGCCTTACGCATCGCGGCGCCGCGATGATGGAAACGATCTTCAACGTCGATCCGAACGCGGGCTAGGCGGCCTTTCCCAAAGTTCCTGTCCGGTTGACACTGGTTGACACAGGCCGGGGGTGCCGGCGGCTATCCTGCCAAAGTTGACACAGTAGACGCATAGCGGGGCGAGCAGCGCCCGTGCGCCCGGCTATGAGATCAGGCCTGAGAGATCGACGCGTTCAAAGAGCGTCGGGTAGAATAGCAAGGCAGAGGGCGTGTAGGACAGAAGAATCCGACACAATTCGCCACCATGTTTGGTCCACAAGACGAGATTTGGTCAAAGGAGCGAACGGCGCATGAAGCAGTTTCCCTCTGACAAAAGGGTTGCGCGCAGCCGTTCTAGTTGCATCATGGTTTGGGGAGCTAATGATTTATGCGCATGATTTCTCTGGTATTTCTCGTGGCGGTGATCGTTACGCCCGATCGAGTTAAGGCGCAAGCTGACCAAGTATTGACCGGACCCTCGCCGAGTTGGGTCGAAGTATCGGAGCCCGTACCTGTGCCTGCAGACGCCGCGGGTACGGTATTTATGCGGCGTAGCGACCTGATCGTGCATCTCGAGGATGAGGGGCAACACACATATCTGGGCCAACGAATGAAGTTGCTGCATCCGCAAGCGCTCGCAGCGGGCAATCTCTCCATTACATGGAATCCCGCTGCCGGCGCCCCCGTGGTTCACATGCTGCGCATATACCGTGACGGAGAGGAAATCGACGTCCTTGCCGATACAAGTTTTGAAGTGTTGCGCCGTGAAGAACAACTCGAACAGGCGATTCTCACGGGCAATTTAACGGCGGTACTCCGTGTGCCTGACTTGCGTGTCGGGGATGAGCTGGAATGGGCGTTCACGAGTCCCTCACATGATCCCACGCTGGCGGATAATGATTTCGGCTTTTTGATGTTTGGGCCTGCTCCACCACCAGGCCGTTACAGGGTCAGCCTCAGATGGGAAGAGGGTCAGGAGCCAACGACCCAGTTGACCGAGGACTTGGCTGGCTTCGAAGAGCGTGGTCCGGCTTCGCTAACGTTGAGTGTTGAAAATCCCGAGATGCTGGCCCCGCCGCCGGATGCGCCACCGCGCTACAGTTGGCAGCGGATTGTCGAGTATAGCGATTTTGCATCCTGGTCGGCCGTATCTCAGCGCTTCGACGCACTTTTCGACGTGGCGTCACAGCTCTCGGAAACGTCTCCGGTCCGGGAGGAAGCGACCCGAATAGCCAGCGCGCATTCGGGAGACCTCGAACGCGCTCAAGCGGCGCTTGAACTGGTTCAGCAGCAGGTCCGATACATCTATGTCGGTCTTGATGGGGGGAATTATGAGCCCGCTACCGCCGACGAGACGTGGCAACGCAGATATGGCGACTGCAAGGGAAAATCCGCTTTGCTGATGGCTTTGCTGAATGAGCTCGGTATCGATGCGGAACTTGTGCTCGTTAACAATGCTGGAGGGGACGACGGCGCGGACGCCCGGCTGCCCAATCCGGCCCTGTTCGATCACATACTCGTCCGCGCTGACATTGGTGGATCTACATATTGGATGGACCCCACTCTGCCGGCTGTAATTGAACCGGGCCTGACACCGTTTCTGCCCTATCGATGGGTCCTCCCGCTGTCGGAAAACGGGGCATCGCTCGAGCAGATTCGACACGAACCTTTTGCCTTGCCGCAAGAGATCGGCCTGATTGAAATCGACGCTCGTGCGGGGTTCCAGCAACCCGCGCGCCGGATCAACACTAGCGTAACGCGTGGTTTTGCAGGCTTGAATCAATATGCATTGCTCTCCGCGATGACGCCTTCACAGCTGACCAACACCTTTCGCAGTTCGCTTACAGGCCAGGGCACCTGGGATGAGATTGAAAGCGTCACCTATCGCTACGACCGCCAAACCCAAGCAAGCATTCTCACAATCGTCGGAAGCGGCCCTGTTGATTGGGACGATAGGGGCGACGGCAGATATAGATTTGCCTTACCGGGAGGTGGATTCAGTCCGCCACCGAGGCGGCAACGGTCTGACGGAAGCGACGCAGACACACCCTTTTACACGGCGCGGAACTATAGCTGCTATGTGACGACTGTGCGCGTTCCGGAAGAGACGGATGTTACAAACTGGTCGTTCAACTCGATGTTCGATACGATGATGTTCGGCAAGATATACTATCGCGTGATGGAGCGCCGGGACGACGGCACGATCCGTATGATCCGCGGGTCGCGCGTCGAAGTCGAAGAAATCGCGCCTGAGCGTGCCCACCGCGACAATGGCCGTTTGGACAATTTCGACAATTCGATGGCATGGATCTTCTATGATCCCGACCGTAGTTTTCCGCTGCGGGGGCGTTTCCCCAGCGTACCGGCTACATATGAGATAGACTGGTCTGGCTCCGACGTTCCGTGTCTGCCTGCGGACGTTCTGCAAAGCGACTGAACGGCGCTAGGTTCTGCATCGGTCTGACGTTCTGCTATCATCTGCGTGTGATTGCGGGCAATTTTGAACCTAATTGTGATTTTTCAGTCTCGTGCATAATGCGGCGGCGCGCACACCGGAGAGAGATAACGATATGCTTTTTTGGCTTACATTGATGTTGGTTGGTCAGGCCGCAGATGCCGAAGCCGCGCGGGAATGTGAATTTGGCCGGGATGCGCTTGAGAACGAGCCATGCCCGGCGAGCAATCCCGGGTCGTGGATACAAAATAGCGACTATCCGCCAGCTGCGATACGAAACGACGAGGAAGGGATTATCCATTTCACGCTTGAGGTCGACGAAAACGGCATAGTTACCGGTTGCTCTTTGGAAGAGCCGTCTCTTTATCCGATATTGAACGATACGACGTGCCGATTATTGTCGGAGAGAGCGCAGTTCATCCCGCCGCAAAACGAAGCGGGAGAGAATGTTCCAAGCCGGTTTTCCAGTTCAATTCGGTGGGAGATACCGACTGGAGATGCGGATATGGCCTGGATCGTTCCGCATGAGATCGATTTATCGATAACCGTAAATAGCGCGGGCGATGTCACCGACTGCGAGGTTCACCGCCTTGAGACATTGGCTGTCGGAGAAACACTTAGCAATTTGGATGCCAGCGAGGAATTCTGCGAAAACATGATGCGCAACGGAAGGGTTTTCTTGTCGCCGGATGAAGAGAGCAGTTTCCCTCAGCGGTTTCGGTATCGATCGTCGGTAGTACCGGAAAACCAGCCCTAGCCCTAATCTTGCTGGGATTTTTGCCTAAGCTTGATGTCCGGTATCGACCAATTCGCCACTTTCTATCGGTTGGCCTAGCTACGCCGCCTCGGCTTCCTTCTCCCGCCGCCCATTCTCTTCGTTCAGCATTTCCGCCAGCAGGAAGGCCAGTTCGATGCTCTGCCCGGCGTTGAGGCGGGGGTCGCAATGGGTGTGGTAGCGGTCGGCGAGGTTCTGCTCGGTCACGTCGATCGCGCCGCCTGTGCATTCGGTGACGTCCTGGCCGGTCATCTCGCAATGGATGCCGCCGCCATAAGTGCCTTCGGCGCGGTGCACGGCGAAGAAGCCGCGGACTTCGTCGAGGATGCGGTCGAAGGGCCGCGTCTTGTAGCCTGTGGCCGCCTTGATCGTGTTGCCGTGCATCGGATCGCAGGACCAGATGACAGGATGGCCTTCCGCCTTCACCTTGCGGACGAGCGGGGCGAGGCCCTCTTCGACCTTATCGTGCCCGAAGCGGCTGATCAGCGTGATGCGGCCCGGCGAGCGCTCGGGATCGAGCGTGTCGAGCAGCTTGAGCAAGTCATCCGGATCCAGGCTCGGCCCGCATTTCATGCCGATCGGGTTGGCGATACCGCGGAAATATTCGACATGCGCTGAATCCTCGAACCGCGTGCGGTCGCCGATCCAGACGAAATGCGCGGACGTGTCGTACCAGTCGCCGGTTGCGCTGTCCTGCCGGGTCAGCGCTTCCTCATAGGGGAGCAGCAGCGCTTCGTGTGACACATAGAATTGCGTGCCGTTGAGCTGCGGCACCCGGTCGGCGTCGATGCCGCAGGCGTCCATGAACTGCAGCGCATCGCCGATGCGGCCGGCCAGTTCCTCGAACTTCTGCGCCCAGGGGCTCTTGCCCATGAAATCGAGCGTCCAGCTATGCACCTGGTGCAGGTTCGCATAGCCGCCCGACGCATAGGCGCGCAGCAGGTTGAGCGTCGCCGAGGCCTGGCTGTAGGCGCGGATCATGCGCTGCGGATCGGGCACGCGCGCGGCTTCGTCGAAGCCGATATCGTTGACGATGTCGCCGCGATAGGAGGGGAGGGTGACGCCGTCCTGCTCCTCGACGTCCGAGGAACGCGGCTTGGCGAACTGCCCGGCCATGCGGCCGACCTTCACGACCGGCACTTTCGAGGCATAGGTGAGGACGACCGCCATCTGCAGGATCACGCGGAACGTATCGCGGATATTGGTCGGGTTGAACTCGGCGAAGCTTTCGGCGCAATCGCCGCCCTGGAGCAGGAAAGCCTTGCCCTCGGCCACTTCCGAAAGGTCCGTGCGCAGCTGTTTCGCCTCGCCGGCAAAGATCAGCGGGGGATAATCGGCGAGCGTGTTCTCGACGGATGCGAGCGCGGCCGCATCGTCATAGGCGGGCATCTGGATGCCGGTCGCATCACGCCAGCTATCGGGTGTCCATGGCTTCGTCATTGGCTCAATCGCTTGTTTTCATACCTGTGGATAGAATCATGCGGCACTGCACAAGGGATTGCAACGGGGTTTTGGTTGCCGGGCCGAAATCCAGGCTTTGCGAAATCGCAACGTAGAAGAAGCCCTCCCCCTTGATGGGGGAGGGTTGGGTGGGGGTGGTCCAACGGCTGGCGATAGCGGGCACGGTGAAGTCACCCCACCCCTAACCCCTCCCCATCTAGGGGAGGGGAATTGGTTCTCGTGTTCCTTTATGGTCGTCAGCTGCCAGTAACATCTGTCCGCCACGGGCGGTCGATCGCGAATGCGAGAAGCGCCGCAGCGCAGGTGCCGGCGACGCCATACCAGGGCGGCGTGGCCGGGCTGTACCAGTATACATTGAGCGTGGCCCAAAGTGTCGGGATGTTGAACGCCAGCACGATGAGCGGCGCCGCGTAGCGCGCCCAGCGCTCGCCGCGCCGGATAGGGAAGGCAATGAGGGCGAACAGCGCGACCGTCATGGCGAGCCATCCTGCACCGGCGACATCGAGCAATGCGCCGATCAGGACGCGATATTCGGACGGCACTTCGCTCCATTCCGCGCCCACCGCGACGCCATGATAAGGCATGAATGTGGACGAGAAGATGTAGATCGCGCCCAGTACGAGGCTGCTCAGCGCGATTATCGCGTAGATCGCCATCGGTAGCCGGCTCATCTGCTGTCGTCTCCGATCGTTTCGGACGGCGCTAGTCGGCGCTTACCCAATTCCCGTGGAAGCCCGGCGGAATGCGGTGGGGCAGGTGGATCGTCGCAACCGGGTCGGCGGTGAAGTTTGCCGCGTCGAGGATCACGAAATCGGTGCTTTCGTCGTTCATGTCGACGACGAGGCCGACGAGCCAGCCATTCTCCTCGCCCTCTCCGCGCGGCACGAAGACGAACTCGCCGGGATGGCGTTTCGGCCCGAAATCATGGACCTGCCGCTCGCCCGTCTCGACGTCATACTTGTAGAGCCGCGTATCGTTGATCAGCCCCGGCGTTTCGTTGCTGCCTTCGGCGGCCATGCAATAGGCATAGCGATAGGGCTTGCCGGTCAGCCGCTCGTCGAAGCGTGGGAATTCCTGGTTCGAGGCGTCGACGACTTTGCGCTGGACGGGCCCGCCCCTGGCATCGATCGTCCAGCGTTCGAAGGCGCTCTTCGAGCCGTCCGGCCCGTCATGGCCGTCGGTGAACATATGGTTGTGGACGACGGCGTCCATCACGACCGACCCGTCTTCGCGCTCATAGGCATTGGCCGGATGGAAGACGTAGCAGGGCTCGATGTCGTGCCAGACGATGTCGGCATTGGTGCCCGTGCGCGGCATTAGGCCGATGCGGGCCTTGTGATCCGGGTTCCAGCGATAGGGGAAGGGGTGACCGGCGATCAGCGTCTTCATCGAAAAGGTGACGGGAAGGTCCATCACGACCACGTAATTCTTCGTGATCGCGCAATCGTGAATGCTCGGGCCATGTTCGACCGCGATCGGTTCCTCGCGGATCACCCCGCCGTCCGGGCCGAGCACCGTGTGCCAGACAGTATCCTGGACATCGGCCTTGTAGCAGACCGAATGCATCTCGCCGGTATCCGGATCGAGATGCGGATGGGCGGAAAAGGGGCCGGCAAGCGTGCCGTCGAACGGATTGATCGCGAGCGTTTCGAGTTCCTCGTCGAGCTCGACCGGCGAATTGCCGGCTTCGACGATGGCCCAGGTGCGGCCGTTCTGGCCGATGATGTTGGTGTTGGCCGTGCCCGCTTCGCGATTGTCGGGGCAGGGGACGGGCGGCTCGCCCAGCGCTTCGCTGACATCGGCGGAGCGGATCCAGCGGTTGCGATACCATTCGGCCTTGCCGTTCCTGATCCGCAGGCCGTGCGCCATGCCGTCGCCGATGAACCAGTGATAGGTGGCGGGCTTGGGCGGCGTAACTGGATTGGGGCCGATGCGCAGATAGCGGCCGTCGAGATCGGCCGGAATTTCACCGTCGACGGACAGTTCGGTGAGGGTGAATTCCTCGGTCATCGGCGTGTGAATACCGGTCAGATAGGGATGGTCGTCGCTGCGCGTTTTGAGCGCGGCATTGACCTTGGACATGCCGATGATTCCGGTGGTGACGGTCTTGCGGATGGTTTTTTCGATGACGCTGGCCATTTGCTCGGTTCCTCACATGCGAATCGTTATGTTGACAGTGTTAACTGAACGATGGTAACAGTGTCAACATGAAAGAGACGACCACCCGTTCGAAGAAGCAAAGCTACCATCATGGCGACCTTCGGAGCGCGCTGATCGCGACCGGGCTGAAGCTGCTCGAGACCAAGGCGGGCGGCGAAATCGGGCTGCGCGAAGTGGCGCGCGAAACCGGGGTTAGCGCGACGGCCGTCTACCGCCATTTTCCGGACAAGGATGCGCTGCTCGCCGCGCTCGTCGATGCGGGTTTCGACAGGCTCGCCGATGTACAGGAAGCGGCAGCCGCGCGGTATGACCGGCGCGACGCGAGCTTCCGGGCGATCGGCCAGGCCTATGTCCATTTCGCGCTCGCCAATCCGGCGCTGTTCCGGCTGATGACCGGTTACATGCACCTGGCTGGCGGTTGCGCGGACGGCGAAGTCGTCGGCGACAATCGCGCCGGGCGGCTGCTCAAGGACAATATCGCGGCTCTGCTGCCCGCCGATGCCAGTGACCGGGATCGCGAAGTCGCGACGATCCAGTCGCTCGCGCTCGTCCATGGCCTGGCGCAGCTCGTGCTCGCCGGTCAGGTGCCCAACGAGGCCGCGCTGATCGATGCCGTAGTGGACCGGTTCGGCGATTGGTGATGATTGTGCTCCTGCGCAGGCTGCGCCTCAAGCCATATCAATATTCAGACAATTGATCCGCAAAAATCCTCCCCTGTAAGGGGAGGTGGCAGCCCACAGGGCTGACGGAGGGGTGTCAGCGGCTATGTAGCGCGCTGGGCCAACGGTCATACCCCTCCACCGCTTCGCGGTCCCCCTCCCCTTGGAGGGGAGGATTTGCAGCTATGCGCCCGGCACGCCGAGAGCACGCGCGGAGGCGTTGATCCGTTCGAGCTGCACAGAGTTGCCGGCGAATGCCTCGCGGGCACGCCGCCAGGCCTCGCCCGCTTGAGCCGTCTGCCCCAATTGCATGCGCGAGCGCATCAGCATGATCCACCCATTGGCGTCGTTGGGATTGCGCGACAGGCGCTGATCGAGGCCTTCGACCATATTTTCGATCATCATGTCCTGCTGCCCCTGCGGCAACTGGCTCGCGGCGCGCATCTCCTCGTCGCTCGGCCCGGGAATAGCGGCGGTGGCGGCGTCGGGCACATTGCTCTGCGCGAGCGTGCCGGGCGGCGGCACGCGGCCCGAGACATCGATGCCATGTTCTTCGGAAACCTGTGCGATCAGCCGCCTCAGATCGGCCTCCCAGGGCGCATCGGCCGGCGTATCGCGCAGCAGCGCGATCCAGTCGTCGATCGCACCTTCATGGTCGCCGTCGATGTCCTTGCCCACGCCTTCGAAATAGCGCGCGCGCGGATCGGCCGGATCGAGCTCGAGCGCGCGCGCGAAAGCCTGGCGCGCATCGGTGGGAAAGCCGCTGTCCGCCGCGAGCGCCAGCGCCTCGCCGCGCGCCGAATGATAGCGGGCGAGCGTCGGGTTCAGCTCGCTCGCCCGGCCATAGGCTTGCGCGGCATCCGCATATCGCCCGGTCTGGAAATAGGCGAGACCGAGCAACGCCCAGCCCTGTTCGTCTTCGGGCCGCTGTTCGACGCGCGCTTCGAGATCGGGAATCGCACTGGCAAGTTCGTTATCGTCCATCGTTTCGGCCTGGACGGTGCCCTGCGGCGCGCCGGATTCCGCGGCGCCCTGATCGTCGCCCCGCGCGATGGCGAAACCGATGGAGAATGTGGCGATCGCGGCAGCCGCGATCAGGGCGTAGCGGGCCGCGTTGTTCCCCGTGTCAGCGCTTGTTTTCTGCGATTCGGCCATGGTTCGCGCCTTCCATAATTTTCCCCCTCATGTCTAGCTTGTCCCTCCAAAGATGATAGAGTGGTGATCGGGCGCACAGATAAACAGGTGGACGCAGGGCAAACCCGCCCACCTGGCAAACTGGCCGGAGGGCAGG
Source organism: Parasphingopyxis sp. (assembly GCF_052168295.1). GTDB lineage: Bacteria > Pseudomonadota > Alphaproteobacteria > Sphingomonadales > Sphingomonadaceae > Parasphingopyxis. Next base: position 29,160 of record NZ_JBQLZN010000002.1, on the reverse strand, counting down.
GAGGCTAAGTGGCGGATGCCTATCGGATCGCGATAATCGGCTCGGGGCCGGCCGGTCTGAGCGCCGCGGGACGCGCGGCACAGCTCGGCATTCCCCATATCCTCCTCGAAAAGACCGATCACCTCTCCGATACGATCTACAAATATCAGAAGGGCAAGCATGTGATGGCGACGCCGAGCCAGCTCGTGCTGCGCTCGGACATGGATTTCGAGGCCGGCAAGCGCGAGGAGGTGCTCGGCACTTGGGACGAGCAGGCCGCGGCACAGGGCGTGAATGTGCGCCTGAATGCGGACGTGACGGCTATCGCGGGTGAGGCGGGCAATTTCCGCATCGCGCTCGCCGATGGCGAGACGGTTGCAGCGGAAAATGTGGTGCTGGCCATCGGCACGCAGGGCAATCCCAACATGTTGCGGGTCCCGGGCGGCGACCTGCCGCACGTCCAGTATCAGCTCGACGATCCCGGCGAATATGTCGACGAACATATCACGGTCATCGGATCGGGCGATGCGGGTATCGAAAATGCACTGGGCCTGGCTGCCGATGCGGAACAGGGCAATGTGGTCACGATCCTGAACCGCTCGGCCGAATTCGCGCGAGCCAAGGATGCGAACGTCAAGCTGCTGACGCAAGCGGGCGAGCAGGGGCGGATCACGATCATGAACGAGACGTCGCCGGCCGAATTGCTGCCCGGCGAGATCGTGCTCGACACGCGCGACGGGCAGACCAAGATTCGCTGCGACCGGGTGATCGCGCGGATCGGTTCCGCGCCGCCGCGCAAATTCGTCGAGGCCTGCGGCGTCGAGTTCGCCAGCGAGGATCGCGAGGCCTTTCCGAAACTCTCCCCGGCGTTCGAATCCACGAAGAAGGGTATCTTCGTCATCGGTGCGCTAGCCGGCTATCCGCTGATCAAGCATTGCATGAACCAGGGCTACGACGTCGTCGAGTTCATCAACGGCAATACCGAGCTCAAACCAGCCGACGAACCGTTGCTCGAAGCGAAGTTCAAGGGGTTGCCGGGCGGGAAGTCGGTCGACGAATGGCTCGAATTCCTGCGCGCGCGCGTGTCGATCCTCAACGAGCTCTCCCCGCTGCAGATGCGCGAGTTCATGCTCGATTCCGAAGTGCATTATTTCCGAAGCGGCGCGACGATCTTCGAGAAGAACGAGCCGGGCTCGTCGATCTTCGGCATTGCGGAGGGCCATGTGCTGGTCGAGCTCAGCGATACGGACAAGTCGCTGACGCAGGAGATCGAACAGGGCAGCATATTCGGCGAGGTCGGCCTTGTTTCCGGCCGGCGCCGCGGCGCGACGATCCGTGCGGGAACGGATGTGATCGCGGTCGAGATACCGCGCATGTCGACGCTGAAACTCATGGCGACCGTGCCGGCAGCGAAGCGCGCGATCACCTATGTCTCGACCGAGCGGCAGCTGCTGCAGATGTTCGGTTCAGGCCTCAAATCGGAAGATCTGGTCGACGTCATGCGCTCGGCCGAAATCATGCAGGTCAAGGCCGGCGAAGCGATCATCGACGAGGGCGATGCGGGCATCGATATTTTCGTCATCCGGTCGGGCTCGATGGTCGTGGAAAAGTCGATCGGCCGCAAACCCGTCTTTCTCTCCTATCTGCCGGCCGGTTCCTATGTCGGCGAGATGGCGCTGCTCGACAATCAGCCACGCGGGGCCACGGTGCGCGCCGCCATAAAGTCGGAAGTCATCCGGATCGACGGGCAGGCCTTCCGCGCCCTGCTGGAAAGCAAGCCCGAACTGCTCGAAGGGGCGCGGCGCGAGATGGAAGCGCGCGAGAATATCAACAATTTCGTCGAGGCGAAGAAGGACAGTTTTTCCACCGTTGTCGACATGTACAGCTCGATCGCCTCCTTCCTCGTCGAAAACGGGATCGGCGAAGCGACAGACGTGCTGCTGATCGACGAGAATCTCTGTGTCGGCTGCGACAATTGCGAAAAGGCCTGCGCCGACAGCCATGACGGGCTGTCGCGGCTCGACCGCGAGGCCGGGCGCACCTATGCGCATCTCCACGTCCCCACGAGCTGCCGCCATTGCGAGCATCCGCATTGCATGGCCGACTGCCCGCCCAACGCCATCCATCGCGGCGACGACGGGGAGGTGTTCATCGACGAGACCTGCATCGGCTGCGGCAATTGCCAGCGCAACTGCCCCTATGGCGTGATCCGGATGGAGAAGGTCCCGCCGCCCAAACCCTCGCTGCTGAGCTGGCTGTTTTTCGGCACGGGGCCGGGGCCGGGCGAACCGGACCGCGAATGGGTCGAGGATCGGGTTTCCGACGAGACGCCGAAAGTGGCGATCAAATGCGATATGTGCGCCGGGATCCGTGGCGGTCCGGCATGCGTCCGGGCCTGTCCGACCGGCGCGGCCATACGCGTCGCGCCGGAAGAGTTCCTGTCGGTGTCCCGCCTCGAAACGGAGCAGGTCTGACCATGGCGACGCGGGGGGCGGACTTGGGGGGAAGCGGAGCCGATACCGGGCGGCACGGCCTGCCGACACGGCATGAAGGCTTTTTGCGTTACCGCGACGGCTATTGGGGGAAGATGGCGCTCGGCATCTCGATCACGCTGATCGTCGCTTATCTCCTCATCGATGTCGAACCGCGGCACAATGGCGGGAGCTGGCTAGGCTATGCGCTGGGCACGGTCGGCGTGCTGCTGATCCTCTGGCTGACGATGCTCGGCGTGCGCAAACGCGCGATGACGCCCGGCCGCTGGTCGCTCAAGGCCTGGACGTCGGCGCATGTCTATCTGGGCCTCGCCCTGATGGTCATCGGCACGCTGCACACCGGTTTCCAGCTTGGCTGGAACGTGCATACGCTGGCCTGGGTGCTCATGATGATCGTCATCGTGACCGGCATATTCGGCATTTCGGTCTACAGCCTCATGCCGCGCCGGCTGAGCGACAATCGCGACGAGACGACCGAAGTGCAGATGCTCGCAACACTGTCCGATATCGATCGCCAGCTGTTCGACGCGGCGCAGCCGCTCGATGCGGGTCCCGCCGCCACGATGCAGGAAGCGCTCGACGAAACCGCGTTCGATGGCGGGATACGGCAGCGTCTCGGCGGCAGGTCGCGCGGCGGCGCGACCGCTCGGGCTCTGGCCGAATTCCGGGCACGGCCGGTGAGCGCCGACGATCCGGACGACAAGATGTATGACCGGCTGGAGGCGCTGCTCGCGCGCAAACAGGCCGCGCTCTCGCGCATCCGGCAGCACCTCAGGATCAAGGCGCTGCTGCAGATCTGGCTCTACATTCATGTGCCCGTGACCTTCGCGCTGCTCGCCGCGCTCTCCGCCCATATCGTCAGCGTCTTTTTCTACTGGTAGGGGCGCGATGAGCTTTATCGTCAGATATCGTTCGCGCACCTCGGGAGGCCGGGAGATCGTCCGGGCCAGTCCGGTCGACAAGCGCGCGTTGAAGATCGGGCGCAGCACCGACAGCGATATCGTCCTCACCGATCTCGGCGTCACGCTCCATCACGCGACGATCCGCGATCTCGGCCGAAACCTGCTCTCGGTCGAGGGCGAGAAGAACCTGCCGATCTCGGTCAACGGCCGATCGACGGCGCGCGCCGATATCAATGCGATCCGCGGCGGCTCCATCCGCATCGGTCCGCACCGGCTCGATGTCGCGATGGGCACGGGCGAGGAAGAGGGCAGCATCGTGATCACCGTCGATCGCGACGAAGGTCCCGAACCGATCAGCGCGCGCCGGCTCTTCTCGCTCGTGCGGACGGTGCCCGGCAAGCGCATCAGCGCCTGGACCTTCGTGACGCTGATCCTTGTCTCCTGCCTCGCCTGGCCGATCTATTCCTATGTCTCGAACAAGGGCGTCGAAGAGCGGGCCGATGTTTTCCACGGAGATACGCTGTGGATCAGCGGATCGATGTCGGACGCGCATGCGAACCTCGCCAATGACTGCCAGGCCTGTCACGTCGAAGCTTTCGTTTCGGTCCGCGACAGCGCATGCCTCGAATGCCATACCGATATTCCCGATCATGCCGAGGCAGACCGTATGGCGATCTCCGAACCCGAACTCGGTGCGGGGCGGGCTTTCCTGCGCGCCGTTGCCACGACCTTCAATCGCCCCGAACGCAGCTGCGCCTCCTGCCATCTGGAGCATGAGGGCGCCGGCGAAATGGCGGCGGCGCCCCAGCAGTTCTGCGCCGACTGCCACACGGATATGGACACGCGCCTGACCGACACGGATATCCTCAACGCGCACGATTTCGGCGACGACCATCCCGAATTTCGCCCGCGCATCATGACACGTCCGGCGGACGAGAACGGCATGGCCCGCTATCGCCGGGTCAGCATCGAAGACGATCCCGAAGAGAATACCGGCCTCAAATTCCCGCACGAGCTGCATCTGTCCGAAACCAATGGCGTGGCGCGGATGGCGCAACGGCTGAGCGGTACATATGGCTTTGGCGAGGCGCTCCAATGCGCAGATTGCCACGTGACGACGCCCGACCGCACGCGGTTCGAGCCGATCAATATGGAGGCCAATTGCCAGATGTGCCACAGCCTCGCCTTCGACCGGATCGGCGGTACGATCCGCACGCTGCGCCATGGCGAACCGGAAATGGTGATCGCCGATATCCGCGCCTTTTATCGCAATACCGCGCCGCGCCGGCCGATCGATCTTTCCGGCATGGAGAGGCGGCGGCCGGGCGAAGACAGCCGCGCGCGCACCGTCGGGCGCTACCAGTTCGCGGCGCGCACGCGCTACGCCCGGGCCAACGATGCGATCCGCGCGGTCTTCTCGCGCGACGGCGCCTGTTACGACTGCCACGCGGTCGAGCGGCCGCAGATTCGCGGCTCGCTATCCTTCGACATCGTGCCGGTACGGCAGATTTCCCGCTACATGCATGCGGGCTGGTTCGATCACGGCGCGCACGAGACGGAGGAATGCGCGACCTGCCATGAGGCCGACACGTCCGAGGAAGCGAGCGACGTGCTGCTACCGGGCATCGAGACGTGCCGCGAGTGCCATGCGGGCGGGCGTGCAAGCGGAGACGAGATCGTCTCGACCTGTGCTATGTGTCACAGCTATCATGCGGACGATGCGGCACCGTATCTCGTACGCGCAAGAAACAATCGCGGGCAAAGGCCGCGCAGTGTCCGCGATTATGGCAGTCTGGCGATCAATCCGCGTGGGGATCGCTGAATGGGCCGGGGGCGAGCAAGGGGGATGGGTTGCATGATAAATATGGATGTCCCGAATCCATGCTGATTGCACAGATCACCGATATCCATCTGGGATTCGATCCGGACGACCCGGCCGAATTCAACCGGCGGCGGCTCGATCAGGTGCTCGAGCGGCTGTGCAAGATGGAGCCGCTGCCCGATCTGCTGCTCGCCACCGGGGACCTTACCGACAAGGGCGATACGGACAGCTATCGACGGCTCAAATCGGCCTTCGGGCGCTGCCCCTTTCCGGTCTGGCCGTGTGTCGGCAATCATGACGATCGCGACGGCTTTTCGAAGCTTTTCCCCGAAGTGCCGACCGCGGACGGTTTCGTCCAATATGTGATCGACGAGAAGCGCTGGCCGGTGCGGATCATTGTGCTCGATACGCTCGAACCCGGGCGCCATGGCGGCGCCTTTTGCGAGCAGCGCGCGGCGTGGACGAAGGACAGACTTGCGGAGGAGACCGACAAGCCGGTGATGGTGGTGCTCCATCATCCGCCGATCGAAACCGGTATTCCCTGGATGACGAGCGAGCCGGAAGCGGATTGGGTGAAGCGGCTGCGCGAAACCTTGGCCCCGGCGAACAATATCGTCGGGCTGATCGCCGGCCATATCCACCGGCCGATTTCGACTGGCTGGGCGGGTATGACACTGACCGTGACGCCCTCGACCGCCCCGCAGGTCGCGCTCGATTTGAGGCCGATCGATCCCGGCACGCCGGACAATCGCGCGATGATCGTCGCCGACCCGCCCGCCTTCGCGCTGCATTATTGGAACGGGCAGAGCCTGATTTCGCATCAATCGAATTCGGACGATCATGTGCAGCTGGCACGCTATGACGAGACCATGCAGCCGCTGGTCCGCTACCTGCTCGACGAGCATGCGAGCGATCGGGGGTAGCTGCGATCCCGAAAGAAGCTCAGCCCATTTCCCGTCTACCCTGAGCGTGTCGAAGGGTCGTTCTTCCTTTCTTGTCTGGCAGAAAAAGAAAAGGGCAGGGCTTCGACAGGCTCAGCCCAAGCGGAGTTTAATTCGCGCTATCTCCCGGCGAATGCGCTCGAGACCCAGTGATCCATGTCCACCTGATCGGTCACGCGATAGGGCTCGCGACGGCTGTTCAGGAATAGCCGCTCCATCTCGCTCCGCGTGAATGGCCGGGAGCCGAGCCGGCCGAAAATCGCCATCTGGCCCCCGGTCTCATCGACGCCGCGATCGCGGTCGAGACCTTTGGAGAGCGCCAGCGCGGGCGAGGAGGTCCGCATCCAGGCGATGAGTTCAGGCACCGGCGCAGGCGAGAAGCCGTAGAAATTGGGCTGGCTCGACGGGCTGGTCAGCTGCAGCACCTGCATGCCGTTCACCCCGTCCGCGACATAGGCGAAGAGCGAGGCGTTGGTCGTGCCGACGATCACATCGTTGGTGTCGGGCGTCGTGCCCTCGCGGACGAAGCGGGCATGTTCGACCGGCGCTTCGGGATTTTCGACGTCGAGGATCACCAGCCCGTCCCGCCCCGCCGCGATATAGGCGTAGGTGCGCGCGATATAGAGGCGGCGCGCATCGGCGAGCGGGAAGGTGGCGTTCGGGATCAGCCGGGGATTCTCGAAATCGGTCACATCGATGACCTGCACGCCCTCGGCGGTCGTCACCCAGAGATAGCGGAACTGCAAGGCGGAGGCGCGCGCATCGGTGAGCGGGATGGTCGCGACATGGCGGGGCGCCAGCGGATCGTCGAGGTCGATGACGACCATGCCGGCATCCGCGGCGATATAGGCATAATGGCCGCCGAGCACGATATGGCGCGCGCCGTTCAGCACGCCATTCTCGTTCCACGCATCGGTGCCGTCGGTGAATTCCGCGCGACGCAGGAAATTGTTGCGCAACTCGCCATCGGCCATCGTGTTGACGTTGACCAGGATCAGTCCTTCGACGCTGTCGGTGATGACGGCGTAATTATAGATCGGGTGGAAGCATTGCTCCTGATTGATCCGGATCAGCGTTTCGGCAGGGGCGTTTTCGCAGGTGTATGTCGGCCGGTTTTCGCGCTCCTCCTCCGTCTCGCCGGGTATCATGTTGGACATCGCGACCTGCCGGTCCGGCGAGATATTCTGGTTGGTCGGCAGCGCCATGCAGGTCGCATTGGTCGTATCGACGCGCGTGTCATGGCCGAGCGGCGAGAAGGGCGCGGTCACGATACGCTCCGAGAAACCTTTATTGGCGACGCTGGCGACATCATAGACCTGGAAGCCGCCCCGGCCCTCGGCGACGAACATATATTCGCCGCGCAGCTGCAGGCAGCGGGCCGCATCGTTGGTCCGCTGCGTGATATGTTCGATTTCCTCGATCGCTCGCGTCTCGCCCGAGAGTTCGTCGTCGAAGATCCGTCCCCGCCGATATTCGAGCAGCTCGCGGCCATTATCCTCGACATGCCGCCGCCAATAATCGGGAAAGGCATAGCGGTGGAGATAGGAGCCGAACACGGCCTGCGGCTCTTCCCATTCGGTGACGCGCACGGCTTGGAAACCCTGCTCGTTTCCGACCCAGGCGTTGAGACCGACGAAGTTCACGAAATTCGTGCCCTGCAACAGCAGCTGCGCCATGATCGCATTATTGTCATTGGCCGCCGAGAGGTGGCAGTCCGTGCATTGCTTGGTCTCGGTCCGGCGGACCGTGTGCGGGAAATGCGGCGCGAAGGCCTGGCTCGAATAGCCGGACGCGGCGATCGGCGGCTGCTGCACATAAATGCGCTCGCGGTTGATATTCGTCGAGCTGAGCACCAGCGCGGAGCTTGAGCGCACCGGCGCGATGATATTGCCGCGCGTGTCCTGGTGCCGTCCGAGCTGGAACATCTGGTCGCGCGCTACCTGCGGATTGTAGGTCGCGTAATTGCGGGATTGCAGGCCGTCATAGTGATGGCTGAAGGTCAACGCATTGGCTTCGATCGGGAGGTGGCAGCCGCCGCACGATGTCGTCCAGGAGAGGTGGCAGGTGAAACAGGCCATCTCCTCGTCCCGATGCGCCCGATCCTCTTCGGCGATGCCAGGACCGAATTCGAACACCCCGCTTTCCGCACCGCTGCGGCCCATCAGTTTCGAGCGGGCCGACATCTCGTTGAAATCGGGATGCGAGCGGTCGACCGTGTCGCGGACAAGGCTCACTTCCCATTCGAGATCTGGATCGATGATCGAACGCTGGACGAGAATCCGGCGGCCCGAATAGTCGCGCATCCATTCGAAGCGGCGCTGCCCGTCCGGGTTGCGCAGAAGGGTAAGGTTCGTGCCCGTTGGCGGCGCGGCGGGGCCGGACGTCCGCAGCGTCGGATAATCGTCCGCCGTGCCATGGCAATCGACACAGGCGATCTCGACCGCGCTCGCGACCTCGCCATAGATCAGGCCGTTGCCATGCGAATCCTGTGCGAAATGGCAATCCGCGCACTGCATGCCGACCTCGGCATGAATGTCCATCATGTGCACCGAGCGCCCGGGATTTGTGCCGACATCGACGAACTGGCCTTCGCCCTCGCGCCGGAAGAGCTCGGGATCGTCAGGATCGAGAATATTGCCGTCCGCGTCGAGGAAATTGCCGTCGCGGTCGCGGCGGAAGATCGCGCGGAAATTCCAGCCATGGCCGTGATAATCGGCGAACTGCGTATCGCGCGCCTGCGGGTTGATCAGGTCGGTCACGTTGCGCAGGAAATCGATATCGCCCCAGCAGCCCCGGATCGCCGCCATCTCGGGATTACGGTCGAGGATCGCGAACATCTGTTCGGCCGTGCGGTAGACTTGCTCGCGCGGCCACATCAGGGGCGCGTCGCTCTCATAATCCCACATCGTGTAACCGAGATAGGAATTCAGGAACATGTTGGGCTGGTGCATGTGGCAGTTCATGCACTGTGCGGTCGGGATCGAGCGGGTGAAGGCGTGGCGCACCGGATGCCCGCGCTCGCGTTCGGCGAAGGGCACCGGGCCGGTATCCGCTTCGGCGCCGTCCGCGCCGCCCACGCCATCATATTCGCCACCTTCGTGATGCGCATCGTCCCGTTGCCCGCCCGAGCCGCGAATGCCCTGCTGCTGGAGTTGTTCGGCGATCATGTCGAAAGCCGCGCCGCACTGGCCGGGCGCCATGGTCACATCGACTTCATGTGTGTCGTCGTTAACCTCGCCCTCTTCATGCGCCTGGTCCGGGCGATGCTGGCCCTGGCGCAGCCGGTTGATCGTTGGGTCGACGGTTGCCGTCTGCCCGTCCCGGCCATATTGCGCCCAGGTCAGCGAGTGGCGCGGCTCGCGGTCGTTCGCATAGACGACGTGGCAGGAGGCGCAGCCCGAATGGCGGTAATCGCCGGGCTGGTCGTTCGTGCCCATGAACCAGGTGAAGGGATCGTTGAGACGCGTCTTGTGAATGTTGAGCACGGGGATCGAGACGCGCAGGCCCGTGCCGGGTCCGCGGTTCGACTGGCGCAGGTCGGGCCGGCCCGGCTCCTCGAGCCGCTGAATGTTGCCGCCGATATTGGGGATGCCGATTTCGGGGAATTGCGAGGCGATATTGCGGCCTGCGCGCTCGAACACGCGGAAAATGTCGCCGGGCGGCACGACATGCCAGGTCGGCAGCGGCACGAGATTGGGCAGCGCGCCGCGCGCGGCCTGTTCGGGCGTTACCGTGCCGTGCGGATCGCCGGGCGAAACGATCTGCGCCGGCTCGCCATCGCGCGTGTAAGCCTCGCCGAGGATATAGACCTTATACGGCAGGATGCCGTTATTGTAGGACGCGCCACCCCAGAGCATCGCGCCCGTCGCCATCAGCGATCGCTCCGCGGCTTCGATCACCTCGATATGGCAAGCGCCGCAGGCCTCGCGCACGACGCGATAGTCGGACGGATTGACGAAGCGGATATATTCGGGGCTTTCCCGGTTGAGCAGCGTGTAGGAGCGGTGATTATTCGCACTTGCCGGCCAGTGCCAGCTTTCCGGATAGAGCGGCAGGACATGGGCGCGATATTGCACCGACAGATAGTCGGGATGCTCGTAATGGAGATCGGGATCCGTCAGCGCGACATCGGGATTGCCGCCATGGCAGTCCGTGCAGCCCAGCGTGACGGCGGGCGTGGCGTGCATGGTCAGCTCGTCGGTTGCCGTGTGGCAGGTGATGCAGCCTGCGCTCTTGGCGTCCGCCTCTTCCTGGCTTTGGTTGCGCGGTGCGGGATCGGCGAGGACGCCGGCGGCGGCATAGTCGCGCTCTACCGCCGTCTCTCCGCCCGCCGCGCCGCCGGGGCTGGATGCGATGGCGAAAACGATGGCTATCAGAGCGACTAGCGCAAGGATTCGAGGAGTCGTCAGCATAAATCCTCCCCTGCAAGGGGAGGGGGACCGCCGCAGGCGGTGGAGGGGTATTCCGGCCAGCGGATCGAAATTGGGAATCGGCTATACCCCTCCGTCGCGCTTCGCGCGCCACCTCCCCCTAAGGGGGAGGATTTCGGATATGTGCGTCGCCCGCCCATCAGTAGGTCAGTATCGCGTTGAAGAGGACGGAATAATAGGTGTTCGATCGCCTATCGTTGGCGAACAGGTCTGCAAAACCGTCGCTCGCCTCGAACACCGCGCCCGACAGGCGGAAGACGACATTCTGGATCGCCGAGGGCCGCCAGATCGCCGCCGCCGACAGGTCATAGCCGATCGAACTCGGGATGCTGCCTTCGTTGCGCAGGGCCTGCAGGCTGTCCGTATCCTCGAACCAGAGATGGTTGGCGTTGGCGGAGAGGCGAATTTCCGGCGTGATGTCGAAGTCGGCGCCGACGCCGGCGAGGATCGTGCCCGGATTGTTGAAGTTGGACTGGCCCTGCTCCTTGGAGCTGCGCAGCGAGTTGAGGATGCCGTTGCGGCCGTTGACGCCGATGGCGCGCCCGCCGCCCGCGAACGGGATCACCTGGCGGATCCAGTAGCTGGTGTCCGCGCCCGCGAAGATCGGGTTTTCGAAGATCGCATCGAAGCCGCGCTCGGTATTGTCGTACGGATCGCCGTCGCCGCTCGCATAAAGGCCGGACAGGCGGAAGCGCATCCAGTCGACATCGTAGCTGAGCTCCGCGGCGCCGAAATAGGCGAAGATATCGGCCGGTTCGTCGGTGAAGAAGCTGTTCCGGTCTTCGCCAAGCGCGAGATAGGCGCTGGCCGTCAGGTTGAACCGTCCGATCCGCCCGTCGGCGTTGTAGCCCAGATAGAGGACGTCGTAATTGCGCCCGTTCAACGATCCGAGCAGCGCCGGGCGTACCGGAAAACCGTTATCGTCGATCTCGATATCGGTGCGCTCGCGGTTCATATTGTAGGTCAGGCTGAACTGGCTGGTGAGGCCGGGCACCGGCAGGTCCTGCCGGTAGAGATTGGCGTGAAACACGAAATCGCTGCGCGGCGTCGCGAAAAGGTCGTTGAGGCCGGAGTTGGTGTCCTTTTCAAGCCGCATAAAGGCGGCGAGATTATATTGGAGCCGGTTATTGTCGCGCGTGCCGAACAATCGCACGCCGAGCTGGTTGTCCTGGAAGAGAAAGCCCCGGAAATCGGCATTGAAGGGCTGGACGCCGATGCGGATGGAATCGAAATCGTAGCGCCGCGACGTGTTGCGGAAGTGATAGTCGAAAAACAGTTCCTGGACGCCGGTGAACCAGTCGAAACGATGGCTCGGCCGGCTCGGCTCGACGAATAGGATGCGCCGCTCGTTTACATCGACATAGTTGAACTGGGTCGCGAGCGTGACGCGATATTCGACATCCGGCGGGCGATAGGCGGTCGATCCCTTGATCAACGCGACGCCGGTAATGAAGGTTTGCGCAAGGACGAGGCTGTCGGCGCGGCCGAACACATCGAGGCTGTCGCGTTCCGTCGTCGTCTGCACGCCGACCGGCGTCGGAAAGCTGCGCGGTTCGATTACCGTGTCCGAGATCGCGTTGACGACGAAGAACCAGTCGTCGCCGTTGATCGGCAGCCAGTCCGGCAAATCGCCCAGCGGGATCGGCCGGTCGCCTTTCAGCGTGTTCTGGTTGTAGGGGTCGAGCAGGTTCTCGTTGACGCCGATGCTCTCGACGATCCGCCAGCGATCGGGCACCGGAAATTGGTCGCCGGGAAAGGCTTGAGGTGGCGGGGCGCGCACCGCGCCGACATTTTCCTGCGTCACAGGATCGGGCAGGTTGCTTTGCGGCACGCCGGGCCGGCGGCGGTCTTCGATCAGTGTTTCATCCGCATCGCCGGGCTCCATGTCGTCTTCGATCTGAACCTCGTTGAGGCCCGGCTCCGGCTCGCCGGGCACGCGGCGTGGCATCTGGCTGCGCGGCGGATCGGCCGATGCGAGTTCAAGAAGCCCTCCCTCTTGATGGGGGAGGGTTTGGGTGGGGGTGATTTCTCCGTCTGCAAATACGGTTGCAACCGATGCGCTAGTTGCGAGCTCACCCCACCCCCAGCCCCTCCCCATCAAGGGGAGGGGAGAATCTCCGCCATTGGCTCCGAGACACGATGCTGGCCCGCTCACTAGCGCTATTGCGATAAGCGATACCCCGCCGCTCATCACTCACAACCCCTGACAGACATTCTGCTCGTCCGTATCGAGGAACGGCGCGAACGGGCAGTTGACGTAACGCAGCCGGACATCGTTCCCGCCGACCCGCACGACGATCCGGTCGGCGCGGATATCGGGCGCGGCATTGCTGATCCCGCCGACGCGCACCGAGGCGTTATGCGTGCCTAGAAACGCGATCATGTCGTCCTGATCGATGCCGTCGCCCGAAATGCCGATCCCACCGACCAGCCTGTTGCCGCGATAGACGGGCACCGATCCGGGAAAGATCTGGATGCCGTTTTCGAGCGGGTTCTGGCCGGGCGCGACATCGGGCGTCGCCGTGCAGCGCGGCGGCGTGTCCGCGTTCATCCCGAAAATGAAACCGACATGGGTCAGGATATTGTCGAGGATCAGCGCCGATTGCAGGCCGGTCGAGAAGGGGTTGAAGCTGTCGATGGAGCGGGACAGCGGCCCGTTCGGCCGGCCGACTTCGCCGTCGGGAAAAAAGGGACGGGACAGGTTGCCGCCCGCGCGATCGGAAAAGGCGAAGGCGCCGGTCAGCGCATTGGGATCGCCGAGAAAATCGCGGGTCGCCTGCACGAAGGAGCGCACATCGGCGCTTGGGTTGCCGAGCAGCAAGGTCGCCGCGTTCGCGCCGGAGAAGAAGGTCGCGGTGCGGGCCTTCTGCAGCGACACATCGGTGCCGAAGATCGGCGCGTCGGGCGAGCGGACGATGCCGAGAATCTCGCCATGTGTATCGACGACCGAGATGGTGACTTCCGCCCGGCTGTCGAGGGGCCGCCGGATCTGCGCGCGCGCCCGGCGCATCACGATAAAAGCCTCTTCGAGGATTGCCGTGACTTCGGCAGCAGTGAGCGGCGACGTCACATCCGCCCCGTCCGTCGCCGCGCGGATCGGAAAGCGGTTGGCGCCCGAACCGTCGGTGAGGACGAAGGCATCGCGGATCGAGAATTCGGCGGCGGTCGAGGCGCGAATGCCGGACGCTTCCGAGCCATAGGCCGTACCGGCCAACACGCCGCCCGCCGCGTCGTAATAACCGGCGACGCTGACCAGCGAGCCGTCGATGGTCGCGAAAGCCGGTGGCGCATCGGGATTGCTCGCAAAGTCGCCTCTGTCCGCGTCCGAATATTTAAGCGTCGTGCCGTCGACCGGAATGCGGTCGGCCTGGATTCCGCGCCGGGGCTCGAAGCCGTTTGTGGCGGCGAGGGCAATCGCTTCCTCGTCGCTATTGTCATTGTCGCGCCGGTCGGGATCGAAACCGTAAACCCCGTCGCCCATCACGCCGACCCCGCCGATCACCACGCCATCGCGATAGAGCGGAAAGCCGCCCGGATCGGCGGACAGGCCCAGCGGCGAGCGCTTCGGCCCGATCAGCGCGCCCGGGCCCATCGCACCGGTGAAACGCCGGACGAGGTCGGAGCAGGGGAGCGAGCTGAACTGCACGCCATAGAGCGGACCGCTTTCGAGGCCGGTGGTCACGCCCGGGGCGGGCGGGAAATGTTCCTGCACGATTTCGCTCGCCGTGCGCGTGGAAAAGGCATTGCCGGCCGAGGAGAGATAGGCGCCGGTGATCGCCTTGGCGATTGCGCCGGCGGCTGCGGCGGGCGCGGGCAATACCGTGCCCTGCAGGTCGAAATCGGGGCCAGCGGGCGAAGGGACGCTGAGCGAGAGATCCGCGCCGTCCATCGCATAGACGGCGAGGACATTGCCGACCCGGTCGACCACAGCGATGGCGACCGGCAGGCCGCGCGCTGTGGCCTCGCCGGCGGCCTGCGCGATCACCTGGCGCACATCGGCGGCCGAGAGGGATTCCTGCGCCGGCACCGGATATTGGGTGACGGCCGGCGGCGGTGGAGGCGGAGGCGGCGGTGCGGGATTGCCTTGCGTATTGCCGGGCGTGCCGCCGCCACCACCTCCGCCGCACGAGGCGAGGACGAGCGCGCTGGCGGTCAGCGCCGCCGTCAATCGTGTGCTCCGTATCACCGCAACCGTCCGATCGCCGCCGATGCGCGGCCGAGCGCCTGGCGGAATTCGAGCGGGCGATAGGCATTGGGTTCGCGCACCGCGGCATAGGCCGCGTTGATATCGGCGCGGATGCCGGTGACCGAGGCTTCGGACACCATGCCCTGGCTGACCATCGCGTTGAGCAGCGTATCGGTCGCCATGACCGCCTGCACGCTGCCTTCATAATCGGTGAAACGCGGCCGGATCGCGTCGGAGGAGACGCTGTTGATGATGGCGAACGTCTGCTGGCGGTCGAAGCTGGCCGAGGCGAAGGCGTTGCCGAGCTGGCGCGCGCTCTCGCGGAGGCGCGCCGCCGCCGCCGTCGCCGCGCTGCGGCCCTCGGCCATCGCGCCGTGGAACGCGCGGCTGTCCCGATCGAACCGCTCGGCGAGATTGGGTGCGACCGCCCGTGCAGCCGCCGCCAGCATGATCATATTCTCGTCCTGATAGCTCGGGAAACCGTTGGGGATCGGGCGCGACGGGTTCGCGATCCCGGTCGGGCGCGCGTTCGGATCGTCGTAGATGCGCCGATGGCAGGTATGGCAGTCGAAGAAATAGAATTCCGGGAACATGCCCTCGGTGCCGAGGCGCTGATTCTGGAAGAGCGTCAGCGAGCGTTCGAGCGCGGTCGCCTGGCCCACCGCCCACATGCGGACATGGTTGGTCCGGCCCTTGCGCCGCGCATAGTCGCCATCCTCGTCATGATGCTGCTGGAGCGTCGAGAAGAGATCGAGCTCGAAGACGAGCCGCGGATGGCCGGCCGCCATGATCCTGTGATTGACGAACTGGCCTTCGCCGGTGCTACCGAAATGGCAGTTCAGGCAGAGCGAGGCGCGTGCACGGGGATTTTCCAGCGGGTAAAGCCCGCGGCGGACATTCGCCGCATGGGTGTTGCCGACCGCATAATGGCTGGCGAGCCATCCGGTTTCGCCGCCGCCCGCGCCGCCATGGCAGCTTTCGCAGCTCACGCCGTCGGAAAGCTGGAACCGCGGACCGCGCCGAGCCGGCGGCACATAATCGCTATGGCAGCCGAGGCACATCGCCGCGCTTGCCGGATTGCCGATGCCGAGTTCGTTAGCGATCCGCTGCGAGCGTGGATTGGTGAGGACCGCATAGGCGCGACTGTGTGCGCCGGTTGCGCTGGACGGTTCCTGCCA
The DNA here is from genome assembly GCF_052168295.1 of Parasphingopyxis sp. GTDB lineage: Bacteria > Pseudomonadota > Alphaproteobacteria > Sphingomonadales > Sphingomonadaceae > Parasphingopyxis. The sequence goes on along the minus strand of NZ_JBQLZN010000002.1, from coordinate 13,230 downwards.
GCGCAAAATCTCGTCCTGCCGGACCACGGCGCCATCGGCTTCCTGCCGGCCGTGACAGGTGGTGCCGCCGCAGGTCGCGACGCCGACATGGGTGTTCGAGGTGGATTGCGCCGCCGCGGCGGTCGCATCTTCGGACTGGCCGACGCCGAGCATAATGCCGGCCGCTGCCGCAAGCCCGGCTAGCCCGATCGCCCAATTCGCTCTCCCCGCCATATCCCTCCTCTGGCGTGGTTTCGATCAAGACGGACGCACCCGCATCCGTTCGAAATAAAGCGACCCCCGTCTCGCCCCGACTTATGTTCTTTCGGGCCGCTGCTGGCAAGCGTTCCGTACCGTGATTGCGCGACTTACAGCGTTAATTTTTCGCTTAATTCCTTGATCTCGTGATTGAGAATCCGGTCATTGTCCGAATAATCGACCGGGCAGTCGATCAGATGGACGCCCTCGCTGCCGAGACAGGTGTCGAGCAGCTCCTTGAGATGCGCCGCGCTTTCCACGCGATGGCCGTGCGCGCCATAGCTTTCGGCATATTGGACGAAGTCGGGATTGCCGAAGGTGAGGCCGTAGTCTTCGAAACCCATATTGGCCTGTTTCCAGCGGATCATGCCATACGCGTCGTCGCGCAGGATCAGCACGGTGAGATTGAGGCCGAGCCGCACGGCGGTCTCCATCTCCTGGCTGTTCATCATGAAGCCGCCATCGCCGCAGATCGCGAGAATCTTGCGGTCGGGATAGACCATCGCGGAGCCCATGGCCGAGGGCAGGCCCGCGCCCATCGAGGCGAGCGCATTGTCGAGCAGCACCGTATTGGGCTGGCGCGCCTTGTAGTTGCGCGCGAACCAGATCTTGTAGACGCCATTGTCGAGCGCGATGATCCCGTCCGCCGGCATGGCTTCGCGCACCGCCTTGACGAGGAACGGCGGATAGATGGGGAAACGCATATCGTCGTCGAGGCTGTCCGTATGCTCTTCCTCGGCGGCGCGCGCCTTCATCATCTTGTCGAAGGTCCAATGCCCCTGCGGGATAATGTCTTCCTTGATCTGCCAGATCGCGTTGGCGATGTCGCCGATCACCTCGATTTGCGGGAAATAGACGGGATCGACCTCGGCCGGGATACAGCTCACATGGATGACTTCGGCCCCGCCACGCTGCATGAAGAAGGGCGGCTTTTCGATCACGTCATGGCCGATATTGACGATCAGGTCGGCGGATTCGATCGCGCGATGGACGAAATCGCCGGCCGATAGCGCGGCCGTGCCGAGATATTTGTCGCTCGTCTCGTCGATCACGCCCTTGCCGAGCTGGGTCGTGACGAATGGGATGCCGGTCTTTTCGACGAATTGCGTGAGCATCCGGCAGGTCATCGTGCGGTTGGCGCCGCCGCCGATGACGAGGATCGGCGATTTCGCCGCTTCAAGCTTCTGCCTGGCCGCGCGGATCGCCTTTTCCTCCGCAATCGGCCGGCGGTGCAGGCTCGCCGGGATCGGCGTCTTGTCGCTCTGCTCCTCGGCAATGTCCTCCGGAAACTCCAGATGCGTCGCGCCTGGTTTTTCGGTCGTCGCGATGCGGAAGGCTTCGCGGACGCGCGACGGGATATTGTCGCCTGAGGCCAGCTGGTGCGTGAATTTGGTGATCGGTCCCATCATGTCGACGACATCGAGGATCTGGAACCGGCCCTGTTTGGACGATTTGATCGGCTTCTGCCCGGTGATCATCAGGATCGGCATGCCGCCGAGATTGGCATAGGCGGCCGAGGTCACGAGATTGGTCGCGCCCGGGCCGAGCGTAGCCAGGCACACGCCGACCTTGCCCGTGTGCCGGCCATAGGTGGCGGCCATGAAGCCCGCGCCCTGTTCGTGGCGCGTGAGGATCAGTTTAATGCTCGACTTGGACAGGCTTTCGAGAAAATCGAGATTTTCCTCGCCGGGCACGCCGAACACATAGTCTACGCCTTCCTCTTCCAGGCACTGGACGAAAAGATCGGACGCCTTGGTCATCGTGCTTCCCCTGTCAGCAACTTATTCCGGCAGACCCGGCAAGAGGTTACACGCGGTAGCGGCGCGCGTCACTACTGCAGTGCTCCTGCGCAGGCAGGAGCCCAGAGCAACGAGCGTTTGTCTCTGCCGCCCTAGGCTCCTGCCTGCGCAGGAGCACATGTCTTCAATAGCCGAGATCGAGATTGACGACCGAAATCATGTCCTCGCCAGCGCGATAGCGTTTGAGATTTTCGACGAAGCGCTGCGCCGCGCGCTCGAACATCCGCGTGGTCGCATTGCCGGACATATGCGAGGTGATGAAGATATTGGGCGCTTTCCAGAGCGGGTCATCGGATGGCAGCGGTTCGGGCGTCACCGTGTCGAGAAAGGCGCCGCCGATGGATTTCGCTTCCAGTGCCGCAATTAGCGCGGCCTGATCGACGAGCGAACCGCGCGCGACGTTTACGAGCCAGGCCGTGTTCTTCATCGCTGCGAGTTCGTCGGCGCCGATCATATGCTGCGTCTCGTCGGTGGCGGGGGCCGCAACGATCACCCAGTCGAACTCGCCGAGCCGGGCGCGCCACTCGTCCGGGCCGATGATGCTGTCATCCTCCACCGGCGTGCGGCGCACGGCCGTGATATCCGCATTGAAGCCCGACAGCGTTTTCGCGACCTGTTGGCCGATCGCGCCATAGCCGATGATGAGGATCTTGCTCTCGAACAGCTCGGCATTGCCGGGCGGGCCGTTCAGCCATTCGCCCTGCGCTTGCGATTCCAGCAGCTTATCGACGCGCTTCGCCGCAGCCAGCATGCCCATCACGACGAACTCGGCGATCGGGATCGCGTTGATGCCCGTGCCGTTGGTGACGATCGTCCCGCGCTCGCGCAGCGCATCGACGGGAAAGTGATCGATTCCGGCATAAATCGAATTCAACCATTTGAGGTTGGTCGCCGCGGTGATGATCTCCGCCATTTTCGGCTTGTCGTACATGTCGAACCAGCCGATCTCGACGCTGTCGGCAATCTCCATCGCCTGGTCGCCGCTTTCGAACCAGGTGACGTCCAGCCCGTCGATATGCGGTTCGACCAGCGGCCGGATCAGCGAGGCGATGGCGGCTTTGGTCATGCGTCTATCCTCCACTCCCAGCGCAGCGGATCGCCATCCATGATCTCGACGCCCTTGTCGGCGAGCATATTGCGGATGGCGTCGGCGGCCGGGAAATTCTTGTTCATCTTGGCTTCGGCACGCAGGTCGAGTTGGTGCTCCACCTCATCTTCTTCGATATCGGCGTCGACCGGACGCATGCGCAGATCGGCGCGCTCGAGTGTCAGCAGGTTCAGGCCAAGAACGGCGTCGGCCTCCGCAATCGCGGCGAGCTTCTCGGCGCGGTCGATTTTCTTGAGCGCGAGGATATCGTCGAGATGCGTGAGCGCCTTGGGCGTGTTCAGATCGTCGGAAACGGCCGCTCCGAACGCGTCGAGCATCTCGCGCAACCGTGGATGTGTGCAGCGCTCGGCCGGTTCCGTTTCTTCGCGCAACTGCACGACGGTCATCACCATCCGCTTCAGCCGCGTCAGCGCCGCAATCAAATTCTCGAACGTAAACTCCAGCTCGCTGCGATAATGCGCCTGCAGGCACATCAGGCGATAGGCGAGCGGGTGGACGCCCTTGTCCACGAGCACCTGAAGCGTCAGGAACTCGCCCGCCGACTTGCTCATCTTCCCGCCGCGATCGACGAGGAAATTATTGTGCATCCAGATGTTCGCGCCGGTATCGGCAGAGCAGCTATGTGCCTGGTTCTGCGCGATCTCGTTCGGATGGTGGATCTCGCGATGGTCGATGCCGCCGGTATGGATATCGAAGGTTTCGCCCAGATACATTTTGCTCATCACCGAGCATTCGAGATGCCAGCCCGGCGCGCCGCGGCCCCAGGGCGAATCCCATTCCATCTGACGCGTCTCGCCTTCGGGCGTCTTCCGCCAGATCGCGAAGTCCGTCTGATGCCGCTTGTCCTCGACCGGATCGATCCGGCTTTCGCCCTCATCGGTCGCGGCGCGGGCGAGCCTGCCATAATCGGGCACGGTCGAAGTGTCGAAATAAAGGCCGCTGTCGAGCTCGTAGCAATGCTTGTCCGCGATGCTTTTCGCGAAGTCGATCATCTGCTCGACATGCTCGGTCGCGATCGACCATTTGGCGGGCTGGCGGATATTGAGCCGTTCGATATCGCGCCAATAGGCGTCGGTGTAATATTTCGCGATGTCCCAGGCCGATCTGCCGCTCTCGCTCGCCGCCTTTTCCATCTTGTCGTCGCCAGCGTCTGCGTCGGACGTCAGATGGCCGACATCGGTGATGTTGATGACATGGGTGAGTTTGTACCCCTTCCAGCTCAGCACCCGGCCCAGCGTATCGGCGAACACATAAGCGCGCATATTGCCGATATGCTGGTAATTGTAGACGGTCGGGCCGCAGGTATAGACGCGCGCCTCGCCGTCATTGATAGGCCGGAATTGCTCGCGCGCGCGGGTGAGGCTGTTGAAAAGGATCAACGGGGTATCGGTCATGGGCGCAAGCGATGCCGGTCCCGCGGGGCAAGGTCAATCGTCTCGCGGCCCTGAGGCGCGATTGCCGGCTCAGTCGTCCGAGCCGCTCTCCAGCGGATTTTGAATCCACAGATCCGCGTTGGCCGCCATGCAGTTTCCCCGCGGCTGCATTAGCGCGGTGACCTGCCCTTGCGGCGCTTGTCCGCCAGGTTCGTATCAGCCTCCGTCTTCGCCCGGTTCGACGGTTTCGTAATTGGCAGTCATCGCTTCGAGCTGGACGTTGCACTCATGCTCCATAAGCGCACTGCCCAGGACGATAGGATCGCTGACATCGCCTTCGACGGTCACGAATTCGACCTGCCGTTCAACCGGATCGCCGGTGACCTGTATCGTATAGATTCCACTTTCCATCGCCATGCCGTCCGGCCAGGCCTGCGAGAAATCGCCTGCCGGCAGCGTGACCGTCATGCTCGCACCGGTGCTGGCGCGCGTGACGATGACCGCGGCCGCCTGCGATGCGTTGGACCGCCACAACGAGACCGGCCGATCTTCGGCGATGCAGAATGTGCCCGACTGATCGATGTCGATCTGCCAGTGCGTGCGGTTCGCCGCCTGGATTGGGGCAAGTCCCGGCACGCCGCGGCTGATACCCGCCCGGGAGATGCCGTTGCGGCCGGTTCGTGCGATACCGCCGGACGCTACCTGCCGCGGGCCGCTCACGCGATACCGGCCGGGGCTGGAGAAACGGCGTGTGCCGTTGCTGGTCAGCACGGTAACCCTGTCGCCGTCGCGCAGCGTGATGATCCGGTCGTCGGGCAGCCGCGTGCCGCGCGGCAGTTCGCGCCCGATCGCGCCGCTGGATTGCGTTACCAGCACGTCGGCCATTGCCGTGCCGCTCATCGATGCGAGCGTGATGCCCGCCACCGCATAGAGCGCCGATTTACTTGCCTTGTAGAACATAAGTCCCTCCTGGTTCGGTCGTGATCAGGCGTTCCGCGAAGTTTCTGAGTGCCGCGTCGTCGGGGTTCTGCGCCGCCAACTCGGCTATTTTTTCGCGGGCCTGTTCATCTCCCTCTTCGAATTGCCGGTACAGACTATCCACCATCGCGGCTGAACCTGCCGTGATGTCGAGCACAGGTTCGTAGATTTTGACCGGAGTCGCCCGGCCGGACAGCGTTACACGCCCCAGACAGCGGAATTCCGCCTTGGTTACCGTTTCGACCGCCTCGTAACTCGCGAGCATCGCCGTATCCGTCTGTTTATTGGCGCTTTCGAGCCGCGCGGCGGTATTCATGGCGTCGCCGAGAGCCGTGTACTGGATTCGCTCCTCGCCGCCGAAATTGCCCACGATCGCCTCGCCATAATGCAGTCCGACCCGCGTCCGGCCGATCGGCGGCACGCCTTCGGGTGCATTCTGGCGGAATTCCTCGCCGAATCGCCACATCGCGATGGCGCATTGCGCGGCGCGGTCGGCATCGTCGGGACGGGCGATCGGCGCGCCCCAGAAGGCGACGACGGCATCGCCGACGAATTTGTCGATCGTCCCGCCATAATCGAGAACGATCTCGCTCATCTTGTCGAGATAATGGTTGAGCAGTCGTGCCACCATTTCCGGTTCGATGGCGTGACTGAGCTTGGTGAAGCCTTCGAGATCGGTGAAAACGGCATAGATCGCCCGTTTTTCGCCGCGCAGCGTCAGCCGCTCGGGATCGTCCATGATCTGCGTCGCGACATCGGCGGGCAGGTATTTGTTGAGCGCGCCCTGCACATATTGGCGCTTTTCCGCTCCCACCGAACGCGCCGCCGCGCCGACTGTCATAAAGGCGATGATCCAGCCGGCGATCCAGCCGAACACCGGCAGGTTCTGGGTATCATAGCCGGTGCGATGCAGCGTGAAGGGGATCACGAGGATCAGCGCCGCCTGGACGAGGATCAGCAGCGCGAGCTTCCACAGCCGGAACTCCGACAGGCTCGTCAGGGCCGCACACAGGACGACGACCAAAGCCGTCAGCCACAATATCCAGGGCGGAATCTGCGCGAACATCACGCCGTCGAGTATCTGGGCGAGCATATGCGCATGGACTTCGACGCCCGGGATCGTCGCGCCGTCGGTGAGGCGGGAGATAGGGGTTTCGAACCGGTCGCGATCGTTGAGATCGGTGCCGATCAGCACATGGCGCCCGGTCACGAATTCGGCGAAGGCCGGCGCCATCTCGGGGTCGGCGAAAAAGCCGATCGGCAGTTTGAGAAATACTGCCCCGTCTTCGTAGAGCGGCGTGCGATAGGCGATGCTGCCGCGATACTCGCGATAGGCTTCGTTCCCGGGCGCGAGCGAGTTCGACATGAGCGGCGGCAGGTCGTCGGGCTGGGCCGGCCAGCGGCGTGCGACATTGTCTTCGTCGGCGGTCAGCACGACGCTCGTTTCGTCGACGGCGTCCGTGTCCGTCTGCCGCAGGAAATCGGCGAGGAAATCCATCTGGCGCGGCTGAAGCCCGAGCTGCGGGCTGTGTTCGGGCGATACGCGCGGCACATAGGTGCGCGTCGTCATGCTGCGCAGCGCGTCGATGAGCAGCGCATCGTTCGGTGTCGCCTGGTCGAACAGGATGTCGATCGCGATCCCGTCCGGTTGAAGCGTATCGATATTGGCGAGCGCCTGGGCGAGGATTTCGCGGTCGAGCGGGGATCGGACTCCGGTGTCGAGCAGGGTGTCCTCGTCATAGACGATGATGACGATGCGATCGTCTTCCTCGACCTGCTCCATGGCGTAGCTCGCCCGGACGTCGAACAGGACGCGCTCGATCTCGTCGGTAAAGGGCATCGTCCAACTGTAACGGGCGACGAACAGCGCGAGCACCAGCAGGACGATGGTTGCGACAAAGCGCGTCGGCCCGATCTCGCGCCGGGCGCGCCGCCAGCGCGCGATCAGCGAGTCCCGGTCCGGAACACCATTGGGCGTGTCGGTCTCAGCCATCGGCTGCCGTCATCGCCGCCGCGTGCCGTCCACTGCGCAGGCGCGATCGAACATCTTTTCGAGCGCCGGATCGGTGCAGCGGGATTGGACGCGGCAGAGCAGTCCGGTGCCCGTGCCCAGCCGGAAACTGTCCTCCAGACTCGGTCTGAGCTGCTGAGCGGGCGCCTGGGTGGCCGCCATTGCCCCGGTAACCGCCAACACGCGTCCGATACGGCATATACCCCTCCGCACTCACAGATGCTGGCTGCCGGTCTTGGCGCCGTTCAGCCGGGCAAATTATGCGACCGATCACATCTATAGCGGCAAGACCCTGTGAATCCAGCGCCGATCCCGCCGTGCCGACCTGCGTGAGGCCAAGCTATCAGGCGGGTCTCAGCTCTTGCGAAGGTCTTGCCGCAGCCGTGCGATCAGCGACGGGCGCGGTTCGGGCATGCGGCGCAGCGGCGGCACCTCCGGTACGTTCCGACTGCCGCCGATCAGCGCCAACATCTCGTCGAAATCGCCGTCCCAGTAGATCGGGCTGCGCGCGCTGAGGAAATAGATGCCGTCTTCGATGCGCTGCGCGAGAATGGAGGAGAAACGCTCGCGCCCGTTCCGGCTGAATTCGATGCGCAGCCGCAGCCGGTCGCTCTCCTCGAGCAGCGGCAGAAGCGCGATACTGTCACGCGTAAACTCCCCAAGACGGCCGAACTCGGCGTCCTCCCGGATAGGCAGCCCATTGGCGCGGACGGTCAGCGTGCCCTCGTGCAATATGGCGAAATCGAGCCGCGCGCTTTCCCGGTCGAAGCCGAGCAGCACATGATGGCGATTGGGTGGCGGGTTCGTCACCCGCCCCATTTTTTCGACATTGGTGAGCCAGGCCGTTTCGCCCTCTTCGCGATGCGCCTGGCCCAGGATGATCCGCCCGGCATTGCCCGGCGTGCGGGCGGCTTCCGGCTTGTGCAGGAGGAGCTTCTTCGTCGGCAGACTGCCCGCATCGAGCAGCGCCTTCTGCGCGAGATAGGCGCCATGGCCGGCCTGTTCGGTGATCTCGGCATAGTCGCCGCGATGGTCGAACAGGATTTCCGGCAGCACGAACATGTCGCGACCCTGCTGCGCGGCGCGTGTCACATATTCATGGGTGACGCCCTTGGGCACGCGATAGGCTTCGAAATCGCCAAGGTCACGAAATGTCGACCGCAGTCCGGCCACCAGTTCGACGCCATAGGCCGCCCCGGTCAGCGCTTGGCTCGCCGGATCGGCACCGAGCGGCGCGAAAATCGTATCCGGCTCGCCGCGTTCGGCATCTGCGGCGAATGCGAACAGGCCCGTGACCAGAGCGCCGGGCTCCGTCGTACAGGCATCGCGCAACGCGGCGGCGAAACCATTGCGGTAGGCCGTTTTGTCCGCCGCCTGAAAGACGAAGATATCCTGATCCGCCGTTTCGAGCGCGTGGTTGAAACAGGCACCGGCCGCCGTGCCGATCGCTTCGACAATCTCGATTCCCTTTGCGCCGCTTTCGGACAGTCGCTGCTTTGCCGTCGCTGCACTCACGGCGGAATAGACGCGGATGGCGTCGACATCCTGCACGGCAATCGCCTGTTCGACCGCCCAATCGAGCGCATCGGTACTCGCCGCATGGATCACGAGCGCGATTGTGGCGTCTGTGTGCGCATCAGAGGATGCGGGCGCCAGCGATGTTGGTCCGTTGGCCGCCACATAGCGGTGAAAACCGTACCAGGTTTCAAGATTGGCGTCGTTGTCGAAGGCCGGGCGGGCGAGGACTTGTCCGTCTTCCAGCGCGCCCTGCAGACGCAGCGCCAGCGCTTCGATGTCGGGCGGCACGAGCGTCGCATCATGGTCGGCGGGATCGATCAGTTCCGGTGTGCCGCCGACCGCGGTCGCGACGAACGGGATTTTGTGCACGAGCGCCTCGTAAACCGCCATCGTCGAATTCTCGATCAGCGAGGGCATGGCCGCGATCATGTCGCGCGAGCACATAAGGCTCAGCGCTTCGGGCTGATTGAGATCGGTCACGATATCGGCGGGAAACGGCCAGTGCTGTGCATGGTCGCGGATGAAATCGAGCGGTTGGCGGCCTTGCTGGTTGGCGAGCGGCTCCCCCGGCTTGCCGAGAAAGGTCACGCGCTCGATCTCGATCCCTTGCGCGACGAGCATGTCGAGCGCGAGCACGAACAGATCGAGACCTTTGCGCGGCTCGAGCCTGCCGAAGAAGACGAGTTCGCGTGTCCGGACCGTCTCGCCGAAATCGCGGTTGGGGCGCTGTTCCTCGACGACCACTTCGGAAAAATCGACGATGTTCGGCTGCACATGGGTGCGGCCCTCGGGCAGGCGATAGCCGATATGGTCCATGAAGCTGAGGAGATGCGCGCTGCCGCCCACGACCATGTCCGCCCATTCGACGCATTTCTGCTCGGCGAAGCTCGCAATCAGCAGGTCGACATTGTCGATCGGCTGCATCTGGTAATGCCGGTTCCAGATATAGGGCGAGGAGGTCTTGGTGACGAACAGCGTATCCTGAAAGGCGAGGCCGAGCCGCTTGGCCTGCAGCGCGTAAAAGGCACCGCCGCGCCATTCCGAGCTGTGCACGACGTCGAACCGTTCGCTGTCCCGCAACCAGCGATAAAAGGCGAGCCAGCGCGATTGCCATTTGGCGCTGGCGCCGGCTAGCGGCTCGCCGAGATCGGGCAGGGGGACGAAGGTGATCCCGAAGCCCGCATAAAAATCGACCCAGTGATCGGCCGTCTCGTTCTCGACTTCGCGGCCCTTCAGATAGCAGACGGTGACGTCATGTCCCTCGGCGGCGAGCCCGCGGGCGAGGTGGTAGTAGGTCGACGCAATCCCGCCATTGCGCACCGGGCCGACGATCTCCTCGGTCGCGATCAACACGCGCAATTTCCCCGGCGCGTCGCTCTGATAGGCGTCGAGCGATGGAAAATCGGCTACGGTAAAGTCGTCGCGCTGCATCAATCAGGGTCCGATCCGGCGTTTACGCATGGGCCCGCGTCGATTAGGGCGCGGCCCGAGGAATGACAACTCGATCCCGCGAAAGACGGGCAAGGACTGGGAATGAAACTATTGATTACCGGCGGCGCGGGTTTCGTCGGCAGCAATCTGATCGCGCGGCTCGAAGAACTGGGCGGCTATGAGATCGTCGTGCTGGACAATGAAGTGCTGGGATCGCGCGAGGCCATCGCCGATTGCGATATCGAATTCCGCCATGGCGATATCCGCGATGCAGAAACGGTCGAAACCGCGCTGGCCGGTGTCGATGCGGTGGTGCATCTGGCGGCCGATACTCGAGTTATTCCATCAATTTCCGAACCGAAGTTCAATTTCGATGTGAATGTCGGCGGCAGCCTCGTCGTGCTCGAGGCGATGCGCCGTCTGGGTGTAAACAAGATCGTCAACGCATCGACGGGCGGCGCGATCATCGGCGCGGCCGAACCACCGGTCAACGAGACGATGGTCGCGGCGCCGCTTTCGCCCTATGGCGCCTCGAAACTGGCGGTTGAAGGCTATTGCTCCGCCTATGCCGCGAGCTACGGAATGCGGGCGGCCTCCCTGCGCTTTTCCAACGTTTACGGCCCGCGATCCTGGCACAAGGGCAGCGTGATCGCGCTGTTCATCAAGCAGATTCTGCGCGGCGAGACGCTGACCGTCTATGGCGACGGCACGCAGACGCGCGATTATGTCCATGCGCGCGATCTGTCGGATGGCATCGTCGCGGCGCTGCAAAGCGATGCCAGCGGCCCGATCCAGCTCGGCACGGGCATCGGCACGCCGCTCAACACGATTATCGATATGCTGCGCGAGATCAGCGGGCGGGACATCGCCGTCGACTATCAGCCGTTTCGCGACGGCGAGATCGTCCATACCTGGTGCGATATCGGCCATGCGCGCGACGTGCTGCGCTACGATCCGCAAACCGGGCTTAGAGACGGGCTGGAGGAAACGTGGCGCTGGTTCGTCGACAACCGCGAACGCCTGGCGCTCTAGCTTGTCTCCACCGCCGCTTTTCCGCACAGTCGAGCCATCGTGACCCACATCGCCTTTTTCGAACCGTCCTATGTCGCGCATGATGCGCGCGATTGGGAGATACGGGGCAGCTACAAATATCCGAGCCTGCTCGGCGATCTCCAGGACCAGGCGGAGATAACGGTGCTGATGCGCGATCTGCCGCCGGAGGACGATCCGCACCGGCGCAGGCTGGCCGAGAATTTCGGCGTCGGCTTCGCGACGCTCGATACCGCGGACGATGCGGGATCGCATGCCGCGGACATGCTGGCCGAAGACTATGCGTCGGCGATGGCTGTCCATGCCCCCGATATCGTGAGTACGCTCAACGGCCGGATGATCGGCCATAATTTCGCGCTGGCGCGGGCCGCCCATCGCGAAGCCTGCGACTATGTGTACCGTATCGCAGGCAACGATATCGCCACGCAGATCGCCGTACAGGAACGGGCGGGCCGGCCGATGCGCGGCACGGCGTTTCTCGCCAACCTTGCGGCGCAGGAGCGGTATGCGGTCGACGTCGCCCGGACGGTCATCGTGATGGGCGGTACGGAACAGGCGCGCGTGGCCTCGCTCGCCAGCGATCCGGGCAAGATCCGCATCTGCCGGCGCGGCGTGGATCGCGGACATTTTCATCCCCCATCCGAAGCACCTGACGTGTGCGATCGCATCCTGTTCGTCGGACGCAGCAGCGCCGAAAAGGGCATCGACCTGATCGAAGCGGCCGCCGATATGCTTGCGGATGAGCGGCCGGATGTCCGCTTCACCATCGCCGGCGATTTTGCCGAGCGCGAGGCGAGCAATCGCCGCTATCTCGGCTTTCACGACTATACCGCGCTGCCCGGGCTCTATCGCGATCATCATGCGCTGTTGCTGCCTGCGCGTTCGGAAGGTTTTCCGCAGGTCGTCATGGAAGCGATGGCGTCTGGGTTACCGGCGATCCTCTCCCGCGCGCTGTTTGCGGACGATTTCGGTACGGCGGACGGAGTGGAACTGGTCGATTACGATCCACGGGATATCGCGGACAGGATCATTCGCTGGCACGATGATCCGGAAGCTTTTGCCGAGCGCCGTCGACAGGCACTGGCCTCCGCGAAGACACATTTCGATGCCGCGCAAAACGGCGCGCTCTACCATCGGGCCTTGCTCGGAGAGTCCGCATGAACGGATCGGTCACCCATATCGCGCGCCGTTACTGGTTTGCGGACCGCACCGCGCTGGCCGCCATTCGCGATGCGGAGGATGCGCCGGAATGGGGGGCGATGGCGCTCCCGGTGACGGCATTCTGTCTCGACGATGAAAGCCACTATGCTTTGCAGGCACTTGCGGCCGAAGAGGCGGAATTGCGCTGCGTGGACGCACGGGTCACCGGCGATTTGGCGGAGATACTGTCCGCAGAGCTCGACCGCGAAACGGTGCAATATGCGCAGTTCGCCTTTCATGCCGTCGAGGATTTCGGGCCGGCGCTCGATCTGTTGGGCGAGCGTCTGGAAATGGCGCAGGGCCAGACCCTGTCCGCCGAAATGCTCGCCATCGGCCCGTACGGCGTAGATCGCGCGCCCGATTTGCCGGAACGGGCGTGGTTACCCGTTGGCGCTGTGCGGAAAGCCTTGGCCAAAAAAAGGCCTTCGGACATAGCGGCGCTGAAAGCCGGTATCACCGATTTGATCGACGCGCTCGACACGGTCGAGTCCGAGCTGGTCGCCGGGGCCTGTTATCTGACCGCCG
>NZ_JBQLZN010000001.1:0-4106 GCF_052168295.1 Parasphingopyxis sp. | reverse complement strand
CACGTCATTGGTGGAAGCGGGTCCGCTTCCACCAATGACGATCGCGCTCTAGGATGCGGGCTCACGCTGGCGCGGCCGGAGGCATGAGCAAGCCAGCAGCACGGCGGAGAGGTGGTTCCGCTCTGTTATCTCGAAGCGCGTGGCGATCTTGCGGAAGTGCTTGATCTTGTTGAAGAATCGCTCGACCATGTGGCTCCGGCGATCGGGTCGAGGATGATGAGGATTGTATCTGTTGCAGACTTCATCGTGACTGGGCATCGGCGGGCGGCAGGCGTCAGTAGCCTTTTGCGCTCGGAGATGGGCCATTCCACCCTGTCAAGCACGCCTGCTGCGCCGCCCGGCGGCATCGGTCAATCCGCGTGCCAACAAGTCGAAAACGATCCGGATGCGGCGGCTTGTCTGTAGCTCACGGTGCGTGACCAGCCAGATGGGAAACTCCAGCGAAGGGAAACCGGGCAGCACTTTCTCAATGCCGGGTTCCGACTCGCCCAAGGCTTCGGGTTGCATGGAGACGCCGAAACCCGCCTTCACCAGTTCCCACGCGACGACGCCGCTGGCGCTCGACATGCCAAAGCTCTCCGCCCGGACCGGGACGCCCAGGTTGTGCAGCGGAGTCATGAGGCGCTCGGGGTCGGCATTTCCGACGAAATCGTGATCCGCGATATCGCGCGGCGTGCGCGGACGGCCCGCGCGGTCGAGGTAGGCGGTTGCAGCATAGAGATTGGCGCGAAAGTCCCCAAGATGGCGCGCGATGAGGTCGGGCTGATCCGGCCGGACATGCCGGATGGCGATATCCGCCTCGCGCTGCAAAAGGTTCTGTATGTCGCTTGAGGCGAGGATGCGGACCCGGATGGCCGGCGCGATCTGGCGGAGGGGTTTGAGAACGCCCGGCAGAACCGCGGCGGACAGCAGGTCGGTGCCTGTCACCGTGACCTCGCCCGTGACATCCTGCGATTTTCCGTCCGCCACCATGGAGATCAGCGTCGCCGCCTCGCCCATGGCGCGCACGTGATGGAGCAGGTCGCGCCCCGTCTCTGTCAGCGTAAGGCCGCGGACGCTCCGCTCGACCAGGATCACCCCCAGGGCGTCCTCCAGTGCACCGATCTGCCGGCCAATCGTCGGCTGGGTCGTCTTCAGGACGCGCGCCGCACCGCTGAATGAGCCCTCCTCGGCGGTCGCGAGAAAAGCGCGCACCTGGTTCCAGTCGAAGGAAATGGCCTGCCAGTTCATCTATCCGCGTATAGCAGGTGGACGGATTTAGGCAATCGACCAATCGCAAGCGCCAGGAGATACAGCGTGAAATAACGAGGGATTGAGCAATGACCGCCATGCCCAGAAGCGGCGCAGTGCGCCACTTCGCCATTAACCCGGTCATGGGCAGTCGTCGCGGGAGGACGTGCCGGTGACAACGCTCGATCGAATAGAGAAGTGCCCGGCAAGGTTTGGCCTCGCCAACCTCTCCGCCCACTGCGTCGACGGTCAGCATCTTCCCTTCGAGGACGATGTCTTCGACGCAACGTTCTCGATGTTCGGTCTCAACCGCGGCCCTGTCAGGCCCGCCATCCGAGCATGATCTAGAAAGGAACTCTGAATGCCCGCGCAATCCTTTTGGGATCGCATTGCCCCGAGATATGCCAGAAAACCTGTCGACGATCCGAGTGCCTACGAGCAGAAACTCCTGTCGGTCGGCTCTCTTCTGCGGGCCCAGGATCGGGTTCTGGAAATCGGATGTGGCACCGGCACCACGGCGCTTCGCCTGGCACCCGGGGTCGCACGCTACACGGCCACGGACTCTTCGCGCGCCATGGTCGAGATCGCAGAGGGCAAGCTTGGACCGAAAACTCCGGAAAACGTGACGTTTCTCCAGGCTGACGCATGCGAACAGGTGTGCGGGGCGCCCTTCGATGCGATCTGTGCCTTCAGCCTTCTGCACCTGGTCGACGACGTGCCGACTGTGCTGGCGGCGGTCCATGCGCAGTTGAAGCCGGGCGGACTGTTTCTGTCGAAAACGGTCTGCCTGCGGGAAGCTTCCCCATCGATCCGCTTCCTTGTGCTCACGCTGACGGCCTTGCGCCTGGCCCCGCGCGTCACGCCGCTGAGCCGGGCGGACCTTCTCAGGCAATTCGCGGAGGCGGGTTTCGAAGTCGAACGAACCACGCATTTCGGAAAGAAAAGCATGAGCCCGTTCATCGTCGCACGCAAATCAACCGCCTGAAACCGCGAAATTCCAATAGTGAAGAAACGTGACATGCAGTTCCTGAGTCGTCGCGAATGGGCGTTCCTCGCGATCATCTTCGTCTATTCCTTCATTCCGACCATCGGCGGTTTGTTTCGGATCCCCGAGCTTCTGGGTGGCCCGGCCATCGCTCCGGTCAACCCTCGGGCCGTGTCCGATCCTTTGCCGATCATCCTGCATGTCCTAGCCAGCTTTCTGTTCTGCCTCGTCGGGGCCCCGCAACTTGTTCCCAGCCTGCGTCTCAGGCGCCCCGGCCTGCACCGAAAACTGGGCCGGATCGTGGCGGCGGCGGGTTGTGTCAGTGCGCTAACCGGCCTCTGGATGACCCACTTTTACGCGTTCCCGCACGCACTCCAGGGACCTTTGCTCTACTGGGCGCGGATTGTACTCAGCCTTTCGATGTTCGGTTTCATTGTCTGGGCAATAGTCGAGATCCGGTCCCGCAACCTCATCGGGCACCGCGCGGCAATGCTGCGCGCCTACGCAATCGGCCAGGGCGCATCCACGCAAACCGCTCTCTTTCTGATCGCCATGGCCGTCTCCAACACCGAGTTGCTGGGTTTTCCCCGGGATGTCCTGATGGTGATCGCCTGGGCGATCAATATCGCGATCGCGGAGTTGCTGATACGCCGCATGGTCGCACCGCGCAGATCGCAGGCCTTGGCTTCCAACCTGTACTGATCTCTCGATCGAAAAGCGGTCGGAAGACCAAAACGTCACAAAGACCAGGCCAAAAGAATCCTATCGATTCCAATGACAATCGCGAGAATTGCAACGATCAGATCGAGCCCGGGCGGTACTGAGGACGCCTTCCGGGCTGCATTCCATTACGTCGCAGAGGAATTCGCGCGGCAACATCTTGGATTTCTGAAATGCGAATTGCTCAAAGCGAACGAAGGACGCTACTTGGACCTCACCCATTGGAAGAGTCGTTTGGACACTCTTTGTGGTTTCGACCGGTCTTTCGAGAACGACGCGAGTAGTGCTTTCTTCGCCCCGATCGAAGTGAACGCGACTGACCCCAGCGGCGGCGTTGAGTATTGCGCCTCCATGGCCACAGCGCAGACAGACAAGGCGGCACACTAGCAATGCCTGCTCGCCTCTTGGGATCGTTTCCACACATTGAGAAGTCCTGGCTCCGTCTGATCGCCAGGCTTGCGTCATTGGCGGCGCTGGCTCTTGCTGTTCACGCCTTGGTTCCTGCCGACGTGAAGGGTCTTGTCCTCATCGCCGATATGGCCGTCGAAACGCCTTGGAGCCTCGCGATGATGCTCGGGCTCTACGCGGTGTTGCTTGCCGTTCCGTTCGTGCCAGGGGCCGAAATCGGCATCGCCCTTATGGTGGTCTTCGGCGCCGTCATGGCGTTACCGGTCTATATCGCCACGGTTGTGGCCCTTTCGATTGCTTTTCTGTTCGGGCGCGTTGCCTCTCGATGCGGACTGACCCACACTCAAGGCGCTGTCGCCCCGGCACGGGATCCCTTGGCCGATCTGATGACAAAGCTTCACACGCGGGGATGGCTCCGGCCACCGATGCGTATTCGTTGGCTGGCAGTCATCGTGCTCATCAATACACCCGGCAACACCGTCGTCGGTGGCGGCGGCGGCATCGCTATGGCGGTCGGATACAGCAGAACCTTCACCTATCCGGCGTTCCTCGCCTGCGTCGCTGTTGCCGTCGCTCCTGTACCTGCCACCGTCCTGCTCGCCGAGCATTTCGGGTTCGTCATTGATTTGGAACAATGGGTGCAAGGATCGGCCGAAATCTCGCCTGGCGCTGTTGCTCGCGACTGACCGAGAACGGGCACCCTTCCGAACCTAGAGCGCGATCGTCATTGGTGGAAGCGGACCCGCTTCCACCAATGACGTGA